>NZ_JCAFTB010000006.1:0-295231 GCF_059369855.1 Stenotrophomonas sp. YJH_SMC_138
CCTTTCGGGACTGACTCGGGCGGCGCGTCAGCGCAGCTTGTTGAACAGCGACATCGACTGCATCTGCGAGAAGATCGTCTGCGCCGCCTGCAGCGCGGTGCTCTGCAGCTGGTACTGGCTCAGCGCATCGGCGTAATCCAGGTCGCGCATCTGCGACAGCGTGGTCTTCAGGGTCACGCCATTGGCCTCGCGCATGTCGGCGGCATTGTCCAGCGCCTTCAACTGCGCACCGCCTGCGGCACGCGAATCGATCATCCGCTCGGAAGCGCGCGCCACGTCGCGCAGTGCGCTCTGCAGCTGGTTCTGCTGCGCAGTCATCTGCGCGGTGGTACCGGTGTCGGCACCCAGCGCCGCCACCAGGTTGTCCATGGTGGAGAAGATGTCGCGGCTGCTCGCGGCCTGTACGCTGAAGCTGTCGCCCGCTGCCGGTGCGCCGGTGATGCGCAGGCGCACACCGTTCACTTCCAGATCGTCGCCGGCCTTGTAGGTGCCGGTTCCGGTCACGTTGCCCGCACCGTCCACCACCTCGTATTGGTTGCCAGTGGTGAAGCGCACGCTGAAGCCCTGGCCGTTCCAGCTGTCGCTGCCGTCGCGGGTGATGTTGGTGAGCACGCCGTTGCCGGTGTTGCCGGCCGCAGCGCTGCCGTCGACGAAGCCATCGCCGGTGGGAATGCGCATGAAGATCTCGCTGCCGGGCAGCGCGTCCTTCACGTAGGTATCCGGACCGACTTCAACCTGGCGCTGGGTCTGGTCGCCACGGTAGACCACTTTGCCGTTGATCTTGGCAAACGGCGGGTCGCCGTCGTTGGTGCCACCGAACACGTAGCGGCCGGTGCCATCATCGGCGTTGGCCAGCGACAGCAGGCCGTCGCGGATCTGGTTGACCTCGGTGATCAGCGTCTTCTTGTCCGCCGCGCTCAGCGCCGGGTTGCTGGCCTGGATGGTCAGATCGTTGACGCGTGCCATCAGGTCGTTGACCTGTGCCAGGGTGTTTTCCTGCACGCCCAGGCGGTTCTGCACGTTGCCGGCATTGAGCTTCATGCGGTCCAGTGCAGCCAGGCTGCGGTCAAGGCCGACCGCAGTGCCGGCGGCAACCGGATCGTCCTTGGCGCTGACGATCTTGCTGCCGGTGGCGATCTGCTGCTCCAGGTGGCTGAGCTTGGCCTGCTTGGCCATCATCAGCGACACCGACTGGTTGAACATCATGCTGGTGGAGATGCGGCTGCTCATCGGCGGACGGCTCCCAGGATGGTCTGAAACATGCTGTCGGCGGTCGAGATCAGCTGCGAGGCGGCCTGGTAGGCCTGCTGCAGGCGCAGCATGTCCGCCGCTTCCTCGTCCAGGTTCACGCCGGAGACTTCGTCGCGGGCTTCCTGCGCCTTGTCATTGATCACCAGCTGCGCGTCGAGCGAGTACTCGGCCGAGCGGGCGGCGGCGCCGACCTGGGTGGTCAGGCCACCCAGCGCGCCGTTCAGTGTCACCGTTCCGGCGTTGAACGCCTTCGCGCTTTCCACCTTGGCCAGCTTCGACGCGTTGCTGTTGTCCGACGAACCGGCCGGGGTCGGGGTGATGTTGAAGGTATCGCCCACCTTCGGTGCACCGTCCAGCACGAAGCTCCAGCCGTTGGCGCTGATGGTCTGGCCGGGCGTGTAGGTCTGCGGCGGCCCACCGTCGATGGTGTAGGTGGTGGCCGAGGTGAACACGATCGCCGACGGATTGCGCAGGTTGGCGTTGGTCGAATCGGTGACGGTGACACCGCTCAGCTTGCCGCTACCGGTGTTGGCGGTGGCGGCCGCGCCCTTCACCGCTGCAGCGGCGGCGATGCGCGACGGATCGGTGATTGCCACTTCCATGCTGCCGGCCACGCCCGCGGTCGGCTGCAGCAGGAAGCGGTCATTTGCAGCCGGCGTACCGCCGACGACCAGCTTGACGCCGTTGATCACCAGCGGATCGGCGGCGGTGCCGGTGCCGGTCAGCGGGATGCTGGCGCCGGTGTCGGCGCGGCTGGCCTTCCAGTTGGTGCCATCGAACTGCAGCACCACGTTCTGCGCGTCCAGCTTGCCCAGGTCGCCGTAGGTTGCGCTGAGGCTGGCGGTGCCGGTATTGCTGTTGTTGCCGGTGACGCGCGGGTTGCCGATGGTGAAGAAGTCCCCGCCCAGCTGGCCATACAGGTCCACGCCCTGGTGGTGCGCCTGGTTGAAGCTCTCGGCCAGGCCCACCGCCAGCTTGCCCAGTTCAGCCTGGGCAGGGGTCAGCACGGTGTCGCGGAATTCCAGCAGGCCACCGATCTGGCCGCCGACCGCCTTCGGGTCGAGGCGGATGGTGTTGCCCTGGGTCTCCAGCGCCAACTGCAGGCGCTCGGGCTGGTACGGGTCGGCCACGGTGGTGACCTTGGTCGCCGTGGTACCCACCACCAGCGCGTTGCCGCCGGCGGTGTAGACATTCATGATGCCGCCGTCCTGGATCACCGCCGTGCCACCGGTGTAGCCGATCAGCTGGGTGATCAGCTGGTCGCGGCGGTCGAGCAGATCGGGTGCGGCAGAGGCGATGTTGGTGCCGATGGCGCCGTTGATCTGCGCGATTTCCTGCGCCAGGCGGTTGACCTCGGTGGCACCGGCCAGCAGGCCGTTGTTGACCTCGCTGTTGAGGTTGTTCAAGTGCGTGTTGAGCTGCACGAAGCGGTTGGCCAAGGCCTTGCCGCCGTCGAGCATGTTCTGGCGGTCGGCGGTGCCGGCCGCGTTGGACGACAGGCCACTGACCGAATCGAAGAAGTTCGACCAGACGCCGGCCACATTGGTGGCCGCATCGGAGAACAGCGCGTTGACCCGGTCGGCCATGCCCGAAAGCTGTTTCAGGCGCGCCAGTTCACCGCTGCTGTCGAGCAGGCGCGAGATCGCCAGCTGGTCGGCCGTGCGGCGGATGTCAGTGATCCGGGTGCCGTTGCCGACCGTGCCATAGCCGTAGTTCTGCGGGTCGGCGGTAGCGAAGTTGACCTTCTGCCGGCTGTAGCCGGGCGTATTGAGGTTGGCCACGTTGTGGCTGGTGGTCGCCAACGCACGCTGGAAGGCGAGCAGGGCACCGGTACCGGTGGAAAGTACGCTGGACATGGGGTTCCTCAACGACGGGTGATACCCAGCGCCGCGGTCGCGGTGCTGGCGAAGGTCTGGCCAAGGCGCGCGCCGGCGTCGGTCACGGCCGCTACGGCACGCTCGATGGTCGGGCCGCCGGCGATCGCGGCGATCTTGGCCGCATAGCGCGGGTCGGTGGCATAGCTGGCGCGCTGCAGGCCACGGGCGAAGCCCTGCACGTCGGTGCCGGCCTGCAGGGCCTGCTGGTAGCGCGGGCTGGTCTTCAGCAGGCGCACGTAGTCGGCGAAGCTTTCGGCCGGCGAGCTGTAGGCGCGGAAGCTGGCGGTTTCGTTGCGGCGCACGCCATCCACGTATTCGTGGGTGCCGGCTGCAACGCGCTGGCCGCTCCAGCCGGTGGCCTTGATGCCGAACAGATTGTGCGAGGTACTGCCGTCGGACTGGCGGATGTGGCGCTTGCCCCAGCCGGTTTCCAACGCGGCCTGGGCGACCAGCGCGCGGGCATCCACGCCCAGTTCCCTGGCTGCGCTCTGCGCGTGCTGCCAGATGCTGGCGACGAAACCTTCCGGCGTGTGCGGCCCCAGCTGGGCCACCGCGGTGCGGGTAGCCATCGCATCGGCCTGGCTCATGGCCGTACCGCGGTTGCTGGCCGTCGCCGACCACTGGTCGTTGTTGGCGGACCAGTCCTCGCCCTGCAGGTTGCCGATGTACGGATCCTCGGTGCCCAGCGAGCGGTGCAGGCTGCTGCTTTCGCGACCGGCGATCAGGTCCAGTGCCTGTTCCATCGGTGCCAGCGCGGCCTGCGCGCCGTGCTGTGCGCCGGCCGCCATCTGCTGCAGCATGCGCACGGCCTGGCTGCCATCTTCCAACGGCAGCGACGGTGCCGGCTTGTCCGGCGCGTTGAGCTGGTAGGCGCGGCTGGCCTTGGCCGGATCCACGCGGGTATCCAGCGCGGGGCCGTCGGCGGCCTGGCCGGACAGCTGGCGGCTGATCATGCCGGACAGGCCCAGCCCCTTGCCGCGGGTCATCGCCTCGGCGATCTTCTGGTCGTACATGTCGCGGAACATCTTGTTCTCGCCGGGAAACAGCGAGTCGCCGAAACTGGCATCACGCATGCTCTTGACCAGCATCTGTGCGAACTGGCCTTCCAGCTGGCGTGCGACCTTGTCGATCTTCGCCGGGTCGTTCTGCTGCGCCGGGTGCAGGTCGAATGCGGGATTGATGCGCATGTCAGATCACCTCGAGCTCGGCACTCAATGCGCCGGCCTGCTTCAGGGCTTCCAGGATCGCGATCAGGTCGCCCGGCGCCGCGCCCACGGCGTTCACCGCGTGCACGATCTCGTCCAGGGTGGTGCCGCCGCTGAACTTGAACATGCGGCTGCCGTCGTTGGTGGCGGTGATGGTCGACTGTGGGCTGGCCACGGTACGGCCACCGGACAGGGCATTGGGTTGGCTGACGTTGGTGTTCTCCTGGATCGTCACCGTCAGCGAACCATGCGAGATCGCGGCAGGGCCGACCCGCACCTGCTGGCCGATGACCACGGTGCCGGTGCGGGAATTGACCACGACCTTGGCCGGGGCGCTGCCCGGGGTCAGCTCCAGGTTCTCGATGCGGGCCAGCAGGCCGATGCGTGCGCCCGGATCGGTCGGCGCAGTCACGGCCACGGTCACGCCGTCGACCGCACGCGCGGCGCCTTCGCCGAACGCGTTGTTGAGTGCGGCGACCATGCGCGAAACGGTGGTGAAATCGTTGTTGTGCAGGTTCAGCGTGATGTCGCCGCCATTGGCCAGCGGGTCGGGCAGGGCACGCTCGACCGTGGCGCCATTGGGAATGCGGCCCACGCTCGGTACGTTCACCGAAACCCGCGAACCATCCTTGCCCTGCGCACCAAAGCCGCCGACGATCAGGTTGCCCTGCGCGATCGCATAGATCTGGCCATCGGCGCCGCGCAGCGGGGCCATCAGCAGCGAGCCGCCGCGCAGCGAGACGGCGTTGCCGATCGACGACACGGTGATGTCGATCGGCTGGCCCGGCTTGGCGAACGGCGGCAGCTCGGCATGGATCGCGACGGCCGCAACATTCTTTAGCTGCGGATTGACGTTGGCCGGTACGTTCACGCCCAGCTCGCCGAGCAGGTTCTTCAGGCTCTGCACGGTGAAGGGCGCCTGGCTGGTGCGGTCGCCGCTGCCATCCAGGCCGACCACCAGGCCGTAGCCCACCAGGGCGTTACCACGCACGCCGCCGACCTGGGCCAGGTCCTTGATGCGCTCGGCGCTGGCCGGGGCTGCCACGACCAGCAGCATCAGCGCGACGAACGACGCCACGCGGCGCTGCCAGGAAGAAGAGGGGAGGAGTTTCATGGCCATACTCAGAACGGCGTCAGGCCGGAATTGAAGAAGCGGCTCAGCCAGCCCATCGCGTTGGACTGCGCGACCGGGCCGCGGCCGCCGTAGACGATGCGGGCTTCGGCCACGCGGCTGGAAGGAATGGTGTTGTCCTGGCTGATGTCGCCCGGGCGCACGATGCCCTGCACCTGCACCAGTTCATCACCCTGGTTCAGTCGCAGGTTCTTCTGCCCCTGTACCACCAGGTTGCCATTGGGCAGGCGCTGGATCACCGTGACGGTGACACTGCCCTGCAGGCGGTTGCTCTGCGCGCTGTTGCCCTTGCCGGTGAAGTCACGCGCGCCCTTGGCCGTCGCACTGAGGATGTCCTTGCCGCCCAGGGTGACCGGCGCACCGAGGATGGACGGCGTGCCCAGGCTCAGGTTGGATTCCTTGTTGGTGGCCGTGTTGGCGCTGGTCTGCGCGGTGGTGTTTTCCAGCAGGGTGATGGTCAGCAGGTCGCCGACATCGCGTGCGCGGCGGTCCGAGTATAGCTGCAGGGTCGGGCCGGCAGCGTAGATCGCACCGGCGGTCGGCGCGGCCTGCGGCGGCATGATCGGCTGGATCGGTGCCATCGCCGCGTAGGGGCGCACGTCGCCGGCGATCACGCAGCCACCGAGCAGGGCGACCACGGCGCAGGCGAGGGCAGTGCGGGTGAATCTGGAAATGGGCGACATGGCGGTTTCCCGGTTGGGCCGGTCAGAGCTTGTTGTTGAGATAGCCGAGCATCGAATCGGTGGTGGAGATTGCCTTGGCGTTCATTTCGTAGGCGCGCTGGGTTTCGATCATCGACACCAGCTCTTCGACCACATTGACGTTGCTGCCTTCCAGCGCGCCCTGCACCACGGTGCCGAGGCCGTTGAGCCCGGGATTGCCGTTCTGTGCCGGACCGGAAGCGGTGGTTTCCAGGAACAGGTTCTCGCCGCGCGCCTGCAGGCCGGCCGGATTGACGAAGTCGGTCAGGGTCAGCGCACCCACTTCCACTGACGCCGCGCCGTCGGCCATCTTCACGCTGATGGTGCCGTCGGTACCGATGGTCACCGACTGCGCGCCCTCGGGAATCTGGATGCCCGGCTGCACCGGGTAGCCGCTGTTGGTGACCAGCTCGCTGTCCTGGTTGATCTTGAACGAGCCATCACGGGTGTAGGCCGAGCTGCCGTCGGGCATCTGCACTTCGAAGAAGCCGCGGCCGTTGACCATCACGTCCAGCGCACGGCCGGTCTGCTGCTGGCCACCCTGCTCGAAATTCTTGGCGGTGGCGACCACGCGTACGCCGGTACCCAGCTGCAGGCCGGTCGGCAGCTGGGTCTGCGCCGACGAAGAGCCGCCGGGCTGGCGCACCTGCTGGTACAGCAGGTCCTCGAAGCTGGCACGGTCCTGCTTGAAGCCGGTGGTGTTGGTGTTGGCGAGGTTGTTGGAAACCACCGACATGCGCATCTGCTGCGCATCCAGTCCGGTTTTCGCGATCCACAATGCCTGGTTCATCTTCGGTGTCCTGTCTGGGTAAAGCCGGCCGCGCGATGCGGCCCCTGGTAACGGGTGTGCAAGCGGTGTGCCAGCGCCGCGCCCGGGCGGCGCCGGAATTCCGTCAGCTGCCCAGGCGCAGCAGGTTGTTGGCACTGCGCGCGTTGTCGTCGCCGTGCTTGATCACCTGCACCTGCATTTCGTACTGGCGCTGCAACTGGATCATCTGCACCAGTGCACCGGCGGCATCGACGTTGCTGCCTTCCAGCTGGCCGCTGTGCACGGCCGTGCCCTGTGCCGGTGCGAACGGCTGCAGTGGGTCGGTGTTGCGGAACAGGCCATCCAGGCCACGCTCGAGGCGCTCGTCCGGCGCCTGTACCACCTTGATCCGGCCGATCTGCGCCATGGTCTGCGGGCCTTCGCCCTGCGGGATGATCGAGAGCGTGCCGTCGGCACCGATTTCCATCGCCTGGTAGGGCGGAATGGCGATCGGGTTGTTGTTGTCATCCAGTACCGGACGGCCGCTGGAGGTCACCAGCTGGCCGTTCGGGGTGACCGACAATGCAGCGCCGCGCGTGTATGCCTCACTGCCGTCGCTGGACTGCACGGCCAGCCAGGTGCCGGTCTGCAGGGACAGATCCAGCGGCTTGCCGGTGATGTGCTGCGAGCCGGGAGTACGGTTGAAGCCGGCGTCGACGTGCAGCGCATCCACCCGCGAGGCAAAGCCCGGGCCCTTGATCGGGAAGGCTTCGGTGTTGGCCAGCGCTTCCTTGAAGCCAGGGGTGTCCGAGTTGGCGAGGTTGTGGCTGAGCGTTCCCTGCGCCTGCAGGGAGGCGCGGGCACCGGTCATCGCCACGTAAAGAGCTTTATCCATGCGGGGAGTTCCGTGACAGGGTCAGCAGCTCATCAACGGATGTTGATGACGGTCTGGGTGATCTGGTCCTGCGTGGTGATCATCTGCGCGTTGGCCTGGAAGTTGCGCTGCGCGGTGATCATGTTGACCAGTTGCTCGGTGAGATCGACGGTGGACGCTTCCAGCGAGCCGGCCTGGATCTTGCCGAGGTTGGAGGTGTCCGGCATGCCGGTGCGCGGCGTGCCCGATTCGAAGGTCTCCACCCACAGGTTGTTGCCCTTCGATTCCAGGCCCTGCGTGTTGTTGAAGGTGGTCAGGGCGACCTGGCCCAGTGGCTTGTCGTCGCCGTTGGAATAGCGGGCGTAGACCACGCCGGATTCGGACACGGTCACTTCGTTGAGCTTGCCGGCGGCATAGCCGTCCTGCTGGGTATTGCGCAGGGCGAACTTCTCGCCGTACTGGGTGGAGCCGCTGATGTCCAGCGTCATGTTCAACTGGCCGGCACCGGTGGTCGGGGTGAAGGTGCCGAGGCTGACCTTGCCGTTGGCAGGTGCGACCAGCTTGCCGCTGTTGTCGAAGGTGACCGGGGTCGCTGCGCCGGCCGGCTGGCCATCGACGTAATTGCGCACGGTCCATTCGTTGGGGTTGGCGCCCTTGACGAAGTACGAGACCTGGATGTGGCTCACGCCCAGCGAGTCGTACACGGTGATGCCACCGCTGGAGTGGTTGTAGCTGTTCGAATCGGCCGGGTCGAAGGTCGCCACCGTCGGTTGCTTGGCGTTGGCCGGCAGGGTGAAGCCAACCTTCACTTCGCTGGTCTGCTTCGGCGGGCTGTCGGTGGTCAGCAGCTGCAGGTCGACCAGGCGGCCTGCATCGAAGTTGGTGCCATCGGCATTCGGCGCGAACACCTGCAGGCGCGCACCCTGCGGGTTGACCACGTAGCCGGCCGAGTCGGTCTGGAAGTTGCCGGCGCGCGAGTACACGCGCGAACCATTCATGTTCATGGTGAAGAAGCCTTCACCGGAAATGGCCATGTCCAGGCTGCGCCCGGTCTGCTCGTTGTGGCCCTGGATGAACTGCTGGGCGACGTTGGAAACGCGCACGCCCGAGCCGGTCTGGTTCTTCGACAGGCCGTAGCTGGTCGAAGCGAACAGGTCGGCGAACTCCGCGCGTGACTGCTTGAAGCCGGTAGTGTTGACGTTGGCGACGTTGTTGGCGGTGACGCTCAGGTCGGTGTTGGCGGCGTTGATGCCGGACAGCGAGACATTGAAGCCCATGGGATGCTCCTGGTTGATGCGGAAGGTGCGGCTCAGCTGACGCGGAGCACGTAGTCGATCGGGGCCGTGCCCAGGCCCTTGAGGTTCAGGTACAGGCCGTCGGAACCAACGGTCACGCTCTCCACCGGCGCCTGTACGTAGGTGGACAGCTTGGTGCTCTTGCCGGCGGTGTCGACATGGTTGGCGACGATGGAGTACTTGCCCGGCTCCATGCGCTTGCCGTTGGCATCCTTGCCGTCCCACTGGAAGGCGGTTTCGCCGGCAGCCTTGGCTTCCACGCTCAGCGAGGTGACCTTGGCGCCGTTGGCATCGGTGATGTCCACGGTGATGATGCCGGCCGACGGTGCAGCCACCGTGCCTTCGACATTGCCTTCCTTCTCCAGCACCAGCTTTTCCGACGGCACCAGCACCTGGTGGCCGACCAGCGCAGCGCCACGCAGCACCTGGTCGCTGGCCATCGACTCCTGGAAGCCCTTCACCGTCTTGTTCAGATCGGTGATGCCCTGCACGGTGGACATCTGCGCCATCTGCGCGACCATCTGCGTGTTGTCCATCGGCTTCAGCGGATCCTGGTGCTGCAGCTGCTCGGTCATCAGGCGCAGGAAGTCGGCCTGGTCCAGCGTGTTCTTCTTTTTCGTGGCGTTGCTGTTGGGGGCGTTCAGGCCCAGCGCGGAATAGACGTCCTGGCTGGTCTGGTTGTTGACGGCGGTGGTCATGGCGGTATCCGGTGCTGCGGGCCTCAGCGGCCCATGGTCAGGGTGGCCAGGGCCAGTTCCTTGGCGGTGGTCAACATCTCCACGCCGGCCTGGTAATTGCGCGAGGTCGAGATCAGGTTGACCATCTGCGCCACCGGATCGACATCGGGCTGGTAGATGTAGCCATCGGCGTCGGCCAGCGGGTGGCCTGGCTCGTAGCGCTTGATCGGCGCGGCCTCGCTCTGGGTGATCTCCTTCACCTTCACCGAGGTGATGTTGGGATCGTTCTTGCTGGTGACGGCCTGGAAGATCGGTTCCAGCGGCTTGTACACGGCGTCGGCGGAACCGGCGACGGTGTCGGCATTGGAGAGGTTGGAGGCGATGGTGCTCATGCGCACCGACTGTGCCTGCAGCGCGGAGCCGGCGATGTCGAAGATCGGCAGGTTGCTCATGGCTTATTGCCCCGTGATCGCGGTCAGCATGGAACGCACCTTGCTCTCGACGAAGCTGAGCGAGGCGCGGTATTCCAGTGCGGCGCGGCCATAGGCGGCACGCTCGGCATCGGGGTCGACGGTGTTGCCGTCCAGGCTGGGCTGCACGCCTTCGCGCGCGATCTGGAACGGGTTCAGGCCACTACTGATCTCGTAGTGCTGCTCATGGGTGGTGGCCATCAGGCCATTGGCATCCTGCCCCTGGGCGTGGCGCAGGGCGGCATCGAAGTCCAGGTCCTGGGCCTTGTAGCCGGGAGTGTCGGCATTGCCGAGGTTGCTGGCGATCAGCTTCATCCGCTGTTCGCGCAACGGCATGGCCTGGGCGTGGACGCCCAGGTAGTCGGTAATCAGGTTGCGCACGGTGCACTCCCACGGGAACGTTGCCCGGGAAGCTGCAAGGGGTGTGCCAAATGGAGAGGGGGTCAGATCCCCGCAGGGGCTCTGACCCCGTGGTTGACGCGTTGCGATGCGGGGTCGGAGCCCGTTCCGGCATCCGACCCCTCGGCGGGCCTTACGCCGCCAGCGCCACCTTGCGCAGGCGGTCCAGCACGAAGTCGGCCAGCTCGTGCGGCGAGTACTTGGCGACGAACGCATTGGCGCCGACGCGCTCGACCATGGCGTTGTTGAAGACGCCCGACAGCGAGGTGTGCAGCAGCACGTACAGGCCGGCCAGGCCCGGGTGGCGCCGGATTTCCGTCGTCAGCGTGTAGCCATCCATGGCCGGCATCTCGATGTCCGAGATGACCATGGCATAGCGCTCAGCCGGGTTTTCCCCCGAGGCGTGGACCTGCAGCAGGTGGTCCAGCGCCTGCTTGCCGTCGGAAAGCAGGGT
Organism: Stenotrophomonas sp. YJH_SMC_138; assembly: GCF_059369855.1. Lineage (NCBI taxonomy): Bacteria > Pseudomonadati > Pseudomonadota > Gammaproteobacteria > Lysobacterales > Lysobacteraceae > Stenotrophomonas > Stenotrophomonas sp. YJH_SMC_138. The sequence continues at coordinate 11,084 of NZ_JCAFTB010000006.1, forward strand.
GGCACCCACGCCCAGCTGGTCCAGCACGCTGCGGATCTGCTGGCGGGCCACGCGCGAGTCGTCCACCACCAGCACCTGCAGCTGCGGGCCGTCGGCGGGCATGGCCATTGCCGGGTCGAGTACCGCTTCTCCGCGCACCTGGGCGATATCGGCCAGCACGCTCTCAACGTCGATCACCTGGATCAGCTCGCCCTGGAAGCGGGTCACCGCGGTCAGGTAGCTCGACTCGGCGCCCAGCTCCGGTGGCGGGTGGATGTCTTCCACCGCGATGTTGACGATGCGTTCGACGCCACTGACCAGGAAGCCCTGGATCGAGCGGTTGAATTCGGTGACGACCAGGTAGCCGGGCGAGGTGTCCGCGTCCGGTTCGCGCTCGGGGTGGCCGATCGCCAGGCCCAGGTCCAGTACCGGCACCGAGCGGCCGCGCACGTCGGCCACGCCGGAGAACTGGCTGGGCAGGCCGGGCACCTGGAACAGCTCCGGGCGGCGCAGGACTTCCTGCACCTTGAAGACATTGACGCCAAAAAGCTGACGTCCGCCGAGGCGGAACAGCAGCAGCGCCAGGCGGTTGTGGCCGGCCAGTCGGGTCCGCTGGTCGATCCGGTTGAGCAGGTCATGGGACATGGCTGCTGTATCGGCGTGGTGGGGGCGGAACTTGAGGGCGCTCTGTCGTCCGCGCGCTCCACACCGCGTTTGTAGAGTCGACTGTCAGTCGACTGCTCTTCGATCCGATCACGGGAAACCCCGCGCTTCGCGCGAAAGTCGACTGGCAGTCGACTCTACCCATCCGGTCGAATCCCCATCCCGGATCCGATCAACGGGACCCGGTCTCTGGCACACCCCTTGCACGCTGCTGGGCCAGATCCCATCGACAGGAGGCGCCATGCGCCGGGTCACATCGCTGTTCGCCATCGCGCTCGCCCTGGCCGCGCCGTGGGCGGGCGCCACGGACTGGCAGCCGGTGGCCAGCATCCGCACTGCGGCGCTGTCGACGCTGCCTGCCGGCAGTGAAGGCGAGGCGCAGGTGGCCGATGCGCTGCGCCTGCCGAAATGCGGCAGCGCGTTGCAGGTGCAGCCCACCGCCAACACCACGGTGGAGGTGAGCTGTCCCGATGCGGGCGGCTGGCGCCTGTTCGTGCCGGTGAAGGTGCGGCGCAACCAGACCGTGCTGGTGCTCAACCGCGGAATCGGCACTGGAGAAACCCTCACGGCCGCCGATATCACCACTGCCCAGCGTGACGCTGCCCGGATTGCCGGCGCGGTGCTGTCCGATCCCAATGCAGCGATCGGCCGCATCGCCCGCCGTCCGTTGCAGGCCGGAGCGCTGCTGTCGAACAACGATCTGGTGGTCCAGCGTCTCATCAAGCGAGGAGACAATGTAGCCCTGGTGTCGCGTCGCGGCTCGGTCGAGGTGCGCATTGCCGGCCGTGCGATGGGTGATGCCGGTGAGAACGAGCGGGTCTCGGTCGAGAACCTGTCCTCGCGGCGGATCGTGCAGGGCACGGTCGACGCCGCAGGTGACGTAATCGTGGCGCGTTGATTTACCGCAAAATATCCCTAAAGATCACGGCCCTGCGGCCGTTATCCCTTGTGAACGGCAACTCCAGGACACCCCATGAGCCAGAAAATCGACGGCAACCTGCAGGTCCCCCAGGCACTGCGCAGCGTGACGACCCCGGCCAGCAAGCCCGGCGTCAGCACCGATGCGGCGGCGCGCCCGGTCGAGGCGGCCGACAGCCTGCGCCTGACCGGCGAGGCCACCAATCTGCAGGCCATCGAGCGTGAGCTGACCACCGCCCCGGCGATCGACGCCCAGCGCGTGGCGGCCGTGCGCGAGTCACTGCAGAACGGCACCTACAAGATCAATCCGGACGCGATCGCATCGCGCATGCTCGATCTGGACCAGCAGCTGCACGGATGACTGCGGCGATGAGCGAGCCGCTGCAGCGCCTCGCCCAGGCCCTGGACGTTGAGCGCCAGGCCCTGGTCGAGCACGACATGCACGCCCTGATCCGGGCCACCGGCGCCAAGCTGGAAGCGCTGCGTGCGCTGGAAGGCGCGCCGCCGGTGGGCGAGGGCGAACAGCTGCAGGAACTGGCCGAGCGCAACCGCGCCAACGGCGTGCTGCTGTCGCGCCGTCGCCGCGAGGTGAACTGGGCGCTGCGCCAGCTCGGCCGTACCGAAGATGCCTCGGCCTACGATGCCAAGGGCCAGTCGCACACGGTCAGCATCGGCCGGCCACTCGCCGTCGCCTGACGCGACGGCGGTCGCACACCCCCTCCCGGTGGGCTGAAGCCCGCTGCATGACCGCGTATATTGGGCGCCTGTTCGAACGCCCCGAGTCGCCGTGTCCGCTGCCGCTGCCAACGCCCTGGTTACCGCCCCCCTTCCGCCGCAGCCGGTGCTGCAGGCCCTGCTTGAGCGCCTGCGCGAAGGCCTGCTGCTGTTCACTGAAGACGGGCAGGTGGCCCTGGCCAACCCGGCCGCGCAGAACCTGCTGGCCAGTGGCTCGGACGGCGGATTGCCGCCGCCGCAGCGGCTGCGCGAGCTGCTCCCCCCTGATGCACTGGAGCAGGCCCGCCAGCATGGCCACTGGAATGGCAGCCTGCCGCTGGGCGAGGGCGTGGTCATCGCCCACCTGTACCACCATGGTCCGGTCGGCGAAGGGCATTTCCTTGCGTTGTTCCGCCACATCGAAGGGCAGGAAGACTACGAGCGCGAACTGCAGCAGCGCCACGCCGAGCTGCGCCAGGCCTACCTGCGCCTCAATGGCACCCAGGAAAAGCTGCTGCAGTCGGAGAAGATGGCCTCGATCGGCCAGCTCGCCGCCGGCGTCGCGCACGAGATCAACAACCCGATCGGTTACGTGCACTCCAACCTGGGCAGCCTGCAGGAGTACCTGCGCAGCCTGTTCACCGTGATCGAAGCCTACGAGCGCGCCCTGCGCGCGCCGGACCCGAAGGCACTGATCCCGGAAATCGATGACATCCGTGACCGCCTGGACATCGACTTCATCAGCCGCGACCTGCCGCAGCTGATGGCCGAATCGCGCGAAGGCATCGAGCGCGTTACCCGCATCGTGCGCGACCTGAAGGACTTCTCGTATTCCGGTCGCGACGAATCGTGGAAGCTGGTCGACCTGCACGCGGGCCTGGAATCGACCATCAACATCATCTGGAACGAACTCAAGTACAAGGTCACCCTGGTACGCGAATTCGGCCAGTTGCCGCTGGTGGAGTGCCTGCCGTCGGAGTTGAACCAGGTCTACATGAACCTGCTGCTCAACGCTGGCCATGCCATCGCCGAGCGCGGCACGATCATTGTGCGCACCGGCGTTGATGGCGATCACGTGTGGGTTGAATTCGAAGACACCGGCGGCGGCATCTCGCCGGAACTGCGCCAGCGCATTTTCGATCCGTTCTTCACCACCAAGCCGGTCGGCAGTGGCACCGGTCTGGGCCTGTCGATCTCCTACAGCATCATCAACAAGCATCACGGCCGCATCGACCTGGACAGCACCCCGGGCGTGGGCTCGCGCTTCCGCGTGGTGCTGCCGGTGAAGCAGCCGCGCTGACCGCTTCCGAAGTGGAACCGGACACCCAGAGCAGCCGGCCAGCGGCCGGCTCTACCGGGGCCTATCGATGGTAGTGCCGGCCGCTGGCCGGCAGCTTCATTGAACCCGGCCACCCAGAGCAGCCGGCCAGCGGCCGGCTCTACCGGGGCCCATCGATGGTAGTGCCGGCCGCTGGCCGGCAACCTCATTGAAGCCGGGCACCCAGGGCAGCCGGCCAGCGGCCGGCTCTACCGGGGCCGATCGATGGTAGTGCCGGCCGCTGGCCGGCAACCTCATTGGAACCGGACACCCAGAGCAGCCGGCCAGCGGCCGGCTCTACCGGGGCCAATCGACGGTAGTGCCGGCCGCTGCCCGGCAACCTCATTGAAGCCGGGCACCCAAGGCAGCCGGCCAGCGGCCGGCTCTACCCGATCATCACCGCAGCGGCCGATCCTCGCCACCATCCCCGGTTTCCACCGGTGCCGGGCCGGCATTGCTACGGCGCTGTTCTTCGTACGTGCGGAATGCCTGGTGGATGTGCTTGCGCAGCTCGTCGTCGTTCCACGGCTTGGTCAGGAAGCGATAGATCGCGCCGCGGTTGATCGCATCGGTCACCGTGTTCAGATCGGTGTAGCCCGACAGCACCAGGCGGATCGTATCCGGGTACAGCATCTTCACCCGGCCCAGGAACTCGGTGCCGCTCATGTCGCTCATGCGCTGGTCGGACAGGATCACCTGCACGTCGTTGATCGCCAGCAGATCAAAGGCGTCACGCACGTTGCCAGCGGCCAGGATGCGGTAGCCGTCGCGGCGGAACAGGCGCACCAGCGAGCGCAGCACGTTCTCCTCGTCATCCAGCAGCAGCAACGTGCGGTCCGGGCGCGTTTCGGCGAAGGCTTCCGGGCGCAGGTAGCGCCGGCGCAGGGTCATGCCGGCGGCATCGGCCGACATCGGCTCGCCGAACAGGTAGCCCTGGAACACATCGCAGTCGTTGCGGCGCAGGAAGCCCAGTTGGGCCTGCGATTCCACGCCGTTGGCAATCACGGTCATGCCCAGCTGGTGGCCCATGGCAATGATCGCGCGGGCAATGGCTGCTTCGCGATTGCCAGCCGGTGCGCTCTTGATGAAGCTGCGGTCGATCTTCAGCTTGTCCACCGGGTAGCGCACCAGCGCGCTGAGGCTGGAATCGCCGGTGCCGAAGTTGTCCAGGCTCAGGCTGATGCCTTCGTTGCGCAGGTTGGCCAGCGTTTCATGGACGAAATTGACGTTGTTGGTCAGCGCGCTCTCGTTGATCTCCAGCGTCAGCATGTGCGCCGGCACGCCCGCGGCCTGCAGCAGGGACATCACCTCGGCGAAGAAGTTCGGCCGCAGCAGCTGCAGGGTGGACACGTTCACCGCGATGGTGAAGTCATCAAAGCCCTGGTCGCGCCACAACCGCGCCTGCTTCAATGCGCCTTCCAGCACCCAGGTGCCGATCTGCACGATGATGCCCAGGCGCTCGGCGGTGCGCATGAAGCGCTCCGGCACCAGCATGCCCAGGGTCGGCGACTGCCAGCGCAGCAGCGCTTCCATGCCGACCACGTGGCCGTCGCGGGCGCTCACCAGCGGCTGGTAACGCAGCTTCAGCTCGCCATTGGGAATGGCATCGACGATCTGGCGCGCGATGATGCTCTCGCTGTGCGCGCTCGGCGGGGTATCCACGGCATGGATGCGCACGGCATTGCCGCCTTCGCGGGCGGCCTGGTACAGCGCATCTTCGGCATGGTCGAGCAGGCGCGAGGCGCTGCTGGCATGTTCCGGGCACAGGCTCACGCCCAGCTTGCCGGTCATGAACAGCGTGTATGGAAGCACCGACAGCGGCAGTTCCATCTGCTGGCGGATCTCTTCAGCGAAGTCCTCCGGCAGCGGCAGGTCCGCGGTGCGGGGCACCGCGATCAGGAACTCGTCGCTGCCATGCCGCCACAGCTTGCCACGCCCGCGCAGGTAGGACTGCAGGCGCTGCGCCACCAGTACCAGCGCCTGATCGCCCACTTCGGCACTCATGTTCTCGTTGACCGATGCGAAGTGGTCGATGTCCACGTGCATCAGCATCAGCGCAATGCCGCCGGAGGCCGCCTCGGCAACCATCGCCTGCAGCTCGGGGTTGCCGGCGCCAAGGCGGTCGGGGGCATCATCGATGCTGACCGGGGGCAGGTTGGGATTCCACATAGGCTCAGTATTCCGGTGAATCGACGGCGGCCATGCTGGTCGCCTGGTAGGGGAGGTGGACGTCGATCAGGGTGCCCTCGCCATGCGCGGATTCGATCCGCACGTGGCCACCGACGCTCTGCGCGCGCTCGCGCATCACGATCAGGCCGAGGCCGCGCGGGCCGTCCGGATCGAAGCCTTCACCATCATCGCGGATCTGCAGGTGCAGGCCACGCTGGCTGACGTCGCGCAGCTGCAGCAGGACCTGGCTGGCGCGCGCATGGCGCAGCGCATTGGTCAGGCTTTCCTGTGCGATGCGGAAGCAGGCTTGTTCGATGCTGTTGTCGGGGCGGTGCGGCAGCGGCTCGATCTCGGCCAGCAGCTCCACCGGCGAAGAGCGGAACAGCACCCGCGCCTGCCAGCTCAGCGCCGCCTCCAGGCCCAGTGCATCCAGCTGCGGCGGGCGCAGCAGGGTGGAGATGTCGCGCAGCTTGGCCACGGTGGTGTCAGCCAGGCTGACGATCTGCGCCAGGTCCTCGCCACGACGCTTCGGATCGTCCTCATCCTGCGCCGCATGCGCCGACAGCTTGATCGCGGTAATGGCCTGGCCGATGTCATCGTGCAGGTCGCGCGAGATCGCGCGACGCTCGTCCTCCTGCAGCGAGAACAGCCGCCCGGCCATCGCCTGCAGCTCGCGATTGCTGGTTTCCAGCGCCCTGCGGGTGCGTTCGGAATCGCTCAGGTCGCGTACGATCAGCAGCTTGCAGTCACGACCGCCGTAGCGCACTTCGCCCACCGCCAGACCGGCATGGAAGCTGCGGCCGTCCGCACGCTGCATGGCCACCACGCTGCTGTGGCCCGGCCCCAGGTGGGGCTGGCCGGCGCGCAGCTGGCTGCGCACCCGTGGCAGGTCGGCGGCAGCGACCAGTGCCGACAGCGGCTCGCCCAGCAGGGTGTGGCTGCCGTAGCCGAACAGGCCGGCGGCCCAGGCGTTGGCGTACAGCACGTGCTCGTCGGAGAGGATCACCACGCCGTCGGGCAGTACCCGCACCAGCTCGCGGAACTGTTCCTCGCGCTCGCGCAGCAGGCGCCGCGACTGCTCGCGCTCGGTCACGTCCTGCAGCGTCCCCAGCACGCGGCTGCGGCCGGCTTCGTCGATACCGCTGGCCGCCCGCAGGTGCACCATCAATGCACGGCCGTCCATCGACAGCAGCGGCAGCAGCACGTCCACCTGTACCGGCTCGCCGGAGCACAGTTCGGCCAGCAGCTGTTCGGTCTGGGTGGCGGTGGCCGGGTCGGCCGGCACCAGCAGCTCATCGAAGCGGTGCCAGCGCCGGGCCTCGGGCGGGCGGCGGCCGAGCAGGCGATAGACCTGGTTGGAATAGCGGCCCAGCCCGGTGGACGGGTCCAGTTCCCAGGCGCCGATGCGGGCCAGCTCATGGGCTTCCTCCACCCGGGCCAACGCCTGGTCGCGGCGCAGCTGGGCCAGATCCTCGGCGGTGCGGTCGATGGCGATCAGCAGGCGGGCGTTGTGGCCGTCGTAGCTGATGGCGTTGGAGCGCAGCTCCATCTGCCGCAGCGCGCCATCGCGCAGCTGCAGCTGAGCGCGCAGGATGCACAGCTCCTCGGGCGCCTCGCGGATCGCCTCCAGCTTGGTCTGCAGGGCCTGATCCTGGCCCGGCGGCCACAAGGCGTCGATGGTCTGTTCCAGCAGCTCGTCGCGGTCCCAGCCGAAGGCGCTGCAGGCGGCGGGGTTGGCATCGAGGATCGCCAGCGTGTCCAGGTCGTAGACGAGGATCGGCCCGGGGTTGCCCTCGAACATCTGCCGCAGGCGCAGCTCGGAGGCCTGCTGGCGCGCATGGGTATGCAGCACGTGTTCGGCCAGCGGGCGCAGCAGCAGATAGAGCAGGCCGGCGCTGGCCAGCGCGAAGAACGAGCCCTTCAGGCCCTGCCACAGGGCCGCCTGCTGCGGATCGGGCACCAGCGCCTGCACCACGCTGTCGGTGGAGATCATCCAGGCCAGCGCCATCACCAGGTAGCTCAGCACCACCCGGCGCCGGTCACGGCTCAGCGCCTGCGCCATCCGCGGGTCGGGAACTGGGGCGTTGCCGGTCGGTTCTGCGGGCATGGACGGGGCGGGTGACAGGGGCGCCGGTCATCTTACCCCGCAGCGTGCCGTGACCACTCAATTATCCGCCGCAGGCGCCGTTAACCACTGCGTGCCCCGCTGACGGGCGTGTCATCCGGAGCAAGATCGCGTGGACCAAGGGATCATCGCCAGCCTGCTGCAGCACCCGCTTGCGTCGGCGCTGGTCATCGTCGACCGTGCCGGGCGCCCGCTGGCGGCCAATCCGGCCGCGCGCGAGCATGGCCTGCCGGCCACCGTGGCGGCCTATGCGCCGATGCTGGAAGATCTGCGCCTGATGGCCGCCGATGGTGGCATCGTTGCCTGCACGCTGCCGGGCGGCCCGCGGGGGCACTACGACGGGCACCTGCGTGCGGTGCACGACGGTGCCGGCAACCTGCTGGCGTTCACCCTGAGCATTCCCGAGCCGGTGCCGGTCGATGCGGGCGGGCGCTGGGAACTGGCACTGGACAGCGCCGGCCACAGCCTGTGGGACTGGGACATCCCCAGTGACCGGGTGGCGCGCACGCCGGCGCTGGGCGACGAGACCGCCACTGAATTGCTGTCTCGCGTGCACGGCGAGGACATCGTGCAGGTGCGCGCCGCGCTCGACGAGCACCTGCGCGGGCACAGCGAGCAGTACAGCGCACAGTTCCGTTTCCGCCAGGCCGATGGCCAGTGGCGTTGGGTGCTCGATCGCGGCCGCGTGGTCGCTCGCACCGCCGATGGCCAGCCCCTGCGCATGGTCGGCACGCATACCGATATCGAGCAGCAGAAGCAGCTCGAATCGCTGCTGCAGGAACAGCAGCTGCACCTGAGCGAGGCCCAGCGCATCGCCAGCATGGGCAGCTGGTCGTTTGATCCCAACAGCGGGCATTTCTGGTGGTCGCCGGAACTGCGTTCGCTGCTGGCCCTGGAGCAGGGCGCCGTTCCGGGCCAGCGGCGTTGGCTGAAGCAGCTGCATCCACGCTCCCGCGGCGCGCTGCGCGCGGCATGGCGGCGGTTGTGGCGCGATGGCCGCGCTGCCAACCTCGAGCTGGAGCTGACCCGCGGCCATGAGCCTTCGCAGCACCTGCGGCTATGGATGCAGCCGCTGCTGGACATGGACGGGCAACCCAAGCGCCTGCTCGGCCAGGTACAGAACATCACCGAACAGCACCAGACCGATGCGTTGATCCGCTGGCGCACCGAACTGCTGAACCGGGTCTCCGCGCTGGGCCGCATCGGCGGCTGCGAGATCGAAGTGCAGACCCGCAGCATGCAATGGACCGAGGAGTGCTACCGCATCCATGGCCTGCGCAAGGAACCGATCACCCTCGACCAGGCGCTGGCGCTGTACACGGAGGACTCGCGCAACGCGTTCGAGGCGGCGCTCGCCCGTATCGCCAACGGCGGCCTGCCCGAGCAGCTGGACCTGTGTTTCTACCGCCAGTCCGGCCTGCGCGTCTGGGTGCAGGTGCTGATCGAACTGGACCGCCGTGACGGCCTGCCGCCGCGGTTCGTTGTCCTGTTCCGTGACATCACCCGCGAGCGCGAAGCCAACGAGCGCATCGAACTGCTGGCCCACTACGACCTGCTGACCGGCCTGCCCAACCGCGTACTGCTCGGCGAACAGACCGCCGAAGCCATCGAGGAAGCACGCGACCGCGGTTGCTCGCTGGCCATGCTGTTCATCGACCTGGACGGCTTCAAGACCATCAACGACAGCTTCGGCCACGCCACCGGCGATGCGCTGCTGAAGGCCGCAGCCACCCGCCTGCACCAGAACCTGCGCAACAACGACCTGTTCGGCCGCTTCAGTGGCGATGAGTTCATCGTGGTGCTGCGCGACCTGGCCGAGCCGGAAGATGCCGGTCATGTCGCCCGCAAGCTGATTGCCTCGCTGGCTGAGCCGCTGCGCCGTGGCGAGACCACGTTGAAAGTCGGCGCCAGCGTCGGCATCGCGATGCTGGGCGATGCGCAGACCGATTTCGACTCACTGCTGCGCGCGGCCGACGCCGCGATGTATGCGGCCAAGGAAGCCGGGCGCAACACCTACCAGTACTACAGCCAGGACGCCCTGGCCCGCATCCAGCGCCGGCTGGACGTCGAGCATGCCCTGCATGGGGCGATCGAGCGCGACGAGTTCAGCCTGGCCTACCAGCCGCTGCTGCACGCCCACCACGGCGAGCCACCGGCGATCGAGGCACTGTTGCGCTGGCACCGCCCCGGCATCGGCTACTGCAGCCCGGCCGAGTTCATTCCCATTGCCGAAAAGTGCGGCGAGATCGTGCGCATCGGCGATTGGGTGCTGAACGAGGCCTGCCGCCAGGCGACCGCCTGGGACCGTGCCGGACTGCACTTTGATCGCATCGCGGTCAACGTGTCGGCGGTGCAGCTGCGTGATCGCGGCTTCGCCGAGCGCGTGATCGAGATCTGCCATGCCCATGGCTGGCCGCCGCAACGGCTGGAACTGGAGCTGACCGAGTCGGCGCTGATCCGTGATACCGACATCCTGCGCCATTGCTTCGACGTGCTGGAACGGCACGGCGTGCCGCTGGCGGTGGATGACTTCGGCACCGGCTTCTCCAACCTCAATTACCTCAACCGCTTCCCGGTGGGGCGCCTGAAGATCGACCGCAGTTTCGTGCAGGGCATGCTGCATGATTCGGGCACGGCCGAAGTCACCCAGGCCATCGTCCACCTGGGCCACGCGCTGGGCATGAAGGTGGTGGCCGAAGGCGTGGAAACCCACCAGGAAGAAGACATGCTGCGCCGCCAGGGCTGCGACGAGATCCAGGGCTACCTGTACTCGCGTCCGCTCAGCCCGCGTGATCTGGCGCAGTGGCTGCGCCAGCAGCGCCCGGCGCCAATGCGCACCGACGCCAGCGGCGAAGCGGTGCTGGTGCGCTGAGGGTCTGCGCTGGCGGATGCCGGCGCGGTGTGGCCTGACTCTGGTGCGCCCAGCTCTGGTGGGTGCCGACCGTTGGCCGGCACGGATGCCCTGGCGCTCGCGATCATCCACGCATGGCGTGGAACTACCTGGGAAACTCCGCCTTCAACTGCATGCGCAGGGCCTCGACGATGGCCGCATAGCGCCGCTTCTGGACCAGATAGCTGGCCAGGAACAGCGGCAGCACCAGCAGCATCGGTGCCACCATCGGGCGCATCGCCACCAGCGGCAACAGCAGCAGCGACAGGATTGCCACGAACCAGCTGCACAGGCCGATCACCCGCACCTCGTGCCGTCGCGCGTTGAGAACGATGCGTCCACGCATCACCGGGAAGTAGCGCAGGCCGAAGCTCGGTGCGAAGCTCTCGCGGAACGCCATGCTGCCATCGGGCAGCGCATGGAAGGCCAGTTGCAGCCATCTGTCCTGCGGCAGGTCACGTTCCAGGCTGCCCAGCGAGAGCCGGGCCTGCATGGCCGGTGACGCCGCGATGCGTTCGTTGAACAGGGTGATGCCCCAGCTGAAATAGCCGGCCACCCAGGCCATCAGAAGGACGGCTTCGATGAGGAGCACTGCGATCAGGGCGATGGCCATCGGTCTTCCATGAATGGGACCGGTGGATCATGCCATGCGGGACGGCCCATCCACGCAGGACGTGGATCTACTTCAGGGCTTCGCCATCCAGGCCCAGGTCCCATGCCAGGCCCAGCAGTTCATCGTCGGCTCGGGAGGGGGTGGGGCGCGCATCGGCCAGCTGCTGCAGTTCGAGCAGTTCCTCGCGGGCCACGTCTTCCAGCCGCTGCAGCTGCTCACGCACGCTCGCATTGCGCGGGCGCTCGGTGTCGGTGAGGGCGGGCAGGGCGCGGATCAGGGTCATGGTGCGCGTACAGGATGCATCCAATGGCGGGTTACAGGCAAAGGCCCCGGGCGAACCGGGGCCTTGCGGGCTGCCGGCGAGGGCAGCGGACATCAGGATCAGAACAGCTCGACGGTGCCGGCGCCCATGCTCTGCTGGGCGACGGGCTTGTGCGGCGGGCGTTCCCATTCGCTGCGCAGCTCGCGCAGGCGATTGCCGGTCCGCTGCAGGGCGCTGGCGATCTCTTCGTCGAACACGCCGCCATTGCGGTGCAGCAGCTCCTGCAGGGCCACCGCTTCGCGGTTGATCGCGGTCAGGCGGTCCAAGTGGGTGTGCACGCCGCCCAGCGCCTGGGTGGCGATGTCTTCGAACTGCAGGGCACGCACGGCTTCGGCCACGCTGCCATCGATCGCACGGGCGCACTCGGACACTTCGCGCATGCCGTCGCCCAGCGAGGCGTTGATCTGCGCGACGTTGTCGAGCATCGCTGCTGCTTCCTGACGGGCTTCGCGGGAGCGGTCCATATCGCGCGAGGCCATGTGCGAAACCGTCTCGCGCACCTTGGCGATGGCGTCCTTGGAGCTGTGCGCCAGCTTGCGGATCTGCTCGTTGAAGGTGGTCGAGCGCTCGGACAGGTTGCGCACTTCGTCGGCGACCACGGCGAAGCCACGACCGGCTTCACCGGCGCGCGCCGCTTCGATGGCCGCGTTCAGCGCCAGAAGGTTGGTCTGGTCGGCGATCGACTTGACGTCTTCCAGCAGCGCGAAGATGCCATCCAGGTGCTGCGCCATCTGGTCGATGTGCTGCACGGTGGTGCTGCTCTGGCCGCTCACCTGTTCCAGCGCTTCCACCAGCTGTTCCATGCGATGGCTGGCGTGCTGGGCGAAACGGGCGACGTCGAGGCCGGCATTGCCTTCATCACCGGCGCGGTCGACGATGCGCGACAGGGCCTGGCTCTGCTGGCGCGACTTGCGGTTCATGGCATCGAAGCTGCCGCCCAGGCTGGAGACGGCCTGGCGGATCAGGTCACGGGCGCGTTCCACTTCGCCACGCGAACCGTCGATCTCGTTGCCGACGAAGTTGCGCAGCTCGGTCAGCAGCTGGTCCTGTTCGCGCAGGACACGGGCGTGCTCGGGGGAACGATGTGCCTGGGCGCGGGTGGTCCACCACGCAAAGCCGAGCCAGCTCAGCGTCATCGTGGTCAGGATCGCCCAGCGCAGGGCGGCCGGCCATTCGAAACCGATGGCGAAGGGGAGCAGCAGGGTCAGAGCCAGGGGGGCGGCCAGACGGATGAAAATGCGTGAGTACATGGACGTTCTCGGGAGGTGCACGGAGGATGTATCGGCCGTACCCCCTTTCTCTTTAACGTCGATGTGCCTCGAAGTGCATTCTGAATGCGCCGATTTTCCGGCGCCTTGGCGGCCTCGGGGTCAGAGCCCTTTCCGTGCCGGAAAGGGATCCGACCCCTTGGGCAGGCGCAACGGGGTCGGATCCCTTTTCCATGGAAAAGGGCTCTGACCCCACACCCTCAGGCCAGCAGGCGGTCCACGGCCTCGATCATCGCCTTGCGGCTGAACAGGAAGTCCCAGTAGCTGCCGCCCAGCTGGCGCCACAACACCGCCGAACGCACCGCGGCCAGCAGCAGGGCACGGATCTCCGCCACCACGCCGGCCTGGCCCAGGTAGTGCGGGTTGCCCTGCACCATCACCCGCGGTTTCAGGTGGCTGATGGTGTCGGCATACAGGCCGCCCAGGTTGGCCAGTACGTCCGGGTGGCCACTGTCGCCCAGTTCGGTGGCCTGGCGCTGGGCGCGCTCGATGCCCGAGGCGACCTTGTTCACGGTCGCCCCATCCTGCACGAAGCGGCGCTCCAGCTGCAGCACCGACAGGGCCAGCTTGGGCAGGATCGGGTCCTGGCCCTGGCTGCGGAAGTAGTTGTGCAGCAGGCGCAGGCCGGACTTCAGTGCATGACGGTCACCGAACACCGCCTGCGGCGAGGACGCATCGACGCGGAACACGCTGTCCACGGCGGTGCGCACGGCGGCGGCGTCGGAATGGCCGGTATCGGCGATGCGGCGCACCTGCTGCAGGGCCTGGGCAATGCCGGCCAGGGCCAGGACGCGGTCGTCGACAGTGAAACTCATGCAGCGATTACCTCAAAAGGGGAGGGGGTGGTGCGCAGGCGTTGTTCCAGCGGCGCATCGGTGGCGGCGATCACCGCGCCGCCCAGGCACACATCACCGTCATACAGCACCAGCGATTGACCAGGGGTAACGGCACGCTGCGGGCGCGCAAAGGTGACCAGCACGCTGCCATCGTCCAGCACCTCGACCGTACATGGCTCGTCGGGCTGGCGGTAGCGGGTCTGGGCGGTGCATTCGAAGCGCCGTGCCGGCGGTGAGCCGGCGATCCAGTGCGCGGTTTCCGAACGCAGGCGGTCGGACAGCATCCACTTGCTGTCGCGGTCCTGGTCCACGTACAGCACGTTGCTGGCCACATCCTTGCCAACCACGTACCACGGCGCGGCCGGGCGGCCACGCACGCCGCCGATGTTCAGGCCCTCGCGCTGGCCCAGGGTGAAATAGAACACGCCCGGGTGTTCGGCAATCACGCTGCCGTCGGCCGGGTCGAGGATCTGGCCGGGCTTGGCCGGCAGGTAGCGGCCGAGGAATTCGCGGAAGTCGCGCTCGCCGATGAAACAGATGCCGGTGGAGTCCTTCTTGGCGTGGGTCGGCAGGCCGACGTCGCGCGCGATCCGGCGCAGGTCGCTCTTTTCCAGGTCGCCGATCGGGAACAGGGTGGCTGCCAGCTGTTCCTGGCCCAGTTGATGCAGGAAGTAGCTCTGGTCCTTGGATCGATCGGCGCCGCGCAGCAGCAGCCACTGGTGGCCGCGCTGGGTCACCCGTGCGTAATGGCCGGTGGCGATGCGCTCGGCGCCCAGCTCGCGGGCGGCGTCCAGGAAATGCTTGAACTTCACTTCACGGTTGCACAGCACGTCCGGGTTCGGCGTGCGGCCGGCCGCGTACTCGGCCAGGAAGTGCTCGAACACGCCCTGCCAGTACTCGCTGGAGAAGTCCCGGAAGTGGAACGGGATGCCCAGCAGGCCGCACACGGCCACCGCGTCGCGACGGTCATCCTCGGCACGGCAATCACCGCTGCCATCGTCGGCCCAGTTCTGCATGAACAGGCCGGCCACGGCCTCGCCCTGCTGTACCAGGCGCCAGGCGGCGACCGAGGAATCGACGCCACCGGAGACGCCCACCATCACACGTGGAGTGCTCATGCGACCTCCCGGACCAGCGAAAGCGGGTGGCGCTGGCCACCCAGGTAATCCGCCACCACCTGCCACACCAGCGGGCTGCGCTGGCGCTCGCCGGCGGCCTGCAGCTCGGCCGGGGTCAGCCACAGCGCGCGGTCGATGCCGGTGTCCAGCGGCTGCGCCGGGTCGTGCGAAACCGGGCGCGCCGCGTAGCAGAAGCGCAGGAAGGCCGTGCCGTCGCCGGCAGTCCACTGGTAGCAGCCGATGAAGTGGGTCAGCTGCACCGTCCAGCCGGTTTCCTCGCGGGTCTCGCGCAGGGCGGCCTCGGCCAGGCTTTCGCCCGGCTCGAGGTGGCCGGCCGGCTGGTTCAGCACCTGGCGGCCGTCAATGGTCTCCTCGACCAGCAGCACGCGGCCGCCGTCGATCACCACGGTGGCAACGGTGGCGTGCGGTGCCCAGCGCGGGTCCGGCGTGGCGTTCAACTCAGAACTCGTCCTTCTTGGTCAGTTCCAGCTCCATCGCGTCGGCGGTGCGGATGGCCGCATCGATGGCGTCGCTGAGCTGGTCGGCGGTGGCATCGGCGTCGATCTTCACCACGAACATGGCAGTGGTGTCCTGCTTTACCCAGCCGCCCATCTTGGCGTCCTGCGAATCTTCCAGCAGGCGGTTGGCCACGGCCACCGGGAACTGCTTGGTCTTGGCGCTGTAGGCCGGCGACCAGATCTCGCGGATGTTGTGGCTGCCGAAGTCTTCCACCGCCGAGCGCACGTAGACCATCTGGGTGCGGTCACCCTCGACGTCGAAGACCATGCGGTAGTCGCCATCCTCGTCGACCTCGTAGGTGTAACCCAGCTTGTCCAGGTGGCGGGCCACGGACTTGTCGGCCTGGGGCGCGGCGGTGGCAGCACCGGCAGCGGCCAGGGTGATCAGCAGGGCGGGCAGAAGGGTCCTTTTCATGAAGATCCTGTGAAGCAGTGTTGAAAGAAGCTGCAATTGTGACGTTGGGCGTGCGTGCCGTCCAATCCGCGGCGGGCCGACGCAGGTCCGGCGCTACCCCTATAATGGGCGGATGCCCCATGAGTCCTCCCCCGATTCCCAGCACGAGCACGGCGTTGCCGTGGAGCCCGCGCGCCCGGAAGTGGCGCCGCCGCCGTTCTATCAGGTGATGCTGCTCAACGACGACTACACCCCGATGGATTTCGTGGTGGATGTGCTGCAGCAGTTCTTCAGCATGGACCTGGACAAGGCCACGCAGGTGATGCTGCACGTCCATACCCGCGGCCGCGGCGTCTGCGGGGTGTTCACCCGCGAGGTCGCCGAGACCAAGGTTGCCCAGGTCAACGAGTACTCGCGGATGAACCAGCACCCGCTGCTGTGCACGATGGAAAAGGCCTGACCGGCTGCCGATCCTCGTCCGGGTACATCGACTCCGGACACGGCGTGCCCACCAAGGTGGGCACCTACCAAGGCAGAAACCTGTAGAGCCGAGCCCATGCTCGGCTGCTTTTCGTCCCGGCGCAATGATCCCGGATGGAGTGCGCCCACCACGCGCGGAGGTCACGCCTCCGCCAACGCCTCCAGCGCCATCCGCGCCACCGTCTCGTCGACGTCGGCGGGGTCGCCGTCATCCCTGAACCACACCGCCGACAGCGCAGTGCTGGCCGCGATCCAGCGCAGCAGGCGCGTGCGTTCCAGGCCGGCCAGTGCGCTTACCTGTTGCAGCCGGGCGGCAAACCGCTCGGGCCGGGTGGCCACATGGATGCCCGGGCCACAGAGGTCCGGGTTGCTGAACATCGTCGTGTAGTCGAACGCGCGGTCGCCCAGCAGCCGCTTCGGGTCGATCGCCAGCCAGCCACGCGCGCCGAAATCCAGCACGTTGTCGTGGTGCAGGTCGCCGTGCAGCGGCCGGATCTCGTGTTCTTCCTGCAACACCCGCTCCGCCAGTGATCTGCACTGTTCCAGCAGTGGCGGCAGCGCGGCCCTTGGCTGCAGCAGGTCGGCGAACCATGTACGCAGGCAGACCAGTTCCGCTGGTGGCGCGCTCCGTGGCCGGTGCAGCTGCCGCAGGACCTGGCACAGAATCGTGGTACAGGCATCATCGTCGCCCTCGATCGAACGTTGCCGCAGCGAATCGCCGCCGGCACGCTCGATCAGGATCGCCGGCCCCTCGTGGGCCAGCAGGCGGGCGGCACCATCGCCGTCCCACCAGCGCAGCAGGCGATGGCCGTTCTGCTCCTCGGTTTCGCTGCTGACCTTCAGCATCGCCGGTTCGCCGTCGGCGGTCAGCACCGGCCAGAGCTGGGCGTGGGGCGTCTCGATGGCCGCGCCATCACGCCGCAATCGCCAGCGGCTCAGGTAGGGTTCGCTCATGCTGGGTGGGCTGTCCTGGAGTGAATGAAGATCAAGCGATCTGCACTGCTAACGCCATCTGAACGCAGCAATCCGCTAGGGTGATGGAAATCGCGTAGTCAGGCCGCATATTGTCCCCATCTGCCGCCGGAGTAATCCATGTTCAGCAAAGACCTCGAACACACCATCGGCCAGTGCTACAAGCGCGCCCGTGAGGCCCGGCATGAATTCATGACGGTCGAACACCTGCTGTTGGCACTGCTCGACAACCCGTCCGCCCAGGCCGTACTGAAGGCCTGTGGTGCCGACGCCGAACGCCTGCGCCAGGAGCTGGAGCAGGCCATCGAGGCTTCCGTGTCCCGCCTGGCCGAAGATGACGGCCGTGATACCCAGCCGACCCTGGGCTTCCAGCGCGTGCTGCAGCGGGCCGTGTACCACGTGCAGTCCTCGGGCAAGAAGGAGGTCACCGGCGCCAACGTGCTGGTCGCCATCTTCGGCGAAAAGGACTCCCATGCCGTCTATTACCTCAACCAGCAGGACGTGACCCGTCTGGACGTGGTCAATTACCTGTCCCATGGCATCGCCAAGCTGGGCGAGGAAGGCGAGCAGCCGTCCTCCTCCTCCGATGGCGAAGGCCGCATCGAAGGCGGGGAGGGCGAGCCGAAGGGTGATGCCCTGACCGAGTTCGCCAGCAACCTCAACGAACAGGCGCGGTCCGGCCGCATCGATCCGCTGGTCGGCCGTGCCGACGAGATCGAGCGCACCATCCAGGTCCTGTGCCGCCGCCGCAAGAACAACCCGCTGTACGTGGGCGAGGCCGGCGTGGGCAAGACCGCGATTGCCGAGGGCCTGGCCCGCCGCATCGTCGAGGGTTCGGTGCCCGACGTGCTGGCCGACGCGGTGATCTACTCGCTCGACCTGGGCGCGCTGGTGGCCGGCACCAAGTACCGCGGCGACTTCGAGAAGCGCCTGAAGAGCGTGCTGACCGCACTGAAGAAGGTCCCCAATGCGGTGCTGTTCATCGACGAGATCCATACCATCATCGGTGCCGGTTCGGCCTCGG
Organism: Stenotrophomonas sp. YJH_SMC_138; assembly: GCF_059369855.1. NCBI lineage: Bacteria > Pseudomonadati > Pseudomonadota > Gammaproteobacteria > Lysobacterales > Lysobacteraceae > Stenotrophomonas > Stenotrophomonas sp. YJH_SMC_138. Next base: position 29,405 of record NZ_JCAFTB010000006.1, read on the forward strand.
GTGGCACCATGGATGCGTCCAACCTGATCAAGCCGGCGCTGGCCTCCGGCGAGCTGCGCTGCATCGGCTCGACCACCTTCCAGGAGTACCGCGGCATCTTCGAGAAGGACCGGGCGCTGGCCCGCCGCTTCCAGAAGATCGACATCGTCGAGCCGACCGTGGGCGAGACCTACGAGATCCTGCAGGGCCTGAAGTCCAAGTACGAGCTGCACCACGGCGTGACCTATTCGGACGAAGCGCTGCAGGCGGCGGTGGATCTGTCGGTGAAGCACATCGGCGACCGCCTGCTTCCGGACAAGGCCATCGACGTGATCGACGAGGCCGGTGCCCGCCAGCGGCTGCTGCCGGAAGGCCAGCGCAAGGAGCTGATCGACGTCGAGGAAGTGGAGGCGATCGTGGCCAAGATGGCGCGCATCCCGACCAAGCAGGTCAGTGCCACCGACAAGGATGTGCTGCAGCACCTGGAGCGCAACCTGAAGATGGTGATCTTCGGCCAGGACCCGGCCATCGAGACGCTGTCCTCGGCGATCAAGCTGGCCCGCTCGGGCCTGGGCAATCCGGAAAAGCCGATCGGCAACTTCCTGTTCGCCGGCCCGACCGGTGTCGGCAAGACCGAGGTGACCAAGCAGCTGGCGCTGCAGCTGGGCATCGAGCTGGTCCGCTTCGACATGTCCGAGTACATGGAGCCGCATTCGATCAGCCGCCTGATCGGTGCCCCTCCGGGCTATGTCGGCTTCGACCAGGGCGGCCTGCTGACCGAAAAGATCGTCAAGACGCCGCACTGCGTGCTGCTGCTGGACGAAATCGAAAAGGCGCACCCGGATATCTTCAACATCCTGTTGCAGGTGATGGACCGCGGCGTGCTGACCGATACCAACGGGCGTGAGGCCAACTTCAAGAACGTGGTGCTGGTGATGACCACCAATGCCGGCGCGGCGCAGGCCTCGCGGCGCTCGATCGGCTTCACCAAGCAGGACCATGCCACCGACGCGATGGAGACCATCCGCCGCAGCTTCACCCCGGAATTCCGCAACCGACTCGATGCGGTGGTGCAGTTCCAGGCGTTGGGCTTCGAGCACATCCTGCGCGTGGTCGACAAGTTCCTGATCGAGCTGGAGATGCTGCTGCAGGACAAGCACGTCAGCCTGTCGGCCACACCGACCGCGCGCGACTGGCTGGCCCACCACGGCTTCGACCCGCTGATGGGTGCGCGCCCGATGGCCCGCGTGATCCAGGACAAGATCAAGCGTCCTCTGGCCGACGAGCTGCTGTTCGGCAAACTGGTCAACGGCGGCAAGGTGAACATCGATGTCCGCGACGACGAGCTGGTCGTCGAGACCCAGGCCGAGCCGGAGCGCCTGCTGCCGGTCACGGTGGAGTGAGCTGACGCCGGGCCTGGCCCGGCGGACCTGAAATGACAAGGGCGGCTTCGGCCGCCCTTGTCATATGCGCCATCAACGGCCGCGCTGGCGGGCCTTCTTCTGGAAGGTGGCTTCGTCGATCGGTTCGATCTGCGCCACCCGGCAGTGGTCGGCATCGGTGCGCAGCTGGCTGCGGCCGGCGCTGCACAGCAGGCCCTGCTGGCCTTCGGTGATGAAGCTCAGTTTCCGCGAGTAGCCGGCAGTGGAGCAGTCGTTCTGGAAGTGCACGACATAGTGGTCCTGGCCATTGCGCAGCAGGATGTTTCGCGAAACGCCGGCGCGCACGATCTGCTGGTCGCTGCCCAGCTGGATGCAGTCACTGGCCGTGGAAGGGGGCTCGGCGGCGCGCACAGGCGATGCGCTGGCGGACGCGGCAACGGCGACGAGCAGGGCGGTCAACGTGAGCATGTTCATGGCGGGGCAGGGGAGTGGCGATCCGGACTGGATCGGGTCCCACGATGCCGCCACGGATGAAGATGCGAATCTGCCGCAAGCAGGGCTGACCGACGCCACGGTGCGTTCGGTCACGATGACCTCCGGCAGGGCCGGATTGCACCCATGACAAAAGGCCAGCAACCAGGGCTGGCCTTGTCGAAGTGGCGCAACGCGCCGACCGCTTACTTCATGCGGTAGGTGATACGACCCTTGGTCAGGTCGTACGGGGTCATTTCAACCTTGACCCGGTCACCGGTGAGGATGCGGATGTAGTTCTTGCGCATGCGGCCGGAAATGTGGGCGATGATTTCGTGCCCATTTTCCAGGCGAACGCGGAAAGTGGTGTTCGGCAGCGTCTCGCTGACGGTGCCCTCGAACTCGATGGAATCGTCTTTCGACATGTAGTCCTGTGCGGTTCAGAAAACGGCCACGCTGGGCCTAAGGCGCAGTATTTTACGCGTGACCGGCCCAGCTTGCAAAGTTTGTGTTAACCCCCGGCCAAACGCTGTGCCGGCAAGCGTCCGACCGCCTGCGTCCACGGGCCTTCACGGCCGTCATGGCGCACCGCGTGGCGGACGTGCTGCAGGAACGCCGCGCGCGGCAGGTGCTCGGCGCCCATCCGCAGCAGGTGCGGATTCTCCACCTGGGCATCGATCAGCGCCCAGCCCCAGCCGTGAAGCGTGGATGCCAGCGCGGCCAGGGCGATCTTGGAGCCGCCGCTGGCGCCACTGAACATGCTCTCGCCGAAGAACATCGTCCCGATCGCCACCCCGTAGATGCCGCCGACCAGCGTCTGCCGGTCCCAGACCTCGAAGGAGTGGGCAAAGCCGAGGTCATGCAGCTGGCTGTAGGCCTCGACCATGTCGGGGCTGATCCAGGTGCCGTCCTGGCCGGGCCGCGGTGCCGCCGCACAGGCGCGCATCACCCGGCTGAAGGCGGTGTCGGCGGTGACCTCCCATGTGCTGCCGCGCAACTGGCGCCGGAAGCGGCTGGACAGATGCACGCCATCGGTACGGAACACCATGCGCGGGTCGGGCGACCACCACAGGATCGGCTCGCCCTCGCTGAACCATGGAAAGATGCCGCCCGCATACGCGTTGAGCAGGCGCGCCGGGTGCAGGTCGCCGCCCACGGCGAGCAGGCCGTCGGGCTGGCGCAGGGCGGTCTCGGCCGGCGGGAAGGGGGCGTCCGGCGCGTCGGCCAGGCGCCAGGGCAGCTGGCGGGTCATGCCGGCATTGTATTCGTCGCGGCCCCGCGCGAATGCCGCGGTAGATGCCAACCTTGGTTGGCGGGTCACCCGTCCGCGCGAAATGGGCTGTGCCCCAGCAGCTCCTGTTGGTAGCGCCGCACATCCCGCCGCTCCTGCCGGCACCACTCCTGCAACGCCTCGGCGAACTCCGCATCAGCCACCCAGTGCCGGCTGCGCACCAGTGTAGGCAGGAAGCCGCGCGCCAGCTTGTGCTCGCCCTGTGCGCCGGGTTCGAAACGACTCAGGCCTTCGCGCAGGCAGTACTCGATGCCCTGGTAGTAACAGGCTTCGAAGTGCAGGCCGGGCAGGGTGGCGCCGCCCCAGTAGCGGCCGTACAGCGTGTCACCGCCGCGCAGGCACAGCGCGCCGGCAATCGGCTGGCCTTCCTGCTCGGCCAGGAACAGCACCAGCCCGCGTCCCAATGAAATGGCCAGATGGCGCAGGAAGGGCTCGGTCAGCGCCGGGGCATTGCCGTATTCCAGGAAGGTCTGCAGGTAGAAGCGGTACATCGCCTGCAGGTCGGCGCGGCTGGCGTCGTCGCCGTGCACCACGCGGAAGGTGATGCCCTGGCGGGCGACCTTGGCCCGTTCCTGGCGGATGTTCTTGCGGTGCTTGTGGTTCATCGCGCCGAGGAACTGGTCGAATGTCGCCCAGTCACCCGGGTTCTGCCACTGGAACTGCACGTCCTCGCGCAGCAGCCAGTCATCGCCGAACAGCGCTTCGTCCGCTGCGGTGTGGAAGTTGATATGGGCCGATGACACCTCCAGTGCCGGCAGTGCATCGCGCAACGCCGACAGCAGCGTAGTGCGCTCTGAATCGTGACGGGCCAGCAGGCGCGGCCCGGTGACCGGCGAGTACGGCACCGCGCCCAGCCACTTCGGGTAGTAGTCGCGGCCATGGCGGGCATAGGCATTGGCCCAGGCGTGATCGAACACGAATTCGCCGTGGGAGTTGGTCTTCAGGTAGCCCGGAATTGCGCCGATCAGGCGCTCGCCCTCCCACAGCGTGAAGTGCCGGGGTTGCCAGCCCCAGTCCTCGCGCAGGCAGCCGTGCTCTTCCAGGCCTGAGAGGAAGGCGTGGCTGATAAACGGATTCTGGCCGTCGTGCAGGGCATCCCAGTCGGTGGCGGGAATGGACTGAAGGGAGTGGAGGAAGCGGGTGGAGGGCATGGTTGGCAAGGATAGGCCAGGTGGATCGCGAACGGTGTTGGCGGAGCTGGGTTGGTTTGTTTCGGTTGGAGGTGAGGAAAATTTGAATTCTCCATCCGTGTGCGCTGTGTTGCGGAATCGCCGTCGCGCGGCTGGGCAGGGTGGCGGGACGCCGCATGAGCGGCGTGTGTCCCACCACATGGAGGAATCAACAATGAAGGGATTGAAGCTTGCAACTGCCGCGGTCGCGTGCGGCCTGATCTTTGTGCCGCCCGTGTTGGCTTCTGGAGATCAGCCGGCGAAAGTGCTTGAGGATGCAGGTGCTCACGCGGAGGCGGTTGCGCTGTTGGAGCGTGAAGCTTCGAACCAGCTGACGCGTCATTTGCAGGAGAGGGGTGAGCTGCGACAAATCAGCGTCAGCATCCGTCTGGATGTGAAGGCAAGATCGATGGTGATCAGCTTTGGGCCTGGATACCTTCCCGGCCCGGATCGCGGTTATGACGAGCTCTTCCTGATTCCGATGGCGTCTACGTTGAGGTACTACGCCGAGAAGTCGGGACTGGATGTGAATGATATTGACTTCCTGTTTGACGGAAAAACCCTTGAGGAATACTACCCCGAGGATCTGGCCGTTCCGCCGAAGACGAACGAGAAGTCGACGCATACATCAGCTTTGGTGTCAGCAAGCCATGGCTACATCAGCTTGCATCCCAGCAGAGAATGGAAGTTTCAGCGCCCAGCGCCTCTCGGCATTCAGGAAGACACGCTGAGTCCACTGTTTGGTGACGAACTGCAAGGATTGATCGAACAACGTAGCGGTTTGACGGTGCACCGGGCACGCAGCCGCTCCACGGAACTCCATCCGGAGTCCGGGAAGCCATGGGAGCACATGTCATCCCGCTACCACCTCAAGGCGCTTTTCCCCGAACGCACCGACATGTGGAATGAGTTTCCGAACAGCCCAGAGTCTGCTCGCGAAAAGGAAGAGGACATACGGGCTCGCCCCAACTACGCAAACCATCTGGGTGTGGATGTGATGCTGAGCCTGCACACCAATGGCAGCGATTCAGCCAGTCTGCGTGGAACCGAGGTCTACTATCATCAGGACAAACCGCAGGACAAGGCGCTGGCGGATAGCATTCTCTGTGGGATGCGTGAAATCATCCGAGCGCAACCGGGCTATCGGGATTTCCCGATTCGCGAGAGTTCGACCTCGGCCAGGCACGGCGAGAACCGCATCGGGAAGATGCCCTCGGTGATCATCGAAACCGCCTACCACTCCAATCCTGACGATGTGGCCGCCTTGCAGGACCCCGTCTTCCGCTCGGCGTCGATGAAAGGGGTGGAGAAGGGCTATCGCCTGTGGGCAACGGGAAAGTCGTGTGAGCCGCTGTCCGGGCAGCCGATCGCAGATGTCGACGTTCCATCCGGCGACTCGCGCGAGGTGGACGTGGCGTTTGCGGGCCATCCGCAATTCCCGATCAGCCTGATCACCCGCAATACGCTGTGCCCATCAGGGTGGAGCTGCAGCGGACGGACGGTGGTCATCGATTCGCCTGACCAGCCCAGCAGGATGCAACTCAGCTGCGGTCGCGACAGCGTGGGGACGCTCGGCTGGGAGACGCATGTGTTGGATGCGGATGGGGTCAAGTCGCAGCCCGTGCCTCACACCGTTCGTTGTGTTCCCGATGCGGCCGGCCCTGATCGAAATGGCTTGCCTGAGAATACGGCTGCCGCAGGGATGTAACGAGAAAGGCCGACGCTTTCGCGTCGGCCTTTCTCCTGAGTCGAGCATGGCTCGACTCTACAGAGCATAATCAGCGCTTCAGCTGGCCTTGCCCTGCGCGTCCAGATAGCGCTCGGCGTCCAGAGCGGCCATGCAGCCGAAGCCGGCCGAGGTGATCGCCTGGCGGTAGTGCTGGTCGGCCACGTCGCCGGCGGCGAACACGCCTTCCACCGAGGTCTGGGTAGCGTTGCCGCCCAGGCCCGAACGGATTTCCAGGTAGCCGTTGTTCATCGCCAGCTGGCCGTCGAACAGGGTGGTGTTCGGGTGGTGGCCGATGGCCACGAAGAAGCCGTGGGCATCGATGTCGCGGGTGCCGCCGTCCAGGGTGGACTTCACGCGCACGCCGGTCACGCCGGCGTCGTTGCCCAGCACTTCCTCCACCTGGTGGTGCCAGACGGTCTCGATCTTGCCTTCGGCCACCTTCCTGAACAGCTTGTCCTGCATGATCTTCTCCGCCTTCAGGGTGTCGCGGCGGTGGACCAGGTAGACCTTGCGGGCGATGTTGGACAGGTACAGGGCCTCTTCCACCGCGGTGTTGCCGCCGCCGACCACGACCACGTCCTGGTCGCGGTAGAAGAAGCCGTCACAGGTGGCACAGGCGGACACGCCGCGGCCCTTGAACTCGTCTTCGGTCGGGATGCCCAGGTACTTGGCGGTGGCGCCGGTGGCGATGATCAGCGCGTCGCAGGTGTACTCGTGGCTGTCGCCGATCAGCTTGAACGGGCGCTGCGACAGGTCGGCGGTGTGGATGTGGTCGAAGATGACCTCGGTCTCGAAGCGCTCGGCGTGGGCCTGCATGCGCGCCATCAGGTCCGGGCCCATCAGGCCGTGGGCGTCACCCGGCCAGTTGTCCACCTCGGTGGTGGTCATCAGCTGGCCGCCCTGCTGCAGGCCAGTGATGACGACCGGCTTCAGGTTGGCACGGGCGGCGTAGACGGCGGCGGTCCAGCCGGCCGGTCCGGAACCGAGGATGACGAGGCGCTGGTGGCGGGAGGGCAGGCTGGTGCTCATGTAGACTCGCGAAAAGGTAGATGGGACAAGGCGCTGGCGATGTTTGCGCAGCATCCGTGGCTGGTCATAGAGTGGCGGCTGGGGCAGGGCGATTCAAGCCGATGAACAGAACGCCGTCATCCAGCGGTGGTTTCACCCCTGTCCGGGCCCGGTCAGAAGTCGCATAACTGAAAACTGACGCCGTCTCATTTATTATCAATCACTAACAGCGCATTCCAAAGGTATGGTCTAAGGTGGCGAAGCAGGTCCCTGAACGCTCCAAGTCGGACGACAGCAAGGCGTCACGTCGCACGGCCGCGGCGGCGACGACCGACAATCCACGCCGCCAGCGCCTCTGGCGCGACCTGGGCCTGATCGCGATCGCGCCGGCCCTGCTCTATCTGGCGGCGAGTCTTTTCACCTATTCAGCGACGGATCCTGGCTGGTCGCATACCGGCAGCGTGGTCGCGCCGGTGCACAACCTCGGTGGTCGCGCGGGCGCCTGGATCGCCGACGTGCTGCTGCAGTTGTTCGGCTACATCGCCTTCCTGCTGCCGGTGGTGCTCGGTGCGCTGTCGTGGATTGCCATGTTCGGCCTCAAGCGCGAGAGCAAGGGCGAGAACGACCTGGACCCGGCGCTGCGCCTGGTCGGCCTGGTCGGATTCCTGATCGCCGGCACCGGCTTCCTGCATGTACGCCTGTTCAGCGGCGATGTCTCCAGCGCCGGCGGCATCCTCGGCAAGCTGGTTGGCAATTCGCTCACGGTGGGCTTCGGTGCGCTGGGCGCGAACCTGTTCGTGCTGGTGTTGCTGCTGGCCTCGATCACCCTGGCCACCGGGCTGTCCTGGTTCACGGTGATGGAAAAGATCGGCCGTGGCGTGATGTCGCTGGCACCGTTGCTGGCGCGCAAGAAGGAAGAAGTCACCGAGTGGCAGCAGACCCGGGTGATGCGCGAGGAGCGCCAGGAAGTGCGCAAGGCCGATGCCGAGGTCCGCGCCAAGCGCGAGCCGGTGAAGATCGAGCCGCGACCGGAACCGGTGATCGAGAAGAGTGACCGGGCCAAGCGCGACACGCAGATCCCGATGTTCCGTGGCGTCAATGGCGACGGCTCGGACCTGCCGCCGTTGGCCCTGCTGGACGACCCCAAGCCGCAGCCGGTGGGCTACGACAAGGAAACCCTGGACGCGCTGTCACGGCAGATCGAGTTCAAGCTGAAGGATTTCCGCATCGACGCCCAGGTGGTCGGCGCCAACCCCGGGCCGGTCATCACCCGCTTCGAGATCGAGCCCGCGCCGGGCATCAAGGTCAGCCAGATCAGTTCGCTGGACAAGGACATCGCGCGCGGCCTGTCGGTGAAGTCGGTGCGCGTGGTCGACGTGATTCCGGGCAAGTCGGTGATCGGCCTGGAAATCCCCAACGTCACCCGCGAGATGATCTACCTGTCCGAGCTGTTGCGCTCGAAGGAATACGACAAGTCGGCCAGCGTGCTGACCCTGGCGCTGGGCAAGGACATTGCCGGGCGCTCGACCGTGGCCGATCTGGCGCGCATGCCGCACCTGCTGGTGGCCGGTACCACCGGTTCGGGCAAGTCGGTGGCGGTCAACGCGATGGTGCTGAGCCTGCTGTTCAAGGCCTCGCCGAAAGACCTGCGGATGCTGATGATCGACCCGAAGATGCTCGAGCTGAGCGTCTACCAGGGCATCCCGCACCTGCTGGCGCCGGTGGTCACCGACATGAAGGAGGCTGCCAACGGCCTGCGCTGGTGCGTGGCCGAGATGGAGCGCCGCTACAAGCTGATGAGCGCGGTGGGCGTGCGCAACCTGGCCGGCTTCAACAAGAAGGTGAAGGAAGCGCAGGATGCCGGCCAGCCGCTGATGGACCCGCTGTTCAAGCCGAACCCGGAGCTGGGCGAGGCGCCGCGTCCATTGGAGACGCTGCCGTTCATCGTCATCTTCATCGACGAATTCGCCGACATGATGATGATCGTCGGCAAGAAGGTGGAAGAGCTGATCGCGCGCCTGGCACAGAAGGCGCGTGCGGCCGGCATCCACCTGATCCTGGCCACGCAGCGCCCGTCGGTGGACGTGATCACGGGCCTGATCAAGGCCAACATCCCGACCCGTATCGCCTTCCAGGTCAGCTCCAAGATCGACTCGCGCACCATCCTCGACCAGTCCGGCGCGGAAACCCTGCTGGGCCACGGCGACATGCTGTACCTGCCGCCGGGCACCGCGCTGCCCGAGCGCGTGCATGGTGCGTTCGTGTCCGATGACGAAGTGCACCGCGTGGTCGAGCACCTCAAGGCGATGGGCCCGGCCGACTATATCGACGGGGTGCTGGACGAGGTGCAGACGATGGGCGACGGCGTGGTCGTCGGTGCCACCGGCCTGCCCGAGACCAGTGCGGCCGGCGACGAGTCCGACCCGCTGTATGACGAAGCGCTGCGGGTGGTCACCGAGACCCGCCGCGCCTCGATTTCCGGCGTGCAGCGCCGGCTGAAGATCGGCTACAACCGTGCAGCGCGACTGATCGAGGCCATGGAAGCGGCCGGCGTGGTCAGCCCGCCCGAGCACAACGGCGACCGCACGGTGCTGGCACCGCCGCCGCCGAAGTAAGGCCCGACGTATCCCCCACGACGTCCAAGGAACCGACGCATGCTTCACCCCGTACCAAGCGCGCTGGCGCTGGCGCTGGCAGCCTTCCTGGCTGCCGGCCCGGCACTGGCAGAAACCGCCACCTCCGCGCCCGCCACGGCGCCGCCTTCCACCAGCGGCGATACCGAAGCCAGCAATAATTTCAGCATTGTCCGTTACCGCGCCGACTACCAGGTGCGGCCGGATGCGGGCAATGTGCAGACCGAAACCTACGAAGTCCTGCTCAAGACCAAGGCCTCCGTCGAGCAGTTCAGCCAGGTGCGGCTGAGCTACAGCGAGAAGATGGAAACCCTGGAGGTGCTTGGCGCCTACACCATCACCGCCGACGGCCAGCGGCGCGACGTGCCGGCCGATCGCATCTACACCCAGGAGAGCTACTCCAGCGCCTCGGCGGCGATGTATGCCGACCGCAAGGTGCGGGTGATCGTGTTCCCGAACCTGGCCCCGGGCACGCGCCTGTACTACCAGGTGCGCCGCACCCAGGCCACGCCGTACTTCCCGGGCTATTTCGGCCTGTGGGAGACCTTCAACGTCTTCACCGAGTACGAAGACGCCGAGGTCACCCTGACTGCGCCGGCCAGCCTGCCGATGTTCATCGACAGCCGCGGCGTGCAGGGCAGCGATCGCCCGACGGTGAAGAACGGCCAGGCGCAGTGGCGCTGGCGCTACCAGCGGCGCGAAGCCATGCCGGCACAGAACTGGTCGGCGGCGGGCTGGGAGTTCGGCCCGAACATCATGGCCAGCACGTATCGTGACTGGTCGCAGATGGGACGCGCCTACCAGCTCAAGGCCGGCCCGGCGGCCGACGTGACCCCGGCGCTGCAGGCGCTGGCTGATGAAATCACCGCTGGCATCAGCGACCGGCGCGAGCAGGCCGATGCGCTGTACCGCTGGGTGGCGCAGAACATCCGCTATGTGGCGGTGTACCTGGGCAATGGCGGCCTGGAGCCGAACAGCGCGCAGAGCATCCTCGACAACCACTACGGTGACTGCAAGGACCATGTGACGATCCTGGAGGCGCTGCTGGCGGCCAAGGGCATCGCCAGCTCGCCGGTGCTGATCGGTGCCGGCGGCGGCCCCACGCTGCCGAAGATTCCGGTGCTGGGCCGCTTCAACCACGCCATCACCTACATCCCCGAGTTCGATCTGTATCTGGATTCGACCACCGCGTGGGCGCGCTTCGGGCAGCTGCCGGAAGGCGACCTCGGCGCACCGGTGATGCGTACCCGCGACGCCTCGTTGGCGCGCACCCCGGCCAACACGCCGCAGCGCAACGCCACCTCGATGGAGGTGCGTTTCACCTTCGACGCCAACGGCAACCTGCGCGGCGAGACCATTCCGAAGCTGGGCGAGAACGCCGAGATCGGCATGCGCGCCCAGTTCTCCCAGCTCAACGCGCAGAACCGTGCGCGCGCCGAGGAGCAGATCATGGCCGCGTCCGGTTTCGACGGGAGAGGGCAGCTGCAGATCCAGGGCGTGCCGGTCGACCTGACCCGGCCGTTTGGCTATCGCATGGCGTTCCAGGCCGAGGACTACGCCGACTTCAGCGTGGCCGGCGGCATGGCCGTGCCGGATCCGCCGGGTGGCGAATCGGTGCGCGGCCTGTACGCCACCGCCTCGGCGCCGGCCAACGAGACGCCGTTCTACTGCAATGCCAGCCTGCGCGAAGAGACCTATCGCCTGCAGTTCCCGGCCAATGCACCGATCATCGCCATCCCGGCCAGCCAGCGTTTCAGCAACGCCGCCGGTGAGTATCGGGTGGACTGGAGTCGCGAGGGCCAGGACGTGATCGTGCACCACCACTTGCAGCAGAACGCGGTGCGTGGGCCGGAGGCGCTGTGCCAGCCGCAGGACTACACCGCATTCCGCGCGTTGTATCGCGAAGTGCGGCGTGGCTTCCGTGGCCAGGTGCTGTACGGCAAGCTGCCGGGCTCGGGCGGCTGAATCGCCGATGGACGTTCAGGGCGGCATAATGTCGCCCTGATCGCCCATTCATCTTTCCCCGGGCACACTGGCAACCACCTTTCCTGGCGCCCGCGCCCACAGGATTCCCGCATGAACTTCCGCTTCCGTCGTTTCCTTGCCACCACCACCCTGGCCGTGGCCTGCGCCGCCGCCGGCAGCGCCTGGGCAGGCGCCCGCGATGACCTGAAGACCTTCACCAGTGGCCTGAAGGGCCTGGATGGCCAGTTCAGCCAGCAGGTGTTCGACAGCCGCGGCAAGGTGAAGGAATCGACCAGTGGCCGCGTGGCCCTGTCGGCGCCGCGCCTGTTCCGCTGGGAATACGTGCGCCCGCACGAGCAGTTGATCGTGGCCGACGGCAAGAAGGTCTGGATGTACGAACCGGACCTGGAGCAGGCCACCGTGCGTGAGCAGGGCAAGGAAGAGCAGAACAGCCCGCTGACCGCGCTGATCAACCCGGCACTGCTGGAACAGCAGTACGACGTCAGTGAAGAGGCTGCGCAGCGCGACGGCCTGCAGTGGCTGTCGCTGTCGCCGAAGCGCGAGACCGAAGCCAGCTTCCAGTACGCCGCGCTGGGCTTCAATGCCCAGGGCCTGGCCAAGATGGAAATCACCGATGCGGTTGGCCAGCGTACCGTGATCAGCTTCAGCGGCTGGAAGCGCAACCCGGGCTTCGCGGCCGGCACCTTCAGCTTCACCCCGCCGAAGGGTACCGACGTCATCGGTAATTGACCTGTGGGCGGAGGCGCTTTGGTGGGTGTCAACCTTGGTTGACACGCTTTTGATCTACCGGCCAGCGGCCGGCTCTACCGATCCTGTGGCCTGATCTGCCGGGCAGGGTTCGGTGCTGTCTGCTCTGGCGGGTGTCAACCGGCACCGTCATGGTGGGTGTCAACCTTGGTTGACACGCTCTTGATCTGCCGGCCAGCGGCCGGCACTACCACCCGTGCGGCCTGATCGCCGGCATGGCCCGGCGCTTTCTGCTCTGGTGGGTTTCAACCGGGACCGCCTTGGTGGGTGTCAACCGTTGGTTGGCACGCTTGGGATCTGCCGGCCAGCGGCCGGCACTACCAGACATCGCGTCCCGCCGCCGGGCACGGCCCGGCGCTACCGTTGGGCGGCGCGGTACAATGACCGGGTGGCAAGACATCGTTCAACTTCCTTCCCTGGTCCCGATCTGCTGAGCGTCGATCGGGAACACCTGCGCCCGCTGGCCGAGCGCATGCGTCCGCGCACTCTCGACGAAATGGTTGGGCAGAAGCGCCTGCTGGCGCCGGACAGCGCGCTGCGTCGCGCGGTCGAATCCGGTCGCGTGCATTCAATGATCCTGTGGGGGCCGCCAGGCTGTGGCAAGACCACGCTGGCGCTGTTGCTGGCCGAATACTCCGACGCAGAATTCCGTGCCATCTCCGCCGTGCTCTCCGGCCTGCCGGAGGTGCGCCAAGTGTTGGCCGAGGCCGCGCAGCGTTTCGCCGAAGGCCGCCGCACCGTGCTGTTCGTGGATGAGGTGCACCGCTTCAACAAGGCGCAGCAGGATGCGTTCCTGCCGCATATCGAGCGCGGCACCATCCTGTTCGTCGGTGCCACCACCGAGAATCCGTCGTTCGAGTTGAATTCCGCATTGCTGTCGCGTTGCCGCGTGCATGTCCTGGAAGGCGTTTCGCCCACCGACATCGTCGAGGCGCTGGAACGTGCGCTGGGTGATCGCGAGCGCGGCCTGGGCGAAGAGGGTATCGAGGTCCCCCCCGAACTGCTTCTGGAAATCGCCACCGCTGCCGATGGTGATGTGCGCCGTGCGCTGACCCTGTTGGAGATCGCCGCGGAACTGGCGGGCGGGGAGGGGGGACGCATCACGCCGCAGACCTTGACCCAGGTGCTGGCCGATCGCACCCGTCGCTTCGACAAGGGCGGCGAGCAGTTCTACGACCAGATCTCGGCGCTGCACAAGTCGGTACGCAGCTCCAACCCGGATGCCGCGCTGTACTGGCTGACCCGCATGCTCGATGGTGGCTGCGACCCGTCCTACCTGGCGCGCCGGCTGACCCGCATGGCCATCGAGGATATCGGCCTGGCCGATCCGCGCGCGCAGAGCATGGCGCTGGAAGCCTGGGACATCTACGAGCGGCTGGGCAGCCCGGAAGGCGAGCTGGCGTTCGCGCAGCTGGTGCTTTACCTGGCCAGCACTGCCAAGTCGAACGCCGGCTATGCGGCCTTCAATCAGGCCAAGGCCGACGTGCGCGAGAGCGGCACCGAAGAAGTGCCGCTGCACCTGCGTAATGCGCCGACCAAGCTGATGAAGGAGCTCGGCTACGGCGCCGAGTACCAGTACGACCATGACGCCGAGGGTGGCATCGCGCTGGACCAGACGGGTTTCCCGGATGCGATGGGCGAACGGGTGTACTACAACCCGGTGCCGCGTGGCCTGGAAATCAAGCTGAAGGAAAAGCTGGACCGGCTGCGTGCCGAGCGCGAAGCGGCGAGGGCGGCAAAGGGTCGCTGACCCGGTTTATGTAGCGTCGAGCCGCGCTCGACTCCGCTCTGGACCGGGCCAGCAGCGCCTGCGGCAACGGCAGCCGAGCATGGGCTCGGCTCTACAGGGCCAATGGCAGCCGAGCATGGCTCGGCTCCACATTGTTCCCGGCGGCGGTCTTTGGCACACTGCGCGGCCACTTTTTCAAGGATTGATGCCGTGCAGGAAATGATTCTGCCGTTGAAGCGCTACGCCCAGTTCGAGGGGCGTGCCAACCGTCGTGAGTACTGGATGTTCCAGCTGTTCATGCTGATCGTCTCCGCCGTCCTGATGGTGCCGCTCGTTGCCGGGCTGGTGATGCAGTCCGACGTCCTGGGCATCGCGTCGATCATCCTGTTTGTCGTGTTCTGGCTGGCCACGTTCGTGCCGGTCATCGCCGTCACCGTGCGCCGCCTGCACGACTGCAACCAGTCGGGCTGGATGTACCTGCTGGCCTTCGTTCCGTTCGGCGGCCTGGTGATCTTCGTATTCGCGCTGCTGCCGGGCACGCCGCAGGAAAATGCTTATGGTCCGGTGCCTTCGGGGCCGTGACATTCCGCGAGTCGGGCATGGCTCGACTCCACAAGAGGCAAAGAAAAGAAGCCGGCATTTCGCCGGCTTCGTCTTTACTTGATGGTGCAGTCGCCGAAGGACAGGTAGTCCGTGCCGGAACTGAACTGCAGCGTGCAGCTGGCGGTGAACGTCGCGCCTTCTTCCAGTGCGCCCAGCTTGGCCGCCTGCTGTTCGTCGTCGCTGGTCAGCCGGGCCAGGACATTGCCCTGGTCGTCGCCGGCCTCGATCAGCGGCTCGCCCGCCAGGTTGCTGGAAACGCTCAGGGCTACGGCAGTGAATGTCACCGTCTGGTTGAGTTGGTCCATGCCCAGTGACGAATTGCCGGCTTCTTCAAAGGCCTGGTAGAGCGTTGGCAGGTCCTGTGCGGCATGGGCGGCCAGCGGCGCAAGCAGGCCGAGGGAGAGGGCGATCAGGGTGGTGTGCTTCAAGGGAGTCTCACAATCATGGGATCCAATCCCATGGCGGTTGTGTGCAGATGAACGCGACCCGGATGGCGGCAAGTGCCCGCCATCCATGGCTGCGCTGGAAGCGGGGCGATCCAATGCCCCGATGGGCGGCAAAATAGGGGAATTGCTGCCCCTTGCGCAACCCGGGCATGCGCGCGCGTGATACACAGCGTGACGTTTGATCGATGTGATAATCATTCGCGTTTAAGGTAGACTGCGGTCCCTTGTGAACCGGCGGCCCTGGGCCGCTTCTGCCGCCGCTGATGAAGCACTTTGTTCCGCCTTCGCGCCGTGGTCTGCTGGCCCGCGGCTTGGCCGCCTTGATGATGGGTCTGCTCCTGGCCACCCCATATGCCCATGCACAGCAGCGCAACCCGCTGCAGAAGATCGGCCGCACCGTGCTCGACGAGCCGGCGGCCAGCTATCGCTTCGAGCATTTCGTGGTGGACAGTCCCGACCAGCAACGCCGCTGGCGGGTGAACCTGGCGATTCCGGCCAAGGCCGGCAAGACGCCATCCCCGGTGCTCTACGCGCTGGACGGCAACGCCGTCGCGATGGTCCTGGATCAGCCGTTGCTGGCCGAGCTGGCCGCGCGCAAGGCGCCGCCGGTGCTGGTGCTGATCGGCTACGACAACGACCTGCGCATCGATTCCAAGGCGCGCACCCGCGACTACACCGCATGGATCGACCGTGCCGACGACGAGAGCGGTACGACCCAGGCGGTTGGCGGTGGGGCTGCCGCGTTCCTGGATGTGATCGAGCGCCGCATCAAGCCGGAAGTGGAGCGTCGCGCACGCATCGACACGCAGCAGCAAGCGCTGTGGGGCCACTCACTGGGTGGATTGTTCGTGCTCAATGTGCTGTACACGCGCCCGGCCGCCTTCCAGTCCTATCTGGCCGCCAGCCCGTCGCTGTGGTGGAGCCAGGGTGCGGCGCTGGGGGATCCGGAACAACAGTTCGTGCAGAACGTGCACGGCCAACCGGCAAGGCTCTGGCTGATGCTGGGCGGTGCCGAGCGTGTCGGTGATCGCGGCAAGCGCGACATGAACAATCCGCGCGTGGTCGCGCACCTGCGCCGCATCGGTGGCGCCACCCCGGATGCGGCGATGCAGCTGTCCGAGCGCTTGGGCAAGGTGCTGGGCCTGAGCGTGCAGTACCGCGAGTTCCCCGGCCTTGGCCACGGCCCGATGCTGCCGGCGTCCTTCCATGCGGCGCTGCATGAGCTGTACGGCGTGACCGATCGCAGCGCCGGCGATGGCGCGCCCAATGGCGGTGACAACGCCGCCGAATGAATCCCTTCGCACGCGCTGCCGTGCGACCCCACTACCCAGGCGAGGCTGCCGACGTGCAGCGGCCCAGGCAACCGATGACCCCCGCGCCACGTGGCGCGGCCTACGTGTGCAAGGAGCCTGCCATGTCGTTCCGTCCGTCTCTCCGTCTTACCTCTCTCGCTGCCGGCCTGCTGCTGGCAGTGACCGCCACCGCGCAGCCGGTGTTCGACCAGCCGGCCAACGCCACCTTCAAGGGTGAGGTCGTCTCACGCGGTGAGAACGTGGTTCCCGGCAGCACCGCCGACGTGGTCGGCCGTGGTTTCGTGCCGGGCCAGAAGGTCAGCCTGCTGCGTGGCGACAGCGTGCTCAACGCACAGCCGGTGGTGGTCGATGCCGATGGCAACTTCAAGACCCAGCTGAGCATTCCGGCCGACGCGGTGCCGGGCACCCACCCGGTGGTGGTGCGCGCCAGCCAGCCGGCTGCGGCCACGGTGCTGAAGCTGCGCGTGTCGCCGCAGTTGCCGCTGTCCGGCCAGGCGCAGTTCGCCACCCGGTCCAGCAAGCTGGTGCCGGGCCTGTACCAGTCCGCCTACAGCGCCGCCAGCGATGCGGTGTTCGTGACCTCGGCGGTGGGCCGCCCGCCGGTGACCCAGTCGCAGCTGCTGAAGCTGGACCCGACGTCGCTGAAGGTGACCAGGGCGATCACCCCGGCGCAGGTACCGGGCAGCACCAATGGCGCGGTCTATGCGGTCTACGGCGTGGGCGTGGATGACACCAACGGCAACGTCTGGGTGACCAACACCCGCCAGAACTCGATCGCGGTCTACCGGCAGAAGGACCTGTCGCTGGTCCACCAGTTCCCGGCCGACACTGTGCCGCACGCGCGCGACGTGGTGGTCGATGGCACCCGCGGCAAGGTGTTCGCCTCGGCGACGGGCGAGGACCACCTGTCGGTGTTCGACGCCAGGACCTTCAAGGAGCTGCCGGCAGTGACGCTGGAATCCGGCGTGGACGACGGCACGTTCACCCCGATGAGCCTGGTGCTGGACGAGAAGGGCGGCAAGCTGTTCACCGTCAGCATCGGCACCCCGGAAGCGGCGGTGATCGATGTGGCCAGCGGCAAGGTCGAGAAGGTCATCGATCTGGGTAATTCGATCAGTGCCTCGGGCGTGGCCTTCGATGCGGCACGCAACCGCCTGTACGTCGCCTCGCAGGGCACCGACAACCTGCTGATCGTCGACGTGGCTGCCGGCAAGGTGCTGCATGACGTGCCGGTCGGCGCCGGTGCGCTGAACGTCGCCTTCGATGATGCCTCCGGCCTGGCCTATGTCAGCAACCGTGGCGCTGGCACGGTCACCGTGGTGAATGGTGACGGCAAGGTGGTCGCCAATCTTGATGGCGGCACGCTGCCGAACCACGTCCGCGCCGATGGCAAGGGCAACGTGTTCGCGGTGAACAAGTCGCGCGGCGCTGAGGACCCGAAGGGTGACCGCATCACCCGCATCACCCCGAAGCAGTAAGTCACACGGTGGGGCGGCGTGCGCGCCGCCCTGCCAGCAAGGAGAACGAGCATGAACACCGCGTCCCGTCTGCGCCTGTGTGCGCTTCCGTTGGCTGTTTCGCTGGTACTGGCCGCCTGTGGCGGCGCGTCGACACCGCCTGATGGCCAGAAGGCCGCCGAGCCGCCCGCCGCACCGGCCGCTGCCGAAACCGCGTTGCCGGCAGGCTGGCAGCGCGTGGCCGGTGCCGAGCTGCCGGCCGTGCATGACCAGAAGGCGATGCTGCCGGCCAAGGTGCATTCCGATGACGGCGCCGATATCGAGGTGACCGATACCAGCCGGATCATTGCCGGTGGCGACGACGTCATCGCGGTGATCGAAGCACTGGGGCTGGGCACGCAGGTATTCGCCGCGCCGACCAACACCACCACCCAGGCCGGCCTGGCCGCGCCGCACCAGTTCCTGTTCAACCGCACCACCGGCGTGGAGGGCGTGCTGAGCCTGCAGGGCTCGCTGTTCCTCGGCAACAGCCTGCGCCGCCACACCGAGCTGGCCAAAAAGCTGCGCGAAGTCGGTGAGCCGGCGGTGGTCATCGATGATCTGCAGCCGGCCCCGGACAAGGTGCGCAAGGTCGCCGCCGCACTAGGGCTGGCCGAAGCGGGGCAAACATTGGCCACGCAGGTGCAGCGCCAGCTCGACGAGGCTGCAGCGATTGGCAAGGGCCTGGGCCATGCGCCACGACTGATCCACGTATCGGCCACCGGCGCTGGCGGCTCGCCCACTGTTGCCGGTGCCGACAGCGCGTCAGCGCAGCTGATCGCGCTGGCCGGCGGCATCAACATCGGCACCGAGGCCGGGGTGAAGAACTACTCGCAGCTGAGCAACGAGGGGGTGGTCGCCGCGGCACCGGAGGTGATCCTGGTGACCGAGCATGACCTGCGGCTGTTCGGCGGTGCCGAAGGCCTGTGGAAGGCGTACCCGACGCTGAAGCAGACGCCGGCCGGGCAGGCCAATCGGGTCTGGGTGATGCCGGATGTGCAGCTGAAGTACACCAGCGTGGGTTCTGGTGCGGGCGCGCTGGCGCTGGCCAAGGCCCTGGCAGCCTTGCCGAAGGCATGAGTCCGGCGGATCGGCGCCGCCGTCGCGGGCGGACGATGTTGATGGTGGCGTTGCTGGCGCTGCTGGGGGCAGTGCTGGCGTCGTTCGCCGTGGGTCCGTTGCGGTTGCCGCCGCTGGAGGTGATGCAGGCGCTTGCGGTGAAGCTGGGCCTGCTTGACCCAGGGGCAGTCAGCAGCCGTGATCTGGCCGTGGTCTGGCAGCTGCGCATTCCGCGCGCCCTGTTGGGCGCGATGGTCGGTGCGTCGCTGGCGATGGCCGGTGCCAGCCTGCAGGGCCTGTTTGGCAATCCGCTGGCCGACCCCGGCATCGTCGGTGTCAGCCAGGGTGCTGCGCTGGGTGCGGTGGCTGCCATTGTTCTCGGCGCTGCCGGTGCGGCCGGCTGGCTGGTGCCGGTGGCAGCCTTCGTCGGCGGCGCGCTGGCGATCGGCCTGACCTATGCGCTGGCCCGGCCCGGCAAAGGCAGTGGGAATGCCACGCTGCTTCTGGTCGGCATCGCGATGGCCGCGTTCTGCTCGGCGCTGATTGGTTTCCTTACTTACATCGCCAGCGAAAGCGAGCTGCAGTCGCTGGTGTTCTGGCAGATGGGCTCGCTGGCGCGCGCCAACTGGGCCGACGTGGCCGCGGTGGTGCCGCTGTTTGCGCTCGGCGTGTTTGCGCTGCAGCGACTGGCCACGCCGCTGGACATGCTGGCGCTGGGTGAGCGCCAGGCGCAGCACCTGGGGCTGGACGTGACCCGTACGCGGCGTCGCCTGGTCGCGTTCAGTGCGCTGCTGGTGGGCGCAGCGGTGGCGTTCGCGGGCTCGATCAGCTTCGTCGGCCTGGTGGTGCCGCACGTGGCGCGACTGCTGGTCGGCCCGGGTCATCGCTGGCTGCTGCCGTTGTCCGGGCTGCTCGGTGCGCTGCTGATCGTGGTGGCCGACACCGCCGCACGCACGCTCGATCCACCTGCGGAGATTCCGCTGGGCCTGTTCTCGGCCGCGCTGGGTGCTCCGTTCTTCCTCTGGCTGGTGCTGCAGCAGCGCCGCAAGGCGGCGCCATGAGCGTGCTGCTGAAACTGCACCAGGTGGTGGTGCGCCGCCAGCAGCGCGAGATCCTGCATGGCATCTCGCTGGCGTTCGAACCGGGCACGGTGACCGCGCTGGTTGGCCCGAACGGCGCGGGCAAGTCTACGTTGCTGGCGGTGGCGGCCGGTGACCTGCGCGCCGATGCGGGCGAGGTGAGCCTGTTGGACAAACCGCTGGCCAGCTACAAGGCCGGGCCGCTGGCACGCGAGCGCGCGGTGATGCCGCAGGAACATGGCGTGCGCTTCGCCTTCAGCGTGGAAGAAGTGGTGGCGAT
This sequence comes from Stenotrophomonas sp. YJH_SMC_138, assembly GCF_059369855.1. Classification (NCBI taxonomy): domain Bacteria; kingdom Pseudomonadati; phylum Pseudomonadota; class Gammaproteobacteria; order Lysobacterales; family Lysobacteraceae; genus Stenotrophomonas; species Stenotrophomonas sp. YJH_SMC_138. The sequence goes on from NZ_JCAFTB010000006.1 coordinate 49,805, forward strand.
GGGACGATTGCCGCATCCGCCGGATCCGCGTGTGGACGATGCACGGGTGGAAGCTGCCATCGATGCCGCCGAACTGCAGGCGCTACGCCTGCGCGAAGTGCAGCAGCTGTCCGGTGGCGAGTCCGCCCGGACCACGTTCGCGCGCGTGCTGGCGCAGGACACGCCGCTGCTGTTGCTTGATGAACCGACCGCGGCGCTGGATCTGCGCCACCAGGAGCGTACGTTGCGCAGTGTGCGTGCCTGTGCCGAAGCCGGCGCGTGCGTGATCGTGGTGCTGCACGATCTGAACCTGGCCGCCGGCTATGCCGACCGCATCGTGTTGCTGGAACAGGGCAGGGTGGCCGCCGATGGCACGCCGCTGCAGGTGCTCACCGAAGACAACCTGCAGCGGGTCTATCAGCAGGATGTGGTGGTGCTGGAGCATCCGCGGCGCGGGGTGCCGTTGGTGGTGGTGACGTAGTCCGGATCTGCTGCCGTCGCCGCGTATCATGTCTGACCGGTATTCCCTCAATGGACTGATGCAATGATCTGTAGCATTTCGCGCGGCACGCTGCTGGCCGTGTTGGTTGGCTTCGCAGGCGCTGCGACTGCGGCTTCCACCTCTCCGGTTTCGCTGACCGATGCGGCGGAGAATGCCTCGCTGATCGAGATACGGCATTCCGCTGGCGCGGGTTCTCCTGTTGCGTCCATCCGGACGCAGTACTTCGCCAGCGAGGAAATGTCCGTGAGTTGGGATGACCAGCAGGTGCTGGTGCTTTGCAAGGAGGCGGCATACCTGCAGATTCCCCCTGCCAAGCTCAAGGCCGGTGCGTTGAGCACCGAGCAGCGGCAGATGATCGTCTACCAGGCGCTGATGTCCGGCCTGGGTGCTGTCGCGGGCGTGGTCGGGCCGGCGGGCGAGGTGGTGGCTGTGGCGGATGACGGAAGCGAGACCCGCAGCATTGGTGAAAGCCATTGGGCGTACGGTATCGAGCGCTACGACGTCACCACCCAGCGCATGCCGGGCGGCGCGCTGCGTGTGCATTCCCGCAAGACCGAGACCGTGAACACGACGCCCCCGGCGAGCCCGGACGACACGTTCAGCACCGAGGATGACCAGGCGGCACGCCTGTCCGAACTGGCGCCGGTGGGGAGCTGGACCGAGGTGCTGATCCATGGTGGCCCGCGGCTGCCGCACATTGACCCGGCGACGTCGCTGAAGGGGTGGATTCCGATGGGGGATGACCAGGCGGCGACCGTGGCCGAGGCGCGCACGCTGCACGGCTGCAAGTAAAGGCTGAGAGGTCAGAACCCTTTGCCCAGGGGCAAAGGGATCTGACCCCGATCATTGTCGGCCTCATCGTTCCATTTATGTTTGCAATATTCACTTGCGCGCCAGATTGGCAGGTCTAGAATGCGCCCCATGAATCGGATGCCGCTCCTGAAGTTTTTCACCCTGACCCGCGCCAACGCGGAACGGGCGTGTCTGCCTGGAGCCCCACGAGGCCGTTGAAGCGGCCATCGCTGGACCTTCGACAGAGCGCCCCCCGGGGCGCTCTTTTTGTTTTTGTTAGTCGACTAACAGTCGACTCTACCCAGTCGACGCTACCCAGCCGACGCTACCCAGTACTGCAAAGGAGAACGTGCCATGCACCACATCGCCGAGACCGAACGCTAGCCGCGCACCCTGTCGCCAACCGGGGGGCGCGGCCCCTGAAGTTGGCTTTGCAGGAATCTCTATATGAACACCCAAGTCCTTTCCCGTCGTCGCAACCTTGGCATCATTGCCCACATCGACGCCGGCAAGACCACGCTGACCGAACGCCTGCTGTGGAAAAGCGGCGAGATCCACCGCGTCGGTGAAGTGCACGACGGCAACGCGACCACCGATTTCTCGGCGATCGAACGCGAACGCGGCATCACCATCGGCGCTGCCGCCGTGCAGGCGCAGTGGGCGCCGCGCGACCTGCCGCCGCATCGGCTGACCCTGATCGACACCCCTGGCCACATCGACTTCGCCATCGAGGTCGAGCGTTCACTGCGCGTGCTCGACGGCGCCGTGGCCGTGTTCTCGGCCGTGGATGGCGTGCAGCCGCAGTCCGAAACCGTGTGGCGCCAGGCGCGTCGCCACCGCGTGCCGCTGATCGCTTTCGTCAACAAGATGGACCGCGTCGGCGCTTCGTTCGAGCGCGTACTGGAGCAGCTGCGGGACAAGCTGCGGGCGCGGCCGTGGGCGCTGGGCGTGCCGTTGGGCAGCGAAAGTGGCTTCAACGGCTGGGTCGATCTGGTCGATGAGCGCGTGCTGCAGTGGCAGGATGGTGCCGCAACCACGGTGACCCCGTGGGACCAAGCGGCGCGGGCCCAGTGGCAAGCCCAGCGCGATGCGCTGGTCGAGGCCGTGGCCGATCACGATGAGCAACTGGCCGATGCCTGGCTGGAAGGTCGCGTGATCGATGCCGGGCAGCTGCGCGCGGCGATCCGCCGGGCGACGCTGGCGGGTGCGGGCGTGCCCGTGCTGGCCGGTGCTGCGTTCAAGGACAAGGGTATCGAGACGCTGCTGGACGCCGTGGTCGATTACCTGCCGTCGCCGCTGGATCGCCCTGCCGTCAGCGCCGAAAGCGATGAGGGCGAGGTCGTGCTGCCGCCGGACCCGGACGGTCCGCTGGCCGGCCTGCTGTTCAAGATCACCCACCAGCAGCACGGCGCGTTGAGCTTCGTGCGGCTTTACTCGGGCACCTTGAAGGTGGGCGATGCGGTGGCCAGTTCGCAGCATCCGCAGGGGCGGCGTGTCAGTCGCCTGGTGCGGGTGCAGGCCGACCAGACCCACGACATCGAACAGGCCGTGGCCGGTGACATCGTTGCAGTGCTGGGCTGGAAGGATGCGGTCAGTGGTGAAACGCTGAGCGGTCGTGCGCAGCCGCTGCGCCTGGAGAACATCCAGGCACAGGCACCGGTGCTGGCGTGGCGGTTGGAGCCGGCGCGTGCGGCCGACCTGATCCGGATGGCACAGGGTTTGGCCAGCCTGGCCCAGGAAGATCCCTCGTTCCGCGTCGAAACCGATCGCGACACGGCGGAGACCCTGGTCTGGGGCATGGGCGAACTGCACCTGGAGGTGATGGTCGAGCGCCTGCGCAGCGAATGGAAGGTCGACGTAGGCGTAGGTGCGCCGCGCGTGGCCTACCAGGAGACGCCGACGCGTGCGATGACCGGCGTCGTCGGGCGGCTGGTCAAGCAGACCGGCGGCCAGGGCCAGTTCGCGCACGTGGTACTGGATGTATCGCCGCGCGAGGACGACCAGGTCGTATTCAACGACCGCATCGTCGGTGGCGTGGTGCCGCGCAGCTTCATCGCGGCGGTGGAGAAAGGTGTGCGTGCTGCGCTGTCGGAAGGCCCCCAGGGCCATCCGGTGGTCGGCATCGAGGTCAGTCTTGTCGATGGCCAGACCCATGCCAAGGACTCCTCGGAGATGGCGTTCCATCGCGCAGGCGCCGAGGCGATCAAGGCGGCGCTGGCCGAAGGCGGCACGCAGCTGCTGGAGCCGGTGATGGCGGTGACGGTGCATTCGCCGTCAGCGTCGGTGGGTGATGTGGTCGGCGACCTCAACCGCCGCCATGGTCGCATTGCCCGCATCGACGATCAGGATGGTCGCGCCGAGGTCAGTGGCTTCGCACCGCTGGCGCAGCTGGTGGGCTATACCACCTCGCTGCGTTCGCTCAGCCAGGGGCGGGCCAGCAGCGAGGCGCACCTGCATGGCTACGAGCCGGTGCGCGCTGCATGAAGAAGGTGAGGGGAGCCCGTTCGCGGGCTCCCTTTTTTGTGGGTTCGGGTTTCCGCATCCATGCATGGCGTGGATCTACCGGGTGATCGGGTCGCGAGCTCTGCACTAGATCCACGCCATGCGTGGATGGGGCCCTCGCGATGCGTTTTTTTGCATTGCGATGCAACAAAACTGCAGAAAAAGCTGGATTAAAGTGATGCCTCACGATAAATTGCGCACCCCCCGTTGCTCGCCGCCGCCCGCACCCCTCTCATGCGTGATGACAAAGACCCCGGAACCCTGGAGCTGACCCTGCCGCGCAAGCGCGGTCGTCCGCCCAAGTTCGGGTATGCGATGAGCGATGCGCAGCGGGCCGCACGCTATCGTGCGCGCCGGGCAGGGCAGGCCAACCACGCCGATGTGCGCTCCTGCAGCGACATGGTGCTGCTGGACAAGATCCGTGCAGCGGTGAGCGCGCGCGACACCGAACTGGCCGGATTCCTGGTCCACGTGCTCTGGCAGCGCTACCCCCTGCAGCTGAAATAGTTCGCTGGCGGGGTGGCCGTTGTCATCGAGCTTGTTGATAATGCGGGATTCAGGTTGTTCCCGCTGGCGTGCCCGGGATGGCAGGCGCGCATGATCGAACGGTTCCCAAGATGACCACCACCAGCGACACCACCACCGAAGCGGCGCCGAGCGGCGCTCCCCTGTTCTATACCCGTCCGGTGCCGCTGCAGGCCGATGTGCACGCCGATCTGCGCATCCTGCCGGGCAAGCTCGAGTTCGCCGCCGGCAACAACGCCATTCCGCTGGTGCTGGGCGAGTTCTCGCTGGCGCTGCATCATTTCCCGATCCTGTTCGCCGGCCCCGGTGCGGTTCCGATGGCTGCCGTCGGCGTGTCCGACCAGAACCTGTTCATCAAGGACGGCCTGTGGGAAGACGAGGCCTATATTCCGGCCTACCTGCGCCGCCACCCCTTCATCTTCATCGACACCGGCGCGGAGAATGACTTCCTGCTGGGCATCGACGAAGAAAGCCCGCGCGTGGTCAAGGGCGGCGAGGAAGGCCAGCCGCTGTTCGTTGACGGCAAGGCCACCGAAATGGTGCAGCAGGCGCTGGAGTTCTGCGGCCAGTACACCCGCGAGCACGAACAGACCCTGGCCTTCTCCAAGGCCCTGACCGACAACGGCCTGCTGGTCGAGCGCAACGCCACCGTGCGTACCCCGGATGGCCGCGAGTTCAACCTCAATGGCTTCCTGGTGGTGGACGTCGAGAAGTTCGTTGCGCTGCCGGAAGCCACCGTGGTCGAGTGGCACCGCAGCGGCTGGCTGGCACTGATCCACCAGCACCTGATGTCGCTGGGTCGCTTCAATGACCTGACCCGTCGCCAGGTCGAGCGCCTGTCCGCCTGATCAAGGCATTGGCAGGGTTCCCGCTGGGCGGGAGCCCTGTCCGGCCTTCAGCACGTCCAGCAGGCGCCGCGCATCGGCCCAGTCCGGCGCGGCGTCATGCGCCAGGTCGACCAGCTCCGCCGCGATGGCCGCATGCTCGCATTGGCCCAGCATCTGCAGCGTGCCCTGCAATCGGTGCGCGTGATGGCCCAGTGCCGATGCATCCGCTCGATCAATAACCCGCTCCATGTTGCCGAGCTCATCGTGGATGTCGGCGATGTAGGCCGCGTCCATGTCAATCGTCTGCGCGGCTGCGCCCAGGCCCTCTGGTCGCGCAATGCCGAGCGCAGGCAGCAGCTGGGCGGCGCGCAGCGGCTTGGCCAGCACCGCGTCGAAGCCCGAGCGGTGGCAGCGTGCGCGATGACGCCGTCCGGTGCGGGCAGACAATGCGATCAGGCGAACGGTGCGCCCGGCAGACCCGCGTAGCTTGCGCGCCAGCACGTGACCATCGGCGCCAGGCAACCCAATGTCGATCAGAGCAACGGAGCGGGGCTGTCGTGCCTGTTCGGCCAGGGCACTGGCCGCATCTTTCACGGCGCACACCTCTGCGCCCCAGCGCCGCAGCTGTTCGGCGATCACGTGGCGATTGAGCTCGTGGTCCTCGACCAGCAGCAGGTGCAGTCCGGCCAGTGGCGTATCGCCACGGGCATGTCCTGGGCATCCACGCCGGTGCCAGCCGGGCACACCGGCAGGCGCAGGATGAAGCGACTGCCACGGCCCAGCACGCTGTGCACAGTGAGGTCGCCGCCCATTGCGCGGGCCAGCTCGCGCGCGATGGAAAGCCCCAGCCCACTTCCGCCACGCCGCTGTCCGCTGCTGCCTTGCTGGAAAGGCTGGAACAGGGTGGCTACCTGCGCCGGCGCGATGCCGATGCCGCTGTCGATCACCTCCAGCAGCAGCGCCCGCGGACGCGCCGCCGGCATCAGTTGCAGGCGCAGCTCGATGCGGCCGGAATCGCTGAACTTCACTGCGTTCGCCAATAGATTGCTGGCAATCTGGCGTAGCGCATCGGCGTCCACCAGGATGTTCGACGGGGATGCGCCCTGGGCATCGAGATGCAGCTGCAGGCCTTTCCGCTGGGCATGTGGCCGGATCGCCTCCAGAGCCTGCCGGCACAGCTGGGTTGCATCGCAGGGTTGCGCATGCGGCTTGAAAGCGCCGCTCGCAAGGCGCGAAAAATCCAGTGCGCGATTCAACAGGCTGCGCAGGGATTGGCTGGCGCTGCTGGCAGCGGCGAGCAGGTCACGCTCGCCCTTGGGCAATGTCGATTGCCCCAGCAGCTCGATCGAGGTCAGCACGGCCTGCGCCGAGTTGCGCATCTCGTGGCTGATCACGCCGATGGCATGCGCGCTGCTTCGGTCACCGCGCGCCCGCAGGTGGCGCATTGCGAGCCACAGCAGCGGCAGGGCAATCAGCAGTGGGGCCAGCAGCAGCCACCCGCGCGGGGGCGACGCCTGCATCCAGTCCAGTGCATTCCCGGCCGCGGCAGGCAGGGTCTGGCCTGCCCATGGGTGGAGCAGGCCTGCGTGCTCTTCCAGTGTGATCTCCCGCAATGCCTGTTCGATGCGCCCAAGCAGCTGCTGGTCTTCCCGGCGAACCAGCAGGTAAAGGTCGGTGGAGAAACCGCTATCGAACGGCTGCAGGCGCAGGCTGCCATTGAAATGGCGTCGAACCAGGGGGCGCAGCGTGGGCTCCAGGCCAATCGCCACGTCCGCCAGGCCGGCTTCGACTGCCGCCAGTGCTGCATGCCGGTCTGGCAGCTGCCGCAGCCGGACCTGCGGGTGATGCGCGTGCAGCCAGCTGGCGTAGGGCCCGCCTTCAACGACGGCGATGACCCGGCCGTCGAGTTCGCGCATCTCCCGTGGCAGCCACTCGCCGGCGCGTCCGGCCAACAGGGTGGCGCCGCCACGGAACGGGGTGGACGCGGCAAGGCCGGGGCAGGGCAGCGCCTGGTGCCTTGCGCCGCCAAACACCATGACCAGGTCAGCCTCGTGATGGCATACAGCGAGGATCGATGCGGCGGTTGTCGGGTAGGGGTGTTCCAGGAAACGGAATTGGGCGTGCCGCGCCACCAGGTTGGCATAGCCATGGGCGAGCGTTGGCGGTGATGACGGATCGGCCAGGGCCGCGGGCAGGGGGCGCAGGGAGGGAGTCGTGGCGACCCGTACAGTGCTGCCCGGCAGCCAGCGTGGCGAGCGGATATCTTCGGCCGAGGCAGCCGGCAGGAGAAGGAGCGCCAGCAGCCCCGTGGACAGGAAGCGGCGGCGCAACGGCGGCTGGCGCCTCACGGTGTCTCCAGTCGTTCGCGCAGTGCGTAGATTTCCACGTCGCTGCGCAATCCCAGCTTGCGCAGCACAGCCACCTTCTGCGTGCTGACAGTCTTGATGCTGCGGTGCCGCCGCAATGCGATCTCGGAGACCGTCAAGCCTTCCAACAGCAGGCCGAGTACTTCGCGCTCGTTGCGGCTGAGCTCGCCGCGATCGCCGGCCAGCCTGACGTCCGGTGGAACCCGGGTCAGGCCCTGGGAAACACGTACGATGGCGTCGGACAATGCAGCAAGCGGTTCGGCCTTGCTGACGAATCCGTTGAGTCCGGCATCGATCAGGCTGTTGAGGTTGGTGGTGGGGCAGAGCGTGGCGAAGGCCAGCAATGGCGTGCGCGGGAATTCCCGGCGCAGCAGCGCAACCAGCTCGAGGCTACCCAGGTCGTCACGGGCAAGCGTGAGATCGATGATGGCCACATCCACTGGTGTGCGTTGCAGGCTGCAGAGCAGTTCGTTGCTGCAACCGTGGCTGGCGACGATGTCGAAGCGGAGATCGCCTGACAGGTGCAGGGCGGTGCCGCGACGGACGACTTCGTGATCGTCCAGGAGCGCCAGGCGAAGCCGACGCGGTGCAGGAAATCCATTCATGCGCGGGAGGTGGTCGGCGCCCATGGGCGTGGCCGCCATTCTGGCGCCGCTGTCGCGTCGAACATCGAATTCGTTGCGTTTTTACGACTATTCCTAAAGATCGATGGACGCAGTTGATCGGCCGGGGCTTACGCATTCGTGACGTAAATGGATGGGGTGCTGCAGGCGTCCCGTCGTGGCTGCCGGAACCATTAATGTGACGCGTCACGCCGGCGTGACCCTGCGCCCCTGACCTGACTGGTTGACGCCGTCAGGGCAGGGCAGGGCTATCGAGTCTGCACGCGGGGGATCGACATGCGACCCAGGAACTGCGCCGGGGTGATGCGGGGCAACTGTTTGGCATGGGCGTCTGAGAAGTGGCGCAGGCCGCCCCAGAGTGCGGTGTCTCCGATCAGGAAGCAGCGGTGCTGGGCACGGGTGACGGCGACGTTGAGCAGATTGGGCTTGCTGGAGGCCCAGTGCGCCGCGCCCACCGTATCCGTGTCGCAGCCCAGGACCATCCAGACAATGCTTTCCTCCTTGCCCTGGAAGGTGTGCACGGTGCCGACGCGCTCCCTGCACCACGTGTGCAGTTCGGTGGTGCGTGGCGCCTGCGTGCCGGGTGGGGCATCCGGGCCAAGCCAGGCGTCCTGGCTCCGCAGTCGCTCGAGCAGGGCATTCTTGATGCGCTTGAAGGGCGAAATGATGTAGACCGGGGGAAGGCTTCCGGTGCTGTGATAGAGCGCGGCCAACGCCCGCTGCACCAGGTCGATCTGGCACGGCACGACCTGCTTGTCGCTGGTGCGGCCGGGGGCGTGTACCCAGGCGCTGCTGCCGATGTCCAGGCTGTCGGCGGGTGGCCGCGCCGCACTGGGTTCCCAGGGGTTGGAGAAGATCATCTTCCCCTCGTAGGCAATCGTGTTGGCAATGGAGAACATCGGTTCGACGCAGCGACGATGCACGCGCAGCGGGCTGCCGATCCAGAGCGGCGAGCCGCCCGACTCCATGCGGGCACCGAGCGGGTTGGCCTCGTCGGCCAGTACCTGTACGGAGGTCTTGTCGGGCGAGACATTCACGCCTGCAGGCAGTGCGCTGGTTCGGCCCAGCGCCTGCAGCAGCTTGACCGGCACGGTGAACACCGGCTCGATCTGCAGCGGATCACCCACCACGACCGCGCGCCTGGAGCGCAGCAGTGCACCGACCGCCGCCTGCGGCACGGCCTGGCCAGCTTCATCGATGAACAGCCAGCCGATCGAGTCCGGCCCCAGGTGGCGGAACTGGCGTGCGACCGAGGCGAACGTGCTGGAGACAACCGGCACGATCATGAACAGGCTCTGCCAGATGGCCAGCGCATCGCGTGGCTCCTGCAGCCGCTTGCCACTCAGCAGGTGGCACAGTGCAATGACGTTCTGGGCGAAGCCGCCGCCCTTCTGCACGACTTCGTGCAGCCAGGCCTGGTGAAGCTGCAGTGCCGCCACGAAGAGGTTGGCGCGCTGCTCGTTGAGCTGCTCGCTGTTCCAGACTCCCTTGATCTGCCAGTCCTGACCTTCCAGTTCGGCCGCGTCGGCGGGATGGGACGCGGTGCCGAATTCGGCTTTCAGTTGTTCGAGCTGTTGCGTCATTCCAGCCCATTGCTGCGCCCGTGCCTCCGCGGCGGCCGATGCCTCGGCCAGGGTGCTCGCGGTTCGGCCCAGGTGCTGTTGCGCCGTATCGCATTGCGTCCCGAGTTCGAGCCCGCGCTGGGTCCATCGGTGCTGATGATCTGCGTTCTGCACCATTGCGGCCGCATGGCTGTGCGCGCGCTGCCGGTCAAAGATGCGGGCCCACCAGCCAGGCTTCTCTTCCCTGAGCAGGATGCGTTGCGCCTTGAGCAGGGCGAGCTGTTCATCGGATCTGCTGCGCTGGCCCTCGAGTGCACGGCACTGCTGTGCAGCTTCCTCATGCGCGCGCTGTGCATCGCGAAGCTGAGAAGTCGTTTGCCGGCAGAAGCTCTCCTCATCGTTGCCGCTGATTTCACGGCTGAGCGAGGCGAGCCGATCAAGCTTTTCGACCAGGCCATTGACGATCGCATCGGCCTTGCCGAACGCCTGCCTGGCCTGCTGGAAGCTCATGGCTGCTGGGTTGTCCCGCCACTCCCAGAGCGACTGGTGGCGGGCGCGGTCGTAGCCCTTCGGTGCGGGGGTTTTGCCATCTTTTGGGGCGCTCCTGCTGATGGCCCGCACAAGTGCCTCGCGGTTGGCCTTCCTGCCCAGCGCGCAGCTGATCAACCCCCAGGCATCGCTGTCTGCCGCCGGTCGTTCATAGGCGCCCCTGCCGTTCCATTCGAGCAGGTTGCGGGCCAGTGGCCGCAGGTAGTCGAAGGTCACGTCCCCTGTGCTGTTGCGCCAGCGCGATCCTCCGGGCTTGCCCAGTGACCGGCTCTTCGGCAGGTCACGCGAAATATTCTCCACGGCGGCATTGTTCGACGATGCGACCACCATCTCGAAGCCGGTCAGGTCGGCCTTCAGTGGCGAGACCCTGCACGGCTTCTCACCTTCGAAGTTCACTTCGCGGGCTGGGCCGAGCGCAGCGGCTGGCGTCGCGTACTGTGACAATGCACGTGCGCGCCGCACGATGTTCTCAGCGAAGACCTCACGCAACAGCGTGGTCTTCCCGGTTCCGGGTGGGCCATTGACCGAGAAGATGCCTGAATCGCGCACCTGCTCGAAGATGCTGTTCACAGCGAACTGCTGCATCAGGCTCATCGTGTGTGCAGGATCGCCGGGCCAGTGGCCCCGATTGATGTGGCGCGGGCGCAGCCGGTCGGCAATCAGCGCATGGCCTTCTGGGGTGTAAAGGTCTTCGCGTCGGCTTTCAGGCAATGGGCTCAGATAGGCGCGTAGCGGCGCACTGGCCTTGCCCTGGTCGAGTGCGCCGATGGCCCGCGCGATATCCTCGACGAAGAAACTGTTGAGGATGCTGATCTCCGCGTCCTCTTCGGGCTGGGCCTCGTCGTCCTCGGCGTCGTCCGCTTCCGCCGTTGGCTCGTTGTCCGGCCCTGGGGGTGTGGCTTTTGCTGCCCGTTCCGGCTTCGGCTTGTCTTCAACGCTTTTCGCCCGGATGACCAGCAGCGGAGCGGACGCGTCGCCCGCGGAAGGGTCATGACCCGACCAGTTGCACAGGATGTCGAGCAGGCGCAACAGGTCGTCGGGGCTGCAGGGCGTTGGGCCCTCACCCTGTCCGGCGGGGGTGGCAGCGGCGCTGCGGAACGTTGCTACGTCGCGCTTGAGTGCTTCAAGGCTTGCCTGGAAGGCGTCGAAGTCCAGGCCCTGCAAGCCACGCCTGGAGATCGTGCCCAGTGCCCACGGAACGGTCGATACCGAGATTTCACCCAGCTGCAGCACGCCCTCGGCGCTTGCCCGCAGGCTGGCCGCGCAGGTCAGGCCTTCCAGTTCGGCCCGTTCGTCCTGTTCCAGCGACTCGTCTCCGCTTGGCGTCTCAGCCAGTACCCGGTGGGTGATATCGGCCAGCTGGGCTTTGTCGAATATGCCGAGGTAGACATCGAATCCGCTCAGCCTGCGACCGAATGGCAGGGGTGGGGACCACAGATCCTTCGGGTCCAATCGCTCGAGCTGATCCCTGGACAGCTGCCGTACGCTCCAGTCCGCGTCCTTCGACTCAAGGACCTGGCCCTGCAGATCGTAGGGTATGAAGAACTCAACCCTGTGCCAGAAGCTGAGGATCGCGCGATGACTGGCCTGCAACGCGTTGCGTCGTTCTTCCTTCAACTGCCTGTTCCTTCCATTGTGAAATCGGCTGCGGCCGGGATGCACCCATCGCCGGCCATTGTGGCCGGCGCGCACAGCCCTGCATTGGCCATTAGCGGCCGCCGCGGGCGAGTCTTGAGCGTTCGCGACCCCGGCGCCAGCTGCTGCAGGCAGGCCAAGGGCGGCGCCGCTGTCTGTACGCACGGTTCCGGCAGCGGCTGCGCGCGTGCCGGATGAACGATGCGGCAGCGGTGATGAATGCGACATCCGGCGCAAGCAGATGTCGACACGCCCTGCCGTCAGCAGGTGCTGCGTGGGGATGACCGATGGCTCAGCGCACCGACTGCGGCACGCGCCTCAGCTTTGCGGTGTCGTAACCCATGGCCGCGATGCGCTGCACGGCCTGCTGGTAGTCGCTCTCGGACACCTGTGGCGTGCGTGCCATGTACCACACGTAGTCGCGCTTGCTGCGCGCGACGATGGTCTGGCCGTAGTCATCGCGCAGCCAGGCAATCACATACTCGGCCTGGATCGGCCAGATGAACTGCATACCCCAGATGGCGCCGTTGCCGTCCTTCTCGACCCGTCCCACAGGGTGCATCGACTTCTGGGGGGCGTCGAAGCTGCCCTTGCGATAGGTGAAGGTGGTCTGGATGCGCCCGTCGGGCTTCAATGCGTAGCTCTCCACCGCGTCGAAAGCTTTGCGCTCCGGCCATGAGGGGATGTGGGCGATCACATACCAGTCGCCCATGAAGCGTGGCACGTCCACTGAGGGCGGGCGGGGCAGGGGACGGGTATCGGTGGAACTGCAGCCGGAACCAAACAGGCTCAATGCCAGCAGGGGAAGCAGCGAGCGCATGCGCATGTCACACCTCAACGGGGGCGGAACAGATAGTGGGCGACCAGCCACTGCTGGCCGTCGTCGTAGCCGAACAGCTCGGCGCATGCCATCCAGAACATGCGCCAGCGCTGCCACCAGATCTTCGCGGCGGCCTGGCCGTAGGTCGCGACCAGCACCGGCATCACCGCCTCGCGTGCTGCATCCTGGTTGGCCAGCCAGTGGTCGGCCGTGCGCTGGTAGTGGGTGCCGTCCAGCAACCAGCGCTGGTCAAGCCGCAGGTCGCGCTGGAAATGCAGCAGCGTGTCGGCCGCCGGCATCAGGCCACCAGTGAAGAAATGGCGGCCCATCCAGTTGTCGCCGCCCTCGGTCTCGAACGGGTACATCAGCGTGCGGTGGGCGAAGATGTGCACGAACAGCGCGCCGTCGGGCTTCAGCCACTGGCTGATGCGCGCCAGCAGGCGCTCGTAGTTGCGCACATGCTCGAACATTTCCACCGAGACGCAGCGGTCGAAGCGTGCAGTTGGCAGCTCGAGCTGGTTGACGTCGCGGGTGATCACCTCGACGTTGTGCAGCCCCCGGACCTGGCACTGCGCCATGATGTGCTGGCGCTGGCTGTGCGAATTGGACACGGCGGTGATCGCGGCGGTGGGATAGCGCTCGGCCATCCACAGGGTCAGCGAACCCCAGCCGCAGCCCAGTTCGAGGATCTGCTGGCCATCGGCCAGTCCGGCGCGCTGGCCGTACAGCTCCAGCATGGCGTCCTCCGCCTGGTCCAGCGTTTCGCGCCCGGTGGGGTAGTAGCAGCTGCTGTACTTCAGGCGCCTGCCCAGGCAGGCCTGGAAGAAGGCCGCCGGAACCTCATAGTGCTGGCGGTTGGCCGCGTCGGTATGCAGCGCGAGCGGGCTGTCGGCCAGCTCGGCGATGCGACGGCCGAAGCGTGCGGACTGTGCTTCGATACCGCCCAGCATTTCCTCGTGCAGGCGTTGCGCGCACAGGCGACGGATGCCGGCGCGCAGCGCGGCATCGGGAACCAGGCCGCGTTCGGCCCAGGCGATCAGCCCGGTTTCCGCGTCGTCGGCCGGGGTCAGTGACGGAATCGCGCTCATGCGGAATGCTCCTTGGAAGGACGAGGGAACCAGGGGAAGAACATCGGCGTGCTGCGCTGGTAGGCGCGGTAATCGTCGCCGCGGCTGCGCAGCGCCTGCTTTTCGGTGAACGGAATGCCGCTCAGGTAGCGCAGGAACACATACATCAGCAGCGGGCCGGACCACGCCAGCCACCACAGCGGCGAGCCGACCGCGAGCAGGACATAGCTGAACCAGTGCAGCCACTCGAAGAAGTAGTTGGGGTGGCGGGAGTAACGCCAGAGCCCGGCGCGGCAGGTGCGACCCTGGTTTGCCGGATTCGCGCGGAACCGGGCCAGCTGATGGTCGGCCAGGCTCTCGCCGCCGACGCTCAGCAGCCAGACGAGTGCGGCGGCCACGACCCACAACGTCATGCTGGTCTGTGGATTGGCAGCCACCGCGACGAAGGGCAGGGCGAACAGCACGACCAGCAGTGCCTGGGCCATGAAAAAGCCGAAGATCTTGGCTTGATGCCCTTGCCAGTACTCGCGCAGATAACGGTAGCGACCGTCTTCCTGTTCATGGCGGACCCGATGCCACAGGTGCAGTGCCAGTCGGCTGCCCCACAGGCCACCGAGCACGCCCAGTGCAATGCGTGGCGCCGCCGCACCATCGCCGAGCCACGCCAGCAACAGGGCCGAAGCACCCACGCCCTTGGCCCAGAGCACATCGACCACGCCGATGTTGCGGTGGCGCCGCTGCCAGGCCCAGCCCCAGCTCATCACCAGCACGGCATACAGCAGTACCCACACCAGATTGATCATGACGGCGCTCCGGCCAAGGGCGGTGGAATGGTGCGGGAGCCGCGACGAGAGGCCATGCACAGCAGCGAAAGCGCGATGCTCCAGCCCACCCCCAGTACCAGCAGGCCCTGCCACAGCGGCGTAGTGAATCGAACCGCATCGAAACCGCGCGCTGCGGAGAGATAGGCCAGCGGGGCCAGCAGCAGGCCGAACGCGGCTGGCAGGGCAGGGTGGCGAAGCAGGAAGCGCATCGAAGTGGTCAGCGTCATCGCAAACGCGGCCCACAACGCCATGATCCAAAGGGGTGGCGTCCAGCCCAGCGGGGCCGCGGCGTAGCGTACGGTGCCGCTGGCGGCGGCACTGGCGTCGACCAGCCACGCGCAGGCCATCGCCAACAGCATCAGCCGAAGATCCAGCCGAGGTTGCGGCGAGGTCAGCAGCTGGCTGCCGATGTAGAGCGACGCTGCCAGCAGCGCCGGCCATTGCCAGCCGCGCCCGGCGCCGGCCACGGCGCACAGCCAGACCAGCTGGTTGCCAAGCAGATTGGCCCAGAACCGGCGCACCTCAGCCGCCTTGACCCGATGCGCCAGCGGGACGATGCCCGGGGCGCGCCAGCAGCAGATGCGAAACGCCGATCGAACGCTCCAGGAAGCCGCCCTCGCAATAGGCCAGGTAGAACTCCCACATCCGGCAGAAGCGCGTATCAAAGCCCTGTGCCTGCACAGCGGGCAGCTGGGCAAGGAAGCGTTGGCGCCAGGCGCGCAGGGTCAGTGCGTAGGAGTGACCGAAATCCTGCTGGGCGACCAGCTGCAGATCACTGGATCGGGTCTTGGCCGCCATGATCGCGTTGATCGACGGAATGAAGCTGCCCGGAAACACATAGCGCTTGATGTAGTCGACGCTGCGCCGTGCCTGCTCGTAGCGGTGATCTTCGATGGTGATGGCCTGCAGCAGGGCGACACCATCGGGCTTGAGCAGGCGCTGCAGCGTTGCCATGTAGGTGTCCAGGTATTCGGCGCCGATGGCTTCGATCATCTCGATCGATACCAGCTTGTCGAACTGGCCCTGCAGGTCGCGGTAGTCCTGCATCAACAGCGTGACCTTGTCCTGCAGCCCGGCGACGCGGACGCGCTCTCTGGCCAGTGCATGCTGCTCGGCGGAGATCGTGGTTGTGGTGACGTGGCAGCCGTAGTGCTGCGCCGCGTGCAGCGCAAAACCACCCCAGCCGGTACCGATCTCCACCACGCGGTCGCCCGGCTTGAGCTGCAGCTGTTGGCAGATGCGGTCCAGCTTGCGCCGCGAGGCGGATTCCAGCGACTCGCCCTCTTCGGCGAACAGGGCCGAGGAATACATCAGGTCCGGTGACAGGAACAGGGCGAAGAAGTCGTTGCCGAGGTCGTAGTGCGCGGCGATGTTGCGGCGGCTGCCTTCGCGGCTGTTGCGGCGCAGGCGGTTCCAGCCGCGCAGCAGCCAGCCTCCCACGCGCGCCGGGCCGTGTTCCATGCTGTCGAGCAGATCGCGGTTGCGCACGAGCAGCCGTATCAGGGCGACCAGGTCGTCACAGCGCCATTCGCCATGGATGTAGCTTTCGCCGGCGCCGACGCTGCCCTGGGCCGCCACCTTGCGATAGAACGCCGGGTCCTCGATGGTGACGGTGACATGCAGCTCACCGCGGGCATCGCCCAACCAGACTTCGCCCAGCGCGTCGCGCACGCACAGGCGGCCGTCGCGCATCGGGGCGAGCTGGGCCAGCAGGCGGCGGCGCAGGAAGGCATCCAATGCGCCGGGGCGCGGCAGCGCGACCGAAGGAATCATCGAATTCATCGCGGTTTCTCGGCAAGGGTAGGGTGGTCGTGTACGGGATTGCGTTTCAGCCACAGCCGCAACGCATGCCAGTGGATGGCGGCCACCACCTGGGTGGTCATCAGTGGATAGCAGGCCAGGACGCGGGCCAGCCCGCGGCCATCCAGGGGGTGTCGTTGCATGACCTGGGTGGCATCAAACTGGCGCGCGCCGTCGCGCCAGACCTGCATGTGCACGCGCAGGTCCTCATCAGGGCAGTTGAACCGCCAGTCGTAATGACAATCCATCGGCATGAAGGGCGAGACATGGAAGCACTTGTCGAACCGCCAGCGCAGCGAGGTCCCTTCCTGCGTGGCCGTTGCGACCGGCAGCACGTAGGCGTGACGCTCCTTCCAGGGTGTGTTGGTGATCTCGGCGACGATGCAGTCCAGCGTGCTGCCATCGGCCCGGTAGCAGTAGTAGAAGCTGACCGGGTTGAACACGTGACCGGCGAAGCGCAGATGGGTGAGCAGGCGGACCGGGCCGGTGGGCCGGTAGCCCAGGGTTGATGCAGCGTGGTCGCGCACTGCATCGGCCAAGGGCCGCGCGGGATCGCCGAAGTAATCGCTGCGACGGAACTCGGCCAGATTGCGGCGATTGATCGACCACAGCCAGCGCCCGGCGAACACGCTGTCGAGTTCATCCAGGTCGAGCAGCAGCTGTGCGATCGGATAGCGGAACGCATGCGGGTGTGGCAGGTGCCTGCGGTGCGCCACCTGCCCGAAGTAGAGCGCACTGGCGCTCATGCGGCCACCTCGCCGGGAGCCGCCATGACGTGGTGCGGTTCACAGGTGCGCAGTGCATCGACCACGCGGCGGGCGCTGCGGATGCCGTCCTCATGGAAGCCCCAGCCCCAATAGGCGCCTGCGAACCAGGTGTGGCGGCGGCCCTGCAGCTCGGCCCAGCGCTGTTGCGCGCGCACTGCGGCATGGTCGTGCACCGGGTGCGCATAATGCAGGGTGCGCAGCACCTTGCCCGGGTCGATTGCCTCGCTGCGGTTGAGCGTTACCACCAGGGGCGTGCTGCCGGGCAGGCCCTGCAGCTGGTTCATGCAGTAGCTGACCGTGCAGGGCGCGGCAGGGTCGCGGGGCACATGGGCATTCCATGCCGCCCACGCCTTGCGGTTGCGCGGCAGCAATGACGCGTCGGTGTGCAGCACCGCTTCGTTGGCCTGGTAGCGGATGGCGCCGAGCACGTCGCGTTCGATGGGGTCGGCGTCACGCAGCAGCGCCAGGGCCTGGTCGCTGTGGCAGGCCAGGATGACCTCATCGAAGCCTTCCACGCCGGCCGCGCTGTGCACGCGAGCGCCCCACGGCATGCGCTCGACCGACTGTACCGGGCACTCCAGCCGCTCATGCACCCGCCAGCGGGCGCGCAGGGCGTCGACATAGCGGGCCGATCCACCGCTCACCACCCGCCACGGTGCACGCCCGGTCATCTGCAGCATCTGGTGGTTGGCCATGAACTGGGCCAGATAACGCGCCGGGAAGTCCATCACCGTGGCCGTCGGGGACGACCACAGCGCGGAGGCCATCGGCAGCAGGTGCTCGTCGATGAAGGCATCGCCGTAGCGCTGGCTGCGCAGGTACTGCCCCAACGTTGGGCCCTCGTCTTCTGCCAGCAACAGGGGGGCATCGCGGTAGAACCGGCGCAGGTCGGCCAGCATGCCCCAGAACCGCGGCGACACCAGGTTGCGGCGCTGGCAGAACAGGCCATCCAGCGAGGTGGCGTTGTACTCCACGCCGCTGCGCTCGCTGTGCATCGAGAAGCTCATCGTGGTCGGCTGCGAGGCGACGCCCAGCTCGTCGAACAGTGCGGTCAGCAGCGGGTAGTGCTGGGGATTGAACACGATGAAGCCGGTGTCCACCGCCATGCGGACGCCATCCACCTGCACGTCGTGGGTGTGGGTATGGCCGCCCAGATAGTCGTTGGCCTCGAACAGCGTGACGTCGTGTTCGCCGTCCAGCCACCAGGCGCTGGCCAGTCCGGCAATGCCCGAACCGATGATCGCGATGCGCATGTCAGTACCTCGCCTTGGCCAGCACCCACTCGGGAATCGGCTTGAGCCCTTTGACCAGCCCAAGCGCCGCCATCGCGCGCAGTCCATACCAGGTCAGGTCCACTTCCCACCAGCGGAAGCCCTGGCGGACGGTGCCCGGGAAGAAGTGGTGGTTGTTGTGCCAGCCTTCGCCGAAGGTGAGCAGCGCCAGCCAGAGATTGTTGCGGCTGTCATCGCGGGTCTCGAAGCGGCGGCGACCGAAGCGATGGGCCAGCGAATTGATGGTGACCGTGGCGTGGAACAGCACGATGGTGGAGATGAAGAAGCCCCACACCAGCAACTGCGAGCCGGAGGTATGCAAGCCTGGCGCCCAGCGCTCCAACCCGGCGCCCAGTGCATACAGCGCTGCGGCCAGCAGTACCGGCACAGCCGTATCGAAGCGGTCCAGCCAGCGCAGCTCCGGGTAGCGCGCTAGGTCGGGCACCCGCGACAGGTCGGTGGCAAAGGCCTCGCGGGTCAGGAACCAGCCCATGTGGCTGCGCCAGAAGCCGCCCTCACGGGGGGAGTGCGGGTCCAGCGGCTGGTCGGCGTGACGGTGGTGGTGGCGATGGTGGGCGGCCCACCACAGCGGCCCGCGCTGTACGCTGGAGGCGCCTATCACCGCGAACACGAACTGCACCGGCCGCGATGCCTGGAAGGTGCGATGCGAGAAGTAGCGGTGGTAGAACGCCGTGATGGCGAACATGCGCACCGCATAGAGTGCTGCAGCCACGATCACCGCTGTCCACGAGATGCCCACCCAGATCACTGCGATGCAGGCCAGGTGCATCAGCGCGAAGGGCACGGCGCGCACCCAGTCGATCCGCCCCGGCCGCTCGCCGGTGGCCTCTGCGGCGTTGCCGGTATCGAACCAGCGCTGCAGCGTGCGCAGCAGGCGCCAGCGTCGACGGGGGAGGGGCGCTACAGAGGCCATGGCGGATCTCGGCGGGTTTCGTGTCTTCCTCTACGCGGCAGAAGGCCCACTGGATGCGGAGCGCGGCAGGAAATTTGGATTTCACCTGGCCGTAACGGTGCAGCGATCTGTCAGCGGCTGCGCCCAGGCCTGCTGCCATTCGCTGGCGGGGCGACCAGCCGCTGCGGCGATGAAGCGCAACGTCACCTGTGGATAGGCACCGCGTTGATCGCGCAGGTTGCTGGTGCCACGGAACTCCAGCAGGCGCTGGTCAGCGCTGGCATATACCAGCGCAAGGCGTGGCGCGATGCCGCCGTACCAGGTGTCCAGGCTGACCTCGATCGACTGCGCATCGATCCCCTGCCAGCGCTGCGGGCCGGTGCGCCTTACCTGCACCGGGAAGTAGCGCTGCCGCGCTGGAACCAGGAAGGGCAGGGTCACACGCTCGCCGCGCATGAGCGCCTGCCAATGCAGGCGCACCGCCGCGTCGAACCCTGCGTCGATGACCGCGCCGGTCGGCAGGTCGAGCTCGCGCTGCACCGGTGGGCTGCCGGCATCCTCCTTCCACGCGATCGAGACCCTGCCGCTGGCGGCCTCGACGTCGGCCTTCTGGCCGCTGCGCCGGTCCTCCAGGGTATAGCCGCGCGCCTGTGGGTCCGCGCTGGCCGGCAGGTGCTTGCGGGCGAAAGGCCGCCCGTCCGCGCATTGGTACAGCACCCAGCGCTCGGCACCCTCGGCCGCATCGCGTCGCCAGTGCACCTCGCGGTAGAGCAGGTCGCCGCGCGACGACGTTGCTACCCCCTCGCTTCGCAGCCAGGGCGCGGCCAGCGCGACATGGGGCAGGCACAGCAGCAGCCAGGCGGTACGCATCGCGTTCATCCGGGAAAGGAGGGCTGAGGTCATACGGCGGGGATGGGCGGTTGGATGCGTCTGCAGCGGCTGCATCCAATCACGGCCCCTGCGCGTACAGAGGACAGACCTTCACCCGCCCGCCGCGAACGCCGATGTACCCTGACGCCGCCAGCAACCCCCTCAACTTCGATACCGCACGCATCGTGTCCAGTTCCCAGCAGCCGAGCAGCGAGCCGACGAACTGGGCCGGTGACATGGACGGCGTGGCACGGCTTCGTGACCGCGACTGTTTCATGCGGATCTATGATTACTTCATGCCGCGGCTGTGCGTATACCTGCGGGGCCTGGGCGTGCCTGACGCGGTGGCCGAGGAACTGGCGCAGGAGAGCCTGCTGCGGCTATGGCTGCGCGCGGCCGACTTCGATCCCGCGCAGGGTGCGCTGAGCACGTGGCTGTATCGCATCGCCCGTAACCTGCACATTGACCGCATCCGCCGCGAGCGCAGCTGGATGCAGGTGCAGGCAGCCGTCGAGGACGCAGCAACCCTGGATGTGATCGAACGCAGCAGCGCCGAACAGTTTGCCGACCAGGCCCGGCTGCGCCAGCGCATCAACGAACTGCCCGCCGTGCAGGCGCGCTTGGTGCGCATGTCCTATTTCGAGGCCAAGAGCCACAGCGAGATCGCCGAGGCGATCGGCATGCCCTTGGGCACGGTCAAGTCGCATCTGCGGCGCGCGTTCCTGCAGCTGCAGGCCAAAGTGGGAGGTGCGCTGTGAACCCGCGCCACCACCTGCACGAATCGACGTTGATGAGCTATGCCGCAGGCGCGCTGCCCGCGCCACTGAGCGTGGTCGCTGGTACGCATCTGGAGCAGTGCCCGCACTGCCGCCAGCGCCTGCGCGAGGCCGAGGCGATCGGCTCGGTGCTGCTCGAGCAGACCCAGCCGCCCGCGCCTGATCCACGCCGCGAACAGCTGCGCGAGGCCATGCTGATGCAGCTGGCTGCGGAAATGCCGATTGCCATGGACCAGGCCGCGCGTCCCGTGCCGAAGGAGCGGCCCGAGGCCGACCCGGACCATCTGCCTGCCTCGCTGCACCCCTACTTCGGGGCATCGCTCAGTGGGTTGCGTTGGCGCTGGATGGCACCCGGCGTGCACTGCATCCGTGCCGAGCAGATGCCTTCGCTGATCATGCTGAGGATCGCCCCGGGCAAATGCCTGCCCATGCACAGCCATGGCCGCAGCGAGCTGACCCAGATCCTGCGCGGTTCCTACAACGATGCGCTGGGGCTGTTCGCACCCGGCGACGTGGCGGACCTGGATGAAGACGTGGAGCATCAGCCGGTGACCGCGCCGGGGGTGCCGTGCATCTGCGTGTCGGCGCTGGATGCACCGCTGGTGTTCAGCGGGTGGCTGGCGCGCAAGATCCAGCGGTTCGTGAAACTCTAGTGCGGCCCTGGCCATGGCTCAGGCACGGACATTGCGGATTCTCCTGACCGGCGCTGCAGGCTTGGTGGGGCAGGGCGTTGCCCTGGCCTGCCAGCGTTCGCCGCAGGTTGCCGGCTTGACCGCGCTGGTGCGGCGCCCGGGCAGCCTGCGCGGACCCGGCAGCGAACGGGTGGTCCCGGACTTCCTGCACATCGACGCGCAGCGTGATGAACTGGCCGGGTACGACGCATGCTTCTATTGTGCCGGTGCGCCACCGGTTGGCACTGCCGAGGCCGAGTACCGGCGCGTGACCCTGGACACCACACTGGCAGTGGCCCGCGCCTGGGCTGCGGTGAATCCGCAGGGGTCCTTCCTGTATGTCTCCGGCGCAGGCGCGGACCCGCAAAGCCGGCTGATGCCGCTGCGGGTGAAGGGCGAGACCGAGCGGGCGTTGCAGGCGCTGCCGCTGCGCGCGGTGATGCTGCGTCCGGGCGGGGTCCGGCCGGTGCCGGGGACAGGTACCCGGCATGCCCTGTTGAAACCCCTGTACTGGGGCGGCGCACCGTTGATGAAACTGGCCGGTGCGCTCGCGCCCTCGCTGATGACCAGCAACCTGGCGCTGGGCATGGCCATGATCGCCCTGGCCGGAAGAGAAAACCCGCCGGCCACGATCGAGTGCGCGGATATCAACCGGATCGCGGCAGGCATGCGCGATGCGTCCGCCTGACCTCAGCGCGGCGCAGCCTCCAGCGCGGTGCGCACTGCCAGCGCAAGGTCACTGCGGGTAAATGGCTTTGGCAGCAGGGCGGCTGCACGCCCCAGCGCGCCAACCGCATCGTGGTCGCGTGGATAGCCTGACGTGAACAGGACCGCGATTGCCGGCCAGCGTTCACGCACCTCACGCACCAGCTCCCAGCCGGACATGCCCGGCATCACCACGTCCGAGAACAGCAGGTCGACCTTGGTGTCCGGCCGTTCCAGCAGCCGCAACGCCGAGGGGCCGTCGTGCGCTTCCAGCACGCGGTAGCCCAGCAGGCGCAGCGCGTCGACTGTATGCGCACGGACATCGTCGTTGTCCTCGGCCACCAGCACGGTTTCCTCGCGTGGCGAGTAGCCGGCCAGGCCCGTCTGCGGGACGCGAGCCTCGCAAGGCAGCGCCAGAGGCGAGCGCGGGAACATCATGGTGATGCTGGTACCGCCGCCTTCCACCGAATCGATCAGCACGTGGCCACCGGACTGCTTCACGAAGCCGTGCACCATCGACAGGCCGAGCCCGGTGCCGCGGCCGACCTGCTTGGTGGTGAAGAACGGCTCGAACACGCGCGCCAGGGTGGCCGCGTCCATGCCGTGGCCGTTGTCGCGCACCCGCAGCATCACATACTCGCCGGGGGAAGCATCCGGGAACAATGCGGCGTAGTCGTGGTCGAGGTGGCTGTTGTCGACTTCGATCACCAGGCGGCCGCCGTGCGGCATCGCGTCGCGCGCATTGACCGCCAGGTTCAGCACCGACGCTTCCAGTTGGCTGATGTCGATCTCCACGCACCAGATGTCCTCGGCGGTGCGGATGTCCAGTTGCACCAGTTCGCCCAGCGCCCGCCGCAGCATGTCCTGCATGTCCAGCAGGCACTCGTTGAGGTTGGCTGCCTGGCTGTGCAGCGGCTGGCGCCGGGCAAAGGCGAGCAGGCGCTGGGTGAGGCTGGCGGCACGGCCAACCCCCTTCAGGGCATTGTCCAGGGCACGGCTGGCCATCGCGCCGGCTTCGCCGGCCCGTTCGCTGAGCAGCATGGCGTGCTCGATGTTGCCCGAGATCACCGTCAGGATGTTGTTGAAATCATGCGCGATGCCGCCGGTGAGCTGGCCGACGGCCTCGATCTTCTGCGACTGGCGAAGCGCATGCTCGGCCTGCCGCCGCGCAGTAGTTTCCACCGCCTCCGATACCACGGCGGTGGCCACGCCGTCGGCGTCCAGCAGCGGGCGCAGCGAGACGTCGAAGCTGCGCCGGCCGGTGGGCAGTTCCAGCTCGAGGGAATGCAGCGAGTTGCGACCCTGCGCCGCCGCGGCGACGGCCTGGTCAACCACCGCGCCGACGCCGTCGGTGTTGGCGAACCACAGGGATTCGCCGAAGCGCTGGCCGACAATGTCCTTCTTGTCCGCCAGCACGGCGGCCAATGAAGCGTCATTGGCATCGACCACGCGCCCGGACAGATCCAGCAGCACCTGATGCTGGAAGCTGGATTCAAAGATTGCCTGCAGCCGCCGTTTGCTGGCCCGCAGTTCGGCGGTGCGCGCCTGCACCTGCTGCTCCAGGGCCTGGTTGTCCTCACGCAGGGCCAGTTCGGCCTGCTTCAACACCGATACGTCGCTGCCCATGCAGATGTAGCCGGCCACGCTGCCATCGGCGGCATGCTCCGGCACGCAGTCCATCTGCACGAATCGTGACTGGCCGCTGCGATGCACGAGCTCGACCTGGAAGCTGGTGCGCTCGCCCTGCAGCACGCGTTCCAGGCTGGGGAGGGCACGTTCGAAGGCGCTGATGCCGCTGACATCGCGGGCAAGGCGTCCCAGCAATTCGGCCTGGCTCACGCCATGCCAATCCAGGAACGCCTTGTTCGCGAAGCGGTAGCGGTGGTCCTTGTCGAGCCGGGCGATCAGCGCCGGAACGGCGTCGGTCACCTGCTGCAGCTGCGCCTGGCTCTCATTGAGCGCAGCCTGCGCCTGCACCAGCTGGTTGCGCTCGTGGGCTTCCTGCCGTGCGCGACGGATGGCATCCGGCAAGCGCTGCAGGCGCTGCTTCACCACATAGTCGCGTGCGCCGCGGGTCAAGGCCTGCACGGCCAGCTCTTCGGTCAGGGTGCCGGAGACGAAGATGAAAGGCGTGTGCGGGATGCGCTCGCGCGCCAGCGCAAGGGCGGCATCGCCATCGAATCCGGGCAGTACATGGTCGGCCAGGATGATGTCGAAGGGGCGATTGTCGATCGCCTCGATGAACGCATTGCGGGTCCACAGCCGCTCGGCCTCGAAGTCGAGGCCTGCGCGCTGCAGCTGTGCGCTGATCAGCTCCGCGTCAAGCGCGCTGTCCTCCAGCATGAGGATGCGCAGGCGCTCACTGCGGCGCGATCCATCACGCATGGTGCTGCCCCGAACCGTTGGGCCGGTGCGGCGGTGGCTGGTTGGTGATGCCCCAGAACATGCCCAGCCCCTGGATGGCATCGAAGAATTCCTTGAAATCGACCGGCTTGACCACGAATGCATTGACGCCCAGTTCGTAGCTCCGCACCAGGTCCTGCTCCTCGCGCGAGGAGGTCAGCATCACGATCGGGGTGCTGCTCAGCTGCGCGTCGCCACGGACCTGTTCGAGCACTTCCAGGCCATTGACCTTGGGCAGCTTCAGGTCCAGCAGCACCACGACCGGGCCGCCGTGCATGGCGCCGGCGAACTTGCCTTCGCAGCGCAGGTAGTCCAGCGCCTCGGCGCCATCGCGCACGTGGATGACGTCGTTCAGCAGCTGGCAGCGTGACAACGCGGCCATCGTCAGTTCGGCGTCTTTGGGGCTGTCCTCGACCAGGAGGATCGGCCGCAGGTCCCTCATGGGTGATCTCCTGTGGAACGGGGTAGGGTGAAATGGATCGTGGCGCCCTTGCCGGGTTCGCCCTCGGCCCAGGTGCGGCCGCCGTGGCGGCCGATGATGCGGCGCACATTGGCCAGGCCGATGCCGGTGCCTTCGAATTCCTCGACGTGATGCAGGCGCTGGAACACGCCGAACAGCTTGTCCACGTAGCGCATGTCGAAGCCGCAGCCGTTGTCGCGCACGAAGAAATGGTCTTCGTCGTCGTTGCGTTCGTGGCCGACCTCGATAACCGCCTGCTCGCGCTCGCGGGTGAACTTGATCGCGTTGCCCAGCAGGTTCTGCCAGACCAGGCGCAGCATGGTCGGATCGGCCTCGACTTCCGGCAGCGGCGCCAGCGTCCACTGCACCTCGCGGCCGGCATAGTCCAGGGCCAACGTCCTGCGTACGTCCTCGGCCAGCGCAGCCATGTCCAGCCGCACCCTGCCCACCGTCGAGCGGCCCATCTGCGAGAAGCTGAGCAGGTCATCCACCAACGTGCCGGCAGATTTCGCCGATTCCACGATGGTGTCGAGGAAGCGACGTTCGGTGTCGTTGAGGCGCTCGCCCGCAGAGCTGCCCAGCAGCTCCGAGTAGCCGACGATGTGGCGGAAGGGAGCGCGCAGGTCGTGGCTGACCGAATAGGAGAACGCTTCCAGTTCCTTGTTGCTGCGCACCAGCTGTTCGTTCAGCTCCGCCATTTCCTCGGCCTTGCGCAGCACGATGTCGACAATGGCGGTGCGCATTTCGTGCGCGGCATCGCAGTCGGCATCACTCCACGGCAGGCTGCGCTGCTGCACGGTCTCCTTCCACGCCTCGAACGAGTTCCGCGGCGACAGGGCCACGCCGGGTGCCTCGGTCTTGCGCGGGTCGCCCCCCCAGCGCACGGTGCGCACGACCTCCGGCCGGAACCACATCAGGTAGCTGTGATGGAGCTGCGAGATCGACACCGCCAGCAGGCCACTGGCCACGTCGGTCAGGTGCGCGGCAGGCGACCAGTCGCCGGCGAGATGATCGGTGCAGTACATTTCCTGCCCGGCGTGCTGGTTGGCCAGCCAGTCGGCCAGGGCCAGCACCTCGCTGGGGGGCGGGCACTGCCCCACGCGCATGCAGTCCCCCTTGTGCACGATGGCCGCGCCGGCCGCGCCGGTCAGGGACAGCAGGCTGGCCTCATCGTGGCGCAGCGCCGCCATGAACTCTTCGTCCCCGGCCATGCGTGCCAGCAGCTTGACCAGCACCGAGCGACGGGCCACGCGTTCCTCGATCGCGCGCGCGCGCTCCTTCAGCGCGATCTGCAGCGACAGGATCTGGCCCATGAACTCACAGGCCGTACGCACGTGGTACGGCAGGCGGCGCGGCTGCACCGCGTGGCAGGACACCAGGCCCCACAGCCGCCCTTCGTGCACCAGCGACACCGACATTGATGCCCCGGTGCCCATGTTGCGCATGTACTGCAGGTGCACCGGCGAGACGCTGCGCAGCACGGCCAGGCTCAGGTCGGTGGGAGGCGCGTCGCGATGCGCTTCCGCGCGCAACAGCGGCGCAGGGGTGTAATCGCTGTCCGCAATCAGGCGCACCCGGTTGCGGCGGTACAGCTCACGCGCCTGGGCGGGAATGTCCGATTCGGGGAAGCGCAGGTCCAGATAGGATGGCAGCAGGCCGTTGCCGTCCTCGGCCACCACCGTGCCATTCCAGCCTGCATCGAACTGGTAGACCAGGGTGCGGTCGAAGCCGGTGAGGCGTCGCACATGCGCGGCGGCCAGCCTGCACAGGTCTTCCACCGTCGTGGCGGTCTCGATGCCGGACATCAGCTCGCGGATCGCCGGGTACAGCTCTTCCAGCGAACCGGGCTGGCCCGGAACCGGCGCCTCCAGTTCAACCAGAAGGTCGGTTGCAGACCGGTGCACGAGCAGCTGGTGGCGGCCATGGCCATCCAGATGCACCGCGCCCACGTGTGCGCTGCTGCCGACCGTGGCCTGCTGCAACACCGCCTGGAACGGCGCCAGCACGCCACCCAGCACCTCGGCGACGTGTTGCATCAATGGCTCGCCGAACTGCTGCAGCAGGGCGGGGTGGCTGATGGCGCGCTCACGCACCTGCAGCGAGTGCGGTTCCACCACCAGAAGCACACCGTACGGCTGGATCGCGCCGGGGGTATGGATCGGTTCGCGCGCGCAACGCGACAGGGCAGCGTCGTGCGTGGGCTCAGCAGAAGGCATCAAGGGCGGGACTCATGATTCGTGAAGGGCAGGAACGACCCAGCGGTGTATCCGGTAACCATGGATGGTGAAGCAAAAGAGCGTATCCGCCTACCTCCCTGTGCATGTGGCGTGTCCTCCATCTGAAACTGAATTCTTCATACAAGCAGCGATGCGCATGCGGCAGGCGTCTCTGCCGGCTTCGCGGCCAGTGCATCTGCGCTGCACGCCGGCTCGACAGCGGCTGCCCTAGGGTGGCTCGACTTCCGTCGGATACCACGCCCGTGAACCTGCAGACCCTGCCTTCTACGCCGTACCGCATGCTGGCTGACAGTTGCCAGTTCGAACTGCTGGATGTGGATGCCCTGCAGGACCCCGCCAGTGGCCGGTTGCTGCACCTGTATTCGCTGGTGGCCCGTTGCCTGTCCTGCGAGACGGTGTTCAAGGCCGAAGAAGGACAAGGCCTGGTCAGCCATTCGTCGGCGCGTGTGGTGCGTTGCCCCACCGGCTGCGGGCAGCAGGCGGTCAAGCCGGCGCTGTTGAGGAACTGGCGCCCACAGGTCGTGGCCCAGGCGTAAGTGATGCGGCGCGCTGTCACAGTAGCCCGGGGTTGGCTCGCCAGACTGCGAAGTTGAGCGCCGAGGCGAAGCAAATCCAGGCCAGATAGGGCAGCAGCAGTACGGCTGCCATCTTGCGGACGCGCACGAACGCGAGCATCGTCGCGCACACCAGCGCCACCAGCACCAGGATGTCGGCGAAGGCGAGGGCGCCCAGCTTCCAGCCGAAGAACAGCCAGCTCCACAGTGCATTGATGGCCAGCTGCACCAGATAGAGCCACAGCGCAGGCCGCGCGCCGCGCCAGCCGCGCTCCCGCCAGACCAGCCACGCCGCAATCGCCATCATGGCGTACAGCAGGGTCCATGCCGGGCCAAACACACCGGCAGGCGGCGCCCATGCAGGCAGGACGAGGGTGGCATAGAAGCTGGCGGCGGACGTCGAGGCCCACGCGCCCAGTGCGGCGGCGGCGAAGGTGATCGCCACCCATCCCAGAAGGCCATAGGCCTGTGTGCGCTTGTTCATTGCGTGCAACTCGTCAATTGGGGCGTCGGTGTATACGCACCGGGGCCGCAAATGGATGCAGACGGTTGCCTTCAGGGCGACGAGCCTGCAGCACCCGTGCCCTGGCCCGCTGGCAGCAGCGAAGGCTGCTGGTCAAACCACTCGCGTGCCTTGGCCAGATGCCATTGGCGCTGGTCGCCGTCCAGCTCGATGCCCGCACCCAGCAGCCCCCACCGTAGATAGAGATCACCGCGCTTGCGCTGTTCCAGCAGATCCAGCCGCGCGCGCACCGACAGGCGGTCGTTCTCGGCCTGCAGGCCATCGATGACCAGATGGCCAGGGCGCCAGCGCAGCGTCGCCTGCGCCTGTACCTGTCCGGAATCCAGCAGGGACAAGGTCCAGCGCGGGTAGTCGGTGCGCTCTGCGAACAGCGCCAGCAACGGTCGCGCATCGCTGAGATCGAGGTCCGTGGTGGCATCCACCTGGAACGGCGACTGCGCATCGATGCGCCCACGCCTGAAGTCCACGCGGCCTTTCCATGCCGTCGAGCCCTGCGTGCCCGCCACCTGCACGTTGCGCAGCTCGACCGTGGTGCCGGACAGATCGAAATGACGCTGGTTGAAGTCTCCCCGGCGCAGTGTTGCGTTCACGTCGATATCGCCGCCCATGTCCAGCCCTGCCACCTTTGCACTGGCGTTGCGCCCCAACAGCCGGGCCGTGCCATGGCCGACGCGCCCGTCGGTATCGAGGGTCGCATCACCACTCACGGTGCCGGTGCCACGGAGCAGTCGCACCTGGGGCGAGCCCAGGTAACGGTTGTAGGCGGTCAGATCAGGGATGGTGGCTTCACTGAAGCGCAGCTGCGCGCGGACGCCTTTGCGCAGTTCCTGCAGGCGGCCATCGCCGGTCAGGTCCAGGGCCAGATCCCGGCCGTCGAACAGGCGCACGTGCTTGGCATCGCTTGGCCGCGCGGTGAAGCGGGGCAACCGGACGGCCAGCCGCGCCTGGCTGGGCGTGCCGGCCTTCAGTTCGCCGTGGGCGCTGGCCGTGCCCGCCAAGCGCACACCCGCCACCTCGGCCACGGCTTCGGCTGCAGGAATGTCCACGGTGCTGCCTTCGGTCAGCTCGCCGTTGCGAAGGCGCAGGTCCGCCTTCAGCGTGCCGCCGCCATCCAGCTGCAGCCACGGCTTGCGCACGAACAGGGCAGGGATCCAGTTGAGCGAGGTGAACGTCCATTCGCCGCGCACTGTGCCAGAGCTGCGTTCCAGCAGCAGTGCGGGCTGTTGGAAGGGAATGTCCCGGCCACTGATATGCAGATCGGCATCCACCTCGCTGCCTGAACCGGACTTTTGCGGCAAGCGGGCCTGCAGGCGCAGGTCCTTGGCCACATTGAGTTGCAGCGCCAGCATGCCGCGATCGGGGGCGCCGTCGCCCAGGTAGAGCGGCACCTGCCACAGCGCGTGGTCGCCGGGCTGCAGTTGGCCATCGATCAGGTGGAGTGCGGCCTGCAGCCGTCCGGGCACTGGTGCGCTGGAGATCTTCGGCGTTGTGGCATTGGTGTCCATGCGCAGGCCCTGGCTGCGGGCATCGACCTCGAGCTGGGCATGCAGCAGCTTCAACTTGGCCAGGCCGGGCGCCTGGTCCCGATAATGGCGCGGATAGCTGAAGCGCGCGGTGAGATCCATGTCGCCCAACAGCTGCACGCCGTCAAAACTGGTGTCCGCATCGCTGAATGCAACCTCGGATTCGAACAGTTCCGACGGCCCGCCGCGCAGCTGCTTGAGGAAGCCCACCGTGCCCTGGCCCTGGCCGATGATCAGCAGCTTGCCGAAACGTGCGCTGCGGATACTGTCGCTGTGGATGGCATCGAAGCGCAGGGTCCAGCCGCGGTCGCTGCGCGGCGGTGGCGGGATGGCCTCTTCCACGCGGCTGATCTCGGCCGAAACCCCGGTGGCCTGCAGCCGGGGCACCCGCACCTCGCGCTGGAACAGGGGCAGTACCGCCAGACGAGCGCTGGCGCGGTCGGCGTGCAGCACGTAGACCGTGTGGTTCACATGGCCGCGCATGTGCACGTTCCAGGCGATGACATGGCCTGGCAGCACGGTAATGGCCGGCCCAGTGGTCATCACGAACTTGTGCGGCTTGCGGTTGGTGACCTGGTCAAACAGCGGTGTGTTGAGGAAGATGTTGCCGGCCAGCAGGTACAGCAGGTAGATGCCCAGCAGGACGCAGGCAGGAACACGCCACCGTCGAAGCCGGTGCGGGATGTGCGCGGAAACAGGGGGCATCTACTGCTCTGAAGGCCGGAATATCTGGAACTATTGCCGAGCCGATGGCGGTGGCGCGTGAAGCAGCTACGGAGCAGGCGTTGGATTCTGGTAGTGTCCGGCCTGGTCACCACCACAGATCTGCAGGAGTCGCATGGATATCCGGCCCGCCCGTGCAGGCGATTTCGACGTGATGTGGGGCATGTTCGAGCAAGCTATTGCGACGCAGGATGCGCTGCCCTTTGCTGGCTCTTTCGCTGTCGAGACGTTTCGCGCGCATTGGTTCCAGGCCCAGGCACCTCATGTAGCTGTGCTGGAGGGCCGGGTTGTGGGCATGTACAAGATGGGCCCGAATTTCCCTGACCTTGGGGCGCATGTGGCCAGCGCCACGTATGTGGTCGACGCCGCGACACAGGGGCGGGGCGTGGGCCGAGCCCTGGTGGAACACAGCCTGGAGCGGGCGAGGGCGGAAGGGTTCCTGGCCATGCAGTTCAATTACGTGGTCAGCACCAACGGCCCGGCGGTGGCGCTGTACCGGAAGCTGGGGTTTGCGGTGGTTGGGACGCTGCCAGAGGCCTTCCGGCATGGCCAGCGCGGGTTGGTCGATGTTTTCGTGATGCACAGGTTCCTGTAGTGCCGTCGCAAGGGCGGTCGCCTCAATCAGCATTCTTCGGGAGCGTGATGACGAATGAGGTGCGGCCATCACGCCATCTTCCATGGACAGTGCCGCGGTGCGCGTGGCAGATTTCCCGCACCAGGAACAGGCCGAGGCCAAGGCTCGCGTGTTCTCCCTGTGACGCGTTGAGCGAGCCTCGGCGCAAGGGATCAAACAGGCTGTTGAACACTTCGTCCGACAGTTCGGCCCCCGTGTTGCTCACCGTGATCAGGATCTGGTCGGCGAGGCCCTCAAGGCTGATCCGCACATCGGTGCCGTGTTCGCCGTACTTTGCGGCGTTGGTCGTGAGGTTGTGAACCGCCTCGCGCAACGAAGAGGCATCGAAGCAACCGCGGGCATCGCCTTCAACCTCATACGTGATAGGGACGTGGGGCAGGGCAGCGCGGAGCAATTCGACTTCCTCGCCAAGCGATTGGGCAAGATCGCAGTCCACCGGATGAATGGCCATCCCATCGCCCAGCTTGCTGCGGCTGTAAGCCAGCAGGTCGTCCAGCAGCTTTTTCATGCGCATGCTGCCGTTGATGATCCGCTCGGCCTGCTTGGCCAAAGCTGGGTCCTGCAGCCCACTGGCCAGGGTGTCTGCCGAGAAGATGATCGCTGCCAAGGGGCCTCGGAGATCATGCCCGAGCGCCGCGAGGAAGATCTGCCGCCAGGATTCGACCTCGGCAGAGAACTGAGCAAGGGATTCGGCCACCGCCTGGTCGATGGCCTCATTGAAACGAAGGATGTCATCGATCGATGAAGTGACCAGCCGCTGGTCGGATGCCCATCGCCGAAGTACCGAAGCCCGAAGCGCTCGATACTCAGCCACCATCTGGTTGAGGCCAAAGCCGGCGATGGCGCGGGTTCGGCCATGATAGGACGCGGCGGACTCGGGACCGGGTTTCAACGGTGCAAGCCCGTGGGACTTTGCGAGCTGCTGGGAGTCTGTCTGCGGCGATCTGAGATCGTCTATGACCGCCTGAAGAATCTGGGGAAGATGATTCCGAAGTTGCTTTGCGCTGAACTCGACGGTATCGGGTGCCTGCGTTTCGGCGAATGCCACCGCGTCGTCGAGGATTTCTCGCGCATTCCGTCCGATAAAATCAGCCAGGCGCATCGCCAAACCCGTCCTTAAGTGGTGCGCCGAGCCTACACGAGGGCGTTTGGATACGGGGTGAGAAAGGCTCGGCCTGTGGGGCGCGGTTCTGCCGGTGTTGGGGCGGCCATTTGAAGGGGGAGCCTGCAGCGCGGGTTGGGCCCGGGCGGCGGTCGCCCGGGCCAGTCTGGCTAGAACATAATATATATTATGCGAAAAAGTGGTACTTCCCCTGGTGTTGCGTGGAAGACCGCCTTGAGCTCCTTTGACCGCAACAGTAAGCATGATTAATGGTACAAATTAGGCTGCTTGGTTTGATGGGATCTGCCTGTGCTCTGCCTGCTCACAGATACTCTGGTTCCAAGCTCGCTACGTGGTGCCTTGCTTATCGATGATGCACAAAGGTTGCCACGGTACTGGGCTGGCGTTTGGGCTTTGATGGCCAACCACGACCTCGCCGCATCCAGCCAGATCAAGAAACTTCGGTACATCGAGAATCTGTACGGCCATGCTGACCGCCTGTTTGGCAGCCATGCGCTAGATGACGCGTTGGGCAGCCTGAACGATGCCGTGCTCGCCGACATCCTGGAGTCCTGGTTCATATCGATCCGAAATCAACCCTCCGTGGGCCCAGCGGACGAATCCCGCTGGCGAGCAGGCCTTGAATTCGTCGTGTCGATCGTTACTTGGTTGTCCAAGACAACGCTCTCAACCAACCGGCTCCGACAGATTGAGGCCCGGTTGCATCGCTTGTCCGAACTGTACGGGCAACTGCACATCCGTCAAAGCAGGCACACGAATCAGATCCGATCGCTGCCGGCGAGCGTAGTCCAGGCGTTATACGAAGTCCTGGACCCATCATCTGCCAGCAATCCTTTTCCACGCAGGCATACCCGATGGCTCGCCTTCGTGGCCTTCTTGTTGATGCTCCACCAAGGCCTTCGACGCGGCGAGCTACTGCTCCTTACCGCGGACGTGATCAAAAACGCCTTTGATGAAAGACAGCAGCGATCCCGTTGCTGGTTGAACGTGCAAGAAAGCCAATATTCCGACGACGATGATGATCCGAGGTACTCCAAGCCCAGCATCAAATCGGCAAGTTCGGTCCGTCAACTGCCAGTGAGTGACGCTATCGCTGGGCTGATCCAAACCTACGTCGAAAACTATCGAGGAAAGCCTAGCCACGCCTTCTTGCTGAACACACAGCAAAACAGCCCGTTGTCGACAGAATCAGTGACGAAGATGTTCGCAAAAATATCCGCCTGCCTACCACCGTCGATCCGCCAAGAATTAAAGGACCGTAGCGGAAAACAGTCCGTCACACCCCATGACCTCCGCCACACGTGCGCCGTGGTGCGGCTGAATCAATTGCTCCAGCAAGGGGACTCGATGGACGAAGCCCTGCAGAAGTTGCGCGCCTTCTTCGGTTGGTCCAGAGAGTCACAGATGCCAGTTCGCTATGCCCGGGCAGTGTTTGAAGATCGTCTCTCGTCAGTCTGGAACGACGCGTTAGACGAGAGAGTTTCCGTTCTAAGAGCGATCCCCTCCTAGGCCTCGCTTGGAGCGCGACATGGCTAGAAATGAAAATATTCAATGGCAGCTGGAAGCTGGGGCTTGCGAAATAGTTGCTCAACTACCGTCGTTGCCTCCGGTGATTCGGTACTACGACGATTTCGACGGAAAGCAACGATCAATTCGAGATCCAGCCAATGCCAAATGTTTTGCGGTTCATATCGATGGCCGGGTTGTGAAAGTTGGCTTTGATCATCTGTCCGAGCAACTCGCCTTGTTGATAAAACACGTCTTCTTGTACCTCCTGGGTGAAGGCCTGGCTCCATCGTCGGCAAGCAAGTACGCCCGTGGCAGCAAGGCAATCGGCGAGGCAGAAATCGTCAGGTTGTTGGGGGTAGCACCAACAGGAATAGGATCATTCTGGGCGACATTTTTTGCACGCGACCTGCCGGCGGAAGCGTACGCGTGCGCGAAATCTATCCTGCGACTGCTATGCAAATATCGACTCAACCAATGGGCTGACTCCTATCACGGTGTGATATCCGCCCTGCCCCTTCCCTTCAACGACAAGTACGCCGTCGTCCGGTCTGGCGAAGCGTTTCTCTCGGTGGATGATGAAGCGGCGGTAGTTCGTTTTTTGGACGAAGCGGCAATCCAGGCCAAAGCGTCGTCGCTGACCCTCGAAGATGTGCAAGACGCAGCGATGCTGCTGTGTGCGTACCAGTTCGGGATGCGACCGGTTCAGATCGCAATGCTCACGTTTCGTGACGTCAAAGTTCGTCACGAATCCGTCGACATGTTCGCTTCCGTCCACATCACATTCCGCATGGCGAAACAGCGGAGTTCTAGTGCCGCCAAGCCGCTGATTAGACGAGTAAAACGCGAGTGGACACCTCTTTTCGTCGAGATCGAACGGCGCTTTCAGGTTGATGGCGATGACGCGGGCGCTAGGGTGTTCGGCGCCACATCCGCAAATGAAGCAAGTCGTCGCATCAGCTCCCTACTCCGCGATCTGCTCGAGCTTGGCGCGACTGCCGTCAATCTACGACATACAGCCGCTCAACGCCTCGTTGACGCTGGCGCAAGCCAAGAGGAATTGGCCGAGTTCCTTGGGCACTCGGATATGACTACCGCGCTCGTGTACTACGAAACATCGGCCAACCAGGCGGAGCGGGTGAACAAGGCACTGGGAATCTCCGAGATCTATCAACGCGTGGCTCGAATCGCCCACGATCGGTTTATCGGTCCAGAAGAGCTCGCTCAATTGAAGGAGTCCCAGCAGATAGGCGGAGCGCCACATGGTGTTCCGATCGCGGGGATCGGTGGGTGCACCTCCGGGCAGGCTGCGTGTCCCTACAACCCGATCTTGTCCTGCTATGGCTGCAGGAAGTTCATGCCGATTCACGACGTTCAGACGCACTCGAGAGTTCTAGCCGACTTTCGGGGTGTGGCGCGGTTCTTCCATGACTCATCCCGCGGCGACGCGATTTCGCCGGCCTATCTACAGCTTGAACGGACGATCGCAGAGGTTCAGGCAGTGGTGGCTGAGCTAGAAGGTGCACCGTCTTGAACCCTCACTTCTCCGCTTTCATCAAGCTCGGAAAGGAGCTGGCCGCGACGCATGGGGTTCCTTGGGAAATTCCTCTGGACCAGAGCGGCACTGCGATCAAAGGGCATGAATGGGACCTCACTACGTTAGCAGGGGGCGTTGCTCCCAAGCATCGTTTGCGCCACTTCAGTTCGGAACGTCCGGCAATTGATGCGATCAACGAATCCCGCTCTTCCAACGGGCTGCCGGCTTTGTCTGCTCGCACTTTTTCGCCAGCATGGCAAGACCTCATCAAAGCTGCCGTCATTGAACAGCTGTTTGTTCGCCGCAACTCGTTCGGTCACATCGCCAACAATGTGGCACGTCCCTTGCGCGTGATCGCTACATGCGCGGGAGGCACCGAGCCGTGGGGCATCACTGTTGACGAGATGGCTCTCGCGGTTCGTACCGGCAACAGCATCCAGGCATCAGGCAAGCTTGGCGACTTGATCGCGGGGCTGACCAAGGTGTTGTTTGATACCAACCACTTGGCCGATGTGGGACCGCTCTACCCTGCCCTCGCCGCCGCACGACTCCAGCCTAGAGTCACTCGACGGTCCAGATTTCTCAGTTCTCAAGCGGAGATTCGGCACAACCTGGAAGATCGCAAACGCGCCGAGCGCCTGCCCGAACGTCGCGCGTTCTGGGAGTTGGTCCGGATCGTCATGACCGAGCAGCCCCAGACCTTCATGGACGAACTGCGCTTTGCAGCCATTCGGATCATGATCTTGACGGGCTTCCGAATTGGAGAGGCCACGCTCCTTCCCGCTGAGTGGCGAACGGACCGGCACTACTACGACTCCAAGCAGCGGCCTGCCGGGGAGCTAGGTGGGTATTCGCAATCGCTCATGATCCGGCACTTCGCGGAAAAGCAGCAGGCAAAGAATGCCGATAGCAAGGTGCTCGTCGCCAAGACTCACTACATTCCCCAGATGTTCGAGGAGATCGTGAGTGAGACCCTGACCCGTGCTGAGGCAATCACAAATCCGCTACGAAGCACGCTGAGGAAGCAGACTGAAACAGGGCGCGTTCTGCCAGACTTTGCGCTCAGCGAGCTGGTGCCGACCACGCAAATCTACCCTCGCCTTTCCGGAAACGCCTTCTGGCTAGACCTGGCCGAGGACAAGAAGCAGTATTGGACGCAGAAGTGCCGTCAGAACTATTCCGCTGATTGCTTCGACGAGCTCCAGAAAGTTCAAGAGAGCTTGAATGCTAGTCTTCAAGGTGAAATGAGTGCGACCGCTCGCATGTACTTTCGCCGGATGGCGGGATTCGAGGGCAAAGATGGTGGCGCATTGGTGCTGAGAGACGTTGAAGGCAAGGCAATTTCACCCAATGGAAGGCGTGACATGAGCCAGGTCTACGTCAAGATCGGGGATCTTGAAAATTACCTTCGTTTCGCGGCCAGATCAAAGTTGCCGGACACCGACCTTTTCAGTCTGACCGATCGCAGCTTTGCTTCCTGGGAATTTCTTTTCCTGCATCCGAAACGATCCCTTGCTGAGGAGCGAAACAATGGGGTCTGCGATGTCACCCGATACGTCTCCATTGGTCGGCCCGATACAAGCCTGGTGAACCTTTCCCTGGGCGAACAGAAGTCCCGCGACACGCTGTTCAAACGGTACGCGCAATCTGACGAGGACAAAGACTTGGTACTCACCTCCCACACCCTGCGTCACCTACAGAACACCGAGCTTTTCCGTCTCGGCGTGGCCGACACCATCATCTCCAAACGCTTCAATCGCCGTAGCGTGGCCCAAAGCTACGAGTACGATCATCGCAGCCTGGCGGAAGAGTTGGATCAACTCGAACTGCCTGCAGACGTGGAAATGGCGCTCGGCGAGAAGGCCAGCACTGTCGCGAAGATGATCCAATCCGGAAAAGCCAGCGGTCCAATCGTGGATGCGTTCAAGAAGATCCAGAGCACCGAGGGTGACACCGCCGCGTTCGAGTTCCTGAAGGTCGAAGCCGATGGCTTTCACGCGACTCCCTACGGGCATTGCTTGAACAGCTTCACTGTCGATCCGTGCCCGAAACATCTTGAGTGCTTTTCCGGCTGTCGCCATCTTTCGGCGACAAACTTGCCAGAGAACCGTCGCCATCTGCGCACCCTAGAACTCAAGTTGGCCGCGGCTGTCGAGGCCGCAGAGACCAAGCCTTCAAAGAGCATCGGCCGCACAAACCAAATTCAACATGCAAAGGTCCGACTTGACGGCGTGCGCACACTCTTGGCAACCAAGCAAGGCGAGAAGCCTTTCCCCGATGGTCCCGACCTCTCTCTTCCTCGCCGCACGGGAGTTATGGATGGATAGCGACACCTTGGAAAAACAGACATCTGAGCCTGACCCTGAAATGCGTCAGGTGTTGGACGACCTCCTCGCCCGCGATGAGGACATCACCGCGCGGGCAGTTGCACGTTTGCATCCGCGAATCAATGCAGCGTCGTCGATCACCCGGAGCGTAGAACGCAGCCGCATGCTTGCGCAGTATCAGGAGCGGCAAGCCGAATTCCGTCGTTGGCGAGGCAGGCCGGGAAAGCTCTCTGGTGATGCAGCGGCCAGCGCCTTGGCAGATCGCGATGTGCGCATCGCCGAGCTCGAATCGCAGGTCGCTCTGCTAACGGCATCCCACGTCGCGATGATCCGCGCAGTTGGCGAACTGGGCGGCTTCAGCAAGTGGGCACAGTTCTATGAATCGTACAGCGGCTCAAGGGACCAGCTGGCGCAGCTGGGCGCGCTGCCAGAAGCAACGGTGGAGTTACTTCCGCAGCGCAGGCCAAAGTAATCGGCGATGCTTCGGCCGCGGTCCGGAAGCGAGTGATTCACACGAATCTACTGCGGAGTACCCACTCAGCGGGCGCCAATGCCACGCTCAGGTGTCGGTGCGGCCGCTCCCGGCCCATGGGCGGCAGCGGCCCGATGGGTCTGAACGTGCATTTCGCTCGCCATACCCAAGACCGGCTGGACCAGCAATCCCACGGCCAGCTGCGATAGCAGCAGCCAGCGTAGGTACATCCGCATCCGGCCAAGGGCGGTCATGGAGGGGTCTTGCGTGCGTCGGCACGTGCGCGGCGGGCATCACCCAGAATCTCGACGGCTTCCTTGATCACATACAGCCCGATCAGGGCGCCGATCACGAAATCCGGGTACGGACTGCCCAGCCACCACACCAACAGGCCGGCCAGAATCACCCCGACGTTGGCCACGACATCGGCGCGGGTGAACAACCAGGTCGCCCGCAGGTGCACTTCGCCGGACTTCAGCGGCGCCAGCATGCGCAGCACAGTCATATTGACCACCAGCGACAGCAGCGCCGTGCCGATCATCCAGCCACTCACCGGCTCGGCGCCGTACATCACTCGACGGCCGACCTCTACCAGCACGCCCACGCCCAGCACCATCAGTACGCTACCGCTGACCCAGGCTGCGTTCGCCTTGAAGCGGGCCGTGCGCCCGATGGCGACCAGGCCAATGGCATAGGCGGTGGCGTCGGAGAGCATGTCCAGGGCGTCTGCCAACAGGCCGGTGGAGT
Organism: Stenotrophomonas sp. YJH_SMC_138; assembly: GCF_059369855.1. NCBI lineage: Bacteria > Pseudomonadati > Pseudomonadota > Gammaproteobacteria > Lysobacterales > Lysobacteraceae > Stenotrophomonas > Stenotrophomonas sp. YJH_SMC_138. The sequence goes on from NZ_JCAFTB010000006.1 coordinate 88,920, forward strand.
GGGCGATCCAGCCCGCAATGCCGCCGATCACGGCCATGGCCGCGTTCAAGGCCAGGGCAATCCAGAGAACGCGCCGCTCCTGCGCGTTCTTGGCCTCGTGATGGCAGCCGCAGTCAGTCATCGGATCATTCTCCAGTCGCAGGGAAGCCGCGCCGGGCGGGCTGGCATGGCACAGGCTGTGAGCGTAAAGTCTGTAGCTACTACGGAGTCAAGCGTACCTACGAATGAAAATCAGTGAGGCTGCCGATGCCAGCGGATGCCACCTGGAGACGATCCGCTATTACGAGCGGATCGGACTTCTGCCGCGCCCGGGGCGCTCGGGCAATGGCTATCGGGTCTATGGCCCGGCGGACATTGAACGGTTGCGCTTCATTGCGCGCGGTCGGGACCTGGGTTTCAGCTTGGAAGAGGTCCGCAGCTTGCTGCAGTTGGCCGGGGATGAGGCCCTTTCATGCGCAGATGTGGATCGGCTGGCCCGCAGCCACTTGGCCGACGTGCGTGCGCGGATGGCCGACCTGCAGCGCATGGCCGGCGAGCTGGAACGGGTAATTTTTAGTTGCCATGGCGGGCAGCGGGCTGAGTGCACGATTCTGTCGACCCTGCGACAGCCGACCTCTGTCGAGGCCATACATCGGTGACCGAACTAGACCGCTACCTCGATGCGGCCACGCGCCAAAACACGGTGCGCAGCTACGCGTCGGCGCTGCGGCACTTCGAGGTCGAATGGCAGGGCCACCTCCCAGCCACACCTGACAGCGTAGCGCGGTACCTGGCAGCGTATGCGCAGACGTTGGCGCCCAGCACCCTACGTCGTAGCCACTGGTCGATACCCGCAGGCAGCGGCACATCAGGCGAATCGGAAACTCATCGCGGCAACGTTCGATCACCTGATACCTCAGGATGATCCCTTGGCAAAGAACGTCGCCGCTTCGCGCAAAAAATCCCGCTCCTTGGTGATCCTGGCCAACTCGCGCTTGAGCCGGGCAACTTCCTCGTCACGCGGGCTACCGGTGCCAACAAAGGCGGCTTTTCCCACCGCCTGTGCCTCCCGCTTCCAGCGAGTCAGCAGGCTGTCACGGATGCCCAGCTCACGGGCTACCTGGGCGCAGCTGACACCTGGCCGACTGGCTTGCTCCACTGCACCACGCTTGAACTCGGCACTGAACTTACGACGCTTTGACATGAACACTCCTCATGGCCTGAATCGGCCTTCTTGTAAGTGTCCGTGAAAACGGGGGTGAACCCGATGGGGCAATACCAAGTCAAACCTGATGAAAAGCTCACTGGAGGTCACGGCAACGGAGCCACCATGTGCCTCCGCAATCGATTTCACGATGGCAAGGCCAAGACCGGCGCCGGCCGTATTTCGTTGCCGTGCCGGATCAACTCGGTAGAAGCGGTTGAAGAGCTTTGGTAGATCGGGCTCAGGAATTCTCTCACCGGGATTGACCACACTGATCGTTGTCCACTGCTCATCCTGCGAAAGCAAGACCGTAATGCTCTTGCCGCGAGGCGTGTGTCGAATTGCATTCGAGAGAAGATTGTTCAGCGCCCGGGTGAGCATTTCCCGATCCGCCGCTATGCTGCCGATCGCCCCTTTAACACCAAGCGTAATGCCGCTATCTTCTGCCAGCGCCTCGAAATAGTCGAACAGACTCCGCACCAATTCGGACAGATCAATGGTAGACAGACGCAAGTTACGGGGATCATTTTCCGTTTGGGCAAGAAACAGCATGTCACCAATCATGCGTCCCATCCGATCAAACTCTTCCAAATTTGAATAGAGGATTTCTCTGTATTCCTCGTTGCTGCGCGGCTGGCCAAGCGCCACGTGAGTCTGCGTGACCAGGTTGGTGACGGGCGTGCGCAACTCGTGCGCGATGTCTGCGGAAAAGTGTGATAGCCGGGTGAAGCCTTCCTCGATTCTCGCCAACATATCGTTGAAGGCGAATACCAGTTCCGCCAGTTCGATCGGCACATCCCGAGGATCCAGCCTCACATCCAGCTTTGAAGAGCGAATCGCCCGAATCTCTTCATTGACCTTGCGAATCGGCAGGTGGCCCCACTGCACCGCCAGCCAAGCCACACCGAGCGCCAGACACATTACCAAGCCGGTTGCCCACCAGAGCATGCGCTTGAACTCGGCCAGGAAGTCGAGATGAAAGCCGATGTCCATGGCGGCGACGATGCGGTAGCCGGACGCCGCTGAATCGTCAGCAGGCAGTTGTACCACCACACCTCGATATGACCTCTGATCCTCCTGCCACACGGTCAAATCGTCAGCGGTGATGCGGTTGACCAACTTTTTGCTACTGGCAAGTTTAGACAGGTCAGGACCGGGCGTGGCATAGATGCTATTGCCAGACCCATCGTAGACGCCGTACGCCATTCCATGATGTCCTGCGACTGCGTTGGCCAAGTGTTGCTTCAGTTCGTCGCTTGCGAAGTCACTTGCAAGCTGGTGCAAGGGCTCAGCCAAAGCGGTTGTCACTGCCTCCAGTTCGTGGGCATCCTGTTGAGCAAAGTGGTGCTCCAACGACCGGAGAATGACCCAGTTGAACACAAGGAACACCAAGGTCGTGGCGATACCAACCAGGGCCGTGACCCTTAATGCAAGCGACGCTGGACGGCTTTGCCGCGGCTTATGGCGCAGGGGCATCATCGGGCGCATCGAGCGTGTATCCCATTCCACGCACGGTGTGGATGAGCTTCGGATTGAACGCATCGTCTATCTTCGCGCGTAGACGGCGGATGGCTACATCGATGACGTTGCTGTCGCTGTCGAAATTCATGTCCCATACCTGCGACGCGATCAGAGAACGTGGAAGGACCTCCCCCTGGCGACGGGCCAGGAGCTCAAGCAACGCGAACTCCTTGCTGGTGAGATTGATGCGTTGGCCAGCGCGCTTTGCGCGCCGGCGCGCCAAGTCCAGTACCAAATCGGCAACCTGGATGCGATCAGGCTGGCTCGGAGCGCTTCCGCGTCGCAGCAGCGTCCGCACCCGCGCCAGCAACTCAGAGAACGCGAATGGCTTGACGAGGTAGTCGTCCGCTCCCAGTTCCAATCCCTTGACACGGTCGTCTACACCGCCACGCGCCGTCAGAAAGAGCACAGGGACCTGTTTACCGGCATCTCGAAGGGCACGCACGATGCGCCAGCCATCGACATCCGGCAGCATGACATCTAAGACCACCAGATCGTATGTCTCGCCCATGGCCAGGTGGTGTCCGTCCAATCCGTTGCGCGCCAGATCCACGACGAATCCCGCCTCCATGAGACCTTGGCGGACGTAATCCGCCGTCTTGTTCTCGTCTTCAACGACCAGCAGTTTCATCGCATGTCCCATGAAATCGCTACGGCGCGGAAAAATAGCCGCTCACGATGTACGCATTCATCCACTTTCAATCAGCAATTTACTGGTTGCCAGCTTCCACGAACATGACACGAACATTACATGAATGTAATTCAGGGGTCATTCGATGGAAAGTGCCCAACCCATAGCATTACCTGCATTGCGTCGAACTGTGCCGCTCAGGATGGGGTGGCGTTTAGAACGACTTCCGAGTCATCTATGGAGGATTTCAGGCCATGCCGCCTCGTTCACCCTTTTTTATCGTGCCCACACAGGGCCTTTCTCGTCGGCGTTTCGTCCAAGGGTTAGCCGCCGGCGGCGTTCTCGCTGGGCTGTCCACGCCTGCGTTCAAGGCATTTGCCCAGCAAGGCTCCGCGACGCGCGGTGCCGCCCCTGTGCTGAAGGGCACCGAGTTCGACTTGGTGATCGCCGAATCGCCCGTGAACTTCACGGGCAAGCCAGGCGTGGCTACGACCATCAACGGCTCGCTGCCGGCACCGACATTGCGTTGGCGCGAGGGTGACACCGTCACAATCCGTGTAACCAACAAGCTGCGTGAAGCCACATCCATTCACTGGCACGGGATCATCCTGCCGTATCAGATGGATGGCGTGCCGGGCATCAGCTTCAATGGCATCGCTCCCGGCGAGACCTTCACGTACCGCTTCAAGGTTCAGCAGAGCGGCTCCTACTGGTACCACTCGCACTCCGGCTTCCAGGAACTCACGGGCATGTACGGGGCGATCATCATCGACCCCGCTGGCGCCGAGACCATCCACGCCGACCGTGACCACGTGCTGCTGTTCTCGGATTGGACCGACGAAGACCCGATGCGGGTGTTCACCAAGCTCAAGTCCCAAAGCGACTATTACAACTACAACCAACCTACCGTCTTCGACTTCTTCCGGGACGCCTCGCGCGAAGGCACGGCCGCTGCGATCGACAAGCGCAAGATGTGGAACGAGATGCGGATGAATCCGACGGATCTCGCAGATCTGTCTGCCGCCACGCTGACCTATCTGGCCAACGGCGTCACCCCCGCCGGCAATTGGACGGCGCTGTTCCGACCGGGTGAGCGCGTGCGGCTGCGCATGGTCAACGGTGCGGGCAACACCTTCTACGACGTACGCATTCCAGGACTGAAACTCACGGTGGTGCACGTCGATGGTGTTGACGTGGAGCCGGTGACCGTCGATGAGTTCCGATTCGGTCCTGGCGAAACCGTCGACGTGATCGTCCAGCCACGGGATGACGCTTACACGATCTTCGCCCAGGCGATGGACCGGACAGGCTACGCGCGTGCCACGCTGGCCGTGCGTGAAGGTCTTCAAGCTCCCGTGCCTGCCCTCGATCCGGTCGAATGGCTGACCATGAACGACATGATGGGCGGCATGATGGGGGGCATGGACCATGGCGGGTCCGGCCAGGCCATGGAGATGACCGGGATGACGGGCATGACGGGCATGACGGGCATGACCGGGATGACCGGGATGGGCTCGGGTTCGATGTCCGGGATGGATCATGGGGCGATGGCAGGCATGAATCACGGCGCCATGAACCACGGTGGCATGGCGATGGATCACAGCCAACACGCCGCGGCGGCGGGGGGACTGGCCGTGCCCAGCACTACTGCTCGCCACGCTCGCACCGAGTATGGTGCCAGCACGGACATGCGCGTTGACATGGCGCGCACCAACCTCGATGACCCCGGCATCGGACTGCGCAACAACGGTCGGCGCGTGTTGACCCTCGCGGATCTGCATACCCCGTCGGGGCCGCTGGACAAGAGAGGCCCCGGCCGGGAGGTCGAACTGCACCTCACGGGCAACATGGAACGCTACGCATGGTCCCTGGACGGGCTGGAGTTCGGAAAGTCCACGCCGGTGCACTTCAAACACGGCGAGCGGCTGCGGGTCATTCTGCACAACGACACCATGATGACCCATCCCATGCACCTGCACGGCATGTGGAGCGAGCTGGAAAGCCCCGACGGTCGCTTCCTTGCGCGCCGCCACACCCTGCCGGTGCAGCCGGCACAACGCATCAGCTTCCTGGTGACAGCCGACGCGCTCGGCCGCTGGGCGTGGCACTGCCACCTGATGTTCCACATGGATGCCGGCATGTTCCGCGAAGTCGTGGTGTCTTGAACCCAGCGCACAAGGAAGACCAAGAATGTCCAAAGCACTCCCCACTCGCGCACTGGCCACGACGCTTCTGGCCCTGGTAAGCGTCGCCGCCCAGGCACAAGCACAGAACGGCCATGCAGCGCACGGCCAGGCCGACGCTCAAACGGCCGCGCCATCCACTCAGACCGTGGCTCCTGCCGCCGACCCGCACGCGGGTCACGCGACGTCGGCGAGCGGCTCGACCGCGGCCCCGGCCATGGATCACGGCAACATGCAGATGCAGGGCGGGTCGGCGCCTCCTGACGCCCGCGATCCGCATGGCTACTCCAATGGCCTGACATTGGGATCGGGCGACTACGCCGTACCCGGTGTGCCGCGGCTGATGCTGGCCGACGAACACAGGTTCTTTTCGTTGCGCGGCGAAACCCTGGAACGCCGCTTCACGCGCAAAGGGGACGATTCCACGGCCTACGACCTCCAGGCGTGGTATGGGACGACCTACAACAAGGCCGTCGTGAAGGCCGAAGGCGATATCGCCAATGGAAAGCTCGAAGAATCGCGTACCGAGCTTCTCTGGGGGCACGCCGTCGCACCGTACTGGGACACCCAGCTCGGCGTTCGGGTGGATAACGGAGAAGGCCCGAGCCGTCAATGGTTGGCTTTCGGCATCCAGGGCCTCGCCCCCTACTGGTTCGAGCTGGAGGCGACGGGCTACGTGGGAAGTGGTGGACGTACGGCGCTGCGTGTCGAGGGCAGCTACGAGCTGCTGCTGACCCAGCGACTGATTCTGGAGCCTCGCGCCGAGTTGCAGTTCTATGGCAAGGACGACCCGGAACGCGGTATCGGCAAGGGCCTGGCCGAAGCGTCTGCTGGCTTGCGCCTGCGCTATGAATTCAGTCGCCAGTTCGCCCCCTATATCGGCGTGGAACGGGCGGGCAGCTTCGGACGCACCGCGGACTATGTGCGTGCCGAAGGCGGCCGTGCGCAGCAGACGCGCTGGGTGGCTGGCGTGCGATTCTGGTTCTAGAACCTAGCGGGTTCGATCATCTGATGAGAGGCAATCCATGAACATGCACTACGACAGAAGCCAGAGCAAAGTGCCGAGACGCCAGGCATTGATCGCTGGCTTGTTGGTGATGGCACTCGCAGGACCGAGCCTGGCGCAGAGCCGACCGATTGCCAAGGTCTGGAAGGACCCGAGCTGCGGATGCTGCAAGGACTGGCTCTCACACCTGCAAGGCGCAGGCTTCGATGTGCAGGTTCTCGACACCGGGAACACCGCAGCGCGCACGCGGCTGGGCATCCCGCAGAAGTACGGTTCTTGCCACACGGCGCAGATCGGCGGCTATGCCATCGAGGGTCATGTGCCTGCCTCGGACATTCAACGCTTGCTGCGCGAAGCCCCGCAGGCCATCGGCCTCGCGGCGCCGGGCATGCCGGTCGGTTCGCCCGGCATGGATGGTCCGGCCTATGGTGGACGCAAGGACGCCTACGACGTGCTGCTGATCGGGAAAAACGGTAGCAGCACGGTCTATCAGTCGCATCGCTGACCATCCATCAACCCTTCTCTGTGGAGATATGCCATGCAGCATCAGCACACACAGACCCCCAGCGATCGTCCCCGGTTCTGGCGATCGCGCTACGGCGTGGCGTTCCTCGTCATCGCCGCTGTCGCCGCGTATTTCCTGCTCAAGGAGCACACGGCCCATGTTGCCGGCTATCTCCCCTTCCTGCTGCTGGCGGCTTGTCCGCTGATGCACCTGTTCATACACCGTGGTCACGGCCCCGGCGGACACGATCATGCCGCGCGTCAGGGTGAGGAAGGTGCCGCAGCCTCCAAGGAGCAGAAGCAATGAGTCGAGGCACTCGCACCGTGCGAGCACGCGACGCCGCGCTTGTCTCCTTGCGCGCCTGCGGCCTGCTGCGATCACCAGACACCAACAGTTAACGGCGGAGGGCACTTGTCACTATGAATTCACCCAGCAAGTCTTCAGGACATGAGCACGCAGGCATGGCGGCGGGTGCCACAACGTCCGGCCCGCATACCCACCACCATCACGCCAGCCATGCTGGAAGTGACGACGCGGGCGGGTCCTCAAGCCACACGCAGCCCGATGCCGCGACGCGAGATCCGGTGTGTGGCATGGCGGTCACGGCGGCGTCGGAGCACCGCTCCACGCACTTGGGGAACACGTACTTGTTTTGCAGCACCGGATGCAAGGCCAAATTCGACGCCGATCCGGCGCGATATGCCAGCGGTGACGCGGGCATAGGCACAGGCAGCGGCCATGCACCGCATCACCATGCCAGCACCGCAGTTTCACCGGCCCCGGCGGCATCGCCAACCGCGCCCGGAACCATCTACACCTGCCCGATGCACCCGGAGATCCGCCAGGATCATCCGGGAACCTGCCCCAAGTGCGGGATGACGCTTGAGCCTCTGCTGCCCGACCTCGATGACGACAACCCGGAGTTGCGTGACTTCTCGCGTCGCTTCTGGTGGACCTTGCCGCTGACGCTCGTGGTCCTGGCGCTGGCGATGCTGGGCGAGCGGCTGCACCTGATGGACATGGCTACACAGAGCTGGGTCGAGTTGGTGCTGTCGTTGCCGATCGTGCTGTGGGCCGGCTGGCCCTTCTTCTCCCGCGGCTGGCTGTCCGTGGTCAACCGCAGCCCGAACATGTGGACACTGATCGGCCTGGGAACGGGTGCGGCATTCATCTACAGCGTTGTGGCAACCGTTGCGCCGGAAGTGTTTCCAGCTTCCTTCATGTCCATGGGACGGGTCGGCGTGTATTTCGAGGCCGCCGCCGTCATCATCTCGCTGACACTGCTCGGCCAGGTGCTGGAACTCAAGGCCCGCTCCCAGACTTCGGCAGCCATCAAGTCGCTGCTGGGGCTGGCACCCAAGACGGCGCGGCGCATCAATGCGGACGGCAGCGAGGAAGACGTGCCACTCAGCCATGTGCACGTCGGCGACCTGCTGCGCATCCGCCCCGGCGAGAAGGTGCCGGTGGATGGCATCGTGCACGAGGGCAGCAGCTCGATTGACGAATCCATGCTGACCGGCGAACCGCTGCCCGTCAGCAAGCGCGCGGGCGACAAGGTCATCGGGGCCACACTCAACACCAGCGGCGCGCTGATCATGCGTTCGGAGCGGATCGGCTCGGACACCGTTCTATCGCAGATCGTCCAGATGGTCGCCCAGGCGCAGCGTTCCAAGGCACCGATGCAACGCATGGCCGATGTCGTTGCCGGCTACTTCGTGATGGCCGTCGTCGCCATTGCGGTAACGACGCTCTTTGTATGGGGATTCTTCGGGCCACAGCCCACCTGGGTCTATGGACTGATCAATGCGGTGGCCGTCCTGATCATCGCCTGCCCGTGCGCGCTGGGTCTGGCCACGCCGATGTCGATCATGGTCGCAACGGGCCGTGGCGCCACGCAGGGCGTGCTGTTCCGCGATGCCGCGGCGATCGAGAATCTTCGCAAGGTCGATACCCTCGTCATCGACAAGACAGGAACCCTGACCGAAGGCCGACCTGCTTTCGATCAGGTCGTCGCAGCCCCCGGCTTTACGAACGATGAGGTGCTGCGTCTTGCGGCCAGCCTGGACCAGGGCAGTGAACACCCCCTGGCCGACGCCATCGTGCAGGCTGCGCGTGCCCAGGGCCTCCAACTCGTGAAGCCTCAGAGCTTTGAATCGGGAACCGGCATCGGCGTGCGCGGAAAGGTTGAGCACCGGCAACTGGCGTTGGGCAACACAGTGCTGATGGAACAGTCTGGCGTATCGGTGGAACCGCTCGTACCCCAGGCCGAAGCTCTGCGCGGCGAAGGGGCCAGCGTCATGTACCTGGCGGTGGACGGGCAGCTCGCGGGCTTGCTCGCCGTGTCCGATCCGGTCAAGGGCAGCACCCCCGAGGCCCTGGCCGCGTTGAAGGCTGCGGGCCTGCGGGTCATCATGGCCACCGGGGACGGGCAGACCACCGCCAAAGCCGTCGGTGCACGCCTAGGCATCGACGAGGTGCATGGTGAGGTCAAGCCGGCGGACAAGCTCATGTTGATCGAGCGACTGCAGAAAGAAGGACGCATCGTCGCCATGGCCGGAGACGGCATCAACGACGCGCCGGCCTTGGCGAAGGCAGACGTGGGCATCGCCATGGGAACGGGAACCGACGTGGCGATGAACAGCGCCCAGGTCACGCTGGTCAAGGGTGACCTGCGTGGCATCGCTGTCGCTCGCACGCTCTCGGTGAGTACCGTGCGCAACATGAAGCAGAACCTCATGTTCGCCTTCCTCTACAACGCACTGGGCATCCCCATCGCCGCCGGGGTTCTCTATCCCCTCACGGGCTGGCTGCTGTCGCCGCTGATCGCAGCATTGGCGATGAGCCTGAGTTCGGCGTCGGTCGTTGGCAACGCCTTGCGCCTGAGAGCGAGCCGACTGTGACCGGATTTTCTTTCTGAAACTACAGGAGCCTGCTATCGCCCAGCAAACCGTTTCTTTCGTTCCACGCCGTTGCAAAGGTGCAAGCCTTATCTCGGCATTTCGTTCTTAAACCACACCTCACACATCCAGGTAGAAACTTCTATGACCCGTTCAGGTTTCATCGCCAAGCTCGTCGCGCCGATCGCTGCTGGTCTGTTCGCCACCGCCGCATTCGCGCATCCTTCGCTGGTGTCTTCAACGCCGGCCGACAAGTCGCAGGTTTCTGCGCCAGCCACCATCGAACTGAAGTTCTCCGAGACGCTGGTGCCGCAGTTCTCCGCCGCGAGCCTTGTCATGACTGGCATGCCGGGAATGGCGAGCCATGGCCCGATGAAGATCAACGCCCGCGTCGCGGCTGCCGGCGACGGCAAGACCATGGTCATCACGCCGGCACAGGCGCTCCAGCCCGGTGACTATCGCGTCGAATGGCGTGCCGTCTCCTCGGACACGCATCCGATCACGGGTAACGTCACCTTCAAGGTGAAGTAAGCCCATGGCCGGGGATTGGTTGACCATCGTCCTGCGCCTGGCGCTGTATCTGGACCTGGCGGCGGCGTTTGGCGTCGCCATGTTCGGTCTCTATGCTTTGGGCAACGACGAGCGATCCTCGACGATCTCGCGCCGCTATCGCGTCCTCATTGGCGCATCCGCTGCCATCGGCATTGCCCTGTCGATGTGGGGCATGACGGTCATGGCCAAGGCCATGTCCGGTGCCCAGAGCTACGCGGAGCTGTCAATGCACGTCTTCGACATGCTCATTACGGGCACGCACATGGGCATCGCCTGGTGCATTCGCATCCTCGCGCTGTTGGTGTGTATGCTCGTCGCAATGTTGAAATTGAACGCTACCTTGCGATTTGCAGTGATGGCGCTCTCCACCGGCGTGGCGCTGGCAACCCTTGCGTGGGCAGGCCACGGCGCGATGGACGACGGCGTTCGCGGCTACATCCATCTTGCGTCGGATATCACGCACCTCTGGGCAGCGGGCGCTTGGGTGGGCGCATTGGTGGCGTTCTTGATGCTGGCATCCCACAAGCAGGATGTCGCGCAAGACCCGGTAGCGGTCCTCAGTCGGACGTCGAATGGCTTTGCTCGCATAGGTACAGCGATCGTGGCTGCACTCGTCGTGAGTGGAATTCTCAATTACCTGTTGATCGCCGGACCATCGTTTGATCCGCTCATCTCGACGCTGTATGGCCGGCTGCTGATGGTAAAGCTCTTGCTTTTCGCAGGCATGCTGGCGTTGGCTGCTGCCAATCGGTATCGGTTGAGCCCGAGCCTGGAGGCAGCTTTGAAGGCAGGCAATCGCGCACAGGCAGTCATCAAGCTTAGGCAGAGTCTGTTCACGGAGGCGACCTTGGCCGTTTTGGTTCTGGCGAGCGTTGCATGGCTTGGCATCTTGTCTCCCACTGGAACCTAGTCCTTCATAGCCGGCAGATGACTCAAGTGCTGTCACGAATCCGGATCCTGGAAAGGCAGTGAATCGAAGGAAAAATGAGGGCGACAAGACTCCATGTCATTTGAAATCAATGGCATGCATAAAATCGCGCGCCCCTCTAACCCTCGATTCTAGGTGCCGTCGGCTCAAAGAGCGACAAGCGGGGGCTATCGGTCTCCGGAACCGTCGCCCGGGGCCACGTAGGCGCCCGGGAGCCAGCCGGCGGCGGGCGGCGGAAGGACTTCGCACTCGCCTCTGGGCGCCGGCAGTTGCCGGATGACCCGGGCGGACTCCAGTCTGTCGACGAAATCGTTGACGGGGGTGTAGAAGTTCGGAATGCGCTCGTTCTCTTCGTCGGTGAATACCCAGTAGGCCAGTCTCCTCTTGGTGAACCCTGCCCGTTGGGCCTCGGCACGGGCGGCGTACTGGGTGATGAAGAGCCTGTACAGCGCCGGCTCCGGTTGGAAGCTCCGATGCACCCAGGTGGCGACGTCCCTCTGGTTGAAGCGATCACCCGGGGACCGCTTTGCCACGAAGTGGTCATGGGCCAGGAGTTGCCAAAGAGCCGGATCCACCCCGAAGATCCATGCATCCTCGTGGGCTCGAAGGCAGGCGGACCGAATCGCCGCTGGCACGGCGTCCAGGAGCTCGCTGACGCGGTCTTCCGCGCTGACCCTATACTCTCGCAAGATTCGTTCGATCCGCTCAGGCGAGGTCAGTTCCATGAGCTGACTCAGGTCATTTGCGTGGATCTCACGCTTCTGGCGGCGCATGTAGGCCTTCCGGCCCTCCTTATCCCTGGTCTCCTGGGCTTCGCGCTCCTGACGGGCTTGGGCGGCCTTGGCCATCTGATCCCGCAGCTGTGCGATCTCCAGGTTCCTCGCCGCAATCTGCTCGTCCAGCTCCTGCTTGGAGGCCTCCCACTCCGCTACTGCCTCGGGACACGAGATCCAACTGCGATTGGCGGCGTCATCGAGCACGGCGTGCTCAAAGGCTGCCAGGTCGTGGGGAATGTCACGGTGCAGCTTGGACAGGTCGATCTCGATCATCCTCCGGCCTTGCGCCTGGACTCGTGCCGCCTTGATATCGCCAACGGCATGGGTCACGCGGATCTCGATCAGCAGCTCCCCAACTGAATCCCGGGCCACGACGTCGGGCTTGTAGCTGCCAAACGATCGCTCGATCTCGATGTCGCGCAACGCCATGCTGCGGCTCGGCTGGTCGACCTGGCGCCCTAAGTGGAGCCGGCCATCGTCGTCGCGGGCATGCGGAGGGTTGGGCATGTCGATCGGGTCACCGGTCCAGGCCGGGATCACCAGCCGCTGATGGTCGACTATCAGCTGCTTGGCCCGCTCGTGGATCCCGGTTTCGCGACCCGTCTGGCAGCCGGTGTCGGTCAGGTGGGCGAAGTGAGGGCGCTTGCGGCGGCTCTCCTGGGCCTTGGCCGCCAGCGGGGCATGGCACCCCGGGCAGATGCAGCCGCACGCCTTGCCTTTGGGCACCTCGCTGGGGGCCCAGACACGGCCATCCTTCAGGCCAAACGGGACGCGGAACCCGCCACGCCGCGCCAGCGGGTTGCCCGACGGATTGCGAAGTGAGAACGGCTCTGGGATGGTGTCCATGGCGCTTTCCTTGATCGGAGGGAAAGCAGAAATTCGCGGCAGGCCATGGACGCAAACAGATCTAAACCCGCCCAAACGGGTAATCCACAGGTTGAATCCCTCAAATTGGCGCTTGATTGGCTGGACCGGGAGGGGGGGCAACAGCGCAACGCCCGGGTCCTCCGGGAGGTCATGGAAACGACCCTGACCGCCATCTCGCGCGGCGAGCCGCCCCCCACTACGGACACCATCACCCTTCGGGCGCTCTTTCAGCAGTTGGAAGGAACGGGCGATGCCCAGTCCAAGGTGTTCAGGGCGGCCGAGCTGGAGAACTGGTGGGAATCGCGACAGGAGCAGCTTCGGCAGCGATGCGCGCAGGCTGGCTCTACCCTGACCCCTTACCTCGTGGTCAAAAAGGGGGGCGGCCGTGGCCTGCCCTCTCGACTGTCCTTCGATTTCCGCCCGACGCCCGAGGTGGAGCCTGAGGAGGACGTCGCGCCGCCCGAGGCCGATCCGACCCTGATCCGCTACCAGATGGATCCGGCCAAGCCTGCGCTATGGCTCCGGCTGTTGGTGGGCAGCCGGCCATTCCCGGTGCAGTCCTGGCGCGGCTACGTGCTCATCGGAACCGCGGCCTTGAACATGGTGCTGATCGGACTCGCCTGGTTCTGGCTGTACACCTCATGGAGCCGCGGCCACGCGGTGACCACCGCAACATTGGCCCAGTTCGGCCTTGTGATGTTGGTGACGACCGGGCTCTGGTGGTTATCGCGGCCGGTGTTCCTCCTGCCCATACAGCGGGTCACCATGGCAGGGCCCTCGTTCCTGGCTCTCAGCGAGCTCTACGGTCAGCTCCGCACCATGCCAGCGCCAGGTCGAAAGTTGAAATCTCGCGAGTTCGCCGTCGTGCGCCACTGGGGCACCTGCCCGATCTGTTCGGCTGAGGTGGATTTGGATCACGGACGGGCCGCTTTTCCGGACCGGCTGGTTGGTCGCTGCCATGATGCGCCGCTGGAGCACGTGTTCTCTTTTGACCCGGTGCGTCTTGTCGGGCGGTCATTGCTTAACGCGCAAGATGCAGGCTGAAGGAGTGGTCTCAGCCGCCCTACCCCGATAAACATCCCGGATCTCCAACCTTTAGAGTCTGTTCCCCACCAGAAGTCGCCGCTCCCGTCGTGGCCGTACGGTAGTCATCCAATAGATCCCCATACTGGCGCTAGTTCAGATGTTCTATCCCTCGAATTGTGGCCTCAGGGAACAGATTCTGAGCAACGATCGCATTGCGGGCCGCTGCGACTTCGGGCACAAAGACCACGACTGCTAGGTCCTTCATTGCTCGCGAGCAGCACACATAGAAGAGGCGACGGGTTCGATCAAGTACGGACTCTTCACCTGCCGCCAGATTGGCTTCGTCCCTGTCCGAGAGGGGGACGTACCCGAGATATTTGCCGTAAGAATACTGCCGGAAGCCCGCTTCCTCATCGTCGATGACGACCAATACGCGCTCAAATTGGGCACCCTTCACCCCATGATGCGTGGCGAACGGTGACTCCTCTGTAAAGTAGCGCCGGTAGGCCCAGAGTTCGTCGACACCGCATGCCAGATAGGCTTGGACGTTCTCGAAACCGCTGCTGCCGTCATCCACAGGCTCTGCAACCAGATGCATGGCGAAGCGATCATCGAGGCGCAGCAACTCGTGATCTCGCACATGCGTCAAGACGTCCCGGATAGTCGCCTGCGATCCTGCTGCCAACAGACCGACAAGCCCGTCGAGCGCTTGCTGTAGTGCTGTAAGAACGGGAGCCGTCGCTTGTCCTCGAAGCCGCGCTGGTTCAAGCCTCGGGCATTCGCTGCGCAAGGTCGATATCACTGTGAACCGATCGCCCGCTTGCGCCGCGACAACTAGCGGAAGTATGTGTTGGACAAGTGGACGGAGCGGCCAGGCTGTGCCATCGCTCAGCCCTTCACTCAGACTCATTGGGGCTCGGTCATTGAGCGCAGCATACAGATTAGGGAACCCGAGCCGGTTGGCCGCTATGCGGTGCACCAGTACAAGTAGGCGGACATCACCTTCCCGCACGTCGCTTAGCCACAGGCCGTCGCCGGTTTCGGTGGCCAGCCACTGCCTAACGGCCGCGAGACGCGCACTGCGCTCCGTGTCCGCCGGTAGGATGAACAGATTGGAGGTGCCGGCAAGCGGCTGCTCGATGCCATCAACGGTTATCGACCGACCACGCACCTGCTCAAGACCGTCGCCAGGGGCGCGGATTGCATTGATGACCCCAAGCACCGATGTTGGGCACCGGAAGTTTTCGGGCTTTGTGATCTCCGCCCAGCCGTCGTTCAGCGGGACAGCGCCTGCTCCGCTCATATAAATCTTCTGCATCGGGTCTCCGAAGAACCCAACACACAGGCCAGGATGTTCGCCCGCAATGTGCCGTAACGCCTCGACGACCTCCGGATTGGTATCTTGGCTCTCATCGACGAAGATGTAGGGAAAGCGCTTAGCGACGAGTTGCCTCAGCAGCGGATGCGCCGCAACGCAGGCTGGGGTGAGTTTGAGGATGTCGTCATGGCCAAGAATGCCCTCAGCGTAGCTGCTGCCGGTGCCGTAGACGAACTTCTCTACTTCACTGATCGTAGTCAGCTCGGCTTCAAGATCTGCGATCTCCTGTTCGAGGCGGGCCTTCATTTTCGCCTGAGTCCGAGGCTTGTCGTAGTGCGCGCGTCGCTCCGCGATCTTCTCGTCGATGCGGGTGGCTACCCAATTCGCAACATCCGAATGGAACGGCCGGATGACTGACCACAGGAAACTGTGGATAGTCGAGATGCGGAATAGCGGCGAGGCCCCGACATCGGCCGAAATCTCACCGACGGCGACTTCGGTATATGTAATGCAGGCGATTTGCTGCCCGGCGCGGCGCAGGGCAGGACCGCGGGTTTCGGCTAGGTGCGCGATAGCCTTGATCAGCGAGGTCGTTTTCCCCGACCCCGCACCGGCGACCATGACAAACGAGCGTGGCGGCGTCAGATCGAGACAAGCTCGAACATCTAGATCGGCTTGTGTGTCAGGACTGCCGATCCGGCTTGTCATACTGCCACCTCGTTGGCGGCGGCCGGTGCACACTGGGGCGCGTCTCCATGCGACTGGTCCTCATGCGGCAGATCCTCGTCCGGTTCCGGCGGCGCAATCGCGGTCTCAAGCCAGCTCAGGCCCTCGGCGATATAGGTTGGGACCGACCAACTGCTCGGATCTTCGGCTAACAAGGCTAGCGCGAAGTCCGTCTTGCTGAAGCTCTTAGCCTGCACGCGCTTGTGGATGCGTTCCGCAAGCGTGTCCAGGTTCTTCTCGTCGGCCTTGGCGATGCGGAGCTGAAGCGGCTTACGGTTCTTGTCTTGGCACCAGCCAAGATTTTCGAGTGCGAATGCTTCCTCCAGCGTGCGCCCGGCCAGCGCCAGGGTTTCTCCGCCCCAAGTTACATCGGTCCGGCACTGGTAGGCAACGCGTACCAAAGCGTCATTGTCGTCCGTCCTCGCCTGGATCTTCTGCTCAGCCGTCGCCTCCCATAGGGCAGCGACCGTGTCGCATTTCGGTAGCCACTGAAGCAAAGTCTGATTGGACGTCGCCGCGCCCGGATGACCGGCTATGCACGCCTTCCCGGGCTTCTCCGCAGCCGCAGGCAAATCCTCCTCGTCATCGTCAATATCCTCAGCGTCAGTTTCGGCAGTCTGCGCGTTCGCGGCGGCTGGTTGCGCGGCCTCCGGTTGACCAGCGGGTGCCGCACCCTTGCCATCCTGTCCCAGTGGACCGAACACGCTGTCGAGATCGGTGATGATGAGCGTTGTCAGTCCGAGAAACTCGATCAGCGTTTTGAATCGGTAACCGAACGCTCCGCCGATCTCTAGGACGGTGAGATAGGTCGATTGCAGCCGCGGCGCGGCATTGGCGATCATCTGTGGCAACAGCAGCCGTTCGACATTGCCTTCGACTAGCACGGTGCCATCGGCGAAGAACAGATCGCAGTGCGCGAGTTTCAAATAGCGCTCGAGGAAGCTTCGGACGTCCGGATCGGTGCTGTCGTAGAAAACCGAGAGGTTGAGCACATCGGAGGTCGACACATTCTGTGCACGGCTTCGACGAAAATAGCGGATCGGCCGGAAGCCTCGTTCGTAAAGGATATGAGTCGAATGGGTCGTGACGACGAGCTGGCTCGTATAGTGCGTGCGGTCCTCGCCCTTGAGCGCCAGGATGTCCATCACCTTGCGGATGAAGGCCTGTTGAAGCTGGGCATGGAGGTGCGCTTCGGGCTCCTCGATGAAGATCAGGTGGACCGGCGGACGGCTTTCCTCGACCGCCAGCCATTGAGCGTGGAGGTCGAGTAGCTCGACGACCATGAAGATGAGGTTTTTGAAGCCAAGACCGTTATACCGATCGGGCAAGGTAGGCGGATCGGGCTTCCCGTCATCGGCTCCCAACGCATAGTGAACGATCGCGCCATCTCGACCGCTCATGATCTGGGCAGGGTCCAAGGCCGAGCGGATCATCATGCGCGGGTTTGAGAGGCCCGGATAGCCGAGCTTCGACAAGCTCTTGAGCGTCGGTTCGAACACTCGTTCGAGATGCTCATTAAACGAGACTTCGGATGCTGCGAGGGCGCGCAACGCTTCGATATCTTCGCCTTTCTGTTCGAGGTTGCGCCCGTAGAAGCGACTGAGTACACGGGAGAGATCCTCGGCGCGAGAGCTACCTGGGCCGTCCGAGAGATGGCGTTGTGCGTTCAAGAAGTCAATGTGGAGAAGGCCCTTCAAGATCTCACGGCCGCTCCGGTCGCGTCCGGTGAGCGTAGCCGGGTCATAGCCAGGCTCTGCCGCCATGTTCGCATCAAACCGCGCGGGGTCGAGTACGAAATAGCGCAGCTCATATTCGTAATGTAGCCTGTCGCGCAGGAACTCCCGCAGGTTACGTGGCGAGGGATCGAAGGCGGGCGCTCCGTCTTTACCCTTTGCGACCGCATCGAGCACGCGCTGGCGCACTTCGATATAGCGTGCATGCGTCGCCGCGGGATTGGTGGGCGCGTAGGCAATACGCATCCCAACCAGCTTGCCTTCCCAAGCAAGGCTGGGAAGAAGATCGATGACACGATGAACATCGTCCGGGCCGATTTCGAACCAAACGTCAATTTCCATTGTGGGAAGGCTCGCCTCGCCATCGCCCTCACCAAACGCAACGATGTCGGCCCAAAGGTCGGCACTAAAGTCGTGAATGTTGAAGCGGCCACAGCCAGTGAATAACTGGAGTGCGTGCCCGATTGATGTCTTGCCGCTGTTGTTGGCACCGACAAAAATAGAGATGTCGGAAGCAAGGTCAACTACAACATTTTTAAGCCGCCTGAAATTGCGGACAGCCAACACCTTCAAGTGCATCTGGCACCCCTACTCAGTTTGATTTTGTCCGAATCTTCAGCGCCTGTCCCAAAGGGCTCGCTCTCTTAGTGGATTCTAAACCCATTTCAAAGGATCGCCGGATTGGTCCGTGAAGGTAGATCTGCTGGGATAGGCAGGATGTCCGCTTCGGCTCAATAGCTGAATGACCGGGTTCTACCCCGAAATACTGGCTGTGCGTATGGTGCAAGGAATTCTCGGCGCCGCCGTTTCTATCGACGGCGCCGCTGTGCTTATAGCCGCGGGTTGATCCAGTCCCAGACGGGCTGGCTAAGGAAGCCCTGATAGGCCCCACGATGTAGCTGGCAAACGAATATTCGATCGTTCTTATCCAAGCGCTGCATCAGATCCCCACACAACTTCTCAGCAGTGTCTGCCGCAACCCACCGAACGCTTTCAAGGCCTGGATCACTGGCGTTCTGGTATCGCCCAATCTGATTGAGCAGAGCGGTGCGGCGGGCATCATAATTTGCCCCCTCTCGATTCAAGTTCCATGTCACGACGAAAACCGCCATATCGATCCTTCGAAGATGACACCCATTGTGTCGACAGCAGCCTATCAAATGTGACGTGTGTCACGCTATGGGGCATTGGCAATATCGGGACATCCCCACTTCGGACTCGTCGTCAATCTGAGCCAGTGGGCCGCAATCGGTGCAACAGTGGCGCCTAGGTGGGAATGCCTAAACGTTGCGTTCGGGGGCGATGCAGACGCAACACCGGAGCGCATGGCCGAAACGCAACGGATTTACGTAGTCGTTGAGCGGAAGAGCTTACTGTCGCGTAGTGAAAACGGGCGCAACACATTGGATATGTACCAAGAATGCGAAATCATGGATCGGCCGAATCCGAGCCTTCGTCTCTTCCGCATGGCAATGGCTGGGCCTCTGGCTCGGCTCTTGCCTGCGCCCTCAGTCCCCGGCCAAGGATGAGATCGCGGCATGATTGAGTTCGACCCGCACCACCGCATTGACTGACCGGCCCTTGGGCTGGTTTTTCTGTCCTCGGTGATCGTCTGATCACGCCCGAAGGCCGCGAGCTGTTTCCCGAATATCTGGCCTGGCTGTCGCTCACCGCCTGCCAGGCACAAGAGCGGCTTACTCCCTTACGCTCTCGATGAGCATATGGCGAATAGTCCGATTCTCCAGCTTAGAAACAATGGGGCTACTGTCATCTACGTTTTCGTGAACGTGCATGCCCTCGTTGTAGATAATTCCCAGGAGGTAGATCGTGTCGTCAACGTCGACACCGTTCTCGACGGCAAAATCCAGCTTCTTCTTCGTCATGAACTTGTCGAGGAAATCCGCTTTCCGAGCCTGACCTTGGATCGCGTCATGGGTAATCTTCTCAATTCTGACACGAACAAAGCAGCAGACGGCAAATGGATCATAGTTGTCCGATTCGTTGACGTACTTGTTCCACTCCGCTTCTGTGTAAGCATGAAATGCGATCGAATCTCCCCAGGACTCCTTCAGGCCAAGAGCCTGGAACTGTGCCGTTACGTCAACCGGCGACGGATCATAGTGCAGATAATAGCGGCCAATGTCTTCTTTAATGGATGGATCTTCACGCTTTGCGATAAGGGCGCGAAAGTCCTTGTTGATGGTCGGTTTGGACTTCTTTAGGAAATAGATCTTCTGACTAGCGAACGTGAAGTTCTTAAAGTAGTAAGGATTCAGGTGCGTAAGAATCAATGGATACATGTTCCTTTGTTTCTCGCGGACCTTCTTGATAAGCCTGGTGATGTAGTACTGAACCGCTACGAGATTGGCGTCGTCCAGGTAGTCAAACACCTCGTCAATAACGAGGATGATGTCGCGCGACGAGATGGATCGCTCAATCTTCCTTAGCTCCGCCGCAAAGCACAGAGAGTCACGCTGGCCATTAGATATATGCAGGGCTGGCGGGAAGGAGACGACGAGACTCCCATTGCGCTCAGCAGGCCTCACCCTCTTCCATGTGGAACCGAACGCCTTGATGATGTCCTCAAAGCTCTCCTTTTCGTTGACATACGAGAGATACTTGCACGCTTCCTTGAAGGCCTTCTTGTTACCTAGGTAGGTCAGCGCCACTTGCAGGCCCGAGAGCAGAGCGTCGATACGGGCTTGGGCGGGGCCGGCAGCCATCGCCAAGAGATCAGCCAACGCCTTGACGGCGTCGATCGCTTCAAGGCGTAGCGCGAGGGCATCACTAGCCCATGCTCGTATTTCGTCGACGGTTCCGGCCTGAGCCTGAAGCAACGCAGTTACCTCTTCTATGTCATTTTGAATGCGGACACCCGTCATCTTGTCCATCACGCCATACAGATCAATCAAGCCGTCGGCTAGCGCTGGGTTCCCGAGTGTCTTGCTGAGGTTCTGGAAGGCCTTGCCGGATGGCCCAAAGCGAGTGCGCATCTCCGTTACGTCGTAGGCGTGTTTTGCCTTGGCGGGAATGGTCTGGACCAGCACCAAGTCGCTGATATCCAGTGACGCTGTTGCGGTCGTGAACCTGCCTAAGTTGTGCTTGGTGACCTTCGCCCGAAGCCGGCTGGCGATCACATGGACATCAAAGGATGCCGCAATTCCGTTGCAGCCCTCATCTGCAACGAGGGTGGAAATTTCGCCATTCTTCCTAATCGTGAGGGTCAGTTTTGG
The DNA here is from genome assembly GCF_059369855.1 of Stenotrophomonas sp. YJH_SMC_138. Classification (NCBI taxonomy): domain Bacteria; kingdom Pseudomonadati; phylum Pseudomonadota; class Gammaproteobacteria; order Lysobacterales; family Lysobacteraceae; genus Stenotrophomonas; species Stenotrophomonas sp. YJH_SMC_138. The sequence goes on from NZ_JCAFTB010000006.1 coordinate 110,005, forward strand.
GGCGAGCGATTCATCTCCAAGGTGGAACTGATCTTTTGGAAGCTCTAACCTCTTGGTCTTGAGCGCGGCGAACGCCGCGGCAAGCGAGCTTTTGCCGAATCCATTTGGAGCGACAAGGAGTGAAGGCTTGTTAGGAATAATGTCGAGTTGAAACGTGGAGTCCTTGATGCCCCTAATGTTCTCTATGGCTACAGATTTAATCATCGCCCCCTCTCTGTGAATGACGTAAGCCTTCGGTCCAACTATCGCGTGTCAGGCCTTCATTGCAACAAAAGATAGCCAGAACGCGCCGCCATAAATTCCTCAAGGGCGCGATAGGCGCTCATCCCCAAAACGCCGATCGCCTCGAGCCCTCAGAGTGGCCTGTCTGCTACGGTTCGACAGAGCCCCTTACCTACCCCGATAGATCTTGCTAACCCCCTGCCCGGCCAGGACTTCCCTGCCCAGCTAAGAGCCTATTGCCTTAAAGGTGCGTAAAGAAGAGATGCTGCGGAGCAATGGCTAGGTGCCGTGCCATTCGCCATCAACGAGCGAAGTGAGTCACGTAGTCTTGCCTCTTCTCGTTCCACTCAAAGCTGATACTGGTGGCCGCAGACGATTCATCAGCAAATACGCTGAAGATGTATATAAGGTCTTCGATCAAGAATTCGTAGGCCCACTTGTGCCGCATGTAGTCGGAGAAGACGAGCATGCCCTTGAATTCAGTGCCCTCTGACCATGTCTGCATCCAATAGTAGTGAATAAGCTGATTGCAAACATCGAGAACGCCTAGATCAACAGCCTCAGGGTTCGCAATATCAAATCGATCTTCCGGAAATCCTGCGCCTAAAAATGTGAATGGCTTGATGCCGATCTTCTTGTAGCGAATTGCAGGTAGTCGAACGCTTCGAGCACAATCGTTGACCTTGGGGCGCTCAAGCAAGGAGCGGACCTGGAAGGCTACTAGCATTAGACGGCGTTCATACAAGACCAGCTGCTTCTCGGACCATCTTCGATAATTGCGATGCCGCTTAAGCCACAGCACTTCTGCGCGCAGCTCTTGCCGCCAATAAGTTGACTCGATCATCCGTTTGAGGCCTGAGGTAGTTCCAGCTAGATTGTCACCCATTGCAGAGTTCATCAACGGGAAATGCCATCAGTCAGTGGCGTCGTCGGCCAAGTGCGATCTCAAGCCTTGATTCTGGCCTATTCCCCGTACCAGCGCAGTCGGCTTGAAACATGATGTCTTCGACACTCCCAATAAAATCCCCTATCGCGACTGAGCTGATTTGGCAGGCGGAACGGATTTTTGCGCAATCTCCAGCCTACTCACGTCTTCCACTGGCATAAGAACTGCAGCTTTCTGTACCGGGTCCCAAAGCACATAGCTATCACCCAAACGCCCCACTAGGCCCAGGCCGCCTTGCACATTCTCATCAATAGTCACATTGACCGTGTACTTGCTGCCGCCAGAAGTAATCGCGTTGGCGCGCTCGAAGCCAAGCCAGTTTGACGAGATCGGGACATAGACAATCATCACGAGCGCATAGACCAGCCAGGGCGACTCCTTCACGGCGGCCGGCAACACTGGAGACAGGCGTACTGCCATTGCACATATGCCCGTCAGCGCCACACCTATCAAAACGGGCCAGGCATTGGACCACCAAAGCAAGGCACCCATTCCAACAAGACAAAGAGTCAGGATCAGCCACATCAGCAGATTGGCTTGGGACGGCGTCGTTGTCACCTTTCCCTCGACCCACCCTCCAAGCAGCAGCGCAATCAGTATGAAGAACAACACCATGCCGATCCCTGCAAGCCCTGCCAGCGCAAGCTCACTCACCGCAACAAACTGAAAGGGATCCAGGCCGAAGTGGCCCCAATACGCCTTCAGGTAGAAGGCGCCTTGAATCAATCCAAAGGTGACGAGCGCCGAACCCCATCCAGCAACATCAGCCATCGTTAGCGTCTTCTGCGTACGTTCCATGTATCCCCTTCGATCAATGCAGCCCCGCCACATAGTGGCATGCAGCGCTCCGTCCTGCAGAACCCACCCCATTAACGTGACGCGTCACGCTCGATCACCCCGCCCATTGGCGCCCCACCCCTCCCCCACTATAGTTCCACCCCTCACAAGGACGAGGCGGCACACATGCCCTATATCGGAATCGGACTCCACGTACTGGCCGCCATCTACTTCGCGGTACACGCCATCCGCTCGGGCCAGAGCCTCTACTGGCTCATCCTGCTCTTCTCGTTCCCTTTGCTCGGCAGCGTCGTCTACTTCCTGGCGATCTACTTCCCGGAAGTCCGCAACTCGCGCGGCGCGCGGCAGGCAATCCGCTCCGCCAAGCAGCTCATGGACCCGGGCCAGGACCTGCGCAACGCGCGTGCCGAACTGGCGCGTACGCCCACCGTGCAGAATCGGGTTCGCCTGGGCATGACGCTGCTGGATGCTGGCCAGGCGGAGGAAGCCAGAACCCTGCTTGAGCAGGCCGCAAGCTCGCCACTGGGCGACGACCCCCACATCCTTACTGGTCTGGCGCGTGCCCGCCTCGATTCCGGGCAGCCCTCGCTTGCGGTGGATGCGTTGGACGGCCTGTTCGCCCGCCATCCGGATGTGCGCCGCAAGGCGGAACAGACCCTGCTCTACGCGCAGGCATTGGCTGCCGCCCAAGCGCCCGGCACCCGCGCCGCATTCGAGCGCGCCGTGGAATGCGGAAACGATGCGGCCGCTCGCTGCCTGTACGCCGAATGGTTGATGGCGCAGCCGCAGCCCGACGATCGTGAGCAGGCCCGCAGCCTGTTCGCCAGCATCATCGACGATGCGCAGCACTGGTCGCGGCACGCGCGCAGCCACAATGCCGCATGGTTGGAGCGAACCAAGGTCGCGTTGAAGGGCTACTGACGCCTGGCAGCCTCTGGCAATTCTGTCGTATCCGCCTCGCTCACGGCCTCGCCGGGCGGATGCCGACACTCGTCAGGCGTGCACCGCCGACATCGACAACAGCCTTGCGGCGCAAGGCTCCAGGCCCGTTGCGCCATATGCAACGATTCTGAAAATGTTGAATGTGGTGACGGCATCGGCCCTACTGCATTGGCAACGGGCACAACCGGGCGTATTCCTTGCTGTGCCACCTTGAACAGGTGGCCGGGCTTCGAAACCCCGGTTGTGCAATCGTAAAAAGCGCTTGCTAGTCGGCACCACCCCCCGTGGTGCCGACTGGCAATCCGTCAGCCGGCTATGGCGGGCGGTGCGTGGGGGCCTTGCGCCCGCCGGTCTGATTGCACACCGGGTTTCGAACCTCGCACCGTCCGCCACCTTTATCGGTGGCGGCTTCTGCATGCACGCAAGGAGCCAGCCATGAACCAGCCCCACTCCCCTGCCCCGCACCCGATTCGCGACACGCCTGCGAATGGCCCTGCGCTGGACCCGAACACCCTCATCGCCCTGCTGCACAGCATCGGCTCGGGCGCCGCCTCCGATGGCCAGCCCTGGCCGGAACGCCATCAGATGCCAGGTCGACGCATCGCCCTGGCGGACACCGACTGCTCCTTGGCCGGCCTTCGCGTGGTGCTGGAGATCCTGCTGGCCGCGCAGCGCGCCCGCGAGAACGGCGAGTTGGAGCAATACGTTGGCCCTCGCGTCATGGAGGGCCTGATCATGGCCGGAATCGGCCTTGCCGCACACGCCAGTACCCGACTGCATCCGGAGGGCTGAGTGGCCTGGTGGCGCTGGGCGGCCACCGCGCTCTGTCTTGTGGTGGTGGTTGCGGCACAGGCGCAGTGGCCGGCGACGCTAGTGCCCTCGCCTGTCGCGTTCCAAAACATCAACGACGATCGATTCTCACAACTGCGCCGCCAGGCGATGCAGTTCGTGGACTCTCGGCCACGACAGGGCTTCCAGTTCGTCGAGCGGCGCCGAGATGCCGAGTTCCAGGTTCATTGCCGGGGCATACCCGCGCTGTGGCTGGAGGGGCGCTCGCACCATCTGCTGTTGCAGGTCTCACTGGACGCGGAGCAGCGGGCGCCCGCCGTTGTGCAGCTTGGTACGTTGCTTCAATGGCAGCTGGAGCCGTTGGATTACCTGGAGCAGGTACTGGCTGGCGTGCCGGAGCCTGTTCTGTTGGATCGTGTGCTGCAGATTCTTGCTAGTGATGTGCCTGATGGGGCGCGATGTGGCGTGCCGTAGTCGAGCATGGCTCGACTCTACAGGGCTGCGGGCAGCGAGGGTTCGGGCTCCAGCCCTGCCGCTCGTCACCTGCGAGCCAGGCATTGGCCCAGTGACCATGCGGGTCACCTCCCGGCATCGATCCAGCCCGCATCGCGCGCACGCGCAAGATCTTCTGGCGTATCGATATCCAGGCCCAGTTCCGGTGCCTGCAGGACATGCACCGTATCGACAGGAAGTTGCCGCAGGCGCGCTCCGAAGCCCCGGTCACCGGCTGCACCGACAGGGGTGAACCAGGCGCGCGGCACGACTGCGGGAACGCCAAGCGCATTTGCGTGGCGGGTGCCCGCGCACGTTGACGCTGCGGCGCGGGCACCCGAAAGCAGCGCCTGCAGATGCGAGCGCTCGATTGCGGGCTGGTCGCATGCCACGACCATCACCGCGGTCACCGTGGGCAGCAGGTGTGCGCCGGCAACCTGCAGACTGCTCGCCAGGCCGCGTTCCCAGTGGGGATTGGTTACCGGCGTGGCATCCAGCCCGGCAACGCTGGATGTCACTGCCTGTGCGTTCGCGCCCACCACGACCAGTACCTGCGCTGGTGCGAGATCCCGCGCCAACCGCACCACGCGGTGTACCAGGGTCTCGCCCTGCCGGGTGAGAAGCTGCTTGGGCTGGCCAAGTCGGGTGCTCCCGCCGGCAGCAAGCACGACGACCGCATGCGCGTCAGTCACCTGCCGTGCGCGCCTCGCCATTGCTGCAGCTGCGCGGCGATGCTGAGCGAAATCGCCTCCGGCCCTCGGCCGCCGATGTTCAGGCCGACCGGTGATCGAAGTCTCGGGGAAAGCCGGTGGCGCTGATCCGGTGTCAGCAGCTTGAACAGGTCCTCGCGCCTTCGCCGCGGACCCAGCAGTCCAATGAACGCGACGTTGGTATCAGCCAGGGCCACCAGCGTCTCCCGGTCCAGTTCGAAATCGTGATGCATCACCAGTGCCGCGTCGCAACAGTCGCCATGAAGGGCCTCGGCCGGGCTGGTCTGAAGATGCGCATCCGCGCACTGCCCGGCTGAGGCCCAGCGCGCTCGCCGTTCGGCTACGCTGACCCGCCACCCCAGGCCGCGCAGCAGCGGAATCAGGAAGGGCGTTTCGGGACCGCCCCCCAACACCAGGGCCCGCGGAAGCCGGGGCAACGGCAAACGCCACGCACCCTCGCCAAACGGCTGCGTACCCTCCATCGGATGCAGCTGCCACGCCTGCTCGCGATGGCCGGCACGGAAAACGACCTGCCCCGACGTGCGAAGGTCGCGCTGGAGTGACACGCCCTCGCGCAGCCAAGCCTCGATGACGTCGTCGATGCCGGCCATGGCACGCAACGGCAGAAGCGCAATCCGAAGCCGGCCGCGGCAGCCGAGCGCGGACCCGCTCAACAGGTCGTCGTCACTGCGGGTGTCGATCTCGATCCAGTCGACCCGCCCTGCCGCGCTCACCTGCTCCGCGCGTCGCGCGAGCTCGGGCTCCAGGCATCCGCCGCTCAGCCAGCCGACCTGGCCGCCGTTGCAGAACAGCACCATGTCGCCGGCACCGGCGTAGGTGGAGCCATCGGTTTCCAGCACCAGCGCGAGCACGGCGTGCTCCCCCGCGCGCATGCGCGTCAAGGCCGTCTCGAGTACGCCGCGCGGGCTGCCCTCGGTGAGGAAGCCCGGCGCTGCGGACAGGTCCTCGGCAAGATCGCCGGGCTCCCCTCCGCCTGCCGCTGAAGCCTCCAGCGCGGGTGAGGCTGCGGATCGGTCCATGCGCACCGTCAGCCTATGTCGGGCAAGCCGGGCAACAGCTTGTCCAGGGTGATGGGATAGTTGCGCACGCGCACGCCGGTTGCGTTGTAGATCGCATTGGCGATCGCGGCGCCAACCCCGCAGATGCCCAGTTCACCCACACCCTTGGCCTTCATCGGCGAGATCACCGGATCCAGCGTGTCGAGGAAGACCACCTCCTGGTACGGGATGTCGGCGTGCACGGGAACCTCGTAGCCGGCCAGGTCGTGGTTGATGAACAAACCAAGCCGTTTGTCGACCACCAGCTCCTCCATCAGGGTCGCGCCCGCACCCATCACCATCCCGCCGATGACCTGGCTGCGTGCGGAGAGCGGATTGAGGATCCGGCCGCCATCGCATACGGCAAGCATGCGGCGAATGCGCGTTTCTCCAGTGTAGGCATGCACGGCGACCTCGCAGAAATGTCCTGCATAGGTGCCGACGTCGTAGCCTTGTTTGAAGTCGCCGAAGGCAATGCCGTCCTCCGCCGACAGTGTTCCCGCCTCCGCCAGCTTGATGGTCCGACCACCCGCCTGGATGCGGCCATTGGCGAAGTTTGCGGTGTCGCCGTCGAAGCCGAGTTTCTCGCCCACCTTGCGGCGCAGGCTGACGCACGCCGCGTACACGCCCGCGGTGGAGCTTGCCGCGCCCCACTGGCCGCCGGAACCGGCGGAGGCGGGATGACGGGAGTCACCGAGGGTGACCTGGACCTGGTCCAGCGGCACGCCCATGGTCTCGGCTGCCGTCTGCGCGATGATCGTGTAGGAGCCGGTGCCGATGTCGGTCATGTCGGTCTCGACAACCACCCCGCCCTGGCCGTCAAGCCGGACCCGCGCCGCCGACTTCATCGTCGGTGCGCCGCGATAGCCTGCGGACACGCCCATGCCGACCAGCCAATGCCCTTCCCTGACCTGCGCCGGCCGGGCGTTGCGCTTGTTCCAGTTGAAGCGCTCCGCGCCTTCGCGCAGGCAGCGCACCAGGTTGCGGTCGGAGAATTTCTTGGACGGATCGCCGGGCACGACCTCGGGCTCGTTGAGGATGCGGAACGCGATCGGATCGAGGCCCAGCTTCTCGGCCATTTCGTCCATCGCCACTTCCAGCGCCATGTGGCCCGGTGCTTCACCCGGTGCGCGCATCGCATTGCCTTCGGGCATGTCGAGCGTGGCGATGTAGTTGGCCACCAGGCGGTTGGCGCCTGCATAGAGCTTGGGCGTCTGCAGGGTGCCGTTTTCGCCATCCTCGCCGTTGATGTTGCCCGACCAGTTCTCATGGGCGATGGCGGAGATCCGGCCATCCTTTCCGCAGCCGATCCGCACGCGCTGGAGGGTGGCGTGCCGGTGCGTGGTGTTGTTGGGCATCAACGGGCGTTGCAGCGCGATCTTCACCGGTCGCCCGACCTGCTTGGCCGCCAACGCGGCCAGCACCGCGTCGGCGCGGATGAACAGCTTGCCGCCGAAGCCGCCGCCGATATAGGGCGAGTCCACCCGCACCTTGGCAGGGTCGATGCCGAGGATCGCCGCCATGCCCTGCCTGGCCCAGTCGATCATCTGGTTCGCCGTCCACAGCGTGAGCGTGTCACCCTCCCAGGCGGCGATGGTGGCGTGCGGCTCCATCATCGAATGACTTTCGTCGGAGGTGTGATAAGTCTCGTCGAGCTTGACCGCGGCGCTCGCGTAGGCGGTGTCGAAATCGCCCAGCGCCTGCCGGTCGGGCTTGCCGTCACGCCCCTTTGCCAGCGGCGCGGTCGGTGCCAGGGCCGGGAAATCGAAGCGGCCCTTGCTGCGCTCGTAGCGGGTGCGGATCAGCGCCGCGGCGGCGCGGGCTTGCTCGAAGGTCTCTGCCACCACGCAGGCGATGGCCTGGTGGTAGTGGGCCACTTCGGGTCCGCCGAACAACGGCGCGTTGTTCCAGTTCGATTTGCCGACCGGCTTGGTTTCCGGTGCGGTGATGACCGCCAGTACGCCGGGCGCGGCACGTGCGCGGGAGGCATCCATCGAAATGATGCGCCCCTTGCCGATGCCCGCACCGACGATGTAGCCGTAGGCCTGGTTCGGCGCCACGTCGTGGCGCTCGTACGCATAGGGGGCGGTGCCGGTGGTCTTGCGTGGACCGTCGATGCGCGGCGTCGACTTGCCGACGACCTTGGCCTTGTCGAACAGGTTGTCGCCGGCGGGGGCGTTGAATTCAAGGGGCATCAGCGCTCTCCTTCCACCAGCACGGCCGCGAGGGTGCGCTCGGCGAGCGCGATCTTGAACGCATTCTCCCGCGTCGGACGGGCGCCGGCGAACACCTGCCCGGTCGCGGCCTTTACGCCGTCGCGCAGCAGCGGTTCGGCTGCCTCGACGCGCCACGGCTTCGGCGCAACTCCACCGAAGGCGAACCGCGCCGAACCGTCTCGCTGCACGACCGCAGCGACCGACACCAGTGCGAACGCATAGGACGCGCGGTCACGTACCTTGTGGTACACGTGCCGACCGCCCAGGGGCTCCGGCAGCGTGACGTGGGTGATCAGCTCACCGCGCTGCAGCACGTTGTCCTGCTGCGGCCTGTCGCCGGGGGAACGATGGAAATCGGCAATCGGGATGCTGCGCGTACTGCCGTCACCCGTGACGGTCTGGATCGAGGCGTCCAGCACCCGCAGGGCCACCGCCATGTCGCCCGGATAGGTCGCGATGCAGCTGTCCGAGGTGCCGATCACGCCCATCTGCCGGGAGAACCCCTCGAGTGCGCCGCACCCTGATCCGGGCAGGCGCTTGTTGCAGGGCAGATGGGGATCGTAGAAATACGGGCAGCGCGTGCGCTGCAGCAGGTTGCCGCCGGTGGTGGCTTTGTTGCGCAGCTGCCCGGAGGCGCCTGCCACGATCGCGCGGGTCAGCACCGCGTAGTCGCGGCGCACGCGCTCATGCGAGGCCAGCGCGGTATTGGTGACCAGCGTGCCGATGCGCAGGCCGCCCTCGTCGGTGGGTTCGATCCTGTCCAGGCCGATGTCCTGCACATCGACCAGGTGCGCTGGCGTCTCGACCTCAAGCTTCATCAGGTCGAGCAGGTTGGTCCCTCCGGCCAGGAACTTCGCGCCCTCGATACCGGCGACGGCCTTGGCGGCCTCGGCCGGGGATTTCGCGCGTTCGTAACTGAAGGCCCTCATGCGCGCCTCCCTGCAGGGGTCACGCCTGCAACCTCTTCCATCGCCTCGGCAATATTGGAATAGGCTCCGCAGCGGCAGAGGTTGCCGCTCATGCGTTCGCGCATCTCCATGTTGGTGGCCCGGGGCCGTGCGCTGACGTCTGCCTGCACATGACTGGGGACACCCCGCTTGATCTCGTCCAGTACCGCCACCGCCGAGCAGATCTGCCCCGGCGTGCAGTACCCGCACTGGTAGCCGTCATGCTTGATGAAGGCGGCCTGCAGCGGATGCAGGTCATCGGGGGTTCCGAGGCCTTCGATGGTGGTGATGGCATCGCCCTGGTGCTGCACCGCCAGGCTGAGGCAGGCATTGATGCGCTCACCGTTGACCAGCACGGTACAGGCACCGCATTGACCGTGGTCGCAGCCCTTCTTGGTCCCGGTCAGCTTCAGATGTTCGCGCAGGGCATCAAGCAGCGTAGTCCGCGTGTCGAGCTCAAGCTCCCGCCGCTTGCCGTTGACGGTCAACGCCACCGTGCTGATGACCGGCGGCCTGGGCGGCGGGGGCGTCGCCAGTTCGGCGGCGAGCGATGACGCCCCCGGTGCGGCGGACATTGCCACGGTCGTGACGCCGCCGGCGATCACCTGGCGACGCGTCAACTTCATTCCTTCATCACAACTTGGCACAGTGACCTCCTGGCGTTCGGGAAAATCCCGTGGCTGGATGGACGCGCTCACACTACCCAAGGGGCACTATGCCCATCTGCGGGGTACAGGCCTGTGAAGTCGGCGACATGTACGGCTGGCAACCAGCCTGAGTGCCCAGAACAACATGATGTGGTAAGCCCGAAGAAATCGACTGCATCTAGCCATTTCAAAGACACCCGGACTCATTCCCAGCCTGGAGGCCAACTACGGCGAGCTTGACTGAGTCGCCACGCTCGCTTCCCTCGTAGGCAGATGGCTTCTCTCTTCCTATCGTTTGCTGGCACATCACCAAGACGCCATGCGAGCCGCTTGCTCAAGTTGGGAATCCGCAACCTTCACTCTTCAGCGCGGCACTCTTGAGCCATGCGTATGCCATCACTGTATGGCTCACAGTTCGTACCCGAGCGCGCTTCTCCTGGCGCCTCAGGGGCGATCACATGCCCAGATCAGACAACCCCGGGTGATCATCCGGGCGACGCCCCAACGGCCAATGGAACTTGCGGTCGCTTTCCTTGATCGGCAGGTCGTTGATGCACGAGAAGCGGCGCTGCATCAGGCCATCCTCTCCGAATTCCCAGTTTTCGTTGCCATAGGAACGGAACCAGTTGCCGGAGTCGTCGTGCCATTCGTACGCGTAGCGGACCGCAATGCGGTTTTCGGTAAAGGCCCAGAGCTCCTTGATCAGGCGGTACTCGAGTTCCTTGTTCCATTTGCGTGCCAGGAACTGCCGGGCTTCCTCCCGGCCATTGGTGAATTCGGCACGGTTACGCCACTGGGTGTCGAGCGAATAGGCAAGCGACACCTTGTCGGCATCGCGGGAATTCCAGCCATCCTCGGCAAGGCGCACCTTCTGCATGGCCGATTCAAGGGTGAACGGAGGAAGTGGCGGACGGGGTTGTTCTGCGGACACGGGGAGACCTCCAATCGAAATGGATATACGGGTTGCTTCAAAGGATCTGGCGTACCCAGGCGCTAACGCTTGGCCTGTTCCAACAACAGCTTCGCGACATCCTTCGCGGTGTCTGCGGCGCTGTAATCACCCATCACACGCGACAGGGTGATGGCGCCTTCCATCAGGATCAGCAGCTGACGGGCCAGGTCCGCCGGCTGCTCCACATCCAGTTGTTCGGTAAGTTCCCGCGTGTAATCGAGCAGCTTCTGCTTGTGATTCCGCGCGATTTCCCGGATCGGATCGGCAGGGTCGCCGACCTCCCCTGCGGTATTGATGAAGGCGCAACCGCGATAGCCCTCGGACTGGAACCAGTTCTTGAGCACGGTGAACATGCCGAGGATGCGTGCTTCCGGGCTGTCCGCCTTCTCGCACTCATGCCGGAACCAGGCGAGCCAGCGCACGTCGCGCGCCTTCAATGCAGCGGCGGCCACGTCGTCCTTGTTCTCGAAGTGGCGGTAGATGCTCTTGCGCGCCACGCCCGAGGTCTTCACCAGCAGATCCATGCCGGTGGCGTGGATCCCGTTCTGGTAGATCAGCGCCTCGGCCGTGGCCAGGATCTTCTGTTGGGTGTCGGTGGTGAGCTTGCTCATGGCTGCAAAGTAGAACGAACGTTCTACTCTGTCAACAGGCGATCGAGCGATTGGTGTGCGCACGTCCATGCAAGACGATCTATCAAGAAATCAGGACACTTCATCACCCGGACGCCTGATTCCAGGCGCAAAGTACGTCTCACCACCCACCCATGAGAGTTTCCGCATGAACACCTTCGCCCGTACCCTGGCCGTTGCCGCCCTCGCCCTCTCGGTCCAGGCCGGCCTGTCCGCGCAGGCCGCCGAACCAGCCAAGCCGGCTCCGGTCACCGCCATCGCGCGCACTGCCAGCTACATCACCACCGCCGACGGCGTACAGCTGTACTACAAGGACTGGGGCCCGAAGGACGGCCCGGTCGTGACCTTCAGCCATGGCTGGCCGTTGAATTCGGACAGCTGGGAGTCGCAGATGATCTTCCTGGCCAACCATGGCTACCGCGTCATCGCGCACGACCGTCGCGGCCACGGGCGCTCCAGCCAGCCGTGGGACGGCAACGACATGGATCACTACGCCGATGACCTGGCCACGGTCATCAACACACTGGACCTGCACGATGTGACCCTGGTGGGCTTCTCCACCGGTGGTGGCGAAGTGGCGCGCTACATCGGCCGGCATGGCACCGGCCGGGTCAAGAAGGCCGTGCTGATCAGCTCGGTGCCGCCGTTCATGCTGAAGACCGCCGACAACCCCAACGGCCTGCCGATCGAAGTGTTCGATGGCATCCGCAAGGCACAGATGGATAACCGCGCGCAGCTGTACCGGGACATTCCGTCGGGCCCGTTCTATGGCTTCAACCGCCCCGGTGCGAAGGTGTCGCAGGGGCTGATCGATGCGTGGTGGGCGCAGGGCATGCAGGGCGGCCACAAGAACACCTACGATTCGATCGCCGCGTTCTCGGCCACCGATTTCCGCGCCGACCTGAAGAAGTTCGATGTCCCCACCCTGGTGATCCACGGTGACGACGACCAGATCGTGCCGATCGATATCTCTGGCCGCCAGTCAGCGAAACTGATCAAGGGCGCCAGGCTGATTGTCTACCCGGGTGCGCCGCATGGCCTGACCGACACCCACAAGGACAAGGTCAACCAGGACCTGCTGACGTTCCTGCAGGAAAAGTGAGTGGCCAGGGCTCCGGCGCGGTGCCGGAGCCCTTCTGTTGCCTGGCGCCCACCTTCATGGACGCGCCGCGGTCGGCATCTGGAATGTGAACACGGTGCCGTCGCTCTCACTCGACTGCACGTCCAGTGTGCCGCCGTGGGACTTGGCAATTTCCGATGCAATGTAGATGCCCAGGCCAAGCCCTGGCCTGGGCAGCTCGCCCTGCTCACGCGAAAACGGGCTGAAAATCGTCCCCAGCCGCTCAGGCGCAATGCAGCCGGCGTTATGCACATCCAGCGTGAGGCGATGGGATGCGGCCTGAACCCTCAGCGTGACTGGGGCGGAACGCTCGCCGTGCTGGGCTGCGTTGGTCAGCAGGTTGGCCAGCAGCTGCGACAGCCTGCCGGTGTCGCAGACCACGCCACCTTCGATCCGCATCTGGACGTTGATGTCCTGCCGACCGGTAGCGATCGCCACTTCTTCTGCAACCTGTTCAAGCGCCGCCTGCAAGGTGTGGCTTTCCTGGAGCGAGACCGGAATGCCTCCTCCCAGCCGCCCCCTGGCGAAATCAAGCACATCACCGATGAGGCCATCCATCCGGGTGACGCCGGCGGCGATGTGCGCGAGCATCCGCTGCTGGCGCTCGGATGTTGCCTCACGTTCCAGTGAATCGGCGGCCACGCTGATGGCCTGCAGCGGGCTGCGGAGGTCATGGCCCAGCACCGCGATGAACTGATCGCGCAGATCGGAAACACGCTGTGCCGTTGAAAGGGCTGTCTCTGCCTCCAGCAGCTGATCCTCTTTGTCGAGGTAGTTGCCAACGAGGTCGGCAAGCAGCTCCATGGATCGTTGGACATGCGCCTCATCAAAGTTGCCCGGCGACGAATCAATGGCACACAGGGTGCCGAAGAAACTTCCATCCGGCCGATGGATCGGCACGGAGGCGTAACTCTCCAGCCCATAGATCCTGGGCGTATGGTGTTTGGAATACAGCGGATGTGCACTGGCGTGCGCGAACACCACCGAGGTCGATGACTGCCTGATCTCGTCACAGAGGGTGGTTTCGAGGACCAGCTGCCCGCCCGGAACGAGCCCGAACCCCAGGGTGTCCAGGGTGGCGCAGGCGGTCCACGTGGTTTCTGTCACCCTGGCAATCGCGGTGAATCTTGAGCCTGTGATAAGGGCGACGGTTTCAAGGATGCGCGGCACTGCTTCAATACGGCCGATCTCAGCGATGTCATTCAGCAGGTGGGGATCGGTCAGTGTGTGCATGTAGTGGCAGTCGGGCGCAGTGGTGCATCATCCCATGAATCCAGCCATGAACACTCAGTCCGCCCCGCCCCGTGCGTTGCGCCGCAGCGATTGCGGCGGCTGGCCGAAGGCGCGCAGGAAGGCACGTCGCATGCGTTCGGTATCACCGAAGCCCGTTTCAGTCGCCACTTCATCCATCGTGTAGCGGCTCTGCTCGATCAACACGCGAGCGGCCTCCACCCGCAGGCCCTCCACTGCCTTGGCGGGGGATTGCCCGGTTTCCTCGCGGAACGCGCGACTGAACTGGCGGGTGCTCAGATGCGCGGCCTGCGCCAGTTCTTCAACCGACAAGGTGGCGCGCAGATTGCGGCGTGCAAAGGTCAGCGCGTTCTGGATGCGATCAGACCGGGCATCCAGCTCGAGCAGCACCGAATGCTGGGACTGCCCGCCTCCGCGCCGATGGTAGATCACCAGCTTCCGGGCCACCGCCCTGCACAGATCCGCACCGAAGTCCTGCTCGATCATGCCAAGCGCCAGGTCCAGCCCCGCGCTCATGCCGGCGGAGGTCCAGATCGGGCCATCGGTGATGAAGATGCGGTCTTCCTCCACCTGCGCGGCGGGAAAGCGCTGCCTGAGCGCACGTGCGTGGAACCAGTGCGTGGTGGCGCGGCGCCCGTCCAGCAACCCCGCTTCGCCGAGAAGGAACGCGCCGGTGCACACCGACGCGGTCCTGCGCGTGCGTGCGGCCGCGTGGCGGATCGGATCGATCAGCGCGCCGCTGGACGGGGCTGGCTCCAGCAGGCCGGCCACGATCATGGTATCCAGCGGCTGCTGCGCAAGCGGCGCTGTCTGCATGGCCATGCCAAGCGAGCTGGGCACCAGCCCGCCCTGTTCGGACAGCATGTGCAGATCGTAAAGGCGCGCGCCTTCGGTGGCATTGGCCAGTTCGAAGGCGGACGCCGCGGCGATCGCCATGGTCTGGAATCCGGCGGGCAGGACAAATCCAACACTGGGCATGACGGTTTTTCAGGGGTGGCCGTAAACGAGGTATATACGACATTTACGACACGTACAAGCCGGCCTAGATTTCCCCTGACCCCGGCGACGTTCGCCGGTTCGGACTGACCTCTGTGAACGACCCTACCCATCACGGCACCGCACTCATCACTGGCGCATCGTCCGGCATCGGGGCGATCTATGCCGATCGCCTGGCCCACGCCGGCCATGACCTGATCCTGGTCGCGCGACGCGCCGACCGCCTGCGCCAACTGGCCGAAGCGCTGGCCCGCAGCACCGGCCGCACGGTGGACATCGTCGCCGCGGATCTGACCACCTCCGACGGGCGTGCCGAAGTTGAAAAGGTCATTCAAGGCCGAGCGGATATCCAGGTGCTGGTCAACAATGCCGGTATCGGCGCTACGGCGCCCCTGCTGCAGTCGGACATCGGCGAGATGGAGCGCATGATCACGCTCAACGTGAACGCCGCGATGCGCCTGGCCTATGCTGCAGCGCCGGTGTTTGTGGCACGTGGCCGGGGCACGATCATCAACATCGCCTCCATCGTCGCGCTGGCACCGGAGCTGCTCAACGGGGTCTACGCGGGAAGCAAGGCGTTCGTGCTGGCGTTCTCGCAGTCGCTCCACCATGAGCTGGCCGACAAGGGCGTGCGTGTCCAGGTCGTCCTGCCGGGCGCCACCGCAACCGACTTCTGGCACCTTTCCGGCCTGCCGGTGGAGCACCTGCCACAGGGCATCGTGATGAGCGCCGAAGACATGGTGGACGCGTCCCTGGCCGGGCTGGCGCAGGGTGAACTTGTGACCATTCCCGCGCTTCCGGACATCGCTGAGTGGGACGCCTTCGAGCAGGCACGCAAGGCAATGGCACCGGGCCTTTCGCGTGCGCAGCCGGCGCCGCGCTATGTGAGCGGCGCCTGATCGGCGAACGGCTTGCAGATGCCCGGCGTGGTGGAGTGCGATAGCCGGGGATGACGTCGCTACAGCGCCAGTTCCCTGGCAAGGAACGGCGCCGTCCTGCTGCCCTTGGCGCGGGCCACCTGGCGTGGCGTACCCTTCGCCACGATGGTTCCACCTGCGCCGCCTGCGCCCGGGCCGACGTCAATCACCCAGTCGGCCTGTGCGACAGACCGCATGTCGTGCTCGATCATCACCACGGTGTTTCCCGTGTCCACCAGCCGCTGCAACTGCACCAGCAGCCTGTCTGCGTCCAATGCATGCAGGCCGGTGGTGGGTTCGTCCAGTACATAGAGCGTGCGGCCGCGTTGGCTGCGCTGCAGCTCGGTCGCCAGCTTGATGCGCTGCGCCTCGCCCCCTGAAAGCTCCGTGGCCGGCTGGCCGAGCCTGAGATAGCCCAGGCCAATCTCCTGCAGCAGCTGCAGCGGCCGCGCGATGGCTTCTTCACCGGCGAAAAATGCCTGTGCCTGGTCGACCGTCATCTGCAGGACTTCGGCAATGTTGCGGCCGTTCCACAACACCTTCAGCGTGGCCTCGTTGTAGCGGGCGCCATGGCAGGCGGGGCATGGCGCATAGACACTGGGCATGAACAGCAGTTCCACGCTGACGAAACCCTCGCCTTCGCAGGTCTCGCACCGGCCCTTGGCCACGTTGAACGAGAAGCGACCTGCATCGAAGCGGCGGCGTCGCGCGTCGGGGGTCTCGGCGAACAGCTTGCGCACGTGATCGAACAGGCCGGTATAGGTGGCCAGGTTGGAGCGTGGCGTGCGGCCGATCGGTTTCTGGTCCACCTGCACCACGCGCTGGATGGCGTCCACGGCTCCGGCAAGCTGGCCCCGCGTCGCTTCGATCACGGTTGGCCCGTCCTCGGGCGTGCTGTCGGCGCTGTCGTCCACGGGCTCGTGCCCCAGGTGCAGCAGCATCAGCTCGGGCAGCGCCTGCGCCATCAGGCTGGACTTGCCCGATCCGGAAATGCCGGTCACTGCGGTCAGCACTCCCAGCGGCAGCTGCGCGTCCACGCCCTGCAGGTTGTGGCGGTGGATGCCCTTCAGCTCCAGCCAGCGGTCGGCGCTGCGTTCCCGGCTGGCAGGCGCAGGCACCTGGTCGAACAGGTACCGCGCGGTGCGCGAGTCCTCGATGCGGCGCAGGCCGTCGGGCTCGCCACTGTAGAGAACGCGCCCGCCGTGCTCGCCCGCTTGCGGTCCCACGTCCACCAGCCACTGTGCACGTCGCATCAGCTCCAGATCGTGTTCAACGACGAACACCGAGTTGCCGCCATCGCGCAGCCGGTCCAGCGCGTCGTACAGCGCCTGGCTGTCGGCCGGATGCAGGCCGGCCGAGGGCTCATCGAGCACGTACAGCACACCAAACAGCAACGAGCTGAGCTGTGTGGCCAGCCGCAGGCGCTGCAGTTCGCCGGCCGACAGCGTGGGCGTGGCGCGATCCAGCGAGAGATACCCCAGGCCCAGCTCGCGCAGCTGCCGTACCCGCGCCATGACCCCACCCGCCAGTCGCTGCGCGGCCAGGCGTTTTTCCTCCGACAGGGCCGAGGTCAGCCGCACATCGGGCGCGCCCTCGTGGGTCGCACGGCCAGTGGCTGCCCGCTTGGCGCGATCGCGGGGCGTCGCACTCCTGCGGGTGCGTGCGCCGTGGCTGTGTGCACTGAAGTCACCCTGCGCGATGGGCTCGAGCAGCCCGGCCAGTTGATCCAGCGGCAGCCGCATGAACTCGCCGATGTCCACACCGGCAAAGGTGACCGAAAGCGCTTCGGGCTTCAGTCGCTTGCCCTGGCAGGCGGGGCACAGCTTGCCTTCCATGTAGCGCGAGACACGCTTGCGCATCAGCGCGCTCTGGGTGTTGGCGAAGGTGTGCAGCACGTAGCGGCGGGCGCCGGTGTAGGTGCCCATGTAACTGGGCTCCAGCTTGCGCTTGAGTGCGGCACGCGTCTCGGCAGGCGTGAAGCCTGCATAGACGGGCACGGTCGGCGTGTCCTCGGTGAACAGGATCCACTCCCGGTCCTTCTTCGGCAGCTTCTTCCACGGCACGTCGATGTCGTAGCCCAGCGTGACCAGGATGTCGCGCAGGTTCTGGCCATGCCAGGCCGGCGGCCAGGAGGCGATGGCGCGCTCGCGGATGCTCAGCGACGGGTCCGGCACCATCAGCGCTTCGGTCACTTCGTAGACGTGGCCCAACCCATGGCAGGTGCTGCAGGCCCCCTGCGGCGTATTGGGCGAGAAGTCCTCGGCGTACAGCATGGGCTGGTGGGCCGGGTACGCGCCTGCACGCGAATACATCATGCGTACCAGGCTGGACAGCGTGGTCACGCTGCCCACCGATGAACGTGCGTTGCTGGCACCGCGCTGCTGCTGCAGGGCCACCGCCGGCGGCAGGCCGTCGATGGCATCCACGTCGGGCACGCCCGCCTGGTCGATCAGGCGGCGCGCATACGGTGCGACGGATTCAAAGTAGCGCCGCTGGGCCTCGGCGAAGACCGTGCCGAACGCCAGCGAGGATTTGCCCGAACCCGATACCCCGGAGAACACCACCAGCGCATTGCGCGGAATGGAGACGTCGACGTTCTTCAGGTTGTGCTCGCGTGCGCCGCGGACCTCGATGCAGCCGCTGGCTGCGGCAGCGCATGACGACTCGCCAAAGGGGGTGTTGGACATCTTCGCGATCCTGCTGCCAATGAGTGGAATACATGCATGCGCACACGGGCGGCTATTGTCGCTGCTGCAAGGTGAATGGAGTGAGGGGATGTTGATTGCGTGCAGCGTCGGAACACCAGGTGGCCGACGCCAACCGCGCTATACGGCTGATTGTTAACCTGCATTGGCTGAAGGCTTGACGCCACGTTGCCGCACCCTTGATGCAGCCGCTCACAGTGCGGCTCCTATGCTGGGCCCGCCACTACGGCAGTGGGACCCAACCTGGAGATTCACCATGCAACGCGATCAGAAAGACCTGCCCCACCCGGACCCGGAAGCACAGCGCACCGATCCGGTCAGCCCGCTTCAGGCCAAGCTGCATAACCATCGCAATCATGAAGCGGCGTTGCAGGAGACGTTCCCGGCCAGTGACCCGATCTCGCCCTTCGTCGCAGCCCCGACGCCCGACGAGCAGGCCGCGCGCCTGGGTGAGCGGGTCAAACTGCCAGACCGCCGAACGGATGAGGAGGCCGGCGGAGGTGAGCAGTGATCCGGCGCGGCTTTGCACGCGTCGCGGCGGCCACGGCGCGGTTGTCCGGCAGTCTTGGGGCATTCGTCGCGGCACTGGGGGTGATCATCGCCTGGGCCGCCAGCGGCCCGGCCTTCCACTTCAATGACACCTGGCAGCTGGTGGTGAACACCGGCACCACCATCGTGACGTTCCTGATGGTATTCCTGATCCAGCATACCCAGAACGCTGACACCGCTGCGCTGCACATCAAGCTGGACGAGCTGATCCGGGTCAGCAAGGACGCCAACCAGGAGCTGCTGAACCTGGAATCGATGGAGCCGGCCCATCTTGAAGAGATACGCCAGCGCTACGAGGCACTGGCGAAGACCGCGGCGGACATCAAGTCCAAGAAGGAGCGCTGCATGCCCTGCGAAGCGGATGCAACCGCCGAAGCCTGAGGTCACCTTTGCGGCGGCAGCCTACAGCGATGCCGGTGCGAGGCCCTGCCTGGCGGGGCCCTCCAGCAGGGCCCCGGTGGCGGAAAAGCGGCTGCCGTGGCACGGGCAGTCCCATGTGCGTTCATGGCCATTCCATTGGACGACGCACTTGAGGTGCGGGCACAGCGCCGACATTGCGTGCAGCTGGCCATCATCATCGCGGTAGATCGCGGTGCGCTCTCCGTCCACGTCCAGCAGCGCACCGCACCCGCGGCCCAGCTCGCTGGGAGCGCGCGACGACGCGGTTCCAAGGCGATCGCCCACCATGTGCCGCGCAACCGTGGCGTTGGTGCGGGCCCAGCCTGCAGCCGAGCGCAGCGGGGTAAAGCGCATGGGGCTGAGCAGCTGCTCGATCTCGCTGGTCGTTCCCGTGACTCCCTCCGTGATCGCGCGCGCGGCCACGCCCGCCCAGGTCAATCCGTCCGGCCCATAGCCGGTAGCGACCCATACATTGTCGTGCGCGCTGCTGCCGATGTAGGGCAGCTGATCCGCGGCCCGGAACTGCTGCGCGGACCAGCACAGCGGCTCGCCCTGCACGCTGAAGTTGCGACGCGCGTCGGCGACCAGATGCTGGGCCGGATCCATCGCCGGGGTTTCGCCAGTGCGATGTGTCTCCCCGACCAGCACCAGCCAGTCGCGGCCATCAGCGCCATGCACCCCGCGCAGCGAGCGGTGCCGGTCGGCGATCCAGTGAATGCCTGCCGCTGGCGGATTGGCCACCGGTACCGCTACGCCGTATTCGCGGTACACCTCCATCTCGGCCTGCACCAGGTTGAATCCTGCTGGCGAGTGGGTGGCCAGCACAAAGTGCCTGGCATGGATGCGGGCACCAGGGGCCGTCGCCACTCCGGCTGAAGCCTCGATGCGGGTGATCCGGGTCCAGTCGTGGATGCGCACGCGGCCCACCAGATGACGGGCCAGTTCCCTGCAGAACGCCGCCGGATGCAACTGCGCCTGGTCGGGAACGCGGAAAGCGTGGGCCAAGGTGAACGGCAGCCCGGATTGGCGGTGCTCGCAATGCAGGCCAACGCGTTGGTAGGCCTGCAGCTCGCGTTCGAACTGCGCCGTGGCCTCGCGCGAACGCTCCTGCACGCCGTACTGCATGGCCACGCGCTCGAAGCCACAGTGCAGATCGTAGCGGTGAACCAGTGTTTCGATGGAACGCACCGCGTGTTGCCGCCACTGCACGACACGACGTGCCGTGTCACCGCCCCAACGCGCGATCAGGTCTGCCAGCCGGGACACGGGAGCGTAAAGATTGCCGGTTGACATCACCGTGTTGCGTCCGCCGATGGGGCCGGCATCCACCACTACCACATCCAGGCCGCTGTCGGCCAAGCGGGCGGCGGTCAACAGGCCCGTCATGCCTGCACCGACCACGAGCACGTCCGCGCGCGTGGTCCCGGCGAGCGGGCGGAAGCCGTGCGGATCGGAATCAGCTGACCATAAGCTGGCGCGCGGGGACGGGTCGGCCATGAAAAGGATCCTTGCAGGTTCATCGGAGAGCCTTCCCTGATACGCCCTGCCGGGTGAAACGACGGTGGCGTGTCCGTGCAGGAAATGCTCACGTGCGTGGCACTGCCGCGGTGAGGATCAAGACGGGGTGAGTGCCGCATGGACACGATGCCAGCGTCGCCTGCGCGAACCGCGACCCTCTGCTTGCAGCGTGATTGCTAACGTGGCTGCATGGAGGGCCAGGCAGTGAGCACGCACCTGGAAATCGACCTGATGATCGCGCAACTGGAGGAAATGCTGCCCACCTGGGCGGCGTTCTATCCCGAGCCGCAGTTCATCCGCATGCTCGCCGAGGCGCTGGACTACATCGCTGCCAGTGCTGACCCGGATGCCCGCCTGTACTGCGTGATGCGCACCGGGCACCTCGATTCGTGCAGCGGCGAGATCCCCTGGGCGGCGCGCTATGGGGGACGCTAGGCCGATCAATCACGCCGCGACGGCATAGGGTTCCACCAACCTGGCCAGGACGTCCATCGCCGTCTCGGTTGGCGCATCGTCACCGGTCCGCTGGGCGAACCCTGACCAGTCCGCGCGCGCAAGACTCTTCAACTGCTCGGGTTGCGTCGGCAGCCAGCGCATCGGCCAGAACGGGAGACGCCGGTTGCCTACCCTGCCGCGCTGCAGTTCGATCAGTCCCGTGTGGCTTGTAGCACCGAGTACCCGCGAGTACGCCACGCTCAAGCCATCTTCGGGCCCCTCCATGTACTGCAGGAACCGGGCGCCATCGAACAGCAGTACGCCGGTAACGCCGGCATTCCGGTTGAAGCGCGCGGCATCATCGACCAGGTCGTCCAGCTTCCCGCTGCGCAGGCCCAACGGGTCACCCGCAACGGCCGGGCCCGCCTCACTTATGTATGCGACTGCCCTGATCGGCATTGGCTGCTCCTGTAGCGAATCCCCCCAGATTCCGTATCGCAAGCATAGGCCAACCGCGCCGACGATATGTTCCGGCCCTGTGTATTCTGCGAATCAGTTGGGTTCGGGCTGACGGACGGTACGCAGCACGGGCCTGGCCTACGGGTCTGCCCGGGCCCATCGGGCGAGATTCTGCTTCACTTCCGCGATGCCGGCCCAAGGGTCCTTGCGGCGACGTCTGAGCTTTGCGGGTACGTCCTTGATCGTGAAGGCGTCGGCGCGCTTGAGTTTCGCCAGATCACCCCAGGCGATCGGCAGTGCCACCGGCGCGCCCGGCCGGGCGCGCAACGAATAGGACGCGACCGCCGTTGCACCGCGCCCATTGCGCAGATAGTCGACGAAGATCCGCTTGTTGCGCAGGCTCTTGGTGGCGGTTGCCAGGAACCGCTGCGGTTCGGACTGTGCCATTGCATCGGCGAAACCCTTCGCAAAACGCTTGGTCAGGTCCCAATCGCACCCTGGGTTGAGCGGCACGACCACGTGCAGGCCCTTGCCGCCGGAGACTCGCAGGAACGATTCCAGTTCCAGCTGCGCCAGCAGTTTCCGGATGTCGGTTGCCGCTTTCTTGACTTCGGCAAAGGGCACATCCGGTCCGGGATCCAGATCGAACACCACCCGGTCGGCACTGTCGGGCGCCTCGGCGTGGCTGCCCCAAGGGTGGAACTCCAACGCGTTGAACTGCACCAGTTCCAGCAGGCTGGCTGCGTCCCGCACCACCAGGTAATGGGCGTTGATGCCGCTTTCCTGCTTCAGCCTTACCGAATCGACCAGCGCCAGCCCGGCCGTATGGTGTTTCTGGAAGAAGCAGGGCTTTGCGGTGCCACTGGGGCAGCGGATGATCGACAGCGGACGATCCACCACCTCGGGCAGGAGGTGCTCCATCACTGCTGCGTAGTAATCCCACACGTCCTGCTTGGTGTAGCCGTCGCCGGGAAACAGGATCTTGCCTGGGGACGACAGCACGGGGGGCGCGCGATCCGTTGCCGGCGCCCTTTCCACCCGGCGCCCACGCCGCGCGGGCGCTTGCGACCGCGCAGCGGCCGGGGCCGCTCCGGCGCGATCGGAATCGGCGAGGTCGGCGATATCCTTGTCCGCCCGCACCGCCTTCAGCGACGCCTGGCGCAACAGTTGCTGCCCACCGATTCCGCGGTAGAAGACCTCCACCACGAAACGCGGTTCGAACCAGGTCGCGGCGCGCAGATCGGTGTCCTGCGTGGGCACGTACGCGGTTGGCTTGCGGCCGCCGCCGCCCTTGATGCGCTTGCTGATGTCGCCAATCAGTTCATCCGAGAACCCGGACCCGACGCGCCCTGCGTAGAGCCAGCCATGCGTTGCGTCTGGCCGGGCCAGCAGCAGCGAACCAAAGCCGGTGCGGCTGCCTTTGGGTGCGGTGTAGCCCACCACCGCGAACTCGTCGCTGGCCAGCTGCTTCGTCTTGCGCCAGTCCTCGCTGCGGCCGCTGTGGTAGCTGCGATCGGCGCGCTTGGAAATGATGCCCTCGAAGTGCTGCTCACCGGCCAGACGATAGGCCTGGTCGCCATCCCCCTGTACATGCGAACTGAAGGCCAGTGGGCTGCCCTGCCCCTCCAGCACCGATTGCAGCAGGGTCTTGCGCTCCAGCAGGGGCGCATCGGCCACATCCACGCCATCAAGATGCAGCAGATCGAACAGCGCATACGTCAGGACGCCTTGCTTCTCGCCGGAAAGCGTGGCCTGCAGCAGGTTGAAGTCTTCCTTGGTGCCGGCGCCGGCGATCAGCTCGCCGTCCAGTGCCGCCGACCTCAGGCCCAGGGCCGCGATCGCATCACGTATTTCGGGAAGTTTGGCGGTCCATTCCAGCGCGTTCCGTGACCACAGCTGCACGTTGCCCTCAGCCACCGTAGCAAGGATGCGGTACCCGTCCCATTTGATCTCATGCACCCACTGCCCGCCCTGGGGCGGCGCTTCGCCCAGCTTGGCCAACTGCGGCTCAAACGGCCCGGACGGCGCTGCCGCCCTTTTCGCCTTGCTGAGCGCCAGGGCCTTCTTCGCCCAGTTCTTTCTCCGGGCGCGTCTGGCAGGTACCGCCGTCAGCCGCTTCTTCGCGGCCTTGCCAGCGCCGGCACGCTTCAGATCCTCCGGTGGCGCTTCAGCGACGTCCCCCAGCAGATCGTCTGCCTCGATATCGCTGGCAAATTCGTCGTCGTCCTTGAACAGCAGCCACTGTGGCTGGCGCGCGGGCCTTCCCGACCGGACCAGATGCCAGCCGCCTTTCAACTTGGTACCGAACAGCTCGAAGCGCAGATGGCCCTTGGCGAGCTGGGCTTCCGGATCGCCCTGCGTGGCCCATACACCGTGGTCAAACTGGGCGACATGGCCGCCGCCGTACTGGCCCTTGGGAATCTCACCCTCGAACGCCGCGTAGTCCACCGGGTGGTCTTCCACTTCCACCGCCATGCGCTTGACCTTCGGGTCGTAACTGGGGCCTTTGGGCACCGCCCAGCTCTTCAGCGCATCGCCAACCTGCAGGCGGAAGTCATAGTGCCTGCGGCTGGCATGATGCAGCTGCACCACGAAAATGGCGCGCTGGCCTTTCGGCAGCGCCTTGCCCGGCTCGGGCTCCTTGGTCTGGTCAAAACGACGCTTGCGGCGATACTCGACCAGGGACATGGCCAGCTCCGCGCTATTTGCCCAGGTGCTTCCGGACAGCAACCGCCGTGGGCCCGACTGCCGCGACGGCCGCGCGAAGTTCGTCGGCGGACACGCCCAGCGTCGTGGTCCAGTACCGCAGTTCGTAATCCTCATTGACGTTGATGCGGTCCCGGTCCGGGCTGCCGGCGTTGTTCTTGTCATCGCTCATGGGAGTCTCCAGCGTGATCGGGGGTGAACTGACCGTACCGGCCATTCCATGGGCACTGAGCGATGCCACTGTGAAGCCATGGCGAAGGCCGCCGGCACGGCGTCCTGCCGATGCGCGAAAGACGCTGCTTCGTGAAGGCAGCGCGCAGGGTCCGCGTGGGAATTCACATGCCGCCTTCACTCCTTCCCCGCCTGATCGCAACCGGACGGGACCTACTCTGGGCACTCCATTCACAGCGGAGCCCAGCATGGCTATCAAGACGGCGGAAGATCTGTTCATCCACGAGCTCTCGGACATCTACAGCGCCGAGAAGCAGCTGACCAAGGCGCTTCCGCGCCTGGCCCGTGCGGCCGAGAATCCGGATCTGGCCGCAGCGTTCGAAACGCACCTGGAAGAAACCCAGGGGCAGATCGAACGCATCGACCAGGTGGTCGAGGTGCTCGGCATCCGCCTGAAGCGCATCAAGTGCGCGGCGATGGAAGGCCTGGTCGAGGAAGGCAAGGAGGTGATCGACAGCATCGACAAGGGGCCGGTGCGCGACGCTGCCCTGATCGGTGGCGCGCAGAAGGTCGAGCATTATGAAATTGCCTCCTACGGCACCATCGCCGCGCTGGCCAAGCAGCTGGGCTACAAGGACGCCCTGCCGTTGCTGCTGGAGACGCTGGAGGAAGAAAAGGCGACCGATGAGAAGCTGACCCTGCTGGCCAAGGGCGGCGGCAATGCCAAGGCCACGCAGGCCGCCTGAGTCGAATCGCATGCCGCTCGGCCGCCATGGAAGGCGGCCTCAGGGTGGGTAGAGCACCTGATCCTTTTGGCAGAAGAACGTGCGTCGCCGCGTCGTACCCATGTACAGCTTGCTGATGGGGCCACCGCAGAGCGGGCACACCTTTCGCGTATGCACCTGCCAGTGCTTCTTCAATTCGAAGCGCCGTTTCCATTCCAGGAAGTCGAAGCTGTAGGCACGGGCCTGGTTGATCAGGGCGGTGAGCTTGCGCGGTGGCAGGTCGCCCAGTCGCGTGGCCGGATGCACGCGGATGCGGAACAGCACCTCATTCTTGATGATATTGCCGACGCCCGCGAAGATCGTCTGGTCCAGAAGCGCATCACAGACCAGGGTGTCCGGCAGTGCCTTCAGCTTGCGCCGGGCCAGTTTTGGATCCCAGGCGTCGTTCATCACGTCCGCCCGCCAGTCGTAGACGTCGTCCAACGGCTGGTCGATCAGTCGGACGGAACACGCGTAGAAATTCAGTTCCCCGTTGTCGAATGCCAGCGACACCCGTGCAGGAGCTGGCTTCCGTTCGTCGATGCGCCAGCTGCCGAACATCATCAGATGGATGCGCAGCGTGTGGTGGCTGAACTCCAGCAGGAAGTGCTTGCCCCAGCTGCGAACCGCCTTGACCCTGCGTCCCTGCAGCGGTGACAGGTCGATGCGGCTGTTGCCGGAGACGCCGCGCACGACGTGACCCTTGAAGCGGCTGGCGGCTTCGCGCAGCAGGACAATGGACGGGCCCTCAGGCATGCGCGTTCTCCTGCAGCAGTGCCTGCAGGTGCAGGGCGTTGCCGGTCGCGTGGCCCAGCGCGGTGTTGTCCAGTACGCACCAGGCGCGGCGCTGCGCAGCGGCTTCACGCTGCAGGTGCTGGGCCAGCCCCGCCAGCGCCTGTTCGCTGTAGGGGCTGCGATAGATCTGCGGCTGCCCGTGCCAGCGCCAGTAGCTCCACGTGCGGTCACCGCCCGGGACAGCTGCTGCCGGTACCCGGGCCGGGTCAGCCGCGACCCGTGCGATGCCATGGTCGCTCAGCAGCGTATCGACGTCTGCAGTGAACCAACTGGGGTGGCGCGGTTCGCAGGCGACATCAACCGAGGTGCGTGCGCGCAGTCCGTGCAGGAATGCCTTTACGGTTGCCGGCTCATACGCCAGGCTGGGCGGCAGCTGGAGCAGCAGCGGCCCCAGCCTGTCCCCCAGCGCGATCACGCCATCAAGGAACAGCGCCAGCGGCTGCATCGCGTCGCGCAGCCGGCGTTCATGGCTGATCACGCGCGGCAGTTTCACCGCGAAGCGGAAACCCGCGGGCACGCTCGCCGCCCACCGGGCGTAGGTCGCCGCCTGGTGGGGGCGGTAGAACGAGGAATTGATCTCGACCATCGGCAGGCGGGTGGCATAGCGCTGCAGTACGCTGTCGCCTGCGCCGAACGCCGCCTGCGCCGCGCGCGACAGCGACCAGCCTGCGCAGCCGATCCGTACATGTCCTGGCGTGCCCGGGGCGGCGCCTGCGCTCATCGTGCTACCGGTCCGTCCGGCTCCAGCAACCGGCCATCGCCGGCGCCTGGCGGCGCCTGCGCCACCGATTGCAGTCGATCAAGCGCACTGGTGCCAGGAGCGAGCGCGGAGGCGCTGCGCACGAAGCCGGTCCAGTCGGAGATCGCGATCTTTCCCAGCGCCAGCTCATCCACGCGCACGCTGTGCATGCGCCAGTGCGGGAACTGCCGCCGCCCCACCCTGCCCCGGTTGAGTTCGACCAGACCGTTGTGGCTGCCGGCGGCCAGGATGCGGGTGTACGCCGCGCTGACACCGGACTCCGGGCCTTCGAGATATTGCAGGAAGCGCGTGCCGTCGAACAGGAGGACGCCGGTCACATCAACCGACTCGTTGAACAGCATCGCATCCGCGACAAGCTGCTGCAGCCGTTCTGCAGTCAGGTTTCGGGTGGCTTCACTTACATATGCAATGGCACGAAGAGGCATGACAGCACCGGGTTGTTGCAGATGGCTCTACCTTAGCGGTGCGGATCAAACGCGCGGTGACACCGGCGTGGAGGCGGCGTTGAACCTGTACGTGCCAACGCCGCGCTGCGTTGACACCCGGCTCGAGCACCACGACCGGCATGCCGTGTCTTCTTCCGATGGATTTGCTTTCGTGGAGAATGCATGAGGAAGCGCGTGCCTGCGCATGACATCACGTTGGCGGTGGTGCCACCGCCGTCTAGCGGCGGATCTGGAAGATGGTCGCTGCCGCCAATCGGGCGGCTCACTCCAAGGAGACTTTCCATGGCCAACCAGAACCAGAACCAGGGCAGCAGCAACCGCGGCTTCGCTTCGATGGACGAAGACAAGCAGCGCGAGATCGCCGCCAAGGGCGGCCGCGCCGCGCATGAGTCGGGCAACGCCCATGAATTCAGCTCTGAAGAAGCGCGCGAAGCCGGTCGCAAGGGCGGCGAAGCGGTGAGCCAGGATCGCCAGCACATGGCCGACATCGGCCGCGAAGGCGGCCAGAACAGCCATGGCGGCGGCAACCAGGGTGGCAACCAGGGCGCTCGGCAGCAACAGCAGGAACGTGGCGGCAACAACAACCGCGGTGGCCAGCAGCGTTGATCGAGACTGACCGGTTGCACCCCATGTGGGCGGACAGCGTGTCCGCCCACTTTTTTTCACGCGAAACGTGGGGCGGAGGCCCGCCCCGGCCTGTCCCGCGTCAAGGCTCCCGTGGCGGCAGGTCGAGCGCACCGGCGCCCGGCCCGGCGCCCAGTTCGGCACCGGTTGTCGGCCGTGCTTCGGGATCGGAAAGCGTTCGCAGGGTCATGGCCTGCACCGCCGCCTGCTCGCGTGGGTCCAGGCCCACCGTGGCGCTGCCGTCACCGCCGTCCACAGCGGCCTGGGCCTCGCGGTCGCTGACCCGCTCCCACAGCTCGCCGCTGTTCCAGCTGCCCAGCAGGTCGTCGGCGCCGTCGCCCTGCGACATGTCCATGTACAGGTCGGTAAAGGCGGGGTCACCCGGCTGCTTGCCCGGCGGGAAGTTGGGCTGGATGCTGTGCAATGCCTTTTCGAAGGACTTCTGGTGGGCGATTTCGCGCGTCATCAGGAAGCGCAGTGCGTCCTTGATGCCTGGATCATCGGTCACCGTGATCAGTCGTTCGTAGACCAGCTTGGCGCGGGCTTCGGCGGCGATGTTCGAGCGCAGGTCGGCGGTGGGCTCCCCGATCGAATCGACGTAGGCCGCCGTCCACGGCACCCCGCTGGAATTGACCAGCGCCGGGCCGCCCCCATACAGGATCTGTTCGGTATGGCTGGTGCTGTTCTGGCCCAGCAGCCGCATGTCCTCGGCTTCGGCAAGACCCTCGGACTGGATGGCCTTCGGGCCGCGGTTGAGCATGGCGATGATGGTGCCGATGATCTCCAGGTGGCTGATCTCTTCGGTGGCAATGTCCATCAGCAGGTCCTTGCGGCCCGGATCGCATTCACCGAGTCCCTGGGTGAAGTAACGCATTGCAGCCGCCAGTTCGCCTTGGGGGCCGCCAAACTGTTCCAGCATGAGGCTGGCAAGCTGCGGGTTGGATTCGCGCACGCGCACGGTGTACATCAGCTTCCTGTGGTGGAAGAACATGGGACTGTCTCCTGTGTATGGCAGGCGGGACCGGGATCAACGCTTGGCTTGGGCGCCAGGCGTTTCGTCACGGTTGAGGAAGGCGCCGACCAGGCTGTCCTGGTGCTCTTCCAGCCAGCGCGCCATGGCGATCTCTTCCTGCAGGATCTGGCCGCACACGGCCGCGATATCCGGCGCAGCGGCCCGCTCGGCCGCGATCACCAGCGCCCGGTAGGTGGCGATCTCGGTGTTCTCGAAGCCAAAGGAGATGCCGATGCTCTTGACGACCTCGTCCTCCATCAAGGTGTTGCCGGCAGCGTGGATCGCTGCGGTCATGCTCGCGAACAGCCCCTTGGCGGTGGGCACGCTTCCGCCGAGCGCTTCAATGCACTCGCGCAGGGAGGCGGCCTGCTGCTGCGTCTCCAGTACGTGCTGGCCGATGCGTGCGGCAAGATGGGGATAGTTCTGGATGCGCGAAGCCATGGCCTTCATCATGGTCTCCGCCTCCTGCTCCATGGCGTAGGCATCCTGCAGCCATTTCAGCAGGCGCTCGCTGCGGACGGTGTTCTGGTCTGCCATCATGGTCTCCGGTAGTGGGGCGACACGCCTCCGGGGACCATGGTGGCGAGGCAGCAATCACTGCCCCGTCGGCCGGCGTGAGCCGGCGGGCGTGCGCGCTGCACCTGGCGCTGATGCGGTCATAACATCCGCTGTTGCGTGGCAACGCCTGCCGCGAACTCAGGCGGGCATCGCGCCGGACACTACAGCGCTGCCGGCGTCGCGACGGGGGCTTGCTGCGGGTGCGCGCGCGCCTGCGGACGCCTTCAACGCCTGGATCACCCGGTGCTGCGCACGGTGCGCGCCCCCTTCCACGCCCACGACGTAGACAAAGCGGCCATCGAACTTGGCCTGGGCACCCTCCAGCACGTCATCCTCCTGCAGGGCGCGCTTGAGCGACTTCATCCATGCCCGTTCGGGGGTGCGATCCAGCTCCACGACGATCGCAGCGCCGCCGCAATCCAGTGACATGCACTCCACGCGCAATGCGCAGGGGGCGGTGGGGTCGGTGGCGGATCGAGGCATGGTCATGGCTCCAGTGCTGGGGGACGGCGGCAGTATCCATGGCCGCCGCCAACGCGCCGTCAAAAAAGGCGCACCGCCTTCCACGCCGCATCGACGGCATGGAGCACCTGCGCGGGGCGGCTTCGCGCTGGGCTGACACGGCCCACGCGCGCCGTTGATGCAATACAGCACACACTGCAGTTCCCAAGGCAACACAGGCATGCGCGCATGCAATCGGAAATGGACCAGCGCAGGTGCAACCTGCTGCTGGTTGAAGACCAGCTCGACCTGGCTGCACTGATGGAACAGGCGCTGGAAGACGGCGGCGGCCGGGTGACCCACGCCTACAGCGTGTTCGATGCGCTGGGGCTGCTGGATACGCAACGTTTCGATGGCGCGGTTCTGGATGTGGAGCTCCGCGATGGCGTGGTGTTCCCGGTGGCCGATCGACTGGCGGAACTCGGCATTCCCTACCTGTTCGTCTCTGCGGTCTATGACCAGCTGGTGCCGCTGCGCCACCGCCGCGCAACCTTTGTGGCCAAGCCGTTCCACATCGACCAGTTGCAGGAAGCCGTCCAGCAGGTCGTGGGAGACGCCTGCGCGCCCCCTGCCACGCATTGAGCGGCAGACGCTGGGATTACGCCAGGTGTGGGGCTACCAGCTGGCGCAGCGCACCACCGCGGGAGAGCCCGCTCCAATTGCCACGAGCGACGCTGCGGATGTCGGCAGGGTCGGTCCAGAGCAGCCGCATCGACCAATAGGGAAAGAACCGGCCGGACACCCTGCCCCGGCCCAGCTCAAGCAGTTCGCAATGGCTGCGGGCACCGAGGATGCGGCTGTACACCACGTTGATGCTGTCTTCCGGTCCCTCGATGTACTGGAGGAAGCGGTGCCCATCGTAAAGAAGCACACCCGTCACGCCTGCTTCGAAGTTGAAGCGGGCAGCGGCCCTGGCGAGGTCGTCCACAGGGTCCATGGAAAGCCCCGGTATCGCCTCACTTGCGTAAGCGATTGCGCGGAGGGGCACGTTGATTCCTTCTGACGCAGGAAGTGTCCTGCCCTTCCATGATGCTGCCCTTGCCGTAGAGCCAAATGAGGCGGTTCACAACCTGCCTCGCTCCATCCTCTCCCCTGCGGCACACTGCAGTAACAGGTATCCGGCTCAGGCGGCCTTTGCGTAGGGCTCGACAATCAGCAGCAGCTTGTCCATCGCCGTGGCATCGGCCTGTCCGGTCGCTGCCCGCTGGATGAAGCTGGTCCAGTCGGCACAGGCGATCTCGCGCAGCTCATCTGCAGTGACGGACAGGCAACGCATGGGCCAGAACGGCAGCCGCCGCTGGCCGACACGACCCCGCGCAAGTTCGATCAGGTGGATGTGACTGCTGGCGACGGCGACACGGGAGAAGGCCACATCCAGTCCATCGGCAGGGCCCTCCATGTACTGCAGGAAGCGTTCGCCGTCGAACAGCAGCACCCCGGTCACCCCTGCGCCCCGATTGAAGCGCGCGGCATCGTCCATCAGCGCTTTCAGACGTTCCGGCGAGAATCCACTGACGGCCTCGCTGACGTAGGCGATGGCTCGATTCGGCATGGTGCCACTCCTGCTCTCCCAGCGCTTCACTCTAGGACGGGCATCGTGGCGAAACCGTAAACGCCAGCCGGGAAGACATCACATCATGCCCAATTCAGCGTGGTTTCCGAGGCGCTTCCAGGTACCGCCATCCGCCGATCTGCCGCCGTGGCGGGGCGCGCACCCTCCATTCCGGCCAGGTAGGCCGAGAACCCTCCGGTCGCGCGTCCCACCAGGCGGGCACTGGTCATGACGATGGGAGCGCCGGCCCACCTTACGTCAGCGCCGAGGCGTTGCAGCCTCCTCACCAGTGCAACATCCTCTCCACAGCGCAGGGGAGCAAATCCCCCTGCCGCCAGATAGGCCTGGGCGGAGACGCCGAAATTGGCACCGTGGATGCGCCCATGATCGTCGCCCCACTGCTGCCGTTTCTGGAACGCGCGTCGCAGGCGCTTCTCCGTCCTGGAGGTGGTTGCTATGTCCACCAGTCCGCAGAAGGCGTCGCACCGGCCCTCAAGCTGGGCAACCAGCCATTCGGGAGGTACCTCGCTGTCGGCATCGGTGCTCGCCAGCCATCTCGCACCGCGTCCGAGCAGCTCAGCGGCGGCCGCTGCCCTGGCAACGCCGACGCAGCGTGCTTCCAGGCGCACCGTATCGACCCGCTGCTGCTGGCAGATGGACGCGGTGGCATCCGAGCAGCTGTCCAGTGCAACCACCACCTGCACTGCTTCGCCGTGCAGCCCGGGATGCAGGGCTGCCCTTCGGATCGATTGCAGGCAGCGCTCCACGCTGGCTGCCTCGTCATGGGCCGGAACCAGGATGCCGATCATCGCAGGCCCTCGTTGCGGGCCAGCGATAGTGCGCTGCGCGTCCAGCCCTGCAGCACGAAGTCCGCATCACGATAGTGGAAGGCTTCGTGCAGGCCTTGGCCAAGGCACCGATGCACGACGTCGGTGCGACTTGCGCGCCCATGGAACGAAGGCAACCAATGGCAGGCGACCAGCAGTCCGTCGTCGCGAAGGGCCGAATCGATGCCGGCGCGCAGCTCGCGCAGCGCTGCTGCACCCAGGTAGTAGCCCATTTCCCCGCAGACGATCAGGTCGAAGCGGCCCGGCGGCCATTGCTCGGGATGGCTGGCGCAATGGACCTGCACATGCGGCAGGTGGGCCAGGTTGCGGCGGGCCCGGAACGCTGCGCGTGGGCTGATGTCGGTGGCCAGCAGGCGCTCGCAGCGGGCGGCCAAGGCCTCGGTCAGCACGCCGTTGGAGCATCCCAGCTCCCAGCCCCGAATGAACTGGCGCTGGCTCAGGCTGGCCAGCAGCAGCGCACGCTTGCGTTCTTCATACCATCGGCTGCGATAGCCGAAGGGATCCTCCTGCTCATGCAGTTCATCGAAGTACGGTTGCGCGCTCATGCCAGGAATACCTCGTAGTTCCGGAAGAATCGGGTCAGTACATGTGCGGGCAGCACCGGCGGGCTGTTCAATTCCGGCACCTCGCCGGTCTGGGTCCGGAAGTGCGCGATGGCGTTTCGTTTTGCGGCAGCCACTGCTGAAATGTCGATCAGCCTGGGAACCTCCCACGCCATGTGTGCGCAGGCGGGGTCAAGCCAGTGCCAGCCCCACACCGGGTACTCCAGGCGTCGGCAGCCCACTGTCCGCACCGCCCTGCAGGCAGCACGCCCTGCGGCTTCATGATCGGGATGCCCATCAAAGCGCCAGGGTGCCAGGACCAGGTCGCTCGGCTGGAGGTGCTGCTGCAGCCAGTCTTCCAGGCCCTGTTCGTGCGCACTGACCGCGCCGTCGGCGATGCCGAGATGAAACGCGGATCCAGGCCGGATACCGAGTTCGCCCAGCGCTGCGGCAAGCTCGGCGCGTCGCGCCGAGCGCAGGCGTTCTGGCGTCCACCAGTGCTCGTCCGGATAGCACGCTTCGCCATCGGTCACGGCGACGACGCGTACCTCCATGCCCTGCTCCGCAGCGTGACGGAGCAGTCCACCACAGCCGAGGATCTCGTCGTCTGGATGGGGTGCGACCACCACGACGCGATCATGGCCGGCGCACAGGGCATTGGCCGATGTTGCCGGCCGCTGCCACAGCCAATCGCAGCGCAGCCATGCCTGCTCCTGCGTTCCTTCCCCCTGCAGGGGTGTCCTGGCTACAGCGCCCATGTCGCCTCCTGGCTCGCCCGCTGGCCGCCCAGCCATTCCCAATCGCGATCTGCGTGGTTCTGCCGAAGGAACACGGTCAGGTCCGCGCAGCGACGGGCGTGGGCATCCTCCAGGCACATCGGCGCCGGGCCCAATGCGCGCCCCGCCAGATCCAGGACACGCGTCGCCGCGCGCTCGACCACGCAGCGCAGGCGCACGACCTCTTCGCGATGCGCCAATTCCGGCGCGGCGTCGATGCGTGCCGCCACTTCGCGAAGCAGCGCCGCCGCCGGGCCCAAGGCGAGGTCCACTTCACCCAGTAATCGCGCGCGATTCCCCTCGCTGCAGGCTGGCCGCATGCGCTCGGCCAAGGCGGCCGCCGCGCCGAACCAGACTGCCGCGATGCCCGCACCGCCGTGCCAGAAACCCGGTCGCTGCAGGTACTCATCGCGCGTTCCCAGAAGCGCCATCGGTGCGCCGTCGAACCGCACCGTGGTGGACGGAACGCCGGCCATGCCAACGGCCGGCCAGGGCTCATCTGCAAGCGTGCGCCAGTGTTTCGCCGCGACCTGGCACAGCCACACGCCCTGCGCGTTGCGGACGGTTACCAATGCCGCATCCACCCACGCGCTGCCGGAACACCAAGGCTTGTCACCATGGAGCTGGCCGTGGGCATCGAAGCGGAGTGTGTTGGCTGGACCTTCCGCCGCCCAGACCGCCAGTAGCTGGCCTTCAGCCAGGGCGGGCGCGTTCAGTTCGGCAATGATCGCCTGGGCGTCGTAGTGCGCCTCAAGCACTTTGGCCAGGCACAGGTCTTCCGCCCCCCATGCCGCCAGCGCCTGCCACCGCCGCAGCGTGCGGCCGCTTCCGGGCAATGGCAGGTCGGGCCGCTGGACCACTAACTCGCGAGCGCGGCCCTCCAGCGGGGATGGCGACGTCACATGCTGCATGAAGGAGCCTGAAATGGAGAGACATGTCGAACGTAGGCCGCAAGCGGTCACATCGCTGTCTGGGAGGCGTAGCCGGCGCATGAATTCTCTGCGCGATGATCCTCACGCGCTCGCTTGCCTGCGCTGCCGTCGTGCGCGCAGGCACTGCCGCAACTCCCACAACCATGGCAGCACGACCACGCCCAGCGCCGGCAGCAGGACCAGCCACCAGACGCCCGATGCTGCAGGCTTCACGTCGAGCGACCACCGGGGGTGGACCTGCCAGCCCACCCAGCCCAGCAGGACCCACGGCGCGGCGTCGAGCACGCTGTGCACATGCTGCTCTGCCGGGCTGATGCGTCGTCTGCCGTCCGCGCTGACGGTGTCGAAGTAGCCGGCGATTGCGTGCGCGAGGACCAGAAGTGCCAGAAACGTGACGAGCGACAGCGTGTTTTCCAGCAGGAGCCATGCGAGCACCCCGCTGCCGATCAGCAGCAACTGCACCCCATGCAACAGGCTTTCGCGCATCGCAGAGGTGTGTGGAAGGTCGGTCCGCCGGTGAAAATGGAAGTCCAGCCAGCCGGCAGCCAGCCACAGTGCGTAGACACCGGCGGCAATCGCGCTCATGGCAGCATGCTCAGGGTGTCAGCACGATCTTGCGGCAGTCGTCATCCTTGGCATCGAACATCGCGTAGCCCTGCGCAGCGTCGGCCAGGCGCATCCGGTGCGAGATGATGTCACCCGGATCCAGCTTTCCTTCCATGATTGCGTCGAGCAGTTCCGGCATCAGTCCCTGAACATGGGTCTGGCCCATCTTGAATGTCAGACCTTTGTCGAACGCATCACCCAGCAGAAAACCATGGATGAAGCCGGCATAGACCCCTGGAATGCTGACCACGCCGCCACGGCGCGCTGCCGCGATGCATTGCCGTATCGCCACGCCACTGCTGCCTTCCAGCTTTACAGCGGTCAACGCTGACTCCAGCGCACTGCCCTCGGCCTCGAAGCCTACGGCCTCGATGCAGGCGTCTACGCCCCGCCCACTGGTCTGGGCAAGGATGTAATCGGCCGGGTCTTCTATCTCCTTGAAGTCGATGGGGGTGACGCCGTAAGCACGGCGTGCATAGTCCAGGCGGTAACGAAGGTGGTCGACCATGAAGATGGTCTCTGCTCCCAGCAGCCGGCAACAGGCCGCGCTCATCAGCCCAACCGGACCGGCGCCGAAGATGGCCACCGTCGAGCCGGGCTTCACACCCGCGTTCAGCGCGGCCTGATAGCCGGTCGGGAGAATGTCAGACAGGAACAGCACCTGCTCATCGGCCACGCCTTCCGGAATGCGCAACGGGCCCACGTTGGCCTTCGGCACGCGTACGAATTCGGCTTGGCCACCGGCTACGCCGCCATACAGATGGCTGTATCCGAACAAAGCAGCTGGCGGCAGCAGCCCTTTCTGGTTCAGCGCCGCGCCCTTGCCAGGATTGGTGGTCTCGCATGCGGCATATTCGGCCAGCCTGCAGTGGAAACACTCGCCACAGGCGATCACGAAGGGAATCACCACGCGATCGCCCGGCTTCACCTGGGTCACGCCGCTGCCGACCTCTTCCACCACGCCCATGAATTCGTGGCCCAGTACATCGCCATCGTGCAGATCAGGAATCTTGCCGCGGTAGAGGTGCAGGTCTGAACCGCAGATGGCGGTGGCGGTCACCCGCAGTATCAGATCGTCATCCGCCGCCAGTACCGGGTCGGGCACAGTCTCGACGCGCACATCCCTGCGGCCGTGATAGGTCAATGCCTGCATCGTGCTGCTCCAGGAGCTCGGGCCTTCAGCATCGCAAGGCCGCCATCCGGCTGCAGTGACATCCCGGTGTGCGCGGCGTTCATTCTGCAGCGTCGTGGCGTTAACCCGGCGCGGTGCAGGCTTCACTCTCTCGCCGCAGGAGCTGCCCATGAACGACAAACTGCCCTTCAATCCAACGACGGACGTGGACGATCAGTCAAAGGCGCACACGCCGGACAAACGGCGCAATGATCGAGCCAGATGGAAGGAGCACGACATGCCCGACGACGGCGATGGCCCCAAGGCGGTACCGGAGGACTACGAGCGCCCTGATCCCGATCCGACAGGGAAGCGTTGAGTCCGCCTCACATTCCGGATGCGCAGCAATCACGAGGCATGGCCCTTTGCCCACGCAAGCTTCATGGACGATCTTTGGAACAGCCTGAACGAGGTCTTGCATGTGGAAACGCAACGGTCTCTCACTGGTGCTGCTTGCGCTCACGTTGGCGTTCATTGTGGGGCAGGCAGTTGCGGGGCATCACGTGCACAACCAGGAACTGGTCGAGCACGGACGCATGCCGATCGATTTCTGGCACTACCTGGCTACTGGGCACTTCGTCAGCGCCACGTTCGAGAACTGGGAGAGCGAATTCCTGCAGATGGGGATGTACGTTCTGCTGACGGTCAGCCTGCGCCAGCGCGGTTCGGCCGAATCGCGGCCGCTGGACCCCGCGCAGGAACAGAATCGCATCGAACCCGGACGCACGCCCTGGCCGGTCAGGCGCGGTGGCCTGTGGAAGGTTCTTTACGGTCATTCGTTGGCGATTGCGTTCGGGCTGTTGTTCCTGTTCAGCTTTACGCTGCATGCATTGGGAAGCTGGCGCGCCGAGGAGGCCGAACAGCAGTTGAAGGGATTGCCGCCGCCAGGCTTTGTGGAGCACCTCGCCAGCAGCACATTCTGGTTCGAATCCATGCAGAACTGGCAAAGCGAGTTCCTGGCCGTGCTGTCTCTGGTGGTGCTGACGATCTTCCTGCGCCAGAAAGATTCGCCGCAGTCCAAGCCGGTCGAGGCGCCGCATACCCAGACAGGAGATTGAACCATGGCAGATGATCCGTCGACGGCCTTGCTGATCATCGACATGTTCAGCCGTTTCGATTTCCCGGGCGCGCAGGAGCTGGCGCCCGCGGCAGAGCGGGCGGCCCGGCAGATCCGGCGCCTGAGGGATCACTTCGACGAACGCGGGTGGCCGGTCATCTACGCCAATGACAATTTCTCGGATTGGAAGCGCGATTTCCGCCAGCAGGTGGAACAGTGCCGGCGCGACGGCGGTCCGGCGGGACGAATTGCCAGCCTTCTCTCGCCCTTGCCCGGTCATTACTTCGTGCTCAAGCCCAAGCACTCGGCGTTCCTGGCCAGTCCCTTGCCGATTCTGCTGGCCAAACTGGGCGTGCGCCGCCTGTGCCTGAGTGGCATGACGGCCGATTCGTGCGTTCTGGCCACCGCGCTGGATGCCAACGCCAGAGAGTTCGACGTCGTGCTGGCATCGGAGGTCGTGGCGGGGCTGCCATCCCGGAAGCGGCGCGCACTGGCGCTGCTGGCTGATTCGGGTGCAGCCCGGATCGCGCGGCTTTCTTCGCTTGTCTCTGGGCAGGAAGCAGGAGGGCGCTGAAGGCAGCTCAGGCCCGGTCGGCTATACCCTGTACGCCGGCATGACCGGCGCAATGTGCACAGCAGAAGATCTGGCCATTTCCTTCAACGCCATGCCCAATGACCGCGCATTTGCAGTGTGCGCAGCGGGGTGCGAATGCGTGGATCGCGCACTCGAACGAATCGAACGTGCCGCTGCGCCCGCCCTGCTGCAGGGTAAAGCTCTTGTCGTAGTTGTTGCCGCAGACATCACAGGTAGCCATGGGGCACCTCGTGCTGTGGAAGGAACATGCAGTGTGGCAAGCGCGAACGTCGGTGGCCGTGAATGCACCGTGTCGCGAGGGTGTAGGACGTCCGCATCGTCGCCAAGCGGGCGCGGCGTGCTTCATTGGTCATTGCCGGGCTCGGCACTGTTGCCACGTGGTGTGCCGCGACCACAGGGAAACGCCGTGCGCAGCCCTTCGACAACCAGTGGCGACGCATCCTGCTGCAATCGCTCGCGGGGCAGTTGCCGGAGATGGGAAGACACATGGTCGACCAGTTCATGCGGAAGGATCTGGCGCTGCCCGCACCACTGTCCGCGGCTGGCATCGGCGACGCCCAGGATATAGCCGCTGGCGCGAGCGCTGGACAGGCTCCGGCACTGTTCGCCGTCGCAGAACCCGTCATCGCCTTTCCCCTGCAGGAGGGTAATGAGTTCCGTGCCGCTGACAAGCCAGGTCCGTGCCGGCTGCGTTGTTCCGGCCACGGCGGACCCAGCCAGCGCACAGAGGCCAAGTGCGAGGAGCCGAGGCATGCGGTGGCGCGCGTTGGGAGTGTGATGTCCTTTCATTTCGGGGCCCTGGCTGTTGCTTTCATGGATGCCACGCGGCAGAGGTCAAAGCCGATCAAGCTGGTTGCGCGGACGAAACTCCGGGTCGTCCTCGGCTTCCAGCATGGCCTCCACCAATGTTTCGAAGGGCTCGGTGGCGGCATCCAGGTCTGCGGATGACAGGAATCCGGATTCCCCGGGGCCGGCCAGCCCAATCGCAGCAACCGTCTCCTGCTCACCTTCCTCGGCCCAGAGATAGTCGTGGATCAGTGCCACGCCTTCGTCGCCCCCCTTCAGGAAGTCGGCGGCGCCTCGTGCCACGGCAAGAAACGCGATGAGATCGTAAAGGCTCTCCGAATACGTCAGCGATCCTGCGACAAAGTGCGTAGCAGTGCGGTCATAGGCGGCAATCTGGATATTCCCGGCCTGTGCAGAGGCAAGGAAAGCCTTCAATGCGGCGCGATTGTCGGGGTAGCGGGCCAACAGCGCCTGGCAATCCGCGAGCAGGTGGTCCAACGCCTCGTCGCTGCACGAGGCAAGGTATTGACCGTTTTCCATGCGCCACTGCCCGGAGATGCCTCGCCAGTCGGACCAACGGGATGATGAAGGCACGGGCGCTGCCAGCCATCTGGAAAGATCGTGGTGGGAAATCTTCAGGCGGAGCAGTGCTGAATAGGGCTCTGACAAGGCGATCCTCCACTGTGTCTGCGTACAGTTGGCTTGTAGCAGACAACGCATGACCCGCCAACATCTGGCGGCTGCCGCAGGCCGGTGCCGGACTATCGCCCAGCCGTCGACCCTCTCACCACGCACCTTCCCGTCATCACCAGCCTGCGCACGGGCAGCTCCGGCATGCGCAGGCGTTCCAGCAACAGCGACATCGCAGCGCGCCCCATGTCTTCAACCGGCTGCTCGACCACGGTAATGCCAGGTTCGACCAGCTCGGTCCAGCGCTCGTTGTCGAACCCTGCCAGCGCCAGCTCTCCTGGAATGGCGAGACCGGCGCTGCGTGCCGCCTTCAATGCACCCATGAGCAGCAGGCTGTTGCTGGTGACCAGCGCGTCGGGACGCGAAGGGCCGGCCAGCCATTGGTCGACCGTTGCGATGGCGGCCTCGGCCGTTGGCTCGACTTCACGGTAATCCGGCTCCAATCCGTGCGTGCGCATCGCAGCAAGATAGCCGTCGCGGCGCTCGGCCGCCGTGGTGCTGGTGCTGCCGAACAGGCCGCCGATGCGGCGATAGCCACGCTCGACGAGATGCTCGACCAGCGCGCCCATCGCCGCGGGATTGTCCAGCACCACGCTGTCGATCGACCCGCTGGCCGCGGCGCGGTCCACCAGTACCGTCGGGAAGTCCAGCGTGAGCCGTTCCAGCCGCCCCACCGTGGTCCGTGTGGGCGCAAAGATCAGTCCACTGATGCGCTCCTCGTGCATCAACTGCAGGTACAGCGCCTCGCGCTCGGGGTCTTCGTCGGTGTTGCAGAGCGTGACGCGCAGGCCTTCGCGATAGGCGACCTCCTCCACCGCACGGATAAGCGCAGTGAAGAACGGGTTGCGGATATCCGCAACGATCAACCCGATGATGCCGGTGTGCCGGGAGCGCAGCCGCCTTGCCTGCAGGTTCGGCCGATAGCCGGTCTGGCGGATTGCCACCTCGACCCGGCCGCGAACCTCTTCGCTGACCGGGCCGCCCCCGAGCACCCGCGACACGGTGGACTTGGATACCCCCGCTACACGCGCGACGTCATTGATGCTGATACTCATTGGAAACGTTCCCGGAAAAGTGCGCCTGCCATGGCCCGGCGGCTGTTCAGGACAATGCTAACGCCAAAGAGCTATTGGCATTTTGTGCAGTGCACATTGAAATAGACGGTGGGAACGTTCCCAATATGCCCAGCCATCCTTTTGCCGGAGCCGCCCTTTGTCGCCCCAGACCTTCCCCTCCCCCGTCAGCCGGGAACTGATCCGCCTGGACGCGCGGGCGCAGGACAAGACCGATGCGATCGCCCAGGTCGCGCAGATGCTGGTCGCGGCCGGCTGCGTGGCGCCGGGGTACGAGGCCAGCATGGGACGGCGCGAAGCGCTGGCCAACACCTTCCTTGGCCATGGCGTGGCAATCCCGCACGGGCTTGGCGACGACCGCCATCTGGTGCGCCGCGACGGCATTGCCGTGCTGCAGTTGCCGGAAGGCGTGGAATGGAATCCGGGGCAGGTCACCCGTCTGGTGGTTGGCATCGCTGCCCAGTCCGATACCCACATTACCCTGCTGCGCCGCCTGACCCGGCTGATCCAGGATGAGGCAACGCTGCAGCGCCTGTTTGCGACCACCGATGCGGGTGAGATCGTCAACGCGCTGACCGGCGACATTGCGATCACGACCACCCAGGTACCGGCCACCGATCTGGCCGAGCGCTTTGACTGGACCATTGCCTACCCCAGCGGCCTGCACGCGCGCCCGGCCACGCGCTGGGCAGAGACGGCGCGCCGCTTTGCGGCCCGCGCCCAGGTGCGTGCCGGCGACCAGGCAGCGGACGCCAAGAGTCTGGTCGCGCTGCTGCAACTTGGCCTGCGTCATGGCGATGCCGTCAGCGTGTCTGCCGATGGGGCGGATGCCCCTGCCCTGCTGACCGCGCTGCGCAGGGTCATGGAGGACCTGGTGGGACAGGAAAAGGCCGACGCCGAACGCGCAGCACAACGCAAGGCCACGCCGGTGGCAGGCTGGAATCCGCCCGAGGCACAGGCTGCCATCGTCGGCATCGGTGCCAGCCCTGGGCTGGCAATCGGCCCGGTGCATGTATTGGCCAGCACGCAGGCCGAGGTCGCCGATCACCCGGCCCCGCTCGGCGAAGGCGGGGCGCGTCTGCAGGACGCGCTCGCACGTACCCGCCAGCAGTTGGCCGCGCTGCAGGATGACACCCAGCGCCGGCTTGGCGCCTCGGACGCCGCCATCTTCAAGGCCCATGCCGCGCTGTTGGACGACACCGACCTGATTACCCGTACCTGCCAGCTGATGGTCGAAGGCCATGGCGTCGCATGGTCCTGGCACCAGGCCATCGAACACATCGCCTCGGGCCTGGCCGCGCTGGGCAACTCGGTGCTGGCCGGGCGCGCCGCCGACCTGCGTGACGTTGGCCGCCGAGTGCTGGCGCAGCTTGATCCGTCGGCCGCCGGTGGCGGCCTGGCCGACCTGCCCGCGCACCCGTGCATCCTGATCGCGGCGGACCTGTCGCCGTCCGACACGGCCAACCTCGACACTACCCGCGTGATTGGCCTGGCCACCGCGCAGGGCGGGCCGACCTCGCACACCGCCATCCTCTCGCGCACCCTCGGCCTGCCGGCGCTGGTCGCCGGGGGGGGCGAGCTGCTCGCGATCAGCGCCGGTCGCGAGGCGATCATCGACGGCAGCAGCGGGCGGCTCTACCTGTCTCCGTCCGAGGCCGACCTCGCCTCGGCGCGCGCGTGGATCGCCGAACAGCAGCAGATCCGCGAGCGTGAAGCGGCGCAACGCGCGCAGCCGGCACAGACGCCGGACGGCCACCGCATCGACATCGGCGCCAACGTCAACCTGCCCGAGCAGGTGCCGCTGGCACTGGAGCAAGGCGCGGAAGGCGTCGGCCTGATGCGCACCGAATTCCTGTTCCTTGAACGTGGCAGTACGCCCAGCGAGGATGAGCAGTACACCACGTATGTGGCGATGGCCAAGGCACTCGGCGGCCGCCCACTGATCGTGCGTGCGCTCGATATCGGTGGCGACAAGCAGGTGGCGCACCTGGAGCTGCCGCATGAAGAAAACCCGTTCCTGGGCGTGCGCGGCGCGCGCCTGCTGCTGCGCCGGCCGGACCTGCTGGAACCGCAGCTGCGTGCGCTGTACCGCGCGGCGAAAGACGGCGCGCGCCTGTCCATCATGTTCCCGATGATCACCTCGGTGAGCGAGCTGGTCGCACTGCGCGCCATCTGCGAGCGCCAGCGCGCAGCACTGCAGGCGCCCGCGGTACCGATCGGCATCATGATCGAAGTGCCGGCCGCTGCGGCGCAGAGCGATGTGCTGGCCCGCCACGCCGACTTCTTCTCGATCGGTACCAACGACCTGACCCAGTACGTGCTGGCGATCGACCGCCAGAATCCGGAACTGGCCGCCGAGGCCGACAGCCTGCATCCGGCCGTGCTGCGCGCGATCCGCGCCACGGTGGAAGGCGCACGACTGCATGGGCGCTGGGTGGGCGTCTGTGGCGGGCTGGCCGGCGATCCGTTCGGCGCACTGCTGTTGGCCGGCCTGGGCGTGGACGAACTGTCGATGACCCCGAACGACATCCCGGCCGTGAAAGCACGCCTGCGTGGCAGCGCGCTGGCCGATCTGCGAACGCTGGCTGCGACGGCGCTGGACTGCGAAACCGCTGAGCAGGTGCGTGCCCTCGATGGAGCGCGCGCATGAGTTCCCGCGCCGTCACCATTACCCTGAACCCGGCAATCGACCAGACCGTGCGGCTGGCGAACCTGCAACCGGGTCACGTGCATCGCGCCCGCAGTTCCCGCGACGACGCCGGCGGCAAAGGCATCAACGTGGCCGCCTGCCTGGCAGACTGGGGCGTGCCGACCACTGCGCTGGGCGTGCTCGGCGATGGCAACGACGGCGTGTTCAGCGCACTGTTTTCCGATCGGGGCATCGCAGACGCGTGTCTGCGCATTCCGGGTCGTACCCGCACCAACATCAAGCTGGTGGAAGATGCCAACGGCGAGACCACCGACATCAACCTGCCCGGCCTGTCACTGTGCGACGCCGATCTGGACGCGGTATCGCGCCGACTCGACGCACTGCTCCAGCCGGAGCTGCCGGTGGTGCTGTCCGGCAGCCTTCCGTCCGGGCTGCAAGCCGATGCATGGGCCCAACTGCAGGCGCAGGTACGCGCCGCCGGCGCGCGCGTACTGCTGGATACCAGTGGCGACGCGCTTGCCGCGGCGTTGAGTGGTGCACAGGGTGCACTGCCCTACGCGGTCAAGCCCAACCGCCATGAACTGGAGGCCTGGGCCGGCACGCCGCTGCTGGATCGCAGCGCCCTGCGCGCCGCGGGCCTGGCCCTGGTCGAACGCGGAGTTGCACTCGTAGCGATCTCGATGGGCGCCGACGGCGCGCTGTTCATTGATCGCAGCGGCGCCCTGGTCGCACGACCGGCGCGACTGGCGCAGGGCAGTACGGTCGGTGCCGGCGACGCCATGGTCGCCGGCATCGCCGCCGCCTTGTTGGAGCCCTCCCCCGACCTGGCCGGTTGTGCGCGACTGGCCACGGCGTTCTCGATGAGCCGGCTGGAGAGTGGCGACGCGCGACGGCTGGACCCGGCGCAGGTGCGCGCGTGGACCGGCGATGTACTGATCGAGCGGTTGGATTGAAACCCCTGCAGAGGGGGCTGCGGCTGGCCTTGGGCCACCGATGGCCCCTGCTGCAAGGACGAACCCGAAGAATTCCAGGAGTTGCCATGCAAGCTTCCACCGTAGTCATCGCCGCTGGCGAACGCAGCATCGAGGCCGTTCTTGCCGCCGAAGCGCTGCGCCGCGCCGCACGCCAGCAAAGGGTCGAATTGGCGATCGAAATCCGCAGCAATCAGGGCGTGACCGGGGCACTGTCCGACGCGCAGGCTGCCGCCGCAACGCAGCTGCTGCTGGTGGGTGACGGCGAGGCGGACAGCGCCCGCTTCGGCAATGCCCAGATCGTGCGCGCCGGCCTCGGTGAAGTGCTGGACGACCCGCTCGCCGTGCTGGCGCAGCTCGCCGCAGCATCGGCACTCCCTTCCAGGGATGACGCGGGCAAGCGCATCGTCGCCGTCACCTCCTGCCCGACTGGCATCGCCCACACGTTCATGGCGGCCGAAGGCCTGCAGCAGGCGGCCAAGGCACTGGGCCACGCGATCCGGGTGGAAACCCAGGGCTCGGTCGGCGCGCAGGATGCGTTGAGCGACGGCGAAATCGCTGCCGCCGACCTGGTGCTGATCGCCGCCGACCGCGAAGTCGATCTGTCGCGCTTTGCTGGCAAACGCCTGTTCA
Organism: Stenotrophomonas sp. YJH_SMC_138; assembly: GCF_059369855.1. Lineage (NCBI taxonomy): Bacteria > Pseudomonadati > Pseudomonadota > Gammaproteobacteria > Lysobacterales > Lysobacteraceae > Stenotrophomonas > Stenotrophomonas sp. YJH_SMC_138. The sequence continues at coordinate 154,921 of NZ_JCAFTB010000006.1, forward strand.
AGAGCGGCACCAAGCCGGCGATCAATGACGGCCAGAACCTGATCCGCAAGGCGCTGGCCGAGGCTGGCGTGCAGACCGGCACGGTGGCTTCAGGTCGCACCACCGAGAAGGCCAGGGTCGCCGGCCCCTACAAGCACCTGATGACCGGCGTGTCGTTCATGCTGCCGTTCGTCACTGCCGGCGGCCTGCTGATCGCACTGGCGTTCGCGCTCGGCGGCATCTATGCCTTCGACGATGCACACAAGGGCACGCTGGCCTGGTCGCTGTTCCAGATCGGCGCCAAGTCCGGCTTCATGCTGATGGTGCCGGCACTGGCCGGCTACATCGCCTACTCCATCGCCGATCGCCCGGGCATCGCCCCGGGCATGATCGGGGGATTGGTGGCAGTCAACATGGATGCGGGCTTCATCGGCGGCATCCTGGCCGGTTTCATCGCCGGCTACGGCGTGCATTGGATCAACCGTGCGCTGCGCCTGCCGCGCAGCCTGGAAGGCCTCAAGCCGGTGCTGATCCTGCCGGTGCTGGGCACGCTGCTGGTCGGCCTGTTGATGATGTATGTAATCGGTACGCCGGTGGCTGGGCTGCTGGCCTGGCTGACCGACTGGCTGCGCGGCATGCAAGGCAGCAGCGCGATCCTGCTTGGCCTGCTGCTGGGCGGCATGATGGCGGTGGACATGGGCGGACCCGTCAACAAGGCGTCCTACGCCTTCTCCACCGCATTGATTTCCAGCCAGGTCTACACGCCGATGGCGGCGACGATGATCGGCGGCATGACGCCGCCGCTGGGTATCGCACTGGCGACATGGCTGTTCAGTAGCCGCTTCACTGCCGAGGAGCGTGGCACGGCCGGTGCCGCTGGCGTGCTTGGCCTCAGTTTCGTGACCGAAGGCGCGATCCCCTATGCCGCGCGTGATCCGCTGCGCACCATTCCGGCGCTGATCCTTGGTTCTGCCGTGGCCGGTGCGATCTCGATGGCCGCAGGCGTCGAACTGAAGGTGCCGCATGGCGGCGTGTTCGTGCTGCCGATCCCGAACGCAGTCACCCACCTTGGCATCTACCTGCTGGCACTCGTGGCCGGCGTGGCCGTCACTGCGGTCGCGCTGCGCGTGCTCAAGAAGCCGGTCACGGCTCCCACCCTGTAAAAGGAACCCGCCCATGACCTCCCCTTCCCGCCGCCTGCTGCCGACAGTGATCCTGCTGGCCCTGCCATCACTGGCCGCAGCCGCCGACGCGAGCGACGTCTTCGCTCCGAAGCTCGCCTACACCGGCGAAGCGGCCGCCACGCTCGACGGTGGCAAGCGCAGCGGCACGGCCTATGCCGGCCAGCTGATGTTCGGTGCCGACGTGGACCTGGACGCGGCGTTTGGCTGGCGAGGTGCGACGGTCAAGGCCTACGGCATCAACCGCCATGGCACCAATCTCGCCAACAGCAGTACAGGCAACAGCACCTCGGTGCAGGAAATCTACGGCGGCCAGGGCACGCGCCTGGCCAACCTGACCCTCGAACAGAAGTTGTTCAACGACCGGTTGGTGCTGGAAGCAGGGCGCAGCGTCGCCAACATCCACCACCTGGGTTCGGACCTGTGCCAGTACTTCCAGGGCAACTCGGCCTGTGGCAACCCGACCTACGTATTCCGCACCAGCAGTTTCACCTGGTGGCCGGTATCGAGCTGGATGGCCGATGCCACGGCCTGGGTGACGCCCGATGTCTATGTCCGCGTCGGCGCCTACCAGGTTGATCCCAGCCAGGCCGAGGATGGCCAGCATGGCCTGAAGTGGAATACGAACCAGGCCACCGGCTGGATCGTGCCCTACACGATCGGCTGGCGCAGCCCTGCTTCGGCACGACTGAAAGCCCGCTACGAACTCGGTGGTTGGCAGGACAACTCGACCTATCGCGATCCGCTGCGCGATGCCAACGGCATTCCCGCGCTGCTCAGTGGCCAGGAGTACGCGACGCGTCACGGTCGCTCCGGTGCGTTCGCCCGCTTCGAGCAGCAACTCACCAGTGATGGTGCCGGCCGCGGCCTGACCCTTTTCGGTGCGGCGCTCAAGGGCACCTCCGGCCAGTTGATCGAGGATCATTTCCTGCAGGCCGGGCTGGTGCAGAAAGGCACGTTCGCCCGGCGGCCGCAGGACAGCATCGCTTTCGTCGTGACCCAGCAGAAGTACAGCAGCATCGCGCTGGAAGACCTGCACCTCGCCCGCGCCGCCGCCGGTGGCAGCGGCACCCCGCACGGGAGCCAGGTGATGATGGAGCTGAGCTACGGCATCCAGCTCACCCCGCAGCTTCGTGTTGCACCGAACCTGCACTACATCGTGCACCCCGACCAGTTCAATGAGCCCGCACGCCAGCACGACCTGCCGGATGCGCTGATCGCGGGCATGCGGATCGACTGGAACCTGTAGGAAATGTCAGGTGGTCCTGGGGCGCGGCCCGTGTCAGGCACCGGGTCCACGGCCGGTCCAGGCGGCGTACCGACCGCCCGGCACCCGGGTGATCGCCTGCCCTGGCCGGGGTTTCAGGTGCTGTCCGCCGCCCACGCCAGTTCGAATGTCAACGCGAGGCGCTGGCCGGGCTCCAGCCGGTGCGGTGCCAGGGTGTAGCCATCTGGCGGGCCGCTCTGCGGCTCGACACAGGTGGCGTGCGGCGTACCATCGTAGACCACCCAGTGGTCGTGGTCCGACCTCAGCCGCAGGTGCTGGCCTTCGCGTATCAGCGTGACGTCACCGTCGGCGATGAAGCAGTCATCCCAGGGGCCGGTGGTGGGCTCCACGCGGGGCAGCGTGGCAATACCTTCCCTGTCCCGCGGATACATCGAGCGAGGACTGAAAAGCAGTCGTTCCGGCTTCCGGAACCAGGGGTGCCAGCCCAGCACCGCCGGCATCGCCTGGCCGCCGGCCTGGACCGAGAGGTCCATCTGCAGGCTGTGAGCCTGCAACTGCAGGTCCAGCACGGCAGCGCCACCGAAAGGCCAGTAGCCGTCGCTCGGCAGCTCCAGCGACAACCGGGCTGCCGCCGCGTCCAAGCGGTCGATCCGCCAGGGTCGCGAGAAACCCACCCCATGGATGGCGTGCCCGTCGAAGTTGAGCGGCAGCCGATGCGGCCTGCCGTCAAAATGGAACTGTCCACGGCGGATGCGCCCGGCCCACGGCACCATCGGGTAGCAGCCCCACGCGATCGCCGCCGGGCCTGCCTGCTGCGCATCCACCAGCCATTCCACGCCCTGGTAGCGCAGGTGCGCCACGCGCCCGCCCGCCCCTGCGGCGAACGCAACCTCCAGTTCGCCGCACCTCAGCCAGTGCAGCTCGCCGGCTGGCAGCGGAGCCAGCGCATCATCCACCGGCAGCATCCGCTCAGGCCCCATACGGGTTGATCGTGCGGATGCTTCCGTCCGGCTCCATGTGCAGCGGCGTGCACTTGGCCGAGCGCAGGTGGGTGATGCCGCCGGACATCAGTGCATCGTGATAGAACAGGTACCACTGTCCTTCGAACTGGCAGATGGAGTGGTGGGTGGTCCAACCGACCACGGGGGTGAGGATCACGCCAGCGTAGGTGAACGGTCCATACGGGCTGTCGCCGATGGCGTAGCACAGCTGGTGGGTGTTGCCAGTGGAGTACGACAGGTAGTAGCGACCCTGGTACCTGTGCAGCCACGGACCTTCGAAGAAGCGGCGCGCATGGTCGTCCGCGCGCAGCGGCTGGCCATGCTCATCCAGGATCTGCACTTCGCGGATGGGTTCGGCCAGCTCGGTCATGCCGGCATCCAGGCGGCCCACGCGCGGGCCCAGCGCCGGTGCGCTGCCCTCGGGCTCCTCGTGGGCCTCGCTGTACTGGTTGTCACGATATTTCTGCAGCTGCCCGCCCCATATGCCGCCGAAGTACAGGTAGTGGCTGCCATCCTCGTCTTCGAACACGGCCGGGTCGATCGAGTACGCACCCTTGATCGGCTCCGGCTGGGGCACGAACGGGCCCTCCGGCCGCGCACCGATCGCCACGCCGATGCGGAACCGGCCCTCGGCATCCTTGGCCGGGAAGTAGAGGTAGTAGCGGCCATCACGGCAGGCGGCATCGGGGGCCCACATCTGTTTCCGGGCCCAGGGCACGTCGCGCACATGCAACGCCATGCCGCAATCGACGGCCGTGCCGTCGGGCGTATCCATCTTCAGCACATGATAATCCTGCATGCCGAAGTGGCCACCTTCGTCGTCGAATGGCTGGCCGCCGTCGATGTCGTGCGACGGATAGATGTACAGGCGCCCCTCGAACACATGCGCCGAAGGGTCGGCGGTATAGATGTGGGTCACCAGCGGTTGCGAAATGGCGTGCGCGGTGAGCTGCGCAAGACGGGCTTCGCTGGCCTGGCCGTCTTCGCCGGCAGAGAGGTCGATCATGGTCGTCATCTTGGAGTTACACGGAGGCGTCGGCGGAACGGCGACGCAGGTGGAGGTCCTGCTCGATGCGGGTTTCGGTGCGCTTGTCGATCCTGTAGAAGACCAGCAGCGCCACGGCGAGCAGGAAAGGAAGGGAGCAGTAGACGCTTACGGTCAGGCGGATGCCCTGCACCACGGCCTCAGGCTGCTGCGCCAGGCCGGCCTGGTAGCCGTAGTGGGCGAGGATCGCGGCGACCAGCGCGCCGCCCACGCTGAGGCCGATCTTCAGCCCGCACAGCATCGCCGAGAAGATGATCGCGGTTGCCCGCCGATGGTTCTTCCACTCCGAGTAGTCCGCGACGTCGGCGATCATCGCCCACAGCAACGGGATGGTGATGCCGTAGCAGAAGCCATGCAGCATGAAGGCGCCGAACGCCACCGCCACCGCCGTGGGTGGAAACAGGTAGAAGGCAAGCAGGAACAGGGTCGAGACAAACAGGGCGCCACCGAAGACGTCGCGCTTGCCGAAGCGGTCCGCCAACCGTCGCGATGCGCCGATACCCAGGATCATGCAGAGGATGCCGCACGCGTTGAACAGGCTGAACGCCGAGGTGGCCGCGTCCTTCGGCCAGGTGAACGCCGCGAAGCCGGCGCTGGCCAGCGCAGCATTCAACGCGCTGACCAGGCCGTTGAACCCCGAGTTTTCAAGGAAGCCGGCCAGCGCCGCTTCACTCATGTAGTACTGGAAGTAATAGATGTAGGTACCGCCTTTCAATGCCAGGTTGATGAACACCAGCACGGTCAGGGCCAGCATCACCTGCCACGGGCGGTTGTGCAGCAGGTCCGACAGGTCCTGCACTATGCCGCCGGTCTGTTCGCGCGTCGGCACGATGCGTTCGCGGGTGGTGGCGAACGTGATCAGGAAGAACGCCGTGCCGATGATGGCGAATGCGGTCATGACCTGCTCGAAGCCGCGCACCCGGTCGCCGTCACCCAGGATCAGCACCAGCGGCATCAGCAGCACCTGGATGATGAACTGCGCGATCATCACGGCCACGAAGCGGTAGGCCGAAAGGCTGTTGCGCTGGGCCATGCTGCCGGTCAGCACGCCGCTCAGCGCCGAGTACGGCAGGTTGTTCGCTGCGTACACGCACACCAGCAGCGCGTAGGTGGCCAGTGCATAGATCACCTTTCCGCGCTCGCCCAGGTCCGGCGTGCTGAACGCCAGCAGGGACAGTACGCCAAAAGGAATGGCCGTCCACAGGATCCACGGCCGGAAGCGGCCCCAACGGGTGGTCGTCCGGTCAGCCGCGATGCCGATCAACGGCGTGAACACGAACGCACCCAGCAGGCCCACCACGAAGATGATCGTGGCCGCGGTCGCAGCTGGCAGGCGGTAGACGTCGGTGTAGAAGAACGCCAGGTAGGTGATCAGGGTCTGGAAGATCAGGTTGGCGGCGAGATCGCCCAGGCTGTAGCCGAGCTTCTCGCGTACCGATAGCGCGTGTTCAGTGCTTGCCATGCAGCGGACGTCCTGGAAAAGGGATCTGGGCGGAGGGAAATCGATGCCGGCGAGAGCGATCAGTCATGCGCGGACACCACCGTGAACCTGCCCTGCGCGCGTGCATCGGCACTGGACGCCCCCACCCTGACCTCGTAGGCACCGGGCCGCACCTCATACGCGGCGCGCGCTTCGTCATAGTGGCGCAGGGCCTGCGCTGCCTCCAGGGTGAACGTCACCGTGCGGTGTTCGCCCGGGGCCAGATGGATCCGCTGGAAGCCACGCAGCTCCTGCACGGCATCGCCGCTGCCAGCGTGCTCGCGCCGCACGTACAGCTGCACCACTTCGTCACCGCTGCGCGTGCCTGCGTTGGTCACATCGACCGCCACGCCCAGGCGGCCATCGGCGCGGAGGCTGTCTGCATCGAGGCGGAGCGTTCCATAGTCGAACCGCGTGTACGACAGGCCGTGACCGAACGGATAAAGCGGCGTGCCGCGGAAGTAGCGATAGGTTCGGCCCTCCATGGCGTAGTCGTCGAATGCCGGCAACGCTTCGCTGGCCTTGTAGAACGTCACTGGCAACCGGCCGGCGGGATTGACGTCGCCGAACAGCGCCTGGCCGACGGCGGTGCCGCCGCGCTGCCCGGGGTACCAGCTCATCAGGATCGCCGGCAGATGCGACTGCGCCCAGTCCACGGCAATGGCCGAGCCGCCGGTGAGCACCATCACCACCGGCTTGCCGGTAGCGTGCAGGGCCTCCAGCAGGGTGCGCTGCGGCGCGGGCAACCGCAGGTCGGTACGGTCGCCACCGGCAAAGCCCGGATAGTTGACCGTCATTTCCTCGCCTTCGACATCGCCGGTAAGGCCGCCGACGAACACCACCACATCGGCTTCGCGTGCGGCATCGAGCGCTTCATCGAACGGCGCCTTGGCGCCGGGCATGCGCCAGCCCAGGCGCACGCCGGCATCGCGCTCGTCGTCGTAGTACTCCAGCGTCAGCGCGTAGGCACGCCCGGCCTGCAGCTCCAGTTCGATGCCCTCGGCATGCAGGCGATCTGTGTTCACCCAGTGATCGATCACGCGCTTGCCGTCCAGGTACAGGCGGTAGCCATCATCGCCGGCCACCTCCAGCCGGTAGCGGCCGGACACGGGTGGCAGCAGTTGGCCGCTCCAGCGGATGCTGAAGCGGTCGTTCGGGATCCCCTGCCCCGGTGCCGCTTCGCCGCGTGCCAGCAGGTTGTCGGTCGGCGAGCCGCGGTCCCAGCGGAAGCCGATCTGCGCGTCGGTACGCACCAGGGACGGCGTACCGGACAGGTCGGGCGTGCGGAAGTACTCGCCACGCAGGCCACGCTCGGGCGAGTCCGCCGAAGGCCGCAGGAAGGTCGGCTCGATCAACGGCGTGGCACCGGGATCGTCGCGGCCCTCCACCAGGTCCACGCCGCGGGCATAGCGAACCTCGACGCCCTTGGCCGCCTCGCGTATGCCCTGCAGGATCGTGACCGGCGCGGCCGGTGTGCCGAAGTAGTTGCCGAGCAGCGCCATGGTGTCGTCGGCAGTGGGTCCGACCACGGCAATGCGCTTGATGTCGCGTGACAGCGGCAGGATGCCGTCGTTCTTCAGCAGCACCAGCGACGCCTGCGCGGCCTTGAGCGCCAGCGCATCATGGGCCGGGGCCTGGTTCACCGAGGCCGGAATGCGCGCCCAGCGCACCCGCTCCGGCGGGTCGAACATGCCCAGGCGCATCCGTGCGGTGAACAGACGGGTCACCGCATCGTCGATCTCCGCTTCGCTGATCAAACCCTGACGCACGGCCGACGGAAGCGTGGCGTACTCCTGGCCGCATTCCAGCTCGGTGCCATTCCTGACCGCCAGCGCCGCAGCGGCTTCGCGCGTGGTCACGATATGGTGGTGCTTCCAGATGTCGACGATGGCCCAGCAGTCCGAGACCACGTAGCCCTTGAAGCCCCAGTCGCGTCGCAGCACATCGCGCAGCAGGAAACGGCTGGCACTGGCGGACTCGCCGTACACGCGGTTGTAGGCGCCCATCACAGCATCGACGTCGCCCTCCTTGACCAGCGCCTCGAATGCCGGCAGGTAGGTGTCATACAGGTCGCGCCGGCTGGGCCGTGCATCGAAGTGATGGCGGTCGGCCTCCGGCCCGCTGTGCACGGCCAGATGCTTGGCGGTGGCGTCCAGCTTGCGGTAGACGGGGTCGTCGCCCTGCAGGCCACGTACGAAGGCCACGCCCATGCGCGCGGTGAGGTACGGGTCCTCGCCATAGGTTTCCTGTCCGCGGCCCCAGCGCGGGTCGCGGAAGATGTTGACGTTCGGCGACCAGAAGGTCAGCCCCTGGTAACGGCCGTGCGCGCCTTGGCGGAGGAACTGGTGGTGCTTTGCGCGGGCCTCATCGCTGATCGTCGTGGCCACCTGCCCCATCAACGGCACATCGAAGGTCGCGGCCAGGCCGATCGCCTGCGGAAAGACCGTGGCCTGCCCTGCCCGTGCCACGCCATGCAGTCCCTCATTCCACCAGTCGTAGGCGGGCACACCCAGGCGTTCGATTGCCGGCGCGGCGTTCTGCATCTGCGCGGCTTTCTCATCCAGCGTCATCTGCGCGACGAGTGAGGCAGCCCGTTGCTCGAAGCTGGCCGAAACGTCCAGCCAGGGCCGCGGCGCGGCTGCGGATGCGGCCGCCGCGATGCAGGTCAGAACGAACACAGTGAGCCCGCGGCGCAATGTGCGGCGACGGGCGTTGGACGACAGCGACAGCCTCATTTGCTTCTCCCGGTGCGCTCATCGCGCGCGAAGGGACCCAGCAGTGCGCCTACGAAGCCGCCTGCCCGGTCCGTGCTCAGAACGGTGCCATCCACCTTGCCTGCAAGCAGTTGCCAGCCCTGCCCGTCGCCGGTATCGAACGAGAACGCGTAGTCGCCCTCGTTGCCGGCGATCTTCAGGCGCAACGCGTCCGGTGCCCGCACCTCGCGGGTCGCCACGATGCGCGTACTGCCACCGCCATCACGAACTTCCAGGAAGAGCGAAAGTCGCTCGTCCGGAAGGCTGCGAACGCCAAGGAAGTACCAGTACGCCTCGCTCTGGAACGCCGCCAGGCCGGCCGCCACGCCAGGCCCCGGCCGGCTCATCGCGGCGCTCGCCTCGAAGCGCAGGTGCTGCTGGCGTCGGCCAAGGAACGCGGGATTGCGCAGCGTGTCCAGATCCTCGGCAAGCGGGTGCACGGCCAGCATTCCCGGGCGCGTGGCCAGGTCGGCCCAGGCGTGCTTGGGCACCCGCACGCGCAGCCACTGGCGATCGAGCCTCGGTCCATCGAAGTTGTCGCGCTCGACGAAGTTGCCGGTCGAGGGGGCCTGGGATGCCTCGCCCTGCATCCACGACGGCGCCTTGACCACGTAGGGGATGGGCTGGTCGGCCGGCAGGATCCGTGGCCAGCCGTCCTGCCAGCGCACCGGCAGCAGATAGGTCTCGCGCCCGGTGTTGTAGTGCCGCGTCTGATAGTTGCGGCTGGCCAGGAACACCGCCCACCACGAACCGTCCGGGCCTTCGACCAGGTCGGCATGGCCGGCATTGGTGATCGGTAGCGGTCGGTCGTCGGGCAGCTCGCGCTGGGTCAGGATCGGATTGCCCGCGTAGGGGTCATACGGGCCCCACACGGTGCGGCTGCGCAGCACCACCTGGGAGTGCTGCGGCCCGGTGCCGCCTTCGGCATCGGACAGGTAATACCAGCCCTGGCGCTTGTAGATGTGGGGTCCTTCGATCCAGATCGGGTTCTTCGCCGGCTCCACGCCCGCGTCGACCAGCACCCGGCGCGGCCCGACCGGCTTGAAGGCAGCCAGATCGATCTGCTGCATCCAGATGGCGCGGTGCCCGTCGTAGCGCGGCGGGCCGGGCGGTGCATCGTTGTTGACCAGGTACACCTTGCCGTCGTCATCGAAGAACAGTGATGGATCGATGCCATCGATGCCGGGCAGCCAGTGCGGATCGGACCACGGACCGGCCGGGTCGCGCGCGGTGGCAATGAAGTTGCCACCACTGTCGGTGGCCGTGGTCACCACGTAGAAGACCCCATCGTGGTATTCGATGGTGGGCGCGAAGATGCCGCGCGAGACGCTCAGCCCGTCGAAATCCAGCTGCGTGGCGCGGTCGATCACGTTGCCGATCTGCTTCCAGTGAACCAGGTCGGCACTCTCGAACACCGGAATGCCCGGGAAATAGGTGAAGCTGGAATTGACCAGGTAGAACCGGCCGTTCGCGCTCACGATGCTGGGATCGGCATGGAAGCCGGCCAGCACCGGATTGCGGTAGTGGCCGACCGGCAGCGGCGTGTCGAAGGCCGCGTCGTGGCCGCGGTATTCGAACCAGTCGAAGTACACCGGCGGTGCGTCCGGCGGCGCGCTGGCCGGGCTGGTTGCGGCCGACAGCAGGAGTGCCGCCGCCAGCAGGTGGCGCGCCATCGACCTCAGGCCGGCCCTGTCGCGGACCGGAGGGGACTGCTTGGACAACGTCATCATCGTCGCGTCTCGGCTTCGGCAATGGGAAGTTCGAACGGGCCTGCCGGTGCCCCGCTGCGGTCGCGTAGCGTGCACACCGGGCCATCGGCCCAGCAATAGCGGACATGCGTTGCGTGCGTCGACAGCGGGCCGCGCAGCAGGATCCGGCGCCCATCCAGTTCGGCGTCGCCGTAGTCGCAGTGGCGGGTATCACCCCTGGTCCCGCACAGTTCAAAACCAATCGGACGCAGCGCGCCGGTCGCGGTGAGCACGCCTTCGACATCCTCGAACGCAATGGCCACGCCAGCGGGCGTCCGCACGGCCGTTACCGCTCGCGGACCCGACGGCGCCACGTCCTGCTTGCCGTACACCACGTGGCGCGCCACGCGCGCCAGGCGGCGCCCGAGCTCCTGCTTGTTCGGCGGATGGATGTCGTAGGCGTCGCCGATGTCGATGGCAATGGCGAGCCCGCTCCGCGCATCCTCGGCGGCGACGCGCCGCTGCGCCTCACGCACCTGCGCCCAACCGCTGGCGGCGGGCACAACCGGCGGCTGGCCGTAGCCGGCCAGCTGCACCAGCAGCAGTGGCGTGCGCGCACCGAACTGCCGCCGCCAGTCCCCGCGCAGCGCACGCAACCGCATCGCATACGCCGCACCATCGCTGGTGTTCGATTCACCTTGATACCAGAGCATGCCGCGCAGCCCGAAGCCCCCGAGCGGTGCGATCATCCCGTTGTACAGCGTCGACAGCCCGGTGGCGGCCTGCCATGGCGCGAAAGGCGGCGCCTGCTGGCCCGCCGCCACCCGGTATTTCCACAGGCCCTGCAGTGCCACGCGCTCGCCGTTGTCGAACTGCAGGCCGTATGCCGTTGAGGGGCCGGCCAGGCCGCCTTCGCCGTAGGTGTCCAGCACGTTGACCGCAATGCTGTTGGATCCCGCCTTCAACAGGCCACTCGGCAACGGATAGCGCCTCTGGCCGGCGCCGTACTGGCTGCCGACGGCGACCCCGTTCACCCAGGTCACGTCCACCTCGTCGGCCGATGCCAGCTCCAGGGTCGCGCCGCGTGCAGCCTGTTCAGCGCTCAGCACCACCTGCGTGCGATACCAGACCATGCCGTTGTAATCGGCAAGCGCGGGCTCGTTCCACCGCTCCCATGCGCCCAGTGTGGCCGGTGCGTGCGACCATGCGCGGTCATCGGTATCCGCGCGCCAAGGTGCGTCGCCCGGCAGCGCCCCTTCGCGCGTCTCCCACCAGTGCTGCCAGTGGCGGCCCCAGGCTGCGCGTGCCTCCAGCGGATCACGGGCAGAGCGCGCGAGAATATCGAGGGCCTCGTCCATGCCACCTTGCCCGCGCAGGGCATCGGTACTGGTCCAGGCCTCGATCCGCGAGCCGCCCCACGCTGCCTGGATCAGCCCCATCGGTACGGTAACCGTGCGCTGCAGTTCGCGGGCGAAATAGAAGCAGGCTGCAGAGAAACCGCGCACCGAATCGGGCGTTGCCCGCGTCCATCCAGGGTCACCCTTGAAGCTCTCCTGCGCCTGCACGGCCGCGTCCTTCGGCACGCTGAACAGCCGGATCCGTGGCAGCGTGGCCGAGGCGATCTCGCTGGCTGCGTTGAGCGAGCGCCAGACCGGCAGCTCCATGTTCGACTGCCCCGCGCACAACCAGACGTCGCCGACCAGAAGATCCCGCGCCGTCTCACGCCGGGTCCCGGCGGTTGCCTCGAGGGTGTACGGGCCGCCTGCGGCGATGGCGGGGAACATGGCCTGCCAGCGGCCTGCCCTATCGGCCTGTGTGGCCACCGCCTGGCCCGCGAAGGTGGCCGATACCGCCTGCCCAGGGCTTGCCTGGCCCCAGACGGTGATCGGCCGGTCGCGCTGCAGGACCGCATGGTCCTGGAACAGCGGGTGCAGCAAACCCGTCGTTTCGCCGGCCGCCACCGGTGCGGCAAGCCACGCCAGCACCATCAACGCCGCCGCGCGCGCGGACCATCCGAACCGGTTCATCGCCCATCTCCGGGTGCGAAAGGAAACTGCAACGCCTGGTAGTACGACAACGGCTGTGGCGGTGGCCGTTCTCCCGCCGGCAGCGGTCGGCCGCTGACTGACTGGAAGTACGCCACACTGGCATCGCGCCACCACTGCGCTTCCTCGCGCTGGATCTGCAGGAACGCCGCCACCTGCTGGTGCCGCTGCGGATCGATCCGATCGCGCAGGCCCGCCCAGGTCGCCTGCATCGACTGCACCTGGCGCACACCCCGCGAATAGCGCCCGACCAGTTCGTCCCACAGCGTCCTGCCCGAGCGCATGCGGCGGTCCCACGGCACGTGATGGAACCACAGCAGCAGCGACTCGGGCACCCGCGCCGGATCGCCATAAACCCCGGCAACCGGCGGGAAGTACTGCCCCACGGCGTTGCTTCCGCTTGCGCTGCGGTCAAAACCGATGCCGTTGCGGTCTGCACGGTGGTAGTAGACCGACGTCCAGTCCGCACGCGGGCCGCCGTCCACCCAGGGGCCGGGACCGTAGTGATGGCCGCGTGCCATCAGGTGGTGCAGGCCCAGCGGCGTCATGTAGTCCACTGCCGCCTCGCGCGAGTCCATCATCATCCGCACGATCGGGCCGGTCACCTGCGGGTCGGGCGAGAAGGTCAGCGCGGCCCAGTCCTCGGCAATGCCGCGCGCGGACTGCTGCGGATTCCATGCCAGTCGCCCGAACGCGTACCAGTTGGCCTGGTCGAAATGCGAGCCGCTCCAGGTGCGGTCTACGCCAATGTTCGCAACGCCGGCGATGCCGGTCAGTGCATGACCTTCCAACGAGCCGTCGATCACGCGGGCGACCGTGGAGCCCTCGCCACGTGCATGGGTGTCGGCCTGCAGCACTTCTTCGTAAAGCGTTCCCAGGTACACCAGGTGCGTCGCAAAACCCAGGTACTCCTTGGTGATCTGCAGTTCCATCATCAGCGGCGTGCGTGGCATGGCGCCGAACAGCGGATGGAACGGCTCGCGCGGCTGGAAGTCGATGGGACCGTTCTTCACCTGCACGATCACGTTGGGGCGGAAGGCACCGTCCAGCCCGACAAACTCGCTGTACGCCTGCTTGGCGCGATCTTCGGGAACCTGGTGCGAGTACACGAAGGCGCGCCACATCACTACGCCGTTGTAGGGCGCCAGTGCCTCGGCCAGCAGGTTGGCGCCGTCGGCATGGGAACGACCGTAATCCTGCGGGCCGGGTTGCCCCTCCGAATTCGCCTTGACCAGGAAACCGCCAAAATCCGGAATGCGCGCATGGATCTCATCGACCTTGTCGCGCCACCAGCGCCGCACAGCCGGATCCAGCGGATCAGCCGTTGCCAGGCCGCCAAGCTCGATGGGCGCACTGAAGCGCGCGCTCAGGTAGACCCGGATGCCATAGGGCCGGAACAGGTCGGCCAGCGCGGCGGCCTTGGCCAGATAGGCCGGCGACAGGCTCAGCGCACTGGCATTGACGTTGTTGAGGACGGTGCCGTTGATGCCGAGCGAGGCGTTGGCACGGGCGTAGTCGGTGTAGCGCGGCTCACGCCACTGCGGCAACGTCTGCCAGTCCCACAGCGAGCTGCCTGCATAGCCACGCTCGACGTAACGATCCAGGTTGTCCCAATGGTTGAGCACACGCAGTGCGACCTGCGGCGACTCACGCACATCCAGCGCCTGCAGTGGGGTGCCACGCTGCATCAGCCGCAGCAGATGGAACATGCCATACAGCACGCCGACATCCTGGCGTGCCGCCACAAGCAGCACGTCGCGCGCCTCGATCCGGACCCGCCGGATCAGGAACCCCTCGTTGCCCAACGTGGCGATCTCGTTGCCGTACGCGGCGACGAGTGTCGAAGATTGCGGCGTGCCCAGCACCAGGGCACGCTCGGTATTGATTGCCGTTCGCATTGGCGGCGCCGCTCCCAGCAATCCAGGGAGGCTGCGCGCAAGCTCGTCGCGGGTGGCGCGCTGCATTGGCGTGCGATCCGGGGCCACCACTTCGGCCAGTTGCCGCCGGTAATCGGCAGCGACCGTTGCGGCAACCGGCTGGTAGCGCATCCACAGCGCATAGCCATCCTCCGCCCGTGCCCCGCCAACACAGGCCAGCAGCACGAGCAGGGCCCACAGGTGCGTGCCGACAGCGCGCAACAACGGCGTTAACATGCGCCTTTGTAGACTACGTCCGGGCCCGGGGCAGCGCATCATCGTCCTTCGCACCCGCACGGCAGCGCCACCAAGAACAAAGGGATCGTGCATTGGACAAGCCGAAGAAATCGGTTCGCCGCAGAACCGCAGGCGTGACGATCGACGAGGTTGCGGCCCTTGCCGGCGTTTCGCCGATGACCGTGTCGCGGGTAATCAACCAGGGCAAGGTGCGCGACGTCACCCGCGAGCGCGTGCTGCGCGCCGTGCGTGAGCTGGGCTATACGCCCAATCTTGCCGCCAGTTCGCTGGCCGCTGCACAGCACACGCGCATTGCGCTGATCTACACCAACCCCAGCGGCGCCTACCTGCGCGAACTGCTGGTGGGCCTGCTGCGCGTCGCCTCCAGTTCCGCCATCCAGCTGGTCATCGACTACTGGGACAACCTGGATGCCGAATCCGAACGCAGGGCGGCGCGTGCGCTCGCCGGACGCGTCGACGGGGTGATCCTGCCGCCGCCGCTGTGCGAATCGCAGGCCGCCGTAAGCGAACTGGTCAAGGCTGGCATTCCGGTGGTGGCCATCGCATCGGGTCGCCTGAGCGAGGCCTTGTCCTGCGTCCGCATCGACGATTTCAGTGCGGGCAGGGAAATGACCGATCACCTGCTCCGGCAGGGACACACCCGCATCGGTTTCATCCGTGGGCGCGATGACCTGAGCGCAAGTGCGCTCCGCTACGACGGCTTCGTCACCGCCCTGCGCGAGGCCGGGCTGGCGGTGGAGCCCGGCCTGGTCCAGCACGGTGACTACACCTACCGGTCCGGCCTGGCCGCGGCCGAGAAGCTGCTGTCCCAGCGCCGGCCACCGACCGCGATTTTCGCCAGCAACGACGACATGGGCGCCGCCGCCATCTCCGTGGCGCATCGGCGCGGGCTGGAAGTGCCACGCGACCTGTCGGTGGTGGGTTTCGATGACACCTCGGCCGCCACCACCGTGTGGCCGGAACTGACCACGATCCACCAGCCCATCGCCTCGATGGCCAACGCGGCCATCGACATCCTGCTGCGCACCATCCGCCGTCCTGCGGGGGACGCAACGGTGCTGCGCGAACATGTGATGCCGCATCGGCTGATCGCACGCGGTTCGGTAGCCGCACCGCCCACGCGCCGGTAGCGAAGGCCCCGCCCTCATGCCTGCGCCTGCGCAGTAGGCGGCAGGGTGCCGGTCAGGCCGGCAGCAATCATGCGCCGCATCCAAGGGCGACCTCGGCTTCGTTCAGTGCGCCCAGCGCGACGCGTGACACGGAGATCGTCATCGCATCGGCCGTCACCACCGACCACGGTCGGTCGATCGCGTCCAGCTTTGCACCCGCCTTGGCCAGGCACTTCAGCGGCACGCCAACGCGCTTCCACTGGCCTTGTGGAAGCGCCGCCAGCGACGGCCCGATGGCGATGCGTGCCGAGCAGCCCACGCCGCAACCGACCGACAGCCACGCCTCACCCTCCGGCGCAGCGTCCACGCGCAGCGTGGTCAGCAGCATCAGGTCACCGTTGGATTCGCGCTGCAGGTCCAGCGCCGTGTGCGACTGCAGTGCAGCAACGGCCTCGCCCTTGCCCGACCAGGCCAGGCGTCGCCCATCCTCCTGCGCCAGATGATCCACGCCGGTGATCTTCAGCCGATCATCGGGCAATGCGTCCGGCACGCGGGTCACGGTCAGGCCCTGGCCTGCGCCCTGCTCAAGGCGCAGCGCCATGCCGGGGCCTGCATCACCGCGCGCGAAGAACACGCCGGTCGCACCCTCGTTGCCGGTCACACCCGATGCCTCCGGCAGCGCGGCCAGGTCGCCGTTGTCGGCGTAGGTCAGGCCGAAGCCGAACGCAAACAACGGATCGTAGTCCTTCTGGCCGACGTTGTTGGCGTACTGGGTGGCGGTGCGCGGCCAGCTGAAACTGAGCTTGCCCTTGAAATCGTGCTGCACCCGGCCATCGCTTCCGCGCAGCAGTACATCGGCAATGCCGGCGCCTTCCGAGCCCGGCAGCCACGCGGCCACGAAGGCATCGGCGGCATTGATTTCCCGGTTCACCCAGAGCGGCCGCCCGCTCAGGAAGACCGCGACGACCGGTATGCCATCGGCCTTGAGCCGCTTGAGCAGCGCCAGATCCGTTTCGTTGCCCGGCTTGTAGGCCAAGGTGGGTCGGTCCCCCTGGAACTCGGCATAGGGGTCTTCGCCAAACACCACCACCGCCACGTCGGGTTTCACTGCATAGCGACCGTCAACGGCAAGCACGGCTTCACCACCGGCCGCCCTGGCCTGGCGCGCGATGCCCTCGTAGATGGAGTCTGCATTGGGGAAGTCCTTGCGCGTGGTGCCGGTGCCCTGCCAGTTGAGCGTCCAGCCACCGGCCTGCTTGCCGACATCGTTGGCGCCGTCGCCGGCCACGAGGATCCGCTGCTTCGGCGACAGCGGCAGGACGCCGTTCTGGTTCTTCAGCAGGACCAGCGATTCGCGCACGGCCTGCCGGGCCACCGCGCGATGTGCCGGCGCGCCGATCAGTGCGAACTGGCCGCCAACGGCCCGCGTGGACGGCCTGCCGGCCTCGAACAACCCCAGGCGGAACTTGACCCGCAGGATCCGGCGCACCGCATCGTCCAGGCGCTGCGGCGTTATCCGGCCGTCCTTCACCGCAGCCAGCGTCGTCTCGTAGAAGCCTTTCCAGCTGTCCGAGGCCATCGCCATGTCCAGGCCAGCGTTGATCGTGGCCGGGCAGTCCGTGGTGGTGCAGCCCTTGACCTGGCCATGACCATTCCAGTCGCCCACCACGAAGCCACCGAAGTTCATGCGTCCCTTGAGCACATCGGTGAGGTAGTGCCGGTGCCCGTGCATCTTTTCACCGTTGACGCTGTTGAACGATGCCATCGCGGTCTGCGCGCCGGCGGCGATGGCCGGCGGGTATCCGGCGGCGTGGATGCGCACCAGGTCCGGCTCACTGATGCGGGTGTCGCCCTGGTCCTTGCCGTCGGTGGTCCCGCCATCACCGAGAAAGTGCTTCACCGAGGCGATCACATGGCGGCCATCGAGGAACTCCGGTGTTCCCACCCTGCCCTGCAATCCCTCCACCATGGCGCCGGCATAGCTGGCCACCACCACGGGCGATTCCGAGTAGCCCTCGTAGCTGCGGCCCCAGCGATCATCCTGGGGTACCGCAACGGTCGGTGCGAACGTCCACTCCATGCCGGTGACGCGGGTTTCCAGCGCGGTGATGCCACCGATCTGCCGCAGCAGCTCCGGATTGCGCGTGGCGCCCAGCCCGATGTTGTGCGGGAACAACGTGGCGCCAATGATGTTGCTCTGCCCGTGCACGGCATCAATGCCGAACAGCAGCGGAATGGCCTTGCCGCCTTTCGACGTGTCCATGGAGGCGTCGTAGAAGGCGTCTGCCAGCGCCAGCCACTCGGCTGGCGACGCATCGTAGCGGCCACCGGGGTCGGAATTGCCACCGGCCAGGATCGAACCAAGGCGGTAGCGCCGCACGTCATCGGGGGTGAGGCTGGCAATGTCGCCCTGCACGAGCTGGCCGACCTTTTCCTCCACCGTCATGCCGGCCATCAGGTCGGTGATCCGCTTCTCCAGCGCAGGATCCGCGGCCAGTGGCCAGGTGACCTGCGGCCACGGGTCGCTGGCGGCTCCCGCAGTGGCGGCGGGCCGGTCCTGGCCGTGGCAGCCCAGCAACGCCAGCGTCAGCACGGCGACCAGCACGCCGCTGCGGGATACGGAGGTCTGCGATGTCATGGCGCTCATCCTTCCATCTGCTCCAGTTCCTTGCCCTTGGTCTCGTGCACATGCCGCACCACGAAAATCACCGAGATGATCGCCGCCACCAGGTAGATGCCGTAGGTGGCCGCCAGCCCTGCCGCGGCCAGCAGCATCGGGAACGTCACCGTGACCACGAAGTTGGAGGTCCATTGCGCTGCGCCGGCGACCGCCAGTGCCGAACCGCGGATCTGGTTCGGGAACATCTCGCCCAGCATCACCCACATCACCGGCCCCCACGACAGGTTGAAGAACACGACATAGGCATTGGCCGCCACCAGCGCCAGCGTGCCCATGCGCCCGGGTAGCTGCAGATGCCCGTCGGCCAGTGAACCACTTGCAAACGCGACCACCACCAGTGCAAGCGACAGCGACATCCCGGCCGAGCCGAACCAAAGCAGGGGCTTGCGGCCGATCCGGTCAATCAGCAGCACCGTGACCACGCAGGCGCCGATGCTCAGCGCGCCGGACAGCACGTTGATCAGCAGCGCGTCGTTTTCGGAAAAGCCGACCGCCTGCCACAGCACGGCGCCGTAATAGAACACCACGTTGATGCCGACCAGCTGCTGGAAGCAGGCCAGTCCGACGCCGACCCACACAATCGGGCGGATCCGCCCGGTCGCCCGGCTCTTCAGATCGGACAGGCGCGGGCGATGGTGGTCGTTGGACAGCGAGGCATCGATCTCTTCGAGCGTGGCGCGGGCCTTGTCGTTGCCGAGCAGCCGGGTCAGCACGCGCAGCGCGTCGTCCTTGCGCCGCTTCACCACCAGGTAGCGCGGGCTCTCAGGAATGGTCAGCAACAGCAGCAGGAACACCAGCGATGGCGCGGCCTGCATCCAGAACATCCAGCGCCAGGCAGCCTGCCCGGCCCACAGCGGCTCGGTCGACGCGCCCGCTGCGGCCGCCAGCAGGTAGTTGGACAGGAAGGCAGCGGTGAGCCCGGTGATGATCGCGATCTGCTGCACCGTGGCCAGGCGGCCGCGATAGCGGGCCGGAGCGACCTCGGCAATGTAGGCCGGCGAGATCACGCTCGCCGCGCCTACCGCGAACCCACCCACCACCCGCGCCGCAATGAACCAGCCCGACGAGGCCGCCGCCCCAGCACCGAGTGCCGACAGCAGGAACATCACCGCCGACAGGATCAGCACGTTGCGACGGCCGAGGCGGTCGGCCAGGCGGCCGGCACTGAACGCGCCCACCGCACAGCCCAGCAGCATCGACGCGATCTCGAACCCCTGCATCCATTCACCGGACCGGAACGCCAGGTGCAGGCCGTCCTGGGTGCCGTTGATCACGCCGCTGTCGAAGCCGAACAGAAAACCGCCAATCGTCGCTACCACGCTGATCAGTACGATCAGCCGGGTGTTCTCACCGCTGCCTGCTGCCTGGTTCATTCCCGTCCCCTTGAGTGCACCGTTGCCGCGCTCAGCGCAGCAGGTACTGGTTGAGCAGGTTTTCGTAACGCTCCTGCTTGCCGCTGGCCTGGTGCGGTTCGCCGAGGCGGGCGGCCAGGCCCGCCAGGTCCGGCAGGCTGAGCGTGCCACGCTCGAACTCCTGGCCGGCGCCGCTGTCGAAACTCGCGTAGCGCTCCTTGCGCCATTGCTCCCAGGGCGACTCGGTCAGCAGTGCATGGGCAACCTCCAGCCCGCGTGCGAACGCATCCATGCCGCCGATATGGGCAATGAACAGATCCTCAAGGTCGGTCGACTCACGGCGCACTTTGGCATCGAAGTTCAACCCGCCCTCCAGCCCGCCCTGGCGCAGCACGACCAGCATCGCACCCACCGTGTCGTACAGATCGCTGGGGAACTGGTCGGTGTCCCAGCCGTTCTGCGCGTTGCCGCGGTTGGCATCGATGCTGCCGAGCAGGCCATGGTCGGACGCAACCTGCAGGTCGTGCTCGAAGGTGTGCCCGGACAACGTGGCGTGGTTGGCTTCGATGTTGAGCTTGAAGTCCTTGTCCAGCCCATGCTCCTTCAGGAAGCCCACCACCGTGGCACTGTCGAAGTCATACTGGTGCTTCATCGGCTCCATCGGCTTGGGCTCGATCAGGAAGTTGCCCTTCAGGCCGATGCTGCGGCCGTAGTCGCGGGCCATGGTGAGGAAGCGCGCGAAATGTTCGATCTCGCGCTTCATCTGGGTATTGGCCAACGACGCATAACCTTCGCGTCCGCCCCAGAAAACGTAGTGCTCGCCGCCGAGTTCGACCGTGGCCTCCAGCGCGGCCTTGACCTGCACCGCTGCGCGCGCGACCACCGCGAAGTCGGGGTTGGTCGATGCGCCGTTCATGTAACGCGGGTGCGAGAACAGGTTGGCCGTGCCCCACAGCAGCTTGACGCCGGTGGCCTCCTGGCGCGCCTTGGCCAGGGCCACCATGTGCGAGAGGTTCTTCTGGTACTGGCCGATGTCGTCGGCATCCGGCGCCAGGTCGATATCGTGGAAGCACCAGTACGGCACGCCCAGCTTGGTGAAGAACTCGAACGCCGCGTCCACCTTCGCTTCGGCCGTGGCCAGTGACGAGGCTGCCTCCCACGGGAACTGCCGGGTACCCGGGCCGAACGGATCGTGCCCGGCATTGCAGAAGGTGTGCCAGTAGCACACGGCGAAGCGCAGATGCTCCTGCATGGTCTTGCCACCGATGACCCGGTTTGCATCGTAGACCTTGAAGGCAAGCGGATTGTCCGAGCCCTTGCCCTCGAACGGAATGCGGCCGACGCCGGGGAAGTACTCCTTGGCGCCGATGAAGGGCTGCGTGCTCATGGTGCGTGCTCCTGTCGTTGTACGGGGTGTCGTGGAGGAGCCATCAGCCGCGCTGCAGCGGCGTGATGGCATCGAGATGACTGAGGAAGCGTGCGTAGGCCCGTGCATAGGCATCGCTGCGGGCCGGATCCGGCCGTGCGGACAGCGCCGGATCGACGGTGACGTGGCGCGCGGTGATGTCGCTGATCGAGGCGGCGTCTCCCTGCGCCCGGGCGAGCGCCCACAGCGCCTGCAGTGCCGCACCAAACGCCGCGCCTTCGGCCTGGACCGGGACGTCCACCGGCAGGCCGAACACATCAGCCACCAGCTGACGCCAGGCCGCGCTGTTGCTGCCACCGCCGGTGAGCACGATGCGATCGAACTGCATGCCCGCGCGGACGAAGGCGTCGTAGCCGTACTTCAGGCTGTAGGTCGCGCCCTCCATGGCGGCGCGGTAGAGGTGCGCCGGGGTGAAATTGGCGATGTCCAGGCCTGCCAGCACGCCCTTGCCGAGCGGCAGGTCGGGGGTACGTTCGCCATTGAGGAACGGCAGCATCACCAGCCCCCCTGCGCCCGGCGGCGTCGCGTGGAGGTGCGCATCGCCGTCGCGGGTGCTGAAACCGAAGGCGCTGGCCACGCGTTCGGTGGCCACGGTGCAGTTCATGGTGCAGATCAGCGGCAGCCAGCCCCCCGTGGACGAGCAGAACGCCGCCCACGCGCCGTCCGGATCGATCACCGGCGAGCCGGAATAGGCGAACAGCGTTCCGGAGGTTCCCAGGCTCATCGCCAGCCGCCCTTCCGTGACGCAGCCGGTGCCGATTGCCGCCATCATGTTGTCGCCGCCACCTACGGCAATCTTCACGGCCGCCGGCAGCCCCAACTCGGCCGCTGCCTTCGGCGCGATATCGAACAGGGCATCGGGTGCTGCGATCGGCGGCAGGCAGGCGGCAAGATCACGATCAGGATCGGTGGCGCGCAGCAGTTCCTGCGACCAGGTGCGTGTGCGCACGTCCAGCCAGCCGGTTCCGGACGCATCGCCAAGCTCGCAGAACCGCTGCCCGGTCAACACGAAATTCAGGTAGTCGTGTGGCAGCAGGATGGTCGCCAGCCGCGCATAGGCGTCGGCACGGTGGATCCGGGTCCAGGGCAGCTTGGACGCTGTGTAGCCGGCCAGGATCGGGTTGCCCGCCAGCGCGATGGTCCGTTGGAATCCGCCCACGGCGTCCATGATCTGGATGCATTCGGCCGAGGTGCTGGTGTCGCACCACAGCTTGGCCGGCGCCAGTACCTCGCCAGCATCATCAACCGGCACGAACCCATGCTGCTGCCCCGATACCGCCAGTGCGACGATGCGAGCGCGCAGCGAGGGGTCGATCCTGGCAAAGCAGTCGCGCAGGGCCGACACCCAGCCGGCAGGCGCCTGTTCACGGCTGCCGTCGGCACCGCTGTCCAGCGCGAGCGGCACGCTGGCCGAGGCCACCACCGCCCGCGTCCGCGGGTCATAGACCAGCACCTTCAGGCTCTGCGTCCCTGCATCGATCCCTGCAACCAGACCCATCGAAACCGCCTCCGATCAAAAAAAAGGTAGCGCTAACATTCCGTGGACTCAAAAAGGGGGCGTGGTGTCCGGCCCCCTCGTTGCCACCGCGCGCGTCATCGCCAGCGGTGTTGCCGCACTGTAACCAGCTGCAGCGGAAAAAGCGTGCTGCAACGCAAAACCCTGCTACGCGCTTGCTGCCGTCGAACGCCACACGTCCACGCCGGACCTGCAGTACTGCGCGATGAACTCCGCCTGCGCCGGCATCTGCGCGGCAGCCTGCTGCACGGGCTGCTGGATGCCCTTCAACAGGGTGCGCAGATCGGCGTCGCTCACGGCCCGCGCCAGCGGGTGGGCGGGACCGGGCGCGATGCCCTGCCCGAGCAGCACGCTGGTCCAGGATTCCACGCGGAAAACCTCGCCGGGGTCCTGCCACGCATGTGCACGCTCGCGCCACGCGCTCAGCCGCTGCTGCAGTGATTCGGGCACGCGCATTTCGCGACACGCCTTCCACATCGGTTCGGTGCGCTGCGTTGCGTGGTAGTGCAGGATGATGAAGTCGCGCACGTGCTCCATTTCCTGGCGGCTGACATCGTTGTACAGCTTCACCAGCGACGCACTGATGCCATCGAACGGGAACAGCTGGATCAGGCGCACTACCGCGCTGATCGTCAGATGGATGCTGGTCGACTCCAGCGGTTCGATGAAGCCGCTGGCCAGCCCGAGCGACACCACGTTCCTGTTCCAGGCCTTCAGCCGGCGCCCGCTGCGGAACGGCACCTTCCATGGATCGCGCAAGGGTGGAGCCCCGGCATCGCGCAGCAGCTTCGCTGCGGCCTCGTCATCGGACAGGTGGCGGCTGTCATACACCAGCCCGCAGCCAACGCGGTGCTGCAGCGCGATGTGCCAGCGCCACCCCGCTTCGTGGGCGATCGCACGGGTATAGGGCACCGGCGGCGCCACCGCTTCGGTCTGCACCGCCACGGCACGGTCGCACGGCAGCCATTCGTGCCAGTCCTCGTAGCCGGTGCCCAGCGTCTGCTCGATCAGCAGGCCACGGAAGCCGGTGCAGTCGATGAACAGATCGCCCTCGATCACCTGGCCGTCGTCCAGTACCAGCGCCTGCACCGAACCGTCGTGCGCGTGCTGCCTGACCTGGGCGATCCTGCCTTCGATCCGGTGCAGGCCGTGGGCCTCAGCCATGCGGCGCAGGAACCGCGCATACAGGCTGGCATCGAAATGATACGCATAGCTGGCCTGCGGCTGGGTATGCAGCGAGAAGCGGTCGCCATGCGATGCGATGCTCTCCAGGCTGAAGTCGCCCAGCTCCGAGGGCATGCCGCGGCGCAGGCTGTCCAGCCAGAAGTGATGGAAGGGTGCCGCCCAGGTGCCGTGGCCGATGGTGCCGAACGGATGGAAGAAGCGATCCCCCGGCAGGCGCCAGTTCTCGAACGAGATCGACAGCTTGAAGGTGCCGGCCACCGCGCGCAGGAACTCCTGCTCGTCAATCTGCAGGAAGCGATGGAAGGTGCGGATCGGCGGCACGGTGGACTCACCGACGCCGACCGTGCCGATCTGCTCGGACTCGACCAGCGTGATCTGCAGCTGGTCACGGAACTGATGCGCCAGCGCGCAGCCGGCCAGCCATCCCGCCGTACCGCCACCGGCAATGACCACCTTGCGGATGCGCCCTGCAGGCGTGCTCTGGGTATCCAACACGGTGCCCTCTCTCAACGGTTGAGCCTGCCCAGCAGCATCGCGCGCATGCGGCGGGCGCGCTGCTCGTCGAAAGGTGCCAGATCCCCGCGCGCCGTGTCAGGCAGGTGTTGCCCGGCGCGCTCGCCGGGGCCGAATACGTAGTAACGGAAGAGCCCTTCCCAGGCCTGCTTCTCACGCGCTGGCAGGTCGCGCACGGACCACATCGCGTGCTGCAGCGCCGCCAGCGGCGACCCCAGCCAGGCCGGTGAGCTTCGCCACCAGTAGTTCACCAGCACGTTGAACGGTTCCAGGCTGCGTACATGGTGCCACCACATGCTGGGAATGAAGATCGCATCGCCGGGCCCAAGTACCGCGCTGCGTGCATGCGCCAGCGCCTCGCGGAAACGTGGATGCCGATCGAAGTCGGGGCGCTCGAAGTCCACCACGCTGACCACCTGTCCGCCCGGCGTGGGATCGAGCGGGCCCGGATACAGGTTGTCGACCTGGTCGGGCGGGAACAGCGTGAACTCGCGCTGCCCCACCGCACAGCAGGCGAGGTTGTCGGGTGTGTCGAAATGGCACGAGGCCGTCACCCGGTTGCCGATCCAGATGCTGGCGGCGGCATCGATGCCCTGCTTCGCCAGCCCGGCGTCGTTGGCCTGCGCGAATGCCGGCAGCAGTGCCCGCGCGATCGGCAGCGAGGCCACGTAATAGGTTGGCGGCCGCGGCGCATGCAGCGCCGCGGCGATCTCTTCCAGCATCTGGGCGAGCACGCCACGCCGCACTTCGAAATTCAGCCCGGTGAAGTCCGCGCTGTAGAACGGGCGGCCCGCGATCTCGGCGCCGCCGAACGAGTACTGGATGGGCGCACCCGCATCGACGCTGCACAGGTACGCCATCGCGTCACGCACGCCGCCCAGTCCGGCCTGGACCAGTGGCCAACCGCTGGCGATGCCGCGCAGTACGACCGGCTCACCGGCCTCCACCAGGGCGGCCAATGGCAAGGCAGCAGGATCGATGCCTTCCAGGCTCCGTATCGGCAGGCAGGCTTGCACCGGTCAGTTCCTGACCGCCTGCGCGTTGCCGTCCTGGACGCGGAGACGGCGCTGCTTCTCGGCGATCAGGCGGCGCATGTTATGCAGCGAGGCAAGCATCAGGTACGCACCTTCCAGGTAACCGGCGCGGTTCAACGCCGCCAGGCGTGAACTGTCCAGCGCCGCCAGTCGCTCGCGGTCGATGCCGTGCAATCCGCTCACGCCCACGCGGTGATGCGGCGCGAGCTGCACATCAAGCGTGACCGGCTGGATGAGGCCACAGTCGTCGAGCATCGTGAACATACTGGCCGCGAAGGCACTGCCCTCGTGGATGCCGCGCAGCACGCCGGCGATGTGGTCCAGGTAAGGCGTGTTTCCACCCTGCGGCAGGAACACCGGCTCACCGGCGCCGGAGGTGACACGCGGATGGTCCAGGTCGACGTGCATCACCGCGTCCTGGGTGAGCAGGCCGTCCACGTAGTGCTCCTGGAAGCCGATCAGGAACGGCCCTTTTGCGGCCGCGCCGGGCAGGTAGGAGGCATTCCAGCGTCCGTCCTGCAGGTACAGGTTCTCGTGCTGCTCGAAACCCAGCAGGGCCACGGACTGCCACGCCCCGGTCCCGGCCTCCCGGCGCAGGAAGATCGGATACTCGCGCTGCAGTTCGGCGAACTCGCTGGGATAGGCCGGCACCATGCCCACCGCATCGCCGAACTGCGGCCCGAATCCGATGGCGACCTTCAGGTCCCGATGCGCGATGTTGTTGAGCATTTCATAGCGGGCCATCGAGGTATCCAGTCCAGTGCGGGGTGGCCGGCCAGCAGGGTAGCGCAGGCGCGGCAGGTGCGGCGACACCGTCCCGGCACGGCACCGCTGGCGGGCAGCGGTACCGTGCCGGACGCATCGGCAACCAGGCTCAGAACTTGTAACGGACGCCCAGCATGTAGCGCGGGCTCTGGTCGGCCAGCTTGACGATCATCTGCGAGGTGCGCGAGCGCCACCGCACATCCTCGCCGGTCAGGTTGATCGCCTCCAGGCTGAAGGACCAGTGGTCATCCAGCGCGTAGTTGACGCTGAGATCCCACTGCTCGTACGGCTCCACGTAGTACGGATTGCGGCTGGAGCCCTGGTTGGCCAGGATCAGGTACTGGTCGCGCCAGTTCCATGCCAGGCGCACCGACCACCCGTACTTCTCGTACATCAGCATGGCGTTGGCAGTGTCGCTCAGGCCGGTGAGCGAGAACTGGTCGATACCCGGATCGCCGCCATTGTTGTAGCCGACATCACCTTTGACCACGGTGTAGTTGGCCAGCACGCCGAAGCCGGTGTCACCGAAGAAGTACTGGCCGCCCAGTTCCCAGCCATGCAGCTTGGACTTGTTCTGGTTGATCGGGCGATTGACGTTGAACTGGTAAAGCGGGTCGTTGGCCTGCCCATACAGATCGTAGGCCGCTTCGGTGGCCAGTACCTGCGCATCGGTGCCGTTGTAGGCGCCCAGGCCAGCTGGATTGTTGCGCAGCAGCGCCAGTGCGGTGAACAGCGAGGTGTCGTTGGCTGAGCAGGCGGCCGCATTGGCCGGCCCGACCTGGGCCACGCAGGCGCCGCTGGTCAGGAAGTCCAACGCCGCCCGCGCATCCGGCCCGGAGGTCGGGTCGGTGAGGCCGTACAGGCTCTCCTGGACGACCGTGTTGCCGATGAAGTTGCTGACCGACTTGTTCCAGTAGGTCAATGACACATAGCTGGCATCGGCGAAGTACCACTCCAGCCCCAGGTCGAGGTTGTCCGATTCCAGCGGCTTCAGGCTCGGGTTCTGCGAATTGCCGCTGGCGCGCGACGACGGATCGATCAGCACCGAGCCGAACGGCTGCTGGGCACCGGGCCCTGCATACAGGTTGCCGTACGGCGCGCGGGCGATGCTCTTGCCGAACGAAACGCGGCCCTTCAGTTCCTCGGTGAGGTCAATGCTGAAATCAAGGTTGGGCAGGATGTAGCTGTACCTGGCCTTCTCGGTGAAGGGCTGCTGCTCATCGGACAGCACGATGCGGAAATCGTTGTTGGCCTGCCACTCGATGGACTCGGGAACGGCAATGACCGAGGTCGACACCACGTCGGTGGTTTCATAGCGCACGCCCAGGCGGGTATTGGTGCGCATGCCGCCCAGCTCCCCGTCCAGCTCCACCTGGAAGTACGCCGCCTTGGTCTTCTCTTCCACGAAGTTGTCGGCCGCGCGTTGCGGATCCACGCCCAGGCCGACGCCGTACTCGCGCGACGCCCATTGCGCGAGCTGCCCGGCATTGCCGCGCCAGGCCGGCCAGCTGTTGGCACTGTAGTCATCGAACAGGCCGACGATGCTGACCGGCTGCAGCAGGTCCATCAGGCCGGCGGCAGTATCCCGGTCCACGTTGGCCACGCCCCAGTCGCCCAGTGTCGAATAGGCCTCGGCGGCCTGGATGCGGTGGGTGGTGGACTTGTTCGTATCCACGCCGAACTGGAAGCGGCCGTGGTCGAAGTTCCATTCGCCGTCGACACGCGCCTGCTTGATCTTGCTGATCTGGGTCTGCGCGTTGACGCGCAGCACCTGGGTGCCGATCTCGCCTTCCTGGAAGCCCGGGTTGACCACGCCATTGGTCCCGGCGATCGCATCGGCAGTACTGGGATACCAGACCTGGGTGCCGACCGGCAGGCCATTGTTGAAGTTCAACTCCTGTACCCAGGAGCCACCGCAATGCGGGCCACGGGTGCAGTTGTTGGTGCCGGCAATGCTCATGAAGATGGAGCCGCCGCCGGTCAGTGGGTCATTGGGGCGGCTTTCATTCTTCGAATTGTGCGCATCGAAGCTGAGCTTGAAACGGTCGCTGACATTCCAGACCGCGTTGAAGCCCAGCGAGCCCAGCTTGTACTCCTGCATGCTGCGCTGCTGTTCCAGCCCGAAGTCCTTGGTGCCGGCGATCTCGCGGATGTAGACCGGGGTGGCGACCGCACCGGAGGTGTCGAACTGGACATTGGTGTAGTTGCTGTTCTGCAGCCACATGCCCTGCTCGCCACGATTCTCGGTGATCTCGTTGGTCGAGTAGGTGTAATCCATCGTCAGGGTCAGGCTGTCCGTCGGTGCGAACTGCAGCACGGCCTGCCCATTGACTCGCTCGCGCTCGAATTCGGAGAACGCGTAGCGCAGGTCGTTGGGCCGCGCATAGAGCTGGCCGACGGCCGGGGCGTTCACCACGGTCGGGTTGCCCGGCATCGACCCCGTCCAGGGCTGCACGTTCCAGTAGTTCTCCGTGGCCTGCACCGAGCCGCCCTTGCGCTTCTGCTGGCTCGCGCTGAGGCTGACGCCAAAGGTCTTTTCCGGATTGCTGTAACTGAAGATGCCCGACAGCTCCGGCGTCAGGTCGTTGTCGAACGGCTGGCTCTGGTCGGAGACCAGCTTTGCCCCGGCATTGGCCACGATGCCGGCGTGGTCGAGCGGGCGAGAGGTCAGGATGTTGATCGTCGCGCCGATGCCACCGCTGGGCACCTGTGCCTGGCTGGTCTTGTAGACCTCGATGCCATTGATGGCCTCGGCGGCCAGCTGCGCGAAATTGAAGGCGCGAGTGCCGCCGTCGACACCGCCGATGGCCACCTGCCCGGAGGCACCGAATGCATCGGCGCCGGGCATCTGGCGACCATTGAGCGTGACCATGTTGAACTGCGGCCCAAAGCCACGCGCGGTCACCTGCGCGCCCTCGCCGTCACGGCGCTCGATGGAGATGCCGGTGATGCGCTGCAACGACTCGGCAAGATTGGTATCGGGGAACTTGCCGATGTCCTCGGCGCTGATCGCGTCGACCACGCCCGCCGAGTCGCGCTTGATGTCCATGGCCTGGCTCAGGCTGTTGCGTATGCCCGTGACCTGCACTGCATCGAGCTGGGTGGGCTGCGACTGGCTCTGCGGCTGCTGCCCGGTTGCCGTTGCTGCGTCCTGCGCAAACGCAGGATTGATGACCAGGGCGCCACCCACGAAGGTGAACATGGCCCGGGACCGGAACTTCGCCAACGCGCGGCTCATGAACCGGACCTCGGGCCCGGGGTGCCACGGAAACTGCAAGTGCTCATGAAAGTCCCCTCTGACATACGATCGAATGGATGTACCGCCCCCTCCCAGGGGCACGCACGGGCGTGGCCCGCATTCCAAACCGAACAGCACGGCTGCTGGAGCACGCCGCGACTTACACTTGCTTTTCAAGCCTGCCAGGACAAACACGCGGCAAAGAAGGCAGCCCCTGGACCCTGGATCCCCGTCCGACTGGTAGCGCTACCATCGCGTTGCAGCGGAGAGTAATCACCCGGGTTCGCGCTTGTCACCATGCAGCGCAGCAAATCGGCAGCGCGCGTAGCGGCGCTGGAATCACCCCGCTACTGATGACCGGGCTGCTGCTGCATCCAGTCACCGCTCTCCCGCCGCAGGAAAGATGCCCGCGCCTGCGGGTCATCCAGAAAGGAACGCACCGTGAACGCTCTCCAGCGCATCGCCGCCGCAGTCGGCTCGCCGTACTCGTTCCGTCCGGCTCCGCCGTTTTCGCGGCCAACGCCGTGATCGTGGACGGAGCAGATGAGCCGCTCACCGTGGTGCTACGCAGGGGCTACCACTCCGGTCCCAGCAGCTTCATCACTTCGACCTCCAGTTTCTGCGCGGCCTCGTCCTGGGAGGCGACCTTGATGCACAGCCCCGACTGCGCCGGCCCGGGCATCAGCTGGTATCGGTTGATGGTGCCGCCCCCGTCGCCGTCCAGCGCCACGCGCGCCACCACCGTGCGCCCATTGGCGTGGAAGGTCCAGTCCTGGTAATCAAACATGCTTCAGTATCCCGTCGGCCAAGGGGTCATCCCACCTTAGGCGGCACGACAGTGAAGAAGGCTCCAGGAAGTTGTTCAGAGCGCGTGGACATGATGATGGCAGCACCTACTGCAGTGCCCGCGCCAATTGCAGGACATCGGCGAAGAAGGACGCGTAGTCGTCCTGTGGGGCGCGGTGGCTCTCGCGCCGATGGATCAGGCGCACTGCGACGACGCGTTGTTCCGGAACGATGATCAGGTATTGGCCCAGGTAGCCGTTGGCGGCAAAGCCGACGACCGGTCCCCGTGTGATGTCGTAGAGATCGGCGAGCTTCAGGCCGCGCGCGGTGATCTGGCTGGCGTAACGTTGCGGCCCGTCTGCGCCCAACCGTTCGGTGAGGAATGCGATCAACTGCCCCCGGCTGTCGAACGTGCGCCCCGCGCTGGCCTGCACGGCGCGGCGCACGTCATCGTCAACGCCGTGCCCGGCCAGCAGGTCATCCAGCCGGGGTTTGAGCTGATAGCGTTCCCACGCTGGTATCCGCCACCACAACAGGCCCACCTCAGGCGAGCGGGCACTTTCAGCAGTGATCAATGCCACTGACCGTTCACTCAACAGTCGTTTGCCATCCGGCGCCACGCCTCCATCCAGCAACAGTTGCCCGATGGCGGCAAGATCGGCGGCACGCAGGGACAGGCCCGCCATTCCCAGCGGAGTGCCTGCCTCATCCTTCATCCAGGTGTGGTGGGCAATGCCCAGCGGCTTGAACAGGCGCGCATCCAGGTAGGCATCCAGCGGCTCGCCCGCCAGGCGCTCGACAATGCCGGGCAGCAGGTTGGTGGCCTTGTTGTTGTAGGAAAACACGGCGCCCGGGTCGTCACTCAGCTCGGCTGCCAGTGCCAGTTTGACTAGGTCCGGGGCCCCTTCCAGTTCGGCGCCCGCGTTGGCCACGTTCTGCAGGCCGGAGGTGTGGTCCAGCAGCATGCGCACGGTGATGCGGCTCTTCCTGCCCTGTTTCCATTCCGGATAGATCTGGCTGACCGGTACGTCGATCGAAGCCAGCTTGCCTTCGTCCAGCAGCAACGCAATGCCCAGCGCGACGACGGACTTGGTTGCCGACATCAGGTGCACGGATTCCTGCGCGGGGGCGGGCTTCAGCTCAAGCAGCGTGTCCCGGTCATGCGTCACGAGCAACGCATCGGAATGCGAAGCACGCGCGTTGCGCTCGATCGTGGCGAGGGCGTCGGCAGGCGGCGTCGCATGGGTGGGCCCCGCGATGCCGATCACGAGGGCCAGGGCGCAGGACAACCAGCAGGACGTTGGCATTGCGTTCTCTTCCAGTGAGTGTGCGTGCAGTGTGACTACACATGTAGTCACACCGCAGTGCCTGAAGTCATGCCGCGCTTGATTGCCTATCCGCACCGGACACCGGGTTCGTCACCAACGCGCCCGGCCCCCCAGCAGTCGCCATGCCAGTGCGCACGGTATGATGCGGCGATCCCGGAACCTGCGATGATTGCAGCGGCCGCCCATCCGCTGATCGCGTGCGCCAGGAGCACCTGCGCCGGGGTCGCTGCCGGTGCCGCTGAAGCCCCCACTCCATGCTTGCCCCCCATTCCCCCCTCGTGATCTGGGCAGCGGTCGCCGTTGCCACCATCGGCCTGCTGTTCCGTCCCTTCCGCATCCCCGAGTATGTGTGGGCGCTGGGTGCTGCCGCCCTGTTGCCGCTGCTGGGCGCGGTATCGCTGCAGACCGCATGGGGCGCGGTAGCCGAAGGCCGCGACGTCTACCTGTTCCTGGTCGGCATGATGGTGCTGGCCGAACTGGCGCGGCGCGAAGGCCTGTTCGATTGGCTGGCGTTGTACGCGGTGCGGCATGCGGGCGGATCGGGGCGACGCCTGTTCGACCTGGTGTTCCTGGTCGGCACGCTGGTGACGGTGTTCCTGTCCAACGATGCAACGGCCGTGGTGCTGACACCGGCGGTCTACGCGGCCTGCAAGGCGGCGCGCGCCAATCCCCTGCCCTACCTGTTCGTCTGCGCCTTCATTGCCAATGCGGCCAGCTTCGTGCTGCCCATCTCCAACCCGGCCAACCT
This sequence comes from Stenotrophomonas sp. YJH_SMC_138, assembly GCF_059369855.1. Taxonomy (NCBI): domain Bacteria; kingdom Pseudomonadati; phylum Pseudomonadota; class Gammaproteobacteria; order Lysobacterales; family Lysobacteraceae; genus Stenotrophomonas; species Stenotrophomonas sp. YJH_SMC_138. Next base: position 187,175 of record NZ_JCAFTB010000006.1, read on the forward strand.
GGTGGTGTACGGCCAGCACATGCCGCCACTGCTGCAGTGGCTGGCGCAGTTCGCGCTGCCGTCGGCGGCGGCGATCGGTGCCACCTACCTGGTGCTGCGCTGGGTACACCGGCGCGAAATCGCGCAGCCGCTGGTCGCCGCACCGGAACATCGCCCGTTGACCGAGGGTGGCCGACTGAGTGCATTGGGCGTGCTGTTCACCGGCAGCGTACTGCTGGTGACGTCCGCGCTGAACGGACCGCTGGGCCTGGCCACGTTCTGCGCCGGCGCGCTGAGCGTGGCGGTCGTGGTGATACGCCAGCGCCATAGCCCGCTGCCGCTGCTGCGGCATGTCGCCTGGGGCGTGCTGCCGCTGGTGGCCGGTCTGTTCGTGCTGGTGGAGGCGGTGGCGCAGACCGGCGTCATCCAGACCGCGGCAAGCGCGCTGCAGGCCATGGCGCAGGCTTCTCCCCACCAGGCCAGCTGGCTGGCCGGTGGCGCCGCTGCACTGCTGAGCAACGTAGCCAACAATCTGCCGGTCGGCCTGGCCGCCGGTTCGCTGGGCCAGATGGCTGAACTGCCCGCACAGACCCGTGCCGCACTGCTGATCGGCGTGGACCTGGGCCCGAACCTGTCGGTGACCGGCTCGCTGGCCACGATGCTGTGGCTGGTGGCGCTGCGCCGCGAGGGCGAGCATGTCAGCGCGCTCGACTTCCTGCGCGTCGGCGCGCTGGTGATGCCGCCTGCACTCATCGCTGCGTTGTTGCTGCTGTGACCAGAATGCAGGCGGCGGCCCGGCCCTAGAAGACCAGCTGCAGACGGGTATTGAAGGTGGTGCCTTCATCCCTGCCCGCAGCACTGCCGCTGCGGTGGCGGGTCTGCCAACGCACGGCTTCGAACATCACCCGGCTGAAATCGTTGAGGTACCAGTTCGCGCCCAGTGTCCACGCGTGACCGGTACCACCACTGGGCAGTTCGGCATAGTCCACGTCCTCATAGCGGCCCTTCAGCTCCCAGGCACCGCTGCCGCCGCGCGTCACCGGATCGGCCACCTTCACCTTGCCCCACGTGCCGGCCTTGCCCGAGTAGGACGGCAGCGCGCCCGCCAGGAACCAGCCGGCCGAGATCGCCCACGCTTCGTGGTCGCGATCATAGCGCCCGCTGGCATCGGCCCCGCGCAGGCTTCGCGTACCCCACTCGCCGGTTGCCCACGCCGGGCCGAAGAAGCCGGCCAGTTCCGCGCCGTAGGCGGTGCTGCGCTCGGCGCCCACCAGCGTGCCCGGTGTGATCCTGACCAGATCGTTGAAATGCCCCGCGATGGCCGAACTGCGCACCACGCCGCTGGCCCCGGCGGGAATCTTCTCGTGGAAGGCCCATGCGCCCAGATGCACCGTGGCGTCGGCGGTGTCCAGCGGATTCCAGTGGACGCGGGTGGCCCAGGTCTGGCTGTCGTTGTCGGTGCCGGCGTTGTTGAGGTCGTTGCCGGCCACCGACAGGCTGGCATGCCAGCCCCTTCCATACACCCGCTCGGTGAGCCCGACACCAAACAGGCCGCGCTGCGGCAGCAGCAGCGTGCCGACCACGTTGCGTTCCTGGAACGGCGTGTTGGAGGTGCTGCTTGAGCCATCGATACCGCGATCGTTCAAGCGGTTGCCGATCGTGAGATCGGCCGGCAGGCCGAACAGCGTGTGGTCCAGCGTGGCGTAGACCGACTTCCACGCCACCGCGTTGTCGGCGAAGTCGCCCTCCACGACCCAGCCCAGGGTGCCGTAGCGCCCCTCGGCCCCCAGGCGCACCGAACGGATCTCGGTACCCGAAACGTTGCGGTCGGCGACCGCCGAACCGTCGGTGCTCGAGGCATCGACGAACAGGCGGCCACGGGGGCGGAACACCGTCGTGCCGTCGGCACTGCTGAACTCCGGTGCACCCTTGGCCCAGGAGACCTTCGGCAGCCTGGACTGGCTGGTTTCCAGGGCGGCCACCCGCGTTTCCAGCGCGGGCGCGAGCGGCGTTGACGGTGCCCTCGCACTGCCCTGCCCGCCCTCGACGGCGCGGAGGCGTGCTTCCAGTTGCTGGATCTGCAGTGCCTGCTGCTGCACCAGGCGTGACAGCTCGGCCTGGCTCAGCGGCGCGGGCAGCGAGGACGTGGACTGTGCGTCGGCATGGCCACTGGCCAACAGCAGGCCGAGCGCGACCGACAGCGCTGCCAGCGGCAGCACGTTGGAATGGTTCATGGGCTCTCTCCGGCCAGCCGGCCCCCTGGCCTGGCGCTGGCCCGTTGCGGTGGTGCGGGGGAAGATCGGGGAAGGAAGCGCGCGCCGCCGGATCGGCCCGGCGGCGCGGCAGGCGGGCTCAGCCCGTCCGGGTCAGCTGGTGGCCTGTGCCTGGGCGTTGGGACGCCAGGTGATCAGCTTGTTCTCGACCACGTCCAGCAGCGCGTCGATGATCAGCACGAAGGCGGCCAGGATGATGATGCCGGCGAACACGCCCACAGCGTTGAAGTTGCCTTCTGCCTGCGCGATCAGGTAGCCCAGGCCCGCCGAGGCGCCGAGGTATTCGCCGATGATCGCACCGACCACGGCAAAGCCGACCGAAGTACGCAGCGAAGACAGGATCCAGCTCGCCGCTGCGGGGAAGTAGACATGGCGCAGCAGGTCACTGCGGCTCGCCCCCAGGATGCGGGCATTGGCCAGCACCACCGGATTCACCTCGCGCACGCCCTGCATGGCATTGAAGAACGTGGTGAAGAACACCAGCGTGACCGCCAGCGCCACCTTCGACCACAGCCCCAGGCCCAGCCACAGCACGAAAATCGGCGCCAGCACCACGCGCGGAATCGCGTTGAAGCCCTTGATGAAGGGATCGAGGATGCGTGCCGAGCGGCGGCTCAGGCCGAGCCAGACGCCGCCGGCCACACCCAGGCCGGTGCCGATGATGTAGCCCAGCGCGGTTTCGGTCAGCGTGATGTAGACATGCTGATAGAACGACGTATCGGACAGCCAGGTCCAGGCCTGCTGCACGATGGCGGTTGGCGATGGGAAGAAGAACGGATCGATCACGCCCAGCGCGATGCCGCCTTCCCAGCCACCGAACACGGCGACCACCAGCGCGAGCTGGATGAACTTGTCAGTCTTGGCGTGCATAGCTCTTCTCCACTTCGCCGCGCAGGCAGGCCCAGATGTCGCGGTACAGGTCGGTGAAACGGTCATCCAGCTTGATTTCGGCCACGTTCCTCGGCCGTTCCAGATCCACATCGAAACTGCGCACCACGCGGCTGGCCGGGCCGGAGGACAGCACCACCACGCGGTCGCCCAGGGCGATCGCTTCTTCCAGATCGTGGGTGATCAGGATCACCGAGCGCCGGTCTTCCTGCCACAACCTCAGCAGCTCGTTCTGCATGAGGTGGCGGGTATGGATGTCCAGCGCCGAGAACGGCTCATCCATCAGGATCACCTTCGGCTCGACGATCAACGCCTGGGCCATCTGCACGCGCTTGCGCTGGCCACCGGACAGCTGGTGCGGGTAGCGATGCTCGAAGCCGGCCAGGCCGACCTTGGCCAGCCACGCGTTGGCCTTGGCCTTGCGTTCGGCCTCGGGCACACCACGGAAGCGCAGGCCGAGTTCAACATTCTGGTACGCGGTCTTCCACGGCAGCAGCGCGTCCTGCTGGAACAGGTAGCCGACCGACTCCTGCACGCCGCTGACGGCACGGCCATCGATGCTGACCTGGCCCGACGACGGCTTCAGCAGGCCCGCCACGGAATTGAGGATGGTGCTCTTGCCGCAGCCGGTGGGTCCGACGATGGCAAGGAACTCGCCGTCACCCACCTGGATGTCGACATCGCGTACGGCGGTGAATTCGCCGAAGGACATGGTCACCTTGTTGATGGCGACCATGGTCTGTGCAGGCTCCAGCTGCGGCGCGCCATTGAACTGGCGCACGGTGGCATTGAGGGCCATGGTTTACCTCCGCTTACGGTTGGGCAGCCGGCGCCGCAGCGTTGGCACGCTCGACGAAGGCATTGGTATAGGTCCGGGACAGATCGATATCGGCCTTGGCGACATCCGTGTTGAACTCACGCAGCACCTTCAGCGGTGTTTCCAGATCGGCAGGCGTGAAGTGACCGTCCAGGGTGAAGATCGCGCGCGCGTTCTCCACCGCGCGGGCATAGGTGGCGCGGTCACCGGAGACGTAGCTGTCCGGCAGCGCGGCCACGATGTCTTCAGCACTGTTGTCGGCGATGAACTTCAAGGCCATCTGCTCGGCGCGGGCGATCTTCTCGGCCGCTTCGGGACGCGTGTCCAGGAAGCTCTGGTTGGCGTACATCACCGAGGTCGGGTACAGGCCGCCATAGACCTGGCGGGCGCCGTCGTCGCTGCGCGCGTCGAGGATGATCCTGCCGACCTTGCGCTCGGTGATCAGGGTGGCGGCAGGATCATAGTTGACGAGCAGGTCGATCTTGCCCTGCTCCAGCGCGGCCACCGCTGCGGCGCCCGAGCCGACGCCGATCAACGAGATGCTGTCGGCCGGAATATCGTGCTGGGCGAGGAAGTGACGGACGAAGAAGTCGGACGAGGAGCCCGGCGCGGTGATCCCGACCTTCTGGCCCTTGATGGTCTCCGGGCGCGCCGGATCGAAGGTGGCATCCTCGCGGCCGGCCATCACCAGGCCGGAGTTGCGCGAGAGCAGTACGAAGGCCACCACGTCCTTGCCCTTGGCCTGCATCTGGATGGTGTGGTCGTAGAAGCCGACGGCCACGTCGGTGGAATTGGCCACCAGCGCCTGCAATACCTTGGAGCCGCCCTGGGCGAAGTTCTCGGTCTTCACTTGCAGCCCGACGTCCTTGAAGTACCCCTTGGCGTCGGCGATGAAGAACGGCAGGTTGTTGAGGTTGTAGGAGCCGACGCTGATGCGTACCGGGGCATTGTCGCCACCGCCGGCGGATGCGCCTTCGCTGCGCCCGCTGTTGCTGCATCCGGCCGCGGCCAGACCGGCCGCGCACAGCGCGGCCAAGAAGAACTGCTTGTACATCATCCCTCCCAGGAGTGAAGCATCTACGTTGTAATGGCGGGCATGCGCGTCTACGCAGGCCCGTCCGGGTTCAGATCATGCCGCTGACGTCCATTGGCGGGCTTGGGTGGCACTGGCCGTGGCGGGCGCGGGCGAAGTCGCGTACACGCGCCCCTCGAACAAGCGGCGTGCGGTGCGGACCACGCTGGCAATCACCGGCGAATCGCCCGAGCTGCGACTGAGGCCCACCTCCAGGGCCCCACTCGGATGTTCGAGGGTAATGCTGCCGGGAACGGACCGGCATCCGACCAAAGTGTGGGCCAGCGTGCCCGGCGTGACGGCGGCGGTGGCCAGGCCGACCGCACCGGTGATGGCCAGTGCGGTGTGGCATTGGTGCGGCATGAAATAGCGCACCTGCAGATCGCCGCCCTGTTGCGGCGCCGACAGCAGCACCGGCTTGGGAATGACCTTGTTGCCGGCGTCGGCGATGCCCATGCGGGCGCCCGCTTCGATGCGCAGCGCTTCCAGCCGGCGCATGAACGCCGCGTCCGCGTTCAGTTCGGCGGGCGAGGCATCACCGCGCACGCCCAGGTCTTCGGCACGCACCAGCATCATCGGCATGGCGCAGTCCACCAGGCTGGCCGGCACGCCATTGATGGTTTCCTGCGCATGCCCGCTGGGCAGCAGCTTGCCGGTGCGGGCGCCTGCCGCATCAAGGAAGGAGAGCCTGACCGGCGCGGCTGAGCCCGGCGCGCCGGCAATGCGCGTATCACCGCGGTAGGCCACATTGCCGCCCGGCGTTTCCACCGTGGCGATGATCAGCTTGCCGGTGTTGACGTTGTGGATGCGCACCTCGGTCTGCGGATCCTGCGCCTGCACCAGCCCACGCTCGATGGCATACGGGCCCACGGCCGCCAGCATGTTGCCGCAGTTGGGCGAGGTATCCACCACCTGCTGCTCCACCCGGACCTGGGCGAACAGGTAGTCCACGTCGGCGTCCGCCCGGCTCGAGCGGTCGATGATCGCCACCTTGCTGGTCAGTGCGTTGCCACCGCCGATGCCGTCGATCTGCAACGGATGGCCCGAGCCCATCACTTCCAGCAGCAGGCGATCCCGTTCGGCGGTGTCCGCCGGCAGGTCGCTGGCCAGGAAGAACGGGCCCTTGGAGGTGCCGCCGCGCATGAGCACGCAGGGAATGCTGAGCAGATCGTTGGACATACGTGTGCTAGATTGATGCGTATAGGGGATGAATGACCCCTCTGTGATTCGATACTGGCATGACCCTAATTGATCTGTGAATTGCTGATTTTTGGATGATTGATACCCAATGAGCATCAATTGCGAAATCCTGGATCTACGCGCGTTCCTGCTGGTATCGGAGACACGCAGCTTCCATCGCGCCGCTGAAATCCTGCACGTCTCCCAGCCGGCGCTCAGCCGACGGATACAGAAGCTGGAGCAGGCCGTGGGTTCGCCGCTGCTGGAGCGCACCACGCGCAGCGTCAGTACCACCGCTGTCGGCGAGAACCTGCTGCCACTGGTGCGCCGCATGCTGGAGGAATTCGATGGCTCGCTGTTCTCACTGCGCGGCCGGGAGGACACCCGCGGCGCCACCGTGACCATCGCGTGCCTGCCGACGGCGGCGTTCTACTTCCTGCCCAGCGTGATGGCGCGTTTCCACGAAGCACACCCGAACGTGCGCTTCCGCATTCTGGATATCCCGGCCACGGAGGGTCTGCAGGCAGTGGAACGTGGTGAAGTCGAGTTCGGCATCAACTTCATGGGCGCCAACGATCCGAATCTCGACTTCGACGTGCTGGCCGAGGACCCCTTCGTCCTCGCCTGCCGGCGCGATCATCCGCTGGCCCGCAAGCGCAAAGTGGAATGGGCTGATCTGGCCGAGCACCAGCTGATCACCGTGCATCGCACCAGCGGTAACCGCACGCTGCTGGACGGCGCGCTGGCGCGCGAGAACCTCAAGTTGAGCTGGCACTACGAGGTGACGCACCTGTCGACGTCACTGGGCATGGTCGAGGCCGGCATCGGCGTGTCGGTGCTACCGAAGATGGCCACGCCGGACGGGGATCACCCCACCCTGGTGACGCGCGCGATCGGCAACCCGGTGGTGTCGCGCACGATCGGCATCGTCCGCCGACGGGGTGCCCTGCTCTCGCCCACCGCAGAGCGATTCCTTCAGATGCTGATGAGCCAGTGGCGTGGGGAGGCGTGAGCAACCGCGCGGTTCACGCGCTTGTGCTGTCCTGACTCCAGGCGAATGTGCTGCTGCCACTTATCAATCGGGCCGTCTGCATCGACCATTCCTGCAGAAGCTGCCGCGCGCCTGATTCGCCACCTCGCCCGATTGCCTCCAGCATCCTGTCCAGTCTTCCGCGGATCGCGCTGGACACCGGCAGTGCGAGCAGATTCTTCAGTGCAGCGTCTGCGGCCGGGAAATCGCCCAGGCGAATGGTGGACAGGTACTTCACCCATTGGCAGTAATCGCCCTCGAAACCGGCCTCTTCAACATACATCAGAAGGTCCGCAGCTGTTCTCACCCCTTCGAGCATTGCGAGGTGAGCCTCGTGCGTGCCGCGGAAAAAGTCCTTTGGATCTTCCGGGCAAGCGACCCTCTGGCCGAGAGACATATGCAGGTGTGGCAGGCCGTCATAGACCGGAAGTGCGAAGGTCCATACATAGATGGAGGACGGCGCTGGGTCCATGGCAAACCCGGAGATCACATCGCGCGTGTACGAAACAATCAGAAAGTTGCCAACCACCCGCAACCCAGCCTTCCTGGCGTTCCGTTTCATTGTCCACAGATCAATGGATCTCATGCGTGCGCCCGACGGTTGGCGACGGCACAGGACTTTCAATGTTCAACTGGATGCCCTGCACCATTCGCCTTCCGTCGCGCAGGACAACAAGGGCTCGATCCAGATCGCGCCTTGCAATGGAAATCGATCTCAGACCAAGCGATTGAGCGACCTCGCACTGCGAAAAGAAGATGTCATAGGTCTCCATCAACTCGGCATGAAACAGCTGATTGGGGGCGCTGTCGATCACCCTGGAGAGGTCCGTCATGAAATTCCATGCATCCACGACCTCCCCGGGGTCGACCTCCCGCCCTGAATCTACAGACGAGATCAGCGAGTCGAGGTCAATGACGGACTCTCCTTCCCAGTCCAGGACTCGGCCGCGCGCGGCAACCTGACCCTCCAGCCCTTCCTTGCTGCTATCGCAGACAGGCCTTCCATTGCTGGACATCACCCGATCATGGTCACCTGATACCCAGGCAAACCAGATGATCCGCATTCCCCCTGCAACGCCGACCGGATATATCGCTTCCACTATCGATTCCTGCTCAGATGGTTCCATCCATCCCGGGCTCTCACGGGAGGTACAGCCGCTCCGATGGTAACGCCAAACTCGATTGCCGATGACCTGCGGAGCCTCCAGCGACCGGCACTACCAGGTCAATCAACCTGCGGTTTCCAGCCCCTTCCCCGCCGCATCCATCCGCAGCGAGGCCAGGTAGCGACAGTACTTGCCCACGAAGACGCCAGTGAACCCGCCGGTCAGCAGCAGGTAGGCGGCGCTGAAGCCGGCACTGGTGGTCAGCGTCGGCGACACCGCAAATGCGACCTCGAAGCCGTACTTCACCAGGAAGGTGACCAGCAGCAGCGGCAGCAGGCTGAAGTCCGCGCTGCGCCAGAGCTTGCCGGTGCTGCGGTCCAGCGTCAGCTTCAATCGACTCAACAGCAGCCAGGCAAGCGCGGCCCCCGTGGCGATGCCGGCCAGCCACTCGCTCCAGGCGATCAGCGACGCGCCGAAACGATGGCTGATCGACCACGCACCCCAGACGGCAAACAGGCCGGGCACGATCGCCAGCTTCTGCAGCGAGGTCTGGGCCGGCTTCATGGCGGCAATGCCACGGGTGACCAGGAAGGCCAGGAGCAGCCAGACCCAGATCGGCGTCTGCGAGGCGAGTTGCTGGAGCATGTTCATGAGCGGTCCCCCTGGTGAGTGGTGGCTGAGTGGTGGCGAGGTGTCCTCGCCTTGGCGCTCACTATTCGCTTCCGCCCGGGTTGCAGCCAGTGACAGCTGTCAGCCATCGCGGATGACCCGCCGGCATGCTGCGCGTCCCCGGCAGCTGTCGGGGTGGATTCACCCGGTTCACCCTGAGCGGGCCGGCCCTCGGTCCGCGCTACCATCACCACGACGCCGCTGCGAGCCACGTGCATGTACCACGACCCTGTTCGACGCCGCCTGTGTGCGGCGCTGCTGGCTACCGGCTGCGGCCTGTCAGCACCATCGGCGCTGGCGAGCCGGGCGACGTTGGCGGGATGCGGTTCGCTGACCGCATTGCTGCAGGCCGAACGGCAGCCTGGCATGGCGGCCGTTCTGGTCGATCACGGGCGCATTGCCGCGCTGTCCACGACCGGGAGGCTCAATGACACCCGGCCTGCACCGATTGATCGCCATACCGTGTTCGAACTGGGGTCGATCACCAAGCTGTTCACGGCCCTGCTGATATTCCGGCTCCAGCAGCGGCATCTGCTCGACGTCACCGCGCCCATCGGCCAGTACGTGGAAGGGTTGCCTTCCGTATGGGCATCCACTTCGCTGCTGCAGCTGCTGAGCCATACCTCAGGCATTCCCAACTATCTGAATGAAGACAACTTCCTGCGGTTGATGCCGACGAATCCAGCCCCCCGTGAATTGCTCGCAGAGGTGGCCGAGCGGCCGCTGGCGTTTGCGCCCGGTGCGCGGCACGCCTATTCCAATACGAACTACATCCTGCTCGGCCTGGCCATCGAGCATGCAACCGGCATGGACTACTGGCGGGTTCTGCAGGAGGAGATACTGTCGCCGCTGGGCATGCGCGATGCGGGACCGCGTCGTGCCGACGATCGGCGCCGTGTTGCCCAGGGGCATCTGTTCCAGGATGGCCACTGGCGCGCACCGCCCCCCACTGCTCCGGGCTCGGCATGGGCCGCCGGCGGCCTGCTCGCCAGCATCGACGACATGGCGCGCTTTGCTGTGGCGCTGGACCAGCATCGACTGTTGCCCGAGTCGGCCCTGAAGCGGATGTGGTGCGACACACTCCTCGGCAATGGTAGCAAGGCGGGCTGGGGGGCCGGCTGGGAAGTTTCCGATGGCGGAAAGGTAGTCGGCCATGGCGGCGGGACCGCAGGCTTTACCGGGTATCTCCGGCACCGTCCCACCGATCGAAGAACGCTCGTCGTGCTGATCAATCGCGCCGGAGATATCAACCCGCAGGGCATTGCAGAGCGCCTCGACCTGGGCACGCGTGGCTGCAATGGGAGGCTTTCCAGGCCGGCGCCTTCGCTGGATCAACCCGGCACCCGGACAACGCGATCCGTGCCATGACGCAGATCATCGGCGCTGGCTGATGGAAATGTGGCGCCGGTACTGCGCCACCCACTCCAGCGACGGCGCAATACCGCCGAACGGGAAGAAATGCGGGCTGACCTGGCCATGGGCGCGGGTCAGCCCCTTCACCAGGCAATCGACGAACACCTCCGGCCCTGCCGTGCCGAGCAGCCGGCCGATCGAGATGCCATACCGGGCCAGCATCGATGCACTGGCGCCCACGCCGCACATCGCGGCGTAGCGCAGCAGGCGAGAGACGCTGGCCGGGCCCGGCACGCCGACCAGCACCGGGACGCTGATGCCACGCGCGCGCAGTGCATCCAGCCAGGCCAGCACGGCATCGGCATCGAAGGCGAACTGGGTGACGATCAAGGGGGCCATGCCGCGCGCTTCGATGCTCTGGCATTTACGCTCAAGCGCCTGCCAGCGTTCGTCACTGCTCATTACCGGATGCCCTTCCGGGTGTCCGCCGATACCAACGACCTTGATCCCGGAGTGCTCCAGAAGACCGGTCTGGATGATCGAAGCACTGTCGGCAAACGGCCCAGCGGGCGTGGCCAGGTCGCCCGCGATCAGCAGGCAACGCGCGACCCCGGCGTCGCCGGCCGCACGCTCCAGGAAGCGCGCAAGCGATGCGGCTGACCGGATGCGGCGGGCAGAGAGATGCGGCATCGGCTCGAATCCGAGCGCGCGCACGGTGCGCACGGCGGCCAGGCGGGCGTCGTCATCCTCGCTGGCCAGCCAGGGAATGGAGATGACCGTACCGCGCGGGATCCGATCCGCCTCGGCGCGCAGCGCAGGCATGGCCTTCGCGCTGACTTCCAGTGAAAAAGCGTTGATGAAGGCTTCCGCGTGCGCTGAGGTACCGGCCGGCATCAGCGCGCCTCGCGTGCATTGCCGGCAAGCGGCGAGCTGTTGCGGGCCAGTTCGATGAAGGCCTGCAGGTAGTCGATACCGGTATCGGCCTCGCGCGCACCCAGGTAGATCTGCTTGGGGATGCCCTTGGCGCCCAGCCGTACGGGCACCACGTCCATGCGCGTGGCGTACTCCTCCACCAGCCAGCGCGGCATGGCAGCCACGCCGCGGCCGCTGGCCACCATCTGCATCATGATGTCGGTGGTTTCGATGGCCTTGTGGCGCCGCGGGGTGATGCCGGCCGGCAGCAGGAACTGGTTGTAGATGTCCAGGCGCTCGAACGGCACCGGGTAGCTGATCAGCACTTCCTGGCCGAGCTGGCGCGGCTTTACGTGGTCCACCTTGGCCAGGGCGTGGTTGCTGGCCACCACCAGCACCTGCTCGTAATCGAACACGGGGATGAACTTCAGGCCCGGCTTCAGCAGTGGATCGGGCGTGACCAGCAGGTCGATCTCGTAACCGAACAATGCGCCGATGCCACCGAACTGGAACTTCTGCTTGACGTCCACATCCACGTCCGGCCACGCCGCCAGGTAGGGAGAGACGATCTTCAGCAGCCACTGGTAGCACGGATGGCATTCCATGCCGATGCGCAGCGCGCCGCGCTCGCCCTGCGCGAACTGGCCCAACCGCTCCTCGGCCAGGTCCAGCTGCGGCAGTACCCGGTTGGCGACCGCCAGCAGGTACTGCCCGGCCTGGGTCAGGCGCAGGCTGCGGCCTTCGCGCAGCCAGACATCGGTGCCGAGCTGCTGCTCCAGCTTTTTCATGCTGTGGCTGAGCGCCGACTGGGTCAGGTTGAGCACGCCGGCGGCCGCGGTGAGCGAGCCCTGCTGTTCGACCTGATGCACGATGCTGAGGTGGATCCGTTCCAGCATGACGATGAATCTCATTCATGGATTGGTGAAGTAATACCATTTTACGTCATGGAAGGGCATGGCTAGGATCGGGTCATGCCTTCGGTTGCCTGCCAGCCTGCTGACCCAGCCGGCCTGCGGGGCTGCGCACCTGCAGATGCCCGCAGGCGCTCCCCTCCCCCGCTGATAGCGAACAGATGACCCGCCCCCTCCGTATCGTCGCCGTTTCCGGCGGACTGCAACGCCCCTCCAAGGCCGCCGCCCTGGCCGAGCATCTGCTGGACCTGATCGGCGAGGACATCCACAGCGAACAGCAGCTGATCGAACTCGGTGAGCTGGCACCGCAGCTGGCCGGTGCGCTGTGGCGCTCGCAGCTGCCCGAGGCCGTGGAGCGGCAGCTGGTTGCGGTTGAACAGGCCGACGTCCTGGTGGTGGCCACGCCGGTCTACCGCGGCTCCTACACCGGCCTGTTCAAGCACTTCTTCGACTTCATCGACCAGGATGCGCTGGTCGACACCCCGATCCTGCTGGCCGCCACCGGCGGCAGCGAGCGCCACGCCCTTGTGATCGACCACCAGCTGCGCCCGCTCTTCAGCTTCTTCCAGGCCCGCACCCTGCCCCTGGGCGTCTACGCCACCGACCGCGATTTCGCCGAGGGCCGCGTGCACAACGACGCACTGATCCAGCGTGCGCGACTGGCCGTGCAGCGGGCGATGCCCCTGCTGGCGCTGTCCCATCGCGCCGCGCCTCCCGCTACCGCAGAGGCCACCGCAACGCTTTGAATGCCAGACGCCGCCGACCTGCATCTGGATGTCACCCCGCAACCCGGAACGCCGCCATGACGACCGATACCTTCACCTTCAGCATCACGCACATCCCCTTCAACGAGGATTACCAGCCGGCCGAGGGCACGCGCATCACCACCAACTTCGCCAACCTGGCCCGTGGCGCGTCGCGGCGGGAGAACCTGCGCAACACGATCAGCATGATCAACAACCGATTCAACGACCTGGCACATTGGGACAACCCGAATGCGGACCGCTATGCGGTCGAGCTGGACATCATCACCGTGGAGATGCACATCGACGGCGCCGACGGCAGCGATCCGTTCCCGTTGATCGAAGTGCTGCGGCCGACCATCGTCGATACGCAGACCGGCGTGCGTAGCGAGGGCATCGTTGGCAACAACTTCTCGTCCTACGTGCGCGACTACGACTTCAGCGTCGTGCTGCCGGCCAGCAACGAGGGCAAGGACACCTTCGGCATTCCGGAGGGCTTTGGCGACCTGCACGGCAAGCTGTTCCAGCACTTCCTGCGCTCGGACGCCTACCGCGCCAACTTCAGCAAGGGGCCGGTGATCTGCATCAGTGTTTCCAGCAGCAGGACCTACCACCGCACCGAGAACCATCACCCGATCCTGGGCGTGGAATACCGCCAGGGTGAGTTCTCCCCCACCGACCAGTACTTCGACAAGATGGGCCTGCAGGTGCGCTATTTCATGCCACCGGGCAGCGTCGCGCCGCTGGCGTTCTACTTCCAGGGCGACCTGCTGGGCGATTACTCGAACCTGGAACTGATCGGCACCATCAGCACCATGGAAGCCTTCCAGAAGATCTACCGCCCGGAGATCTACAACGCCAATTCCGTGGCCGGCAAGGTCTACCAGCCCAGCCTGAAGCACCAGGACTACTCCTCCACCCGCATCGTCTACGACCGCGAAGAGCGCAGCCAGCTGGCGGTCAAGCAGGGCAGGTTCACCGAAGAGCACTTCATCAAGCCGTACCGTGCCGTGCTTGAGCAGTGGGCCGCCCGCTGATCCATCGATTTACCAACCGCCCCAGGACACACGACACAATGCCGACGAAGACGCTGCTCCCCACCTCCACCGCAGGCAGCCTGCCCAAACCCTCCTGGCTGGCAGAGCCCGAAACACTCTGGTCACCCTGGAAGCTGCAGGACGAAGCCCTGCTTGAAGGCAAGCAGGACGCCCTTCGCCTGTCCCTGCAGGAACAGCAGCACGCCGGCATTGATATCGTCAGCGACGGCGAGCAGACCCGGCAGCATTTCGTCACCACCTTCATCGAGCATCTCAGCGGCGTCGACTTCGAGAAGCGCGAAACCGTGCGCATCCGCAACCGCTACGACGCCAGCGTGCCGACCGTGGTTGGCGCGGTGAGCCGCCCGAAGCCGGTGTTCGTGGAGGATGCGAAGTTCCTGCGCCGCCAGACCACGCAGCCGATCAAGTGGGCGCTGCCGGGCCCGATGACGATGATCGACACGCTGTACGACGCGCACTACAGGAGCCGCGAAAAGCTGGCCTGGGAGTTCGCGAAGATCCTCAATGAGGAAGCGAAGGAACTGGAGGCCGCCGGCGTTGACATCATCCAGTTCGATGAGCCGGCCTTCAATGTGTTCTTCGACGAGGTGAACGACTGGGGCGTGGCCGCCCTGGAGCGTGCGATCGAAGGGCTGAAGTGCGAGACGGCGGTGCACATCTGCTACGGCTACGGCATCAAGGCCAACACCGACTGGAAGCAGACGCTGGGTTCGGAATGGCGCCAGTACGAGGAGTCGTTCCCGAAGCTGCAGACCTCCAGCCTCGACATCATCTCGCTGGAATGCCACAACTCCCATGTGCCGATCGACCTGATCGAGCTGGTGCGCGGCAAGAAGGTGATGGTCGGTGCCATCGACGTGGCCTCCACCACGGTGGAAACCCCGGAGGACGTGGCCAACACCCTGCGCAGGGCGCTGCAGTTCGTGGACGCCGACAAGCTCTACCCGAGCACCAACTGTGGCATGGCGCCACTGGCGCGCGACGTGGCCAGGGGCAAGCTGCGCGCACTCAGCGCGGGGGCGAGGATCGTTCGCGAAGAACTCTCGGCATAACCCTGGCTGGGGAGGAATTGCCGTTCGAATGTCGGTTTGACGGAGCCTGGCCGGGTATCGACCAGGCTCCACCCCGCCCCTGCACTTCCGGTCGGGTCTTCATCGCGGGCTGTCGCGGCGCCAGTGCCTGCTTGATCCGTACCACCTCCCCCGCCCCGGCCTCGGCCAGGCGGCGGGCCTGCTGCCGTTGTTCCCGCGAAAGCGCGGGCAACGGCGCAGCGCCTGTTTCCGGCGCTACGTCCACCAGGCGTGCCACTGCCTCGCGCAGCCGCAGCTGTGGGCAGAGCCGCGCAGCACACCAGCGCTCGGCGTAGCGCCTGGCCTGCCGCACATTCGTGGCGGCCACCACCTTGGTCTGGGACATCCTGCGTGCATCCAGGTAGACCCGGAAGCCAAGTTCGGCATGCGGCACGATGTTGGCCACCGAGCGCCCGTTCCACCACAGGTCCCAGCGCTCGCCGCTCTGTACCCAGCCGGAGGGCCGGGTGACCGTCATGAACTCTGGAAGATCGAAGGGAGAACTCATGCCGGGAAGGATACGAGCGCCCGTCGCACCGGCTGAGATCCGCACCGTGCGCTTGTTCGAGACCATGAATCGTTAAGGCGCGCTTGCTTCCGCTACGCCTGCTCCGCACCGCCGGGCTACGGGAACAAGAACTAAAGTGACGCGTCACGCTCGATGATGCTTTCGATCCAGTCGATGTAGCGGGACACACGCACGTTGTAGACCACCTGCCCATAGAAACCCGCTTCCAGCGCATGCTCGGGTACGGCGGTGATCCAGGAACCGAGGCCCACCAGCTGCCAGGCCCCATCTTTCTCGATCACCAGCGGGCCGCCGCTGTCGCCGTTGCCGAGCACGCCTTCAAGGGGAAGGCCCTGCGGAGGCGGATCAAACCGGTACCAGAGATAGCGCGTGTTGCCGCCGGTGATCGCGTTGCAGGCCCGCCGCAGCGTTGTACGATGCGGCCCGCCGGGCACCAGGCCAGTCGCACCATTGCCGGTGGCGCCTCTCCCTATCAGGGCGGCGACCTGCGTGACCTCGTCGGCGCCCCGGTAGAGTGCGACCGGCGGCACATCGCTCACCGGTGCGGCAAGTCTGATCAATGCGATGTCATCCGATGCTGCAAGGAACGCGTGGATTTTCGACGCGCTCCCGGTTGCCATCGCTTCCTTGCCCAGCGCCTCGGGCATCTTCCGGTAGCCGGGGTGCAGGAAGACGCGCTCGACGCCGTAGCCGTTCCCATTGATGGTGATGGTGGCGCCCCTCCCTTCCATCGGCGCGGCATGCGCGGCGGTCAGCACCCAGCGCGGCGCGATCAGGACGCCGTGCCCCTCGCCCGGCATGTCTGCCAGTGCCGGGAACACCGATGCGTCGATCTGGTACCTGGCATCGTCAACATCATCGCGGATGACCACGGCGCCGGCGGCGAACGGGAGCGTGGCCAATACCAGGAAAATCCAGCGGTTCATGGTTGCTTGCATCCCAGCAGTTCAATCCCAACAGCCTAGGGCATGGCCCTGCCATACGGGGAGATCGTGCGACCAATCCCCGGCGATGGCCGACGAACGCGGGGAAACGGGAGTTGAAGCCAGGCGGGCCATGCCCTACCTGCGGCCCCGATAGGGTTCGCAGCCCACGCCATCATTGTCGCGATCGAGGTGCGGGCCATAGCCCGGATCACCACGCCGTACCGGCGCCGCCCCGGCGGCGCGGGCCTCCGCGCAGTTGGCAAACACCCGGGAACCGCGCGCGGGCGCGGGGGCGAAACTGCTGCGCGGAGTGTCGACGTATCGAGGTGCCGCTGGAGCGCCTCGATGACAGTGATACTCACCCGTTTTCCGGTTGGTGTGGCACCCCTGCTTGTCGAGCCCGCCCGGATGCGCGAGCGCATTGGCGGACAGTGCCAGTGCGAGCATGCCGGATGCAGTCAATACGCTGGAAACGCGGCGTCGTGTGTCCATGCCTTCCCCCTGTCAGGCACTCCTCTGCCAAGGGCAAGGCTAGCATGGTGTCTCGACCGCCAGGCTTGACGCTGCAGCGGCTGCCACTCAACGCAGGTAGTGCTTCAGGAACAGCCAGTGATCAGCGTCGGCAAGATCAACAAGAAGAAGCTGCGCGTGCTGCACGCCCCGGAGGCAGGCGCCGGCAGTCGCTGATCCCTGAGCGGCCACGGGCTCTGCGCCAATGCGGGGAAATCAATGCACCCGCGCTCCTGTTCCGTCGGTTCCGCCGCATACATCGTGGCTGGCGCCGATCCTCCCTCGCCCCTCGCTCCTACAGTGGATTCGCGGCGACGCACGGCCTGCACCCCCGATGGCAACGCCGCCGCCCCCACTTTCCGAGCCCACAGGAGCGAGACATGGCATGCCTTTCCCGGACTATCGCTGGCACAGCGGCAATGCGCCCAGCCCCCTCCACGCAGGTTGAACGGAGGGGTGCACCATGAACCAGGTCTACGTCGCAGTCTGGGATGGAGCCCACTATCTGGTCGTCCGCAAACGGGTGCTCAACAGCTGGTGGGGCAGCAATTCCGTGGTCGTACTTTCTGCCGAGGCGATGGCCGCTGTGCTGGCCATCCGCAACGCGTCCGGCGGTGGCACAGAGCAGGACTGGGATCTGGTGAAGAAGCTGCTTTCCGGCGCCTGGCGCGCCGCAGGGTCAGTCGCCTACCGCGGCGAACGCACGCTGCCCCGCACCATGGACGCACTGGACCGGGCGCTTGAAAGCGCCGAACGCACGCATCCGCAAACCGATGACATCGCCATGGAGACGCTGGCCGCTCTGCAGAGCCTGTTCCGCGAGGACGCAAGAACCCCTCCCACGTTCAGCGCTGCGCGTGCAACCTTGCGGGAGCTCTCCATCGCGTTGCCGCCACCCACCCGGGGTGCGCCGAACTGGGCCGCTGCGTTGATACTGGCACAACGCCTGGTGGCGGAAGTCGGGGCGTGGTCGGATGGCCTGCCCCCGGCGCTGGTGAACCAGGCGGGGCAATGGGCCCTGCCCGGCGGCGGCCGCCTGAACAACGAACGCAAGGAGCGCGCCGCGCGCCGCGAGTTCGAGGAGGAGCTTGGCATCTGGCTTGGGCAGGGACGCGCCGCATGCGATCTGCGTGCCCGGCTGTTTCCGGATGGGGGAGGCAGCTTCTCCCTGGTTCGCTTCCGCACCACGGCCGAGGAGCTCCTGCGGATGGCGCAGGAGGCCGAGAACAACGTCCAGGCCAGTGCCAGCAGCCCTGCGCGCCCCCAGTCCTGCCTGGTGACCGACTGGGAGGTGGCGAGCATCGGACGGGTGCCGGTGGCCAATCTGCGCAATGTCCTCGGGGCACGTGTGGAGGTTCCGGGCGAAGGAACACTGGAGGTTGACGAGGCCCTGGCCAGCGCCAGGCCCGGTAGCCAGGAGATCGACTGGTACCGGGAGATCGCCGCTCTGCTGTCACCCGCCTGAGCCTCCAGCGCGAACCCGTGTGATCCCCTGCAACCCCAGCGAGGCCCCTCCATGAAAGAGAGCACGCCCGAGCGCGAGGCCCGGCGCCACATCAGCAAGCAGCTCACCGCGCAGATCAACAACGCGCAGGCGTATCCCGACGTCCGCTCGGTCGTGGTCAAGGCCCTGTCGGACATCAAGGACCAGCTGCGCAGTCTGTCCAGCAAGGTACGGCGCGACTACAGCCTGAAGCCCGACGAGCCGCTGATGTTCTTCTACGTCAAGGGCGGCAACGCACTGGACGCACTGCTTGAACGCCCGGCCCAGCCGCCACCGACGCTGTTCGATTTCGGCCGGTCCGACTGGGATACGCAGGTGGTGATCAATCCCTGGATTCCGATCCCGGCCCAGGACGCCCTGCACGGCGGCGTGGAGGACATCGTGATCGAGGTGATGCTCGGCGCCGGCCTCAACATCGCATTGGAGATCAGTGTCTTCCCACCCAACCAGA
Organism: Stenotrophomonas sp. YJH_SMC_138; assembly: GCF_059369855.1. Taxonomy (NCBI): domain Bacteria; kingdom Pseudomonadati; phylum Pseudomonadota; class Gammaproteobacteria; order Lysobacterales; family Lysobacteraceae; genus Stenotrophomonas; species Stenotrophomonas sp. YJH_SMC_138. Next base: position 206,155 of record NZ_JCAFTB010000006.1, read on the forward strand.
ATCCGCTGGCCGGCCAAGTGGTGGATCTTGCACCGGTGGACATCCATGTGCCGCCCGGCCAGCAGTGTCTGGTGACCTGTGACACTCCGCAGGCGTTCCGGAAGGTCTACCAGCGTGACCGCGCGGGCCTGCATCTGTTCACCAGCGAACCGCTGAAGGGCATCGGCACCTCCACGGCCTTGGCCAGCCCGTCCGTGCTGCCACCGCCGCCGCCGCCACTGCCCGTGCAGCCGCCACCTGCCCCTCCGCCGCCACCCGGCATCATCCTCAACGACGGCATCAAGCCGTTCGTGCTGTACCGCATGGGCTACACCTGGCACGCGCGATGGGTGAAGGATCCGAAGGCGCCTGTCGGCGACGACCCGGTGACGCCGCGGCCGATCCTGATGGAACTGATCGATGTGACCACGCCGCGCCGCGATACCGTGGAGGCCGTGACAGTGTGGTCGGACATCATCCGCAACCATCTGGTGATTGCCGAGGATGCCGGCGCGGAAGAGCGCTGGCGGCTGCCCCTGCCCAGCATGGAGTACCACCTGTGGGAAGGCCTGACCATGCTGTGCGAGATCGCCGCCTATCCCGGCTGGCCGGGTGCGGACAAGCTGGAGAAGCGTCGCCGCAATGTGCAGCGCATCCACGACTGGTACCGCGACCAGCAGGGCGACCTGGCGACGTTCGGCAGGGTGATCGATGGCATCTCGGCGGCGCCGGTGTTCGCCGATGACAGGGACTGCATGCAGCAGGTCGATGCCTGCATGCGTGAGGTCAAAATGCGCATGCAGGCGTCATCTTCGGGATTCGATCACGGCGCCCTGTCGGCCACCCACACGCATCGCCTGCGGCAGGGGCGGCAGTGGGTCGCGCAGCGGGTCGCAACGCTGCTGCAACGCCTGCAGACATCTGCCGCATCCTGTGGCTACAGCGACGATCTGGCGTTGGTCGGGACGCTGGCGCAGAACCCCTACCTGGATGTCACCCAGGTGCCGATCTCCGACGTCGACTGCGCGATGATCATCCGCACCGACCCTGCAACGCTGCGCAGGGCGACGGCGGCCAACTGCTTGAATGCGCTTGCCCAGGATCTCGGCGCGCACATGACCATCGAGGATTCCCTGCACTCGACCGTACGTGCGACGGGTATCAGTTACGAGCGAACGCTGGTGATCTTCGATGCGCCGCGTTCGCCGTCGGCGCGCGTGGCCAAGGCGATCCTGACATTCACCACGGCTGGCCCGGTCGGTTGCCCGTTCCGGGACAGCCCCGACGGTTCCGGGCAGGCCATCGCACCGTTGCTGGACATGGACAACCAGCGCAAGGTGGCAGCCTCGATCGTCCAGGGTTTCGTGCAACGGGCGAATCTGTCCAGGCAGCACGAGATGATCCGGGTGCTGTTGCCACAGGGGGAATGATCCTCCATCAGCGCAGCGCGGGCGGCGGGTTCCGATCAGGTCCGATCAGTCCCTGCCCTCCAGGATCCATGCCTCCAGCGCCTGCGTGTCCCGCATGTCCCCCGCGTAGCGGCGATCCGGCACGTAGGGCTCGTTCGAACCGCGCCCGCGACCGCGGTAGACCTTCATGGGCACCGAAATCCGGCTCAGCCCACTGGGCAATGGCTGAGGCCTGATATCCATGTAGACACTGTCGGCGGACGTCTCGACCCCCACCTGCAGAGCGCCCAGCCGCTTCCATAGATCCAGTGCATCCAGGCAGGCTGAGCCGCAGGAGGCGTCCGCCACGATCACCACCGTGCCGCTGCGATCCGGAACGGCTGCAGCGGGCGGACGCATCGGCCCAACCGGCGCGTCCGCCGGTTCGCGCCACAGCGCCTCACCGTTCGCACCGGCACGGGCCATCCCTGCGGTGACCGTTTCCAGCATGTGCAGCAGTTCGGGCGACGCGTCGTGTGCTGCCTTCAGCTTCTGCAGGAAGCCGCGCAGCTGCGCGATGTTGGCCTCCGACGTCCGCCATTCCGCCCAACTCTCGTCACGCAATGCATCCACCGCTGCAGGCCCCCAGATCAAACGGGCCAGCGCGATGCTCCAGTGCGACGCACCTCCGGTATTGCCGCGCACGTCCAGCACCACCCGCGGTGCCTGCTGCAGTGCGTCGGCCACCGGGGTGAGTTGCTGCAAAAGCTCGGTCAGCTGCTGGGCATTGCGCGTGGCTGGATCGGCATTGAAGCTGCTGGTGGTGATCCAGTAGCCGCCACCGGCCAATGTGTGCCAGCCATTGGCTGGGCGGAAGCTGCGACGGGTATCGGCCAGTCGCGCTTCGCGTGTTGCCGTATCAATCGGAAGCCATTGCAGCGTGTAGGCGCTCTGGCGCCCATCCACCCAGAAGACGCAGCTGTGCAACGTCGGCACGAACGGGTTGCCCTGTTCAAGCAGCACCTCGCCGCCAGCGTGGATACGGCTCGCCTGCAGGTTCCAGCGCCCGTTGAAGTCGCCCACGCGCCACTCAGCCAGTGCCTGTGCATCGACGCCATCACAGGACAGCAATCGCGCGCCCATGGGCGGCCGACCGGGGCGTCCATCCACGACCATCACCACCTGCGCGTCACCTTCGAAGCCCGTCAGGAACCCGGGCCATCGGGCCGGCAGCATGGGGGCGCCCGCCAATGGATTGAGACTCACGTGGCCATCGTTGAACGTGGCCGCATAGCCCTTCATCGCCCACCAGTAGCCGGCGAAACTGTCGACCTGGCGCGCGCGCGACCGTGCAAGTGACAGGGCGCCGTCCATCTGGGAGACGAAGCCGGGATTGTGCGGGTCAACCACCCCGGGATGGCTGCCGCGCAGGGCCGCGTCAGCAGCCTCCAGATCCATCAACAGCGTGCTCGGCCAATCTGTGGCACAGCCTTGGGTGCCTGCTGCCAGTACCGTGCCGACCAGCAACGATGCGAGCGCCATCGATTCACCTCTCGACTGGATTGCGCTCCAGTCTGGCAACTTTCAGGTCTGTCGTACCGCGCCCGCCGCAACGGGCGCGGCGCCACGTCAATGCAGGGGCACCTTCAGCACCGAAGGCGCGTTGGCCGGTGAGCTGAAGGTCACCGCACCGCCCAGCTGGCTGATGCCTGCATAGCGCAGGTCCACGGTATCGACCACCAGGGTCAGGCGGCTGCCGGCCGGGAGGTTCCAGCTGCTGGCTTCCAGGCGGAGATCGATTGTTTTCGGCTGGCCGGGCGTGGCCCCGCGCAGGGTGTAGGGCTTGTGGCTGACCAGCTGGCCGTTGCCCAGCACGTCTTCGGCATACAGGTAGGCATACAGCGTGGTATTGGCGCGGCTGGGCGTCACCGTCACCCGCACTTCCGGTGCGCCATCCAGGCGACCTGCGCTCCAGTAGATCGGGCCCTGCCAGACGCCGGCGGCGTTGCGGCCGACGAACGGTACATAGGCGCCGGGCGGCAGGTTGATCATCTGCAGTGCACCGGAGGCCATCACCACGCCGGAATTGGCAGCCGTCAGCAGCCCGCTGCCGATGCGGTAGCTCCAGCCGGTAGCGCCACCGTTCTCCGCCAGGCCGCCGGTGGGCAGCAGCAAACCGGAGGGTGCGGTCAGGCCGTAGCTGACGGCGCCCGCATTGGTGGCCTGCCAGTCCGGATAGCGGCTCCAGCTGCCCTTCTGCGACTTCAGCTGCACCGCTGCCTGGCGATCGATGCCATTGTCCACGCCCTTCAGGTAGTGGTCGAACCAGTCGCCTACGGCGACATAGACCTCATTGGGAATGCCGAACGCACCGAAGGCCTCGTTGAGGGCATGGTCGCCGTGGCGCAACTGCAGCTGCTTGGGCCCCTTCAGGCGGTTGAAGAAATCGACCAGCTGGCCCGGCGGGAACAGGCTGTCATTGAAGGCATTGGCGAGGAATACCGCCGGCTGGTTGGCGTTGATCTCTTCAAGGCTGCTGGCCGGGCTGCGCTGTGCGGCCACCGGCAGCAGCGAGTCCACCGCCCCCTGGTAATTGCCGACCAGCACATTGCGGTTGATGGTGGCCAGCTCCGCGCCGGGGCGGCCGGTGGCCAGGCCCGCCGCCACCAGCAGGGCGATGCCCTGGGCGCTGGGTGTGTCATGGCTGTACAGCGACGCCTGCAGGTCGGCCCAGCCACTGAGTGCGGCAACGGCCTTGATGCGGGGGTCGCGCGCCGCCGCCAGCAGGCTGGTGCCGGCGCCATAGGAGATGCCCGAGACCCCGATCCTGGCCGGATCGGCACGGGTGTTGTCCAGCGCCCAGTCGATCAGCGCGCTGACATCCTCGACCGTGGCGGGCCCGGCGATGTCGATGCTGCCACCCGACTCCCAGAAGCCGCGCGAGCTGTAGCTGATGACCACATAGCCGCGCTGCGCCAGCGACTGTGCCACGCCCACGTACTCAACGCTGGGCACCGCCCAGCTGCTGGGCATGACCAGCAGCGGATAGCGCCCGCTGCCGGCATCCTGCGGCTCGATGACGAAGGCCCCGAGAGGCGTGCCATCCCAAGTGGGAATGGTGCGATGGGTGGTCTTGACCGTGGCGGCCCAGGCGGTAGGCGCCAGGCCGGTCAGCAGGATCAACAGCAGCAAAAGCTTGCGCATCGTCGTCTCTCCCCGTCGGTGGTGGTGCAACGGGTCGGACCGTACCAGTGCGAATGGTGGCTGGCACCTTGCGACGCAGCATGGCGCAAAGCGCACCTTGGTATGCTTCGCGGCACTGCGGTCCTCCGCAGGCTCCCATCAATGCAAGGATGCCCCCCGATGCGCAGGACGCTCTTCGTCGGCACGCTCTTGAGCGTGGCCAGTCTGTTCGCCCCTTCAGCCGTGGCGGCCCGGGACCCCGACGTCACGGATGACTGCAGCGAAATCGCGCAGTTGATGTCCAACGACGACTTTCCGGCACTGGACGCGATGGCCGCGCGCCTCCGCACGGGCGAGCTCAACGCCGCCGGCGAATCCCGGCTGGGCCGTTTCTACCTCTGCATGTCGCGTGCAATCGGCACGGCGCGGCAGGAGGTGGAGGCCTGGAACCGCTGGTCGGCCTGGGCGGCGCGCTGGGTTCAGCATGCGCCAAAGTCGCCGGCAGCCCACCTGATGACTGCACGGATTCCGCTCAACCTGGCCTGGAGCTACCGCGGAAATGGTTACGCCAACACCGTCAATGCCGAAGACTGGGCTCAGTTCCATGAGTACAACGCGGCTTCGCAGGCCTACCTGCAATCGCATGAGGGCGTTGCCGGCGGCGACCCGTTCTGGCACGAGATGAGCGTGCTGATCGCGCTGCGCGAGGGCGCGGATGACGAAGAACTACTGACGCTCGTCGACCGTGCAGCGAAGGCCTTCCCCGACTACGAGCCGCTGCACTTCATTGCCCTGCAGCACTTCACGCCGGCCTGGGGCGGCAGCGCACAGAAGATGGAAGCCTTCGCACGGCGCTCGATGGCCAGTATCCCGAAGAAAAAGCGGGCCATGCGCTACGCACGGCTGTACTGGTCAGCCACCGCGTATTCGGCCGATCACTTCCGCGCGGCGACACCCGATTGGCCGCTGATGCGCCAGGGGCTGGACGAAATCGCACAGCGCTACCCGACCATCGACAATCTGGAGACCATTACACGCTACGCCTGTTGGGCGCGTGACGGCGATGCCCTGGATCGGTGGAATCGCCTGTACTTGAGCCGAAGTGGTTTCAGCGAGGCGGTCATTGCGGACTCGAGCGAGCAAAGCAGGGCCGCCTGCCTGGCGCCGGATGCTGGGCAAGAGGCTTCCTTGTAGAGCCAATCGGTGCGGAACCGGGCCGCGGAGGATGCGCGGTCCAGCATGCACTTCACACCTGCAGGGTGCTTAGCACGTACGCATGTCAGCCACGGACCGCGTGATCTGACACATCACCAGTGCTTGCACCCGGTCACAGCTTCGCGTTCTCGTCGTTGACCAAAAGACGACAGCTTGTGACGCTTGCGACACCGCGCGGCCTTCCGGGCCCTCCTCATCGCGGCCTCGCTCTACTGCACTCCGCATCACCCGTATCCGCAACGCCTTCACATGACACAGGCCGGGCCTGGTCGTGGCGGGCAGCTGCGTCCTGAACTCTTTGCTGGAGAATCGCAATGCGCCTTGCAAGCTTCGTCTTTGCCTTCGTCCTCAGCGCCTTTGCCGGCGCAGCCCAGGCCCAGGTAGTCACCCTCAACAAGGGCGGCTTCGTGCTCACCTACGACTGCAGCATCCACAGTGCCACCCGCTACGAGTACACGCTCACCGCCGATACCGGTTCGGCCGCACGGCCGTCCAGCTTCTACAAGGACCCGGACCTGCCGGCCGGTTGCCTGGGCCAGACCAGCACCGCGTCCTACGCCAGCATCAAATCCGGCTATGACCGTGGCCATCTGGTCACGTCCAACCACATGGATTACGACGCGACCTACATCCGTCGCGCCAACTACATGACCAACATCGTGCCGCAGGTGTCCAGCTTCAACCAGGGCATCTGGGTGAAGGCCGAGAACGTGGCCGAGTGCTACCGCGACATCGCGCCGGTGGACGTCTACGGTGGCGTGGTCTACGGCGATGCCGCCAACGATTATTTCCTGGCCAGCCATGGCATTCCGACGCCGGAGTTCTTCTGGAAGACGATCATCACCCGCGACCCGAACACCGGAACCGCCAAGGCGATCAGCTGGATCATCCCCAACGAGGCCAACCTGGGCAGCCTGGACAACTACCTGGTGACGATTGCGGATCTGGAGGAACTGCTGGGCGCCAGCTACGTGGCGATCAACGCGCCGGCCTCGCTGAAAAACATGCTGCCGGCCACCACCTGGCCGCAGCCGGCCGGGTGTGACCTGGGCTGATCGGGGGGCAGAGGAACGTCACGATGCCTGTGCGCGCAGCCATCGTGACGCCAGCACTCTGGCCAGCAGGAACTGCACTGCGGCGCCGACGACGGTGGCAACGACAAGCCCGCGACCTGTCGTCGGCGCCCCAGCGGACAGCGCTCGCAGAAGATAAGCCATGCTGGCCAGGATGATCAGCAGCGCCGTGGCAAGCAGGATCAGCGACACCACCATCGTGCGCGCCGTCGATGCGGGTTCCGGCGACGGCGCGCCGGCCCATAGGCCGGCAAACGTGGCCAGCGCGCAGGCCACCAGCAGGATCAGGCTCGCAATCTGCAGCTGCGCGGCGCCGTCGGCAACGGGCATGATGAACTCGCCGGGCGAGAATCCCACCGGCAGCTGCGCCACCAGGATGGGAAGCAGGCAGCTGCCGGCCACCAGCGTCACCGCGCCGGCGATGCTGGCACTGATGAGGTGATGGTGCCCGCCCTCGGCAGGGATGCGCCGCTGCATCAGCAGCGCCGGCACCAAGGCCAGCAGCGTGAGGACCAGTGCATGCGCAAGCGGCATCAGACTGATGGCTGCGACGCTGTAGACTGGAAACGGCAACTGCGCCATCGGAATGCGCATGGCGCGATCCAGCACGACGAGCAACCCGAAAAAGGCGATCGAAGCGATCACCGGGTGGCGGATCCGCAGCGCGCCGCGACGCCCGAACAGCAGCATCGACACCAGTACCGCCGCTCCGGCGAAGAGACTCAGCCTGAAACCGAGCTCCGCCAGCGCGTAGCCGATTTCACGTGAGGCCTCGGGCGGGCCCAGACGGCGCCCGAATTCGACCAGGCGGAGGGCTACGGGCAGATACAGGCAGAGCACGTAAAGCTTGGCGGCCATCGCGAACTTGATGGGGTACGCACTGAAGAATGATCGCAATCGGTTCAAGGCGTATTCCCGTGCAGGCGCTGGGCGGGCTGACCTGGCAGTCTAGCGTTCCCGTGGCCCGCGTGCCCCGCCCGACCCGCTATGGGAAAATGGCGGGCACGTCGCCCCTTTGGCTGTTCCCGGAGTAGTAGATGTCCCGTTTCCCCTTCGATGCCGTGCTGTTCGACTGCGACGGCGTACTGGTCGATTCCGAGCCGCTGGTGGCCCGTGTGCTCTCGGAAATGCTGACCGCACGCGGCTGGCCGCTGACCCCGGCGCAGGCGGGCGAGGTCTTCCTCGGCCAGTCCGTGGCTCATCTGGCCGGGCTGATCGCAGAGCGCACCGGCAAGCCGTTCACCGAGCAATGGCTGGAGGAATTCCGCCAGCAGCGCAACCGTGCGCTGGAGCAGGACCTAGAGGCGATCCAGGGGGCGCCCGAGGCCGTGCGTGCGATTGCCGCGGCCACCGGCGGGCGGATTGCCTGCGCCTCCGGTGCCGATCTGTTCAAGGTGAAACTGCAGCTGGGCAAGGTCGGCATCCTTGATGCCTTCGGTGCCCATGTGTTCAGTGGCCAGGACATGCCGAACACCAAGCCTCACCCGGATGTCTATCTGGCCGCCGCCGCAGCGCTGGGCGTGGACCCGAAGCGCTGCGCGGTGATCGAAGACACCGTGACCGGCGCCACCGCCGGCGTCGCGGCAGGTGCGACCGTGTTTGGTTTCAGCGAGGGCGGCCCGCACCACAGCACGCCGGAGGCCCTGCGCGCTGCGGGCGCGAAGGTGATCTTCCAGCGCATGGAGCAGCTGCCGGCAGTGCTGGCGGCCTACGCCGCCGACGCAGCCGCCTGAGGCGGCCTCAGCCCGCAGCGCCCAGTGCGGCGCCGCGGCGTTTCCCGGCGTAATGCAGCACGAACAGGTACAGGCCGGTGAACAGCTGCAGGAACAGTGGCGGCAGCGGCGAATAGGTGATCCACGCTGCAGGCTCGCCCTGCCCCAGCCCGCGGACGACGAAGTTGGCGATCACCGCCAGGGTGAAGACGATCGAGGTCCAGCGATGTACGGGCCGCGCCCAGCCACCGCGGCTCATTGACGGCGCCTCGCTTCGGAGCGCGCTTCGATCATCTTCCAGCCATTGCCGGACGGGTCGCGGAACCCCGCATCGATGGCGCCGTAGCGTTCGACCGGCTCCTGGGTGAACTCCACGCCCTGCGCCAGCCATTGCGTGTAGCGCGCCTGGCAGTCATCCACGGCCAGCACCAGCGGCGGCATTGCGCCCTTGGCCACCAGCTGCTGCAGCGCCTGCGCGGTGGCCGCATCGTGGGTGGGCGGACCGGGCACGAACAGGCCCAGCTGGAATCCGTCCTGGCCGGGGCTGCGCACCGTCAGCCAGCGGTAGCTGCCATTGCGCACGTCGGTATGCACTTCGAAGCCGAGCGTGCCGACGTAGAACGCGAGCGCCTCATCCTGGTCGCGCACATACAGGCCGACCGTGTTCACAGTGTTTGTCATGGGACCTCCCTCAGGTGGGATCCACGTTAGCAACCGCCTCGCGGCGGCGCTTCTCCAAAACTGCGATGTTCAGGTCCGGTCGCTGCGCGGCACGTGCGTGGCATTCCGGCACGCTGGCCGGCGTCGCCTCGCCGGCGCGCTCGCGCTGGCGCACATTGCCCGGGCTGTCGCCGGTGATGTCACGAAAGATGCGCCCGAAGGTACCCAGGCTGCTCCAGCCGGTCTGCGCGGCGATCTCGGTGACCGGCAGCTCGGTGTCACGCAGCATCGCCACGGCCCGTTCGATGCGGCGGCTGAGCAGGTAGCGGTGCGGCGGCAGGCCGAATGCCTGCTTGAACGAACGCGCGAAATGCGCAGGCGATACCGCACTGACCTCGGCCAGGCGGGCCACCGGCCAGTCCTCGTGACTGGCGTGGTCCATCCGGTCCTTGGCACGCAGCAGGCGCCGCAACAGTTCCGGGCTCTGGTTCATGGCGTCACCGCGTGTGCCAGATGATGTCGCGACGCACGCCTGGCCTGCGCGGCCTGCTCGCCCAGCCAGTCACCGAATGCGATGACCTTGGTGCTGCGGCTGCGCGCCGTCGGTGCCACGAACCAGAAACCACGCCCGTCGCTGGCCACACCGGGATGTGCCTGCACCAGGCGCCCACTGTCCAGTTCGGCCTGGAACAGGATCGGCGAGCCGATGGCGATGCCCTGCCCGGCAATGGCAGCACCGACATCCAGATGCTCCATCGCAAAGGGGGTGACGAAGCTCTCCGGGTCCGGTGGCGGAACAGCACCATGTGCGGAAAACCACAGCGCCCACCAGTCAGGCCTGCCGAGCAGTGGAACCTCCAACGCCCGCCGACCGAGCCCGTCTGCCGCCGGCAGCAGCGCTGGCGCGCACAGCGGAGTGAAAATGCTGGGGAACAGGGGCGTGGCCTGCAGCCCGGGCCACGCACCATGCCCGTTGCGGATGGCGGCATCGAAACGCCCGGCGGCCAGGTCCTGCGGCTCTGCCGACAGGTCCAGTTCCAGCACGATGCTTGGATGGCGCGCGCGGAAACTGCCCAGGCGCGGCGTCAACCAGCTGGTGCCCAGCGTCGGTAGAACGGACAGGCGCAGTCGTGCCGCATCCATGTCAGCGGCGCGCATGAAACTGGCGCGCAGCGCGTCGAAGGCCCGGGTGGCCTCCACTGCGACGCTCGCACCGGCGGCGGTCAATTCCACATGCTGGGCGTGACGCAGGAACAGGCAGGTACCGGTCTGGGCCTCCAGCCGGCGCACGTGGTAACTCACCGATGCCGCACTGGTGTCGAGCTCCTCGGCGGCGCGGGCGAAACTGCCCAGCCGTGCCGCCGCCTCGAAGGCGCGGATGGCGACAAGCGATGGCAGCTGGCGTTGGGTCACCATAAGTGTGGCTTAGCCTGAGCCCCGATATCCACGTGGTCAATCCCCCTCGCACGCGCAACGATGGAGGCACCTCCGGCACGGGATAACGCACATGGATCGACGGCAGTTCCTGGCCACCCTGGCCGCCACGGCAGCGTCCACCGCCCTGCCCTCCGGGTGGGCCCTGGCCAGCCCCAGCGCAGACTGGAAATGGTTGCAGGGCAACTGGCAGGTCCGGCACCAACGCCTGAAGGAGCGCCTGGTGGGCGATACCCGCTGGGACGCCTTCACCGGCGCCAGCGCGGTCTGGCTCACCCTGGGCGGGCTCGGCACCATCGATGACAACGTCATGGCACTGCCTTCGGGCCCCTACAGGGGCCTGGGCGTGCGTGCCTTCGATCCGGTGTCTTCCACCTGGTCGATCTGGTGGATCGATGGGCGCACCCCTGCCCATATCGAAGCGCCCGTGCGCGGTGCCTTCGCAGGCGATGGCGGCAGCTTCCGTGGTCGCGATGACTTCAAGGGACGCCCCATCGAGGTCTGGTTCCGCTGGCATGACATCCACGGCGATGAGCCGTGGTGGGAGCAGGCGTTCTCCGACGATGCCGGTGCCCATTGGGAAGTGAACTGGCGCAACTGGTTCCGCCGCACTGCTGCGATCCCCACTCCGCTTCCGAAGCTGCCGGATGCACCGGGCGATTTTGATTTCCTGGTGGGCCATTGGAACGTGCGCCATCGCCGCCTGCGCGCTCGGCTGGCAGGCAGCGATGCGTGGGACGCGTTCAACGGCACCCTGCACAACTGGCCGGTACTGGGCGGATTCGGCAACGTGGGCGACAACCTGATGGACGTGCCTGGAGCACCGCTGCGCGGCATGGGCATCCGCGCCTGGAATGCGGCCGAGCGGCACTGGCTCAGCTGGTGGCTGGATGGCCGCGCGCCGACCCGGATCGGCGCGCCACTGCGCGGGGCGTTCGAGGCCGGTGTCGGCCGCTTCTTCGGCGAGGACCAGCACGAGGGACGGGCGATCCAGACGCGGGTGATCTGGTCACGCATCACCCCGCGTTCGGCGCGCTGGGAACAGGCGGCCTCCGCCGATGGTGGACGCAGTTGGGAAACCAACTGGGTCAGCGACTTCGAGCGACAGGCATGAAGGCGCTGCTGGCCGTGATGCTGCTGGCATCGGCATTGCCCGTGCCCTCCCCGCCCGTGGTGCTGCGGATCATCGGTCCCGCCGAGCGCTTCGCCCCCGGCATTGCCTCCACACAGCATGACGAGATCCGGCTGACCCTGAGTCCGGACGGCAATACCGCCCTGTGGTTCAGCCGCAACCGGCCGGGGGGGCCTGGGGGCTACGACATCTGGATCTCGCACCGCGAAGGTGACCGCTGGCGGCCGGCCACGCCAGTGCCGTTCAACACGCCGGGGCGCGACTTCGATCCCGCATTTTCCGCAGATGGGCGCGTCGTGTATTTCTGCTCGGACCGCGCAGGCGGCCAGGGCGGTGACGATCTGTATCGGGTCAGCATGGGGAGCGACGGTCGATTCGGGGAGCCAGTCAATCTTGGCCCCGCAGTGAACAGCGCGGCCGATGAGTTCGCGCCGATGCTCTCGCCCGACGGTCGTACGCTGTTGTTCTCCAGCGATCGTGCGGGCGGTGCTGGCGGCCATGACCTCTACAGCGCGGCGATGATCGGCGGCGTCGCGCAGCCGGCACGGCCGCTGGCGGGAGACCTCAATACCGCAGCGCAGGAGTTCGATGCCACCTTCCTGGGCGACGGCCGAACGGTGGTATTTGCCCGCGCCCAGGACTTCGGCAGCGCACCGGTGCGCCAGTTCATTGCCTACGAACGTGGAGGCCGCTATGACGCAGGCCATGCTTTGCCATCGCCCGTGAACGCGCCCAGCGGCGACAGCTACGGCGCGATGCTGGATGGCTCGCGCCGCGACACGCTGACCTACTCGGCGCGACGCGCCGGTGGTGAGGGACTGGACCTGTACCGCGTCCGCTACCGGATGATGCCGCCCTGAAGGCAGTGGGTGTCGATTTCCCACGCGCCCGTTCGTCGAGAGGTTGAGTACCCCAGGAGAAAATGCAGATGCCTTCCCAACAGTCCCTTGCCTGCGCCTGCGGCCAGGTCCGCCTGACCACCACCGGCAGCCCCATCGCCAGCGTCGAATGCTGCTGCGACAGCTGCCGCAGGGCCGGCGCCCGGATGCAGGCGATGCCCGGCGCACCGCAGGTGCTGGGGCCTCAGGGCCAGACGCATTTCGTAATGCAGCGCAAGGATCGCGTCCGCATCGATGCCGGGCATTCCCGGCTGCACGCGTGGCGGTTGTCCAGCACGGCCGGCAGCCGCCGCGTCGTGGCGGGCTGCTGCAATACGCCGCTCTTCCTGGAGTTCAGCGGTGGCCATTGGCTGAGCCTGTATGGGCTGTTGTGGCCGGACGCGATACGCCCCGCCGTGGAGATGCGGACGATGGTCAACGATCTTCCCGACGCGTCTGTCCTTCCCGGCGATGTGCCCAACCTGAAGACCCACTCGCTGCGGTTCCATGCCCGGCTGTTGAAGGCGTGGATCTCCATGGGCTTCCGCAGCCCACGCATCGAGATCACGGGAGGCAGCCATGCCTGAGCCCGAGCGGATCGAGATCGAGAGCATCACCACGCCCGGGCACATCCAGCGCGTGGATCGCGCCAAGTACATGGCCATGCGCGCGGCCCTGCTGCGTGCCTTGCCCAGGCAACCTCCCGGGATGACGGTGGCGCAGGCGAAGCAGGCGCTGTTGCCGCACCTGCCCGCATCGCTGTTTCCGCAAGGCGCCACGGCCGGTTGGTGGCTGAAAGCCGTGCAGCTGGACCTGGAGGCCAAGGGCGTGATCGAGCGTCTTCCAGGCACGCCACTGCGCCTGTTCAAGCACGTGCCGGCCGGCTGATCAGCGCTGCGCCGGCAGCTCCAGCCGATGCTTGCGGCACAGCCGATACACGGTCACCCGCGAGATCTGCATCTGCCGCGCGCACTCGGAGACGTTGTAGCCGGTCTGCCGCAGCGTCTGCAACAGCACATCACGTTCGGCCTGGCCGCGGGCATCGTGCAGCATCGCCCCCGGCGGCGCATGCACGCGCCCTCCCAGTTCGAGGTCACGCTCGCTGATCAGCTCGCCTTCGGCCATGATCGCCGCCCGCTGCACCCGGTTCAGCAGTTCGCGCACGTTGCCGGGCCATTCGAAACGCCGCATCGCCTGCAGCGCAGCGGGTGCAAAGCCACGTGCACGCACGCTGTGGCGCAGGCGGAAGCAGCGCAGGAAATGTTCCGCCAGCAGCTGCACATCAGCGCCGCGCTCGCGCAGCGGTGGCATCAGCAGGCGCAGCACGTTGAGGCGATAGTAGAGATCGCTGCGGAACCGCACCTGCGCCACCGCGTGCTCCAGTTCCACATGGGTGGCAGCCAGTACACGCACGTCCGCCCGCAGCGGCTGGCTGCTGCCGACCCGCTCGAACGTACCTTCCTGCAGCACGCGCAACAGGCTGGTCTGCGCTTCGGCCGGCAGGTCGCCCACCTCGTCAAGGAACACGGTTCCGCCGGATGCGGCCTCGAATACGCCGATCTGGCGCTTGTCAGCACCGGTGAACGAGCCACGCTCGTGGCCGAACAGCTCCGACTGCACCAGGTTCGCAGGGATGGCACCGCAGTTGACCGCGATGAACGGCTTGCCTGCACGGCCGGACAACGCGTGCAGTGCATGTGCCGCCAACTCCTTGCCGGTGCCGGTCTCGCCGGTGACCAGCACCGGCAGATCGACCGGCGCGAACTTGTGCAGTACGGTGCGCACCGCATGCAGCGCAGGACTCTCGCCGATCAATGCGCGCGGCCCCTGCCCGCCGCACACTTCGTCGGCAGACGTATCCTCCGCGTCGAACTGCTGGCGCATCGCCGCCACCAGGTCCTGCAGGCCGAAAGGAAGCGTGAACCGCGAGATGCAACGCTGCAACAAGGGCCGCCACGCTGCAGGCGTGGGCCCTGCGCCAGGCGGCAGCACCGCCAGCCAGGTCAGATGCGCGTGCTGTTCGATCCACGGCGCCAGCAATTGCTGGGCCGGCGCATCCAGATGGCGAAGATCCAGCACGGCGAGCAGCCGGTCGCGCCCGCGCAGGCCGATGGCCATCGCCGGGTCGGGATGGATGCGACGCACGTACCAGCCTGCGGCCGCCAGCGCGCTGCGCTCGTTCGCCAGCGGCTCGCCGAACCAGAGCACGCATCGTGACGCAGAAGCCTCCGGGACCGCTGCCATGCTTCCCCCAGCATCCGGACACCGTCGGCGGACTGTCAGGCAATCACCGGCGTGCCGCCCCTCCGCCGGGACCTCTACGGCCACCGCGGCGGCCTTTGTTGCGCGGATCCTAGCGCTGCGCTAAACGGCGGCGCAATGAGCGGCGCGTCAAGAAAGCACTGGCTGAAGCGGCATCGTTACAGTCCGCGGCGGCACCTGTAACACCGGTGCGACAGTCGGCCGCCTGCCTTGCCCTGCGGCGCTTGGCGCTGCGCAATCCCAACATTTTTTCCACACGGCTGTATCAGTGCAGCAGCAACGCCCCACGCCCGCCAGTGCCCGCCCCCCTGGCTGCCAAGCCTTTCAGGGTTGGCACGGATGATGCGTGGTTCCGCCGCACCCATCACGGGAGATCGGTATGGACGGCATCACCCCCATTCGCGGCCTGCTGGCAATGCTGGCCGTGGCCCTGCTGTCGGCAGCCGCGGGCGCCTCTGCCTCCGGTGCCCGCCAGGGCGTGAAGGCACAACCGGGCGAAATCGTCCTGTTGCGGGATGTGGCCGCGCGACCGGCCTATCGCATGGCGCCCCCGGGCATGGCGCTGATCGCCGATCCGAAACCGCAGCGCGAGATTGCGTTGGCGCTCGGTGCGGGTACCCCGGCAAACGCGATGGATGAGCTGAGCGATGAGGACTATGCCGGCATGGGGGCGGGGCACACGGCTGCGACCGCGACCCCCACGGGCACCACCGTCGAACGGGTCGCCCAGCAGGCCCTGGGCGGCACGCTGGGACGCAGCAGTGACGGCATGCTCGGCAGCAGCCTCGGTGGCGCACTGGGTGGCCCACTGGGCGCGGTCGGGAACAGCACCCGCGGCATCGGCGATACCGTGCGCGGCGCGCTCGCCCAGTTCCCGTTGCAGGGCCCGGCCCCGGCAGGTGGCAAGTGAAGCGGGCACGTTGGCTGCTGGTCCTGTTTGCCACGCCGTTGATGGCGCAGGCCGACGACTACAGCGGCATGCTCGCCTACCTCGACGTGGCCCGCATCGACGGTCACGCCCTGGCGGGTGCAAACGGCGCCATCGCGTTGAACCAGGCGGCCGGTGACCTCAACCTGCAGGCCAACCTGCATGGCATCGCCACCGGCGAACGCGCCGACGTGTCGATCGGCAACCGGCAACTGCGGGCCGGCAACCGCGTGCTGAGCGCACCGGCGCACGCCACCGCCGTCATCGACGGCAACGCGCTGGCCGGTGCCAGCGGCATCGCATCCATCAACCAGGCCAGCGGCATCGCCAACACGACGCTCAACGTCGTCAGCGCGACGCTGGCCAGACAGGGCATACGCGAATCCGACGATACGGCCTTGGCCGCCGAAGGTTCCGCGTTGGCAGGGGGGCGGGACGACGCCGGTCGCGGCGTCGCGACCGGCACCCGCAGCGCCGGTGTCACCAGCACCGCGCTGCGGGGATTCGACGGGGTCCTGCAACTCAATCAGATCGCGGGCAGCGGCAACGACACGGCCAATGTGCTGGGCCTGGTCGTGCAGGACCGCCCGTGACAACCACCCAACCGATGCACCACCCGATGAGAGAGAGGGCACCATGAAAGCGACCGTCAAACGGACCATGCTCGCCATGGCGATTGCCACTGCCTCGACCGCCGCTGCGGCCAATGGCTGGGACAACCAGAACGCCAACGCGAACATCAACCACAACCACACCGTCAGCGAAACCCGCAACGACACCCACAACCACGCCGACAACGACGTACGCAACCGCACCGTCAACGTCAATGTGCAGAAGCACAGCACCATCCAGGCCGACGAGCGCAAGGAAAAGAACAACCACGGCGTCGACGTGAACCTGGAGAAGGACCTGCGCCTCAGCACCGACGTCAATTTCTCCGGCGACCCCACCATAACCGGCGACATCGACCTCGACTCGGCGGCCATTGCGGTGATCGACAACCGCCAGTCGATCAGCAGCAACGCCACCAGCAACAGCCTGGTCACCAACAGTGCCTCCATCGGTGACAGCGTGGGTGCCGGCGCCTCCGGCAACCTCGGCTTCAACGTGGTATCGGGGGACAACAACGCCCAGGACAATGCCGCGTCATTGTCCGCTGCCGATGCGTCCTTCAGCTTCGGCATGGCCGACGCCGAGGTGTTCGTCAACCAGGCCGGCTTCGGCAACGCCACCATGAACTCCGGCGTCACCAATGCCGCAGGTCTCGGTGGCAATGCCTTCGGCGGTGCGTCAGGCAACATCGGTGTCAACATTGCTTCGGGCAACAACAACGAGCAGAAGAACGCGCTCGCGGCCTCGGTCGCAACCACGGCGATGGCGCAGTCGAGCATCAGCTCCAACCAGGTCTCCACCGGCAACACGGTCAGCAATGCCGGCTTCGTGCAGTCCTACACCGATACCGTGCAGGTCGGCCTGCATGGCGGCGTCAGCGGCCTGACGTGGGGCTATGGCGCCGGCACCTACCGCGGCACCGGCAATGCCTACCAGATGGCCAACTATTACCTGGATACGTGGAACGGCGCACTGCCGCACCCGGGTGGCAACAGTACCGGCCACATCGACCTGGACAACGAGATCCAGAACGCCACGATGAACCCCAACCGGCCGGGGGTGGGCGGCCTGGGCTTCGATACGCGTGAAAGCGGCACCAGCCAGTTCGTCGAACTGGGCGTGGCCGATCTGTACGCCAGCCTGAGCGGCACGGTCAGCACCACGCGCTGGGTGAACGTCAACGCCACCAACACGTCGGCCTTGTCCGGCAGTGCCTTCTCCGGCGCCTCCGGCAACATCGGCGTGAACGTGGCGGCGGGCACCGGCAACCTGCAGGCCAACAGCCTGGCCCTGGCCGTAGCCCAGCCCAGCACCGGCGGTGGTGGCGGCAACGGCGAGTAAGTGCACCACCCCGGCCGTCCGCCAATGGCCGGGTTCCCGGGAGCCCCTGTTCCTCCTCCCCCTTGGGGCAGGGGCTCCCTCCTGCTGCTGGAGAACGTGATGATCGGCCACCGTCTCTCGATATGCCTGCTGGCCTGCCTGCTGTTGCTGGGCGGTGCATCGGCGCGGGCGGGCGACGTCGGCTTCGCCGCCGTGCTGCCCAATGGCGCACTGCTGCAGCAGAAGGTGGAAAGCATGCAGGAACGGCGCTACCGCAACGTGGTGCGGCAGCACACCGATTACAGCTGCGGGGCGGCCGCACTGGCAACCATCCTGCGCCATGCCTATCACCTGCAGACCGACGAAGCGACGGTGATCGAAGGAATGATGGGGGTGTCCGATCCAGCGCTGGTGGCCGAGCGTGGTTTCTCGCTGCTCGACATCAAGCGCTACGTGGAATCGCTGGGCATGCGCGGGCGCGGCTATCGTATCGATGAAACACGCCTGCGCACGCTTCGCGTTCCCGGTCTTGTGCTGATGGACGTGCGCGGCTTCCGCCACTTCGTGGTGCTCAAGCAGGTGCGCGACGGTGTGGTCGAGGTGGCTGATCCCATCCTCGGCAACCGCAGCCTGGCGCTGCCTGAATTCCTCGCTGCGTGGCCATCGCGTGCCGTCTTCGTGGTGATCGGCAGCGATTTCGATCGCAACACGGTTCTGCTGCAACCCAGCGAACGGCCCAGTGCCCGCGCGCTCTACGCGCGACAGGGGCCGATCACCGATGCCGAACTGGTCGACTTCGGCTTCAGCCACGCAGACCTGTTCTGAAGGAGGTTCCGCCATGTTCCGTCACCGCCTGTTGATGGTCCTGCTGCTGGCCTGCCCCGCCCTGCCCCTGCAGGCGGCGGACGCGGCGCCCGGGCGCGGCCTGAAGGAAATCCCGGATCCCGAACTGAACCTGATGCGGGGCCGTTACACCGTGGGCGGCAATACTGTCGCCTGGTTCGGGGTGACGATGGTCTCACAGTGGCAGGCCAGCAACGGAAGCGTGTTGCAGGGTGCGTTGACCCTGGGCATGGACTTCCGCGGCGGGGGCAGCCCGAAACTGAGCTTCCAGCCCAGCGTGCACGTCACCGCCGCAGATGCGCCGCTGCCGGACACGCAGGGTCGCCACATCGACAGCAGCGGCCTGGCCAACGCCAGCGGCGTGGTGCAGAGCGTGCAGGTGGCCGGCGATGGCAACGTCGCCCGCAATGCGACCACGCTGGTGGTACGCAATGGCGCGGTGCCGGCCCTGCCGGATGACGGTGCCCATTCGATCAGTGCACACGCCGCAGGCGTCTCGGCCTCTGCGGTGCTCGACGGCAACCAGGCACGCCTGCTGTTGCAGGTAGATGGCCAGGGCCTGGTCCAGCAATGGATACGCAACGGCAGCGTCGGCCAGGGCATCGCCCTGGCCGGTGACGGCCAGATCGCCAGCAACCAGCTGCGGCTGGAGCTGGTGCGGGATACCGCGGGCGGCAACCTGCCGTTGAGCCAGAACGTGGCCCAGGCGATTGCGATGAACCGCGGCATGGGGCCGGGCCGGTAGTACCACGGCACGGCGTTGGGGGAAGCGTTCCACAACGCAGGACACGAACATGCACACCCTGATGAGGATCACCCCGTTGGCGCTGGCGGCGCTGGCGGGCACCGCCTTCGCCGCGCCACCCGCGGCGGATGATGGCGCCGACGTGCAGGCGCTGGCCAACCAGCTGGAGCAGCTCAAATCCAACTACGCGCAGGAAGTGCGGCGGCTGCGCGAACTGGACATGCAGGTGCAGGCGATGCAGGCGCGCCTGAGTGGGAAGGTTGGCCCGATGGCCCCGTCTACGACTGCGCCCGTCGAGCATGGCTCGACCCTACAGACGTCACCGGGCAGCGAAGGCTATGCCAGCAGTGCCGCCGAGGCGCAGCAGGCAAAGCAGGAATCGCGGCGCAGCGTGGATGATGTGAAACAGCAGCAGTCGGCGCTGTTCTCGCGCCGCTTCACCGTCGAGAACAGCCTCACCTACGCCCGCTACGACCGCAAGCAGCTCACCCTCAATGGCTTCCTGGCGCTGGATGCGATCTTCCTCGGCAACATCGCCATCGAGAACGTCGAGTCCGATTCGCTCACCTACAATCTGGCCGCGCGCTGGGGCGTCAGCCCGAACCTGACGCTCAACCTGGACGTGCCATACCTGGCGCGGCGCACCGTCTACCAGAAGGGCGGTGCCGGCGGTGCGGCGGCCGCGATCGCGCAGGAAGAAACCAATGGCAACGGCCTGGGCGATATCGGCCTGAGTGCGAATTACCGCTTGTTCGGCGAGCGCGGCTGGCGCCCGGAAGCCGTACTCACCGCCGGAGTGACCGCGCCCACCGGGCGTGCACCTTACGGCCTGGACTGGAAAGTGATCGAGCGCGATGACGATGACTACATCCGCTTCGCCGTGCCCAAGGAACAACCGACCGGCAATGGCGTGTGGCAGGCCAACGTCGGGCTGTCGATGGTCAAGACAGCCGATCCGGCGATCCTGTTCGCCAACCTCGGCTACGTGCATTCGTTCCCGCGTGGTTTCAGTGACATCGACAGCAACCCCGACACGGTCAACCCGGGTGACGTGAAGCTCGGCGGCTCGGTCTACTTCGGCGCCGGCGTGGCCTTTGCGTTCAACGAGCGCACCAGTCTCAGCCTGTCCTTCAGCGACCGCATCAGCGCCCGCGCTTCCACCCGTTTCCAGGGCGGGAAGTGGATGAAAGTGATTGGCAGCGACGCCAACGCGGCGTCACTGAATCTGGGTGTGACGTATGCGCTCAACCAGCACACCACGCTGGTGACCCTGCTGGGCATCGGGCTGACCCCGGATGCACCGGACTTCACGCTGGCGTTCAAGATCCCTTACATGCTCTGACCCGCCCGATCCGGCGACGCTGTGGCCGACAGCCCCTCGCCGCCGGATCGCGCTGCCCACGCGCAGGCCCTGTGTGTGCTCCAGGGCAACGCGCCAGCGCTGGCGACGACGGCGATGATCATCAGTTCCGCCGTATTCACGCCGCACCTTCACGGTGATCCCACCGCATTCTCCGTCGATTCCGCCAATCCGGCGGCGGCGCCATTTCCTACTCTGGCCCCACGGTGAAGCCCAGGCCGCTGCAGGCAACGCACCGTGACACTGGATACCACGCACTTCCACCCTTTCGCAGGAGCAGGACATGGCATTTCCAACCGCGGTAAACGACCAGATCACCGATTCGGTCACCCAGGCCAACACCAAGGTGCTGGGCGACGCGCCCGCCGTGGCAGTGGGCAATCTGTACCAGGCCACCGCACAGGCGCTGGCCAATGCCGCCCACAACGCCACCAACGCGCAGCAGCAGTCCTACGTCACCGCGCAGTCGGCCACCACCATGGGAGTGGCCACTCTGTACTCGATCGATACCGCCACCACGGCGGTAGCGAGCAAGGAAATCCTCAGCACCCGCGTCCGCGGCCTGGGCTCCTGATCTGTCGTTCCATCGCTGACCCGCCAACCTCAAGGAGATCGACATGGCATTCCCGACCGCTGTAAACGACCAGATCACCGATTCGGTCACCCAGGCCAACACCAAGGTGCTGGGCGACGCGCCCGCCGTGGCCATGGGCAATCTGTACCAGGCCACTGCGCAGGCGCTGGCCAACGCCGCCCACAACGCCACCAATGCGCAGCAGCAGTCCTATGTGACGGCGCAGGCGGCCACCACCATGGGCGTGGCCACGCTGTACTCGATCGACACCGCCACCACCGGCGTGGCCACCAAGCAGATCCTCGGCGCGTGATGCGCCGGCAGGCAAGGAGCTGAGCCATGGCATTTCCCACGGCCGTCAACGACCAGATCACCGACTCGGTCAGCCAGGCCAACCTGCAGGTGCTGGGCGTGGCGCCTGCCACGGCAATGGGCACGCTGTACCAGGCCACCGCGCAGGCGCTGGCCAATGCCGCCCACAACGCGACGCTCGCCCAGCAGCAGATGTATGTCACGGCGCAGGCCGCGACCACGATGGGCGTCGCGCTGCTCTACGCCGTCGATACCGGCGCCACCGGCGCCGCCACCCGGAAGATTCTCGGCTGATTCCATTGAGTGCCGGCAATCTCCGTTCCTGTAGTGCTGTCCACCCTAGGAGCTTCCACCATGGCATTTCCCACCGCCGTCAACAGCCAGATCACCGATTCGGTCTCGCAGGTCAACACCAAGGTGCTTGGCGATGCGCCGGCCATCGCAATGGGCAACCTGTTCGTGGCCACCAGCCAGGCGCTGTCCAACGCCGCGCACAACGCCACCAACAACCAGCAGCAGTCCTACGTGACCATGCAGGCGTCGACCACCCAGGGGGTGTCCACGCTGTATGCGATCGACACCGCCTCCAACGGCGTGGCCACCCGCGAAATCCTGGGCCTGCGCTGACGTGTCGGCCCGGCGTGACGCCAACCACCGCGCCCCCGCTCAGGGCGGCGTCACGTCGGGCCCCTGATCGATGGCCGCATCGCCCGCCACCGGCTACCTGCTGGCAACCACCAGCGCCGGATCCGGTGTGGCGATCGCCCTTGCCCCCTCGTTCGCGATGTCCGCCACCTACCTGGCGATGGCCGACAGCCTCGGCCTGGCAATGCAGAACGCGGTGGCCAACCAGCAACGCGGCCAGGTGACCGCCGGCGCAAGCCTGGCCCAGGTCCTGGCCCTGATCATCCAGAAGGGAGCCGTTCCGTCATGAGCAGTGAGAACACCGTCAACAGCCAGATCGTCGACAGCGTCAGCGCTGCCTCGACGTTGCTGGTGGCCCAGGGTCCGGCGCAGTCCTTCAGCATGCTGGACATGGTGATGCTGGAGACGCTGGGCACCGCCATGCACAACGCCGTCGCGCGCCAGCAGGGTGCAGGCATGGTCAGCAACGCAGCGGTCACCGCCACCTGCGCGAAGATGATCAACGCTCCCTGGCCGGTGCCGCCACCCGCTCCGGAACCCCCTCCGCCGCCACCACCGCAGGTCATCCCCCTGCCCGGCCCGGTGCCGGCGCCCCCTTCGCCTGCGGCGGTGATCGCCGCGGCCACCGCAGAAGGAAAGACCGCCATCAGCGTCCTGCAGGCACAGACCCACGGTGCCACTGCCGACGCTGCGGCCGCTACCAGCAGCCTGCATGCACTCCAAACGCTTGCAGGCAATGCGGCAGCGCCCGCGCCCGGTCCTGCGCCCGACCCCGCGTCCGGTCCGGATCCGGACGCAGGTCCCGCCCAGGATCCCGCGCCAGACTCCCCTTCCCCTTCCCCGGCAGACGACGCTGACGCCGGGGCCTGACAGACTGCAGGCCGCCTGCGGCCCCACCCGCCCATCAAGGAGCCCGTATGGACCCGAGGAACGTCAACGCCCAGATCATCGATGTGATCAACCAGGTGCAGACGGCCACCATGTCAGCGACCGTCGTGACGACCAGTGGTGCCGGCAAGGCCTACCAGTCGGTGGCCCAGTCTGCGGCGATCGCCGTACAGGATGCCGCCGACGCCCTGCGCAATGTCTCAACCATCGCGACCACCGCGGCCGGCGTGGCCATGGCCCAGTACCTGGCGACGGGGGACGAAAAGTACGCGAGGGTACTCACGCAGGCGCAGAACATGATGCAGGGGGCCACCGCCGACTTCAACCGCGTCGGCAATGCCGCTGCGACCGTCCTCAAGGAATTTCCGGCCCAGTGAGGCCGCCAGGAGATCCACGCATGAGCATTTTCATTGCCGGTCGTTCCATCCCCCAGGCCAACCTGATCAGTCAATCCTGCAGGCAGGTCCTTCAGTTCATCGACGGCGGCGAGCACTGGTTGAAGTGGGCAATGGAATCGCACGAGCACCGCTACGCCTTCTCCGACGAGGGCACGATGCTCGATGGGGTGCAACAGGGCCTGCACGGTTCGCGCATGACATGGTTGCCGCGCACCGGGTTGCAGATCGGCCCGGTCAAGCTGCTCAGCCTTGGTGCCAGCGACCTCGGTGCCCTGCGCAACATGGAGTTTGATGACGAGACACGCCTGTCGCACATCGAGGCACAGCGAGTGCTGGAAAAACACCGGCTGCTGACCAACGCCGAGCTCGGCGCCTCGCGCGCGTTCCTGGCTTCGATCGGCGCGGCCGACGCACCCCTGCTGCAGCAGCTGGACTTTCGCGAATCGGTGGCGCTCCACCAGCTGGCCGGTGAGGTGGGCATGTCCGCCGCAGGGCGCGACGACCTGGCCGACTCTGCCGGCTTCGCGCTGCTGCACGCGCGCAGGCCCATCGAGTTTGCCGACTACTTCCGCTTCTACCAGCGGGTGAGCGCAGGAGGTGGCAGCCGCGAGCATCGGCTGACGCGTGCCACCCGTGCGTTGCAGCAGGTGCTGCCGATCCTGTTCGGCTTCCTGGACGGGCCGCAGCTGCCACAGTTGCCGTCGCCAGAGCAGGTGCGCGAGGCGATCGACGCAAGCCTGGCCGCGCACCGGCAGATCGGCTATGCCCGCATATCGCTGGCCGCCCAGCAGATGGCGGCCTGCTTCGACGACGAACCCGAACTGCTGCAGGATGACAGCCGGTTGCGCGAGGCCGCGCGGTGGCAGCTGCGCGATGCGCAGGAATTCCTCAACGAACATCCGGTTTCCCGTGGCCGGCTCGGCCAGGACGGTGCCAGCGTGCAGTTCGCGATCGATGGTTCCAGAGCGAAGGCGCTGATACAGGTGGAGGACAATGTGATCACCCTGCAGGATTACCGCCGAACCCGCCGCCACCTGGGCGATGAAGCGCGGGTGGATTATCAGAAGGATGCAGTGTGAACCCGGCTCCGGCGCCAGATGGCGATGGCGTGCGGGCAGCAACAGAGGCCTTTGCTTCGGCAGCCGGCGCGGCCGTTGCTGCCGGACGCCTGGCGGCCCGGCAACAGGCGCAGAAGATCCTGGCCGATGCCCAGGCGGCATTGCGCCACATCCTGGGGGAGCGCAGTGACGGTGTTCCCCCCTCATCCCCAGCAGGAGCACCGACGATGACCTTCCCGACCCCGCTTCCCGGCAAGCCCACTCCCGCCCATCCGGCGGGCAGAACCCCGATGGAGATCGCCCAGGAACTGGCGGACGCCGCAATGGCTGCCAGTGAAGAAGGCATCCGCACCGCGATGAAGGTTTCGCAACGCGCGGTCGAGGCCGCCGCCGAGGCCGCGCGATGCGCGGACGAAGCGGCCGAACAGGCCGTGCAGCGCGCTGCCGAAGCCAACGCGCGCTGACGCTGCGTCTGCCATCCCAACGCCCCGGGCAGGCCCGCGCCTGCACCGGGGCGTTGCTTTTACTGGTGCGGGCTTCGCCGGTAGCTGCGCGGGCTGACCCCTACCGCGCGCCGGAAGCTCTTTTCGAAGTGGCTCAGGTCACCGAAGCCGACCTGCAGTGCGACATCGGTAATGCGCAGGCGCTGCCCATCCCGCAGCAGCTGCTTGGCGTGCTCGATGCGCAGTTGCTGCAGCAGCAGCTTGAACGTCGTGCCCAGCTCGCTGCGGAACAGGAATCCCAGGTGTGACTGGCTCACATGGGCCTGACGGGCAAGGTCGCCCAACGTGAGCGGCTCTGCGGCATGGTCCTTCAGGTAGGCCAGGGCGCGTTTCAGACCGTCGTGCAGGCCTTCATGCGCTGCCCGCGGCGTATCCGGCTGCGCGGGCGCAGGACCGACGGTCTGCTCAACCGCGGGCAGCCGTTGCGGGGCGCGCCCGGCATCGCTGGCAACGTGGCCTGCAGCCAGATCCGGCGCGTGGCGTGCAAGATCCTCACGACGGATGCATCGGCCACCGGTCATCACCGCCAGCCGGACCACCACCCGCTCCATTTCCAGCAGATTGCCGGGCCAGTCGTGCGCGCACAGGGCTTCCAGCACATCGTCGCCCAGCACGCGGGGATTGAATCCATGCAGCTCCAGCGAACGCGCCGCCAGCGCGCCGATGTCCTCCACCCGTTCGCGCAGCGGTGGAATATCCACGGTCAGGAACTCCAGCCCAGCCAGCAGGGCGCGCGAGAACTGCTTCTCTCTCACCCGTTGTTCCAGGTCCGCGCTGGTCGACGCGATCACCCGTATCGGGCCGGCCGCCAGCGCGTCAGCTTGAGCGGCAGGCAGCCCACGCATGCGATGTGACAGCTGCCCCTGCAGCGGCACCGGCAGTTCGTCGACTTCGTGGAAGTACAGCGTCCCGCCCTGTGCGCGCGCGAACCAGTCGCTGGCTTCGCCCAGCGGGTGAACACAGTTCACTTCGACAAACGGGCCCTGCCGGGAAGGGCCGCCACTGTGCAGGGCGGCGGCCAGCTCCATCTTCTCGGTACCAAACTCGCCGCGCAGCAGGACCGGCAACGGGCTGGCCGCCGCGCGCTCCACGAATTCATCCATCTGCTTCAGCGCCTCGCCGGCGCCGACCAGCAACAGCGGCCGGCTCAATGCCTGTTCGGCCCAGGCCTTGGCTTCGTAGCGCTTGATCAGATGCGCGCAACGCTGGGCAAACTGCTCCCCCAGCGCCAGGGCACTGCCATCCAGCCGGCCCTTCTCGCCTTCCAGGTGCAGCTCACCCAACACCTCGCCGCCATAGCGGATGGGAACCCGCTGCAAGGAAACCTCTTCCCCGGACGCAGCTGGCAACCCCGCAGCCGCCCCTGCCACCGCACCACGCAACCGCACTTGGCCACCCCGCATCACCTTGTGCTGGGACAGCTCCTTCACGAACGCGCCCAGCAGCTCGGGCAATGACGGATAGGGCCGATAAGCGCGCTGCAGCATCTCACTGACTTGCCTGTGCATCGAAACTCCCCTTTGGAATGGCGACCCGATGCATCTGCAACGGGCGATCTCGCGATGCAGGCCCTCCGGCATCATCGCGGGATGCTGCGACGTCCACGCCGCATGCCGTGCCCGCTGGTCGCACCGCTGGTGCCGTGCACGCTGTCCGCTCCCGCAGTGCCGGGAACTGCCATCGCTGCTGGAGGTCGGCAAGGCGGACGTCGTCCAGGCCGGGGTCGTGCGCCACAGGGCGGCACTGCCTGTGACGCGGCGCTCCCTGTGTTCCGGCCATCGCGTCCCTGGATTATGGGAAACGAGTTTCCAGAAAATAAGCATGATAATGACGTGAATATCCGCGCCGGATATTTGTCGCCCGCGTTTCCGTGCACCGCGCACCGCAAAGCAGGTGAAGGCAAGGCGCCGGGATTCCATCCACGCTGATGATCAACGCATCTGAGCGAACCAGGGACGGGCACGTATTGCGCCGCCGTGACGGCTGCACCGCCTGCTCGCCCAGGCCCGCAGGCCACCGCGCCTGCCTGCCGCGCCGCCGCCCCCGATCAATGACCCATCGACCAGCAGAAGATTGCGCACCACGCACGGGTGGCATTCCTTCCGCTGCACCTGGCCTGTCGGCATACTCGCGCTCCCGACCGCAGCACGATCAAGGAGATCGACCGCATGGACCGCACCCCGCCACCCGTGCCCCCCAGGAACTACCTGATGTGGGCCATCCTGAGCATCATCGCCGGCTTCTGGCCGTTCGGCATCGTCGCCACCGTCTACGCCAACCGCAGCACGTCACTGGTCGCCAGCGGCCAGATCGGCGCGGCCACCGAGGCTTCGCGCAAGGCGCTGCGCTGGATGATCGCCTCCTTCCTCACCCTGCCACTGTGCCTGGCACTGATGATCGGCTATGCCCTGATCGCGCGCGGCATGGCCTGATCGCCTGCCGCCGCCGTCGCGCCATGATGAATGGCAGGCGCGCGCGGCGGTGGCGGCGGCCCATCCCGCTCCTCTATAGTCAGTCCAGCTCGGCAGGCATGGTGCCTGCCCTCGAATCACAGGGAGTTGGACATGGGTCTGGTACAGGCGGTGAAGGGTGCGGTGGGTGGTGTACTGGCCGACCAGTGGAAGGACTTCTACACCGTGCCCACGGGCCTGCCCTCGACGGCGGCCCTGTTCGCGGCGGTACCGCGCGGCACCAATGCCGGCCGCGGCTCCAATACCAGCGGCTCGTCCAACATCATCACCAACGGCTCGAAGATCATCGTGCCGGAGGGCTACGGCCTGCTGCTGTTCCAGGACGGCGCGATCACCGCGTTCGTCGCCGAACCGGGTGGCTACGAGTGGCGTTCGGACGATCTGAACTCGCAGTCGATCTTCGCCGGCGACGGCCTGGTCAGCACGTTCATCAAGCAGAGCTGGGAGCGCTTCAAGTTCGGCGGCCAGCCGGGTTCGCAGCAGGCGGCGTATTTCGTGTCGCTGAAGGAGCTGCCGGACAACCGCTTCGGTACCCAGTCGGAAATCTACTGGGACGACGGCTTCCTCAACACCCAGGTGGGTGCGGTCACGCGTGGCTCGTACACGCTGAAGATCGTCGACCCGATCCTGTTCGTGAAGAACTTCGTGCCGGCCAGCTACCTGCAGCCGGGTCAGGTGTTCGACTTCACCGACCTGGACAACGCCGCCGCCAGCCAGCTGTTCAATGAAGTGGTCGGTTCGCTGGCCCCGGCCTTCAGCCTGTACACGAACGACCCGGGCAAGGGCAACCGCATCACCAAGCTGCAGCAGGATTCGCTGGGCTTTGCACAGAGCCTGTCTGCCGCCGTCGAGCAGGGCTACCAGTGGAAGTCCGACCGCGGCCTGGCCATCGTCAAGACCGCCATCGTCTCGATCGAGTACGACGCCAACACCCGCGAACTGCTGAAGACCGTGCAGCGCGCCGATGCCCTGTCGGGTTCGCGCGGCAATTCCAACCTGCAGGCCAGCGTCGCCCAGGGCATCCAGTCGGCCGGCGAGAACGGCGGAGCGGCTGGCCTGGTCGGTGTCGGCATGGCCTCGGGCATGTTCGGTGTCGGCGGCATGCAGCAGCCGGTCGCCCCGGCTGCCGACGACCCGGTGGCCAAGCTGAAGAAGGCCAAGGAAATGCTGGATCTGGGCCTGATCACCCAGGGCGACTATGACGCCCTGAAGGCCAAGGCACTGGGCCTGTAACAGCAGGACGCACAACGAACATGTCCGATCCCCGAAACGGCCCGCCGCCGCTGCCCGGATCCGCGCCCGCGATGCCGCCGCCCTTGCCGGCGGCGTCGTTGGATGGGCCCGGTTCGCCGCAGGACGTCCCTCCCCTGCCCGGCAGCTTCCCGCTGGACACCTCGAAACTGCCGCAGGCCATCCGTGATGAAGTGGAAGCGCCCGACCCGGTGGCCATCGATACGTCGGCCAGCGAGCTGAAGGACGGCCTCAACCGCTGCCCGAAGTGCGGTGCCACCGACATCCGGCCCAAGGCCGGCACCGACATCCTGGTCTGCCTGTACTGCCGTCACGAATGGCATGGCGCACGCGTCGAGGAAGAGTTCGGCCTGGGCGAGGCCATCGACCAGCTGCGCGGTACGGTCATTGCCTCTGGCGCACGTGACATCGACGCCGACACCTCGGCACTGATGACGTTCAAATGCACCGGGTGCGGCGCTGAAGTCACGGTCAATACCGAGAGTACGATGACGGCGCGCTGCCACTGGTGCCGCCATGTGTTCGGCGTCAACGAGCAGATCGCCAATGGCGCGGTGCCCGATGCAGTGCTGCCCTTCCATATCAGGAAGGACGATGCGGTCGCGCGCATCCGCCAGTTCGTCGACAAGCGCCGCATGTTCGCGCTGAAGGCATTCAAGGACCAGTTCACCCCGGAAAACGTGGTGGGCGTGTTCCTGCCCTACATGATCGTCGACAGCAATGTCAGCGCGGCCGTGGCCGGCAAGGGTGAGATCCAGACCCGGCAGTACACCGTGGGCAGCGAGAAGAACAAGCGCACCCTGTACGATGCAGACGTCTACCAGGTCGAGCGCCAGGTCGACTTCACGGTCGATGACCTGCCACTGGAATCCTCGGCCGAGCGCGGGAATCTCGATACCCGCGCCAATACGAACAACATCATCAACACCATCCTGCCGTTCGATACCAAGAACGCGGTGAAATGGAACGCCTCGTACCTGGCCGGCTTCACCTCCGAAAAGCGCAACCTGGATGTGGAAAAGCTGCGGCCGCGGCTGGAAGACCAGCTGCTGTCGATCGCCCGCGCACAGGTGGAAGGTTCGGTGAAGCGCTACAACCGTGGCGTGCGCTGGGAACAGGAGCAGCTGGAGGTGCATGGCACCCGCTGGGTGTCGATGTACCTGCCGGTGTGGTTGTACTCCTACCACCAGCCCGGCAAGAACGGCGGCATGCTGCACTACATCGCGGTGAACGGCCGTACCGGCGAAACCATGGGCAGCGTGCCCGTGCAGCAATGGAAGATGCTGCTGGCGGCACTGGCCACCGGCACCGTCATTGAAGCCCTCGCAATTGCCTTCCTGGTGGCATCGACATGAGCGACGACAGTGGCCTCTGGCTGTTGGCGGCAGGTCCGGCCGGCGCAACCGCGCTGTACTGGGCGCTGTACCGCTATTACCGCAACACCGACAAATCGCACTCCTTCGAGCACGAGACCGCCATCGAGGCCAAGCCGGTCACCGGCTCGGACCAGCAGGTAGGCCGGGTTACCGGTACCGAGGAAAAGCGTATCCGCGGTGACAATGTGTATGAGTACCGGAAACGGGTGGTGCGGGTAAAGCCCGACCCGTAGCGCCAGGCCCTGCCTGGCTGCGGGTAGTGCCGGCCGCTGGCCGGCATTCCTTCGGTTCCTGGGCGCCAAGAGGGAGCCGGCCAGCGGCCGGCACTACCCTTCGCTGGGCTGCCCCAGCGCACACCCTCACACCGTCTCCCGCCCCACCGGTTCGATACTCGCGCGGTCCGCCCCTCCGAGGATGCTGCAATGGCTGCCGTGCTCGCCCGTACCTGCCTGTCCGCGTTGTGCTGCCTGGCCCTGCCCGCCCTGGCCCAGGACGCCTCGTTCGGCTTCGGCGAACAGACCACCCACACCGACCAGACCACGCAATCCAGCAGCACCCGGACCCAGAGCAGTGGCGCGGTGACCACCCAGACCACCACCAGCGGCAGCTCGCAGTCCGGGTCACGCAGCGAAAGCAAAGAGATCGACGTGGGCTTCGGTTTCCACGACGACAACGACGACTGGGGCCGCGACCGCCACCGTGGCGGCCGCGATGTGCGCGACAGCGATCTGTTCGGCAGCTGGACGCTGGGCCAGGAGAACGGCAACACCTGCTCCATCGAGCTGAAGAACATCGAGTGGTTCGGCGGCTACAGTGCCTACGTGCCCGCCGGCTGCCCGGATGGCTTCTTCTCGGCCAACCGTTGGGTACTGTCGGGCAACCAGCTGCTGCTCACCGACACCAGCAACACCGTGTTCGGGCGCTTCCGCGCGTCAGGCGGTGGGCGCTGGACGGGCTACCGTGAATCGGATGGGGCGCGTTTGTACCTCAATCCCAAGGGGCACTGATCGCGCCGTGCACGCAATGGGCACGCGCTGATCGGGAAGATCAGGCGTCCGCCCCGCCCCGCCGCCGAAATGTCCGCTCCCACCGGTTCCCGTCTGGTCATCTATGCCGCCCTCGCGGGCAACCTGGCCATTGCCATCGCAAAGTTCATCGCTGCCGGCATCTCCGGCAGCTCGGCCATGCTCAGCGAGGGCGTGCATTCGCTGGTCGACACATTGAATGAACTCCTGCTGTTGTACGGGCTGCGCCGTGCCGGCAAGGCGCCAGACCCGGTACATCCATTCGGCTATGGCCGCGAGCTGTACTTCTGGAGCTTCATCGTCGCCCTGCTGGTGTTCGCCGCTGGCGCCGGCGTCTCGGCGTACGAGGGCATCCAGCACATCCGCCGGCCGGAGCCGGCTACCAACCACGCGTTGAGCTACAGCGTGCTGGGCATTTCCATCCTGTTCGAGGGGGCCTCCTGGTGGGTGGCGCTGCGCGAGTTCCGGCGTACCAAAGGCAAACTTGGCTACTTCGAAGCCTTCCGCCGCAGCAAGGATCCTTCCACCTTCACCGTACTGCTGGAAGACAGCGCTGCGTTGCTCGGGCTGGGCTTCGCGTTGGTCGGCCTGGTGGCCGCGCAGGTGCTGGATATGCCGGTGCTTGATGGCGTGGCGTCGCTGTGCATCGCCGGCGTGCTGGCCGCAACCGCCTTCCTCCTGGCCCGTGAAACCAAGGGCCTGCTGGTTGGAGAGCCTGCCCACCCTGCGGTGGCCGAGCGGATCATGGCGGTGGCCGAAACCGATCCGGACCTGCGTCGCGCGAACGGCGTGACCACCATGCAGATGGGACCGGAACAGGTCGTGGCCATGCTCAGCGCCGAGTTCGAGGACGATCGGCAGACCCCACAGATTGAAGCCTGCATCACCCGCATCGAAACGGCGGTAAAGCGCGAGTATCCGGAGCTGGTGGCACTGTTCATCAAGCCGCAGACGCCCGAGGTCTACGCCGCCCGGCGCGCCACGCTGGCGGCACCGTCCGCGCCGGAATGACGCTGCGTCTGCGCCCGTTTCACCAGTCCAATGCCACAGTGCCACCAACATCTGCCCGAGCCTGCCTCTACCGTGCCGGATTGGTTGCCCGCCTCTCTCCAGATCCTCCCGCGCAGCTTCTACCGGCGCCCGCCCGTCGAGGTTGCGCCCGAGCTGCTCAACAAACTTCTGGTCCGTGACGATGGCCGAACGGGTCGCATCGTTGAAGTCGAAGCGTACGCGGGCAGCGTCGATCCGGCGGCGCACTCCTATCGCGGGCAGACGCCGCGCACGGCCAGCATGTTCGGTGAGGCAGGCCACCTGTATGTCTATTTCACCTACGGCATGCACTGGGGCAGCAACGTGGTCTGCGGAGAGGTCGGTGAAGGCGTGGCGGTGCTGCTGCGGGCCATCGAGCCGCTGGCGGGCCTTGAGCGCATGCACGAGCTGCGCCCCGCCGCGCGCCGGGATCACGATCTGGCCAGCGGCCCCGGCAAGCTCTCGCAGGCATTCGGGCTGGACCGCAGTTTCGACGGCGCCGACCTGGTGACTGGCAGCCATGGCATCGTGATCGCAAGCGATGGGACCCCGCCTCCGTCCGACCCGGCAATTGGTCCACGCATCGGCATCACCCGCGCGGTCGATTTCCCTTGGCGCTGGCACATCCGTGACAATCGTCACGTATCGATTCAGCCACGGCGTACTCCCGCCCCTGCGAGGAAACGATGATGACCCCGCTCGACAAACCTCTGCGACGCGAACTGGACATCGATGGCCGGCCCCATACCCTCACCGTGGACCCCGAAGGCCTCAAGCTGGTCGAAAAGGGGCGACGCAAGGGCATCACGCTACGCTGGCAGGACCTGGTATCCGGCGATGCCGCACTGGCCACCGCCCTGCAGGCATCGCTCCAGCAACACTGAGCGGGCGCGGCCACCTCACATCGGCATCACTCCGCCATGGCGATACATAACGCCGTGCGCACTAGCGTAGCGCCAGCCAGCCGCCGCAACCGCCCTCGCCACCCAGCCCTGAAAAGCGCCATGGACGAAGCCGAACGTCTGCTCGAAATCGAACGACTGCACCTGCTGGATACGCCCCCTGAGCCGGTGTTCGATGCCATCGTCGCCGCCGCCCGCGCCGCGACCGGCATGACCATGGGGCTGATCACCGTGGTGGCCGAAGACCGGCAGTGGTTCAAGGCCAATATCGGGCTGGAGGGCGTCACCGAAACGGCCCGCGAGATCTCCTTCTGCACGCATGCGATCCGCCACGACGAGCTGTTCGAGATACCCGACGCGCGCCAGGACCCTCGCTTCTCGACCAATCCCCTGGTGACTGCCGGGCCGCGCATCCGGCATTACGCCGGCATCCCGCTGGGCTCGGCCCATGGTGCACGCATTGGCACGCTGTGCCTGCTCGACCCGATGCCCGGCGTGCTGTCCCCCTCCCAGCGCGAACTGATGGTGCATCTGGCGCGGGTCACCACCCAGGTGCTGGAACAGCGCAGTACCCTGATGGCGCAGGTTGGCCAGGCGAAAGCGCTGCATCGCGAGCTGAAACGCAGCGAAGACTTCCTGGAGCGGACCAACCGCGCCGCCCGGGTGGGCGGCTGGGAGATGGACCTGGTCACCAACGAAGTGCGCTGGACCCGCGAGACCAAGCAGCTGCACGGCGTGCGCAGCAACTTTGAACCGACGCTCGACACCGCGCTGTCGTTCTACCGCGAAGACAGCCGCAACATCATCCGCGCGGCCGTGCAGCGTTGCATCGACGAAGGCACGTCCTGGGAGGTGCAGCTGCCAATGACCACCGCCGACGGGCGCGCGATCTGGACCCGGGTGGTTGGCAGCCGGCAACAGGTCGACGGCCATCCGCGCCTGGTCGGGGCGATCCAGGACATCACGGACGAGCGAGCCGCGCTCGACGCGCTGGAAGCGAGCGAGACCCGCTACCGGCGGCTGTTCCACTACAGCCTGGGCCTGATCTGCACCCACACGCTGGACGGGACATTGACCTCGGTGAATCCCGCGGCGGTGCAGTCGCTGGGCTTCGAGGAAAGCCAGATGGTCGGGCGCAGCCTGTGCGACCTGATGCCACCGGAAAAACGCGAGGGCTTCAAGGCCTACCTCGCTCGGATCCAGGCAAACCACACCGACGCTGGCGTGATCGAGCTGATTGCCGCCGACGGTACGCGCCACTACTGGGCGTACCACAACGTGCTCGACAGCGAGGCCAGCCCGCCCTACGTGCTGGGGCATGCACAGGACGTCACCGCGCTGAGGATGCAGGAGCAGCAGCTGCGCGAAATGTCCTTCAAGGATCCGCTCACGCAGTGCTACAACCGGCGTTACCTGCACCGGCTGGATGAACTGATTGATGAGCGCTGGGCCTGCGTGATGTTCGATCTGGACCACTTCAAGCACATCAACGACACCCAGGGCCACCGCCGCGGCGACGCCGTCCTGGTCGAGTTCGCCACCTTCCTGCGCTCGCCGCTGGGCAAGGAGGAGACGGTGGTGCGGCTGGGCGGCGACGAATTCATGGTGGTACTGGTCGCGCCCGCGGATGGCCGGTTGAGCGAACTGGAGCACTGGTACCAGGACCACGCTGCGCTGTCGCCCAGCGCTTTCTCGATGGGTGCAGCCATCAACACGGCCGGTGAGCCCGTGGCCGACACCATCCAGAAGGCCGACAGCCGCCTCTACCGGACCCGCGCGCGCGTGCGCCGCGAGCGGCGCGAAGGCCCTGCCGCGCGTTGATCACGCCGCCCGCACCGTCACCCACGTCGGCGCGTGGTCGCTGGCCTTCTCCTGCAGACGCACCCAACGGTCGACGCCAGCGTCCTTCAGTCGCTCCGCCAGTACGGGATTCAGCAACAGATGATCGATGCGCAGCCCACGGTCGCGCTCGGCATGTCGGCGGAAATAGTCCCAGAAGGTGTAGATCGTGGCGTCGCCGTGCACCTTCCGCAGCGCATCGGTCCAGCCCTGCGCGAGCAGCCGCTCGAAGGCATCGCGAATCTCGGGCTGGAACAGCGCATCGCGGCGCCAGGCCTTGGGGTCGTAGACGTCGGCTTCGGTAGGAATCACGTTGAAATCACCCAGCAGCAACGCCGGGTGCGGCAGTTCGACCAGGCTGCGCGCGTGCCGGATCAGGCGCTCCATCCAGCGCAGCTTGTAGTCGAACCTGGGCCCTGGCTGCGGGTTGCCGTTGGGCAGGTAGAGGGCACCCACGATGACCCCGTGCACCGCCGCCTCCAGGTAGCGGCTCTGCGTGTCGCTGGGCTCGCCGGGCAATCGGCGGCGGCTCTCGACCGGCGTGGTCCCCCGAGCCAGCAACGCCACGCCGTTCCAGCGCGCCTCACCTTGCCAGAGCGCACCGTACCCAGCCTCCTCCAATGACGCAGCCGGAAACGCGGCGTCGGTCGCCTTCAGTTCCTGCAGGGCAACCACGTCCGGCGATTCCCTGTGCAGCCAGTCCAGCAGCTGTGGCAGGCGCGTGCCGATGCCGTTGACGTTGAACGTGGCAATACGAAGCGTCTTGCGTCGCGCCATGCAGGAAGCCTCCTCGGTGCCGGGAATGAGCATTCACTGTGCGCGCCCGGGCATGCACGGGCCGTGGATGCCACGTCATGATGCGGTGCCATTCGTTTCACGAACCGCTGCCACACGCGACAGCAGGCTGGTCACCCGTGAACAATGCCGGAGAAGCCCATGGCGGTGCGTCCGCTGCGCGCCATCTACCAGATCGACCCCTACCTGTTCCGCGACAGCGACGGCCGCGGCTGGGGCACGCTGGATGGCATCACGGAAAAGCTGGACTACCTGCAGTGGCTTGGCATCAGCCATGTCTGGCTGCTGCCGTTCTACTGCAACGCCGGCCGCGATGGTGGCTACGATGTCACCGATCACTACCGTATCGATCCACGCCTGGGCGACCAGGCCGCGTTCCAGCGCCTGGTCGATGCCGCCAACGCACGTGGCATCGGCATCATCGTCGAACTGGTGATGCAGCACACCGCCAGCGCGCACCCGTGGTTCGTCGCCGCGCAGCAGGGTGACCCGGCCTGGCGCCGCTGGTACCTGTGGAGCGACCACATGCCTGACGACGGCCTGCAGCCGATGTTCCCGCCGATCGAGGCCTCTGTCTGGACATGGGATGCCGAGGCCGGCGCGTTCAACCGGCACATGTTCTACCGGCACGAGCCAGACCTCGACCTGGCCCATGCGCCGGTACGCGAGGAACTGCTGCAGGTAATGACGTTCTGGCTGCAGCGCGGCGTGGCCGGCTTCCGCGTCGACGCGGTCCCGTACATGGTCGAGCGCGCCCGCCACGCGGACCCGCGCGACGACGGGCTGTGGCTGCTGGAGGCGATGCGCGCCACGGCAGACGCACAGCAGCCAGGGCTGCCGTTGATCGGCGAAGCGGATGTCCGCGCGTCCCGCTACGGTGACTTCCTGTGCCAGGGGCGGCGGCTTTCGCACCTGCTCGATTTCCACCTCAACAATCATTTCTTCCTGGCACTGGCACGCGGCGATGCCAGCGAAGTGGCCCGGGTCATGGCCGAATACGGCCCGCACGCGCCGCCGGACACACGCATTGCCTGGCTGCGCAACAATGATGAACTGGACCTGGAGCAGCTGGAGCCGGATGAGCGCGAAGCGGTGATGGAACGCTTCGCTCCTGAGCGTGGCATGCGCATCTATGGCCGTGGCATCCGCCGTCGGCTGGCACCGATGCTGGACGGCGCCATCGCATGGCAGGCGATGGCGTGGGCGGCGCTGCTGTCGCTGGGCCAGGTGCCTGTGGTGCGCTATGGCGAAGAGATCGGCCTCGGTGATTGCCTGGAGCTGCCCGAACGCAATGCTGTGCGCATGCCGATGCACTGGCACGGTGGCCCAGGGGCTGGGTTCACCGACCAACCGCGGCATGCCTGGCGCGCGCCACCGGCGGACGGCCCCTACGGTTACCGCACGGTGAATGTCGAGGCGCAACGCGCGACGCCGGGCTCACTGCTGCTGCGGGTGCGCGAGCTGCTGCAGCAACGCAATGCCCATCCCGTGCTGCAGCAGGGGCCACACACGCTCGACCCACCCTCACCCGCGCTGCTGATGCTCCGCTTCGGTGAGGCACCCCATCAGGCACTGGCACTGATCAACTTCGGCGACAACCCGGTTGAGGTGGACGTACCCCTGCACGGCCCGCTGCACACGCTGGTGGGCCACGGCGCCAAACTGCAGGGTCGCCGCTGCTACCTGCAGGGCCATGGCTATACGTGGCTGGCTGCCGAGGGTGCCTGAGTGCGCAGCGCAGGCAGTACGTGTTCGGCGAAGTCGTCGATGAAGCGTTCCTGCTCGCGGTTCACGTTGTGCAGGTAGATGCGATCGAACCCCAGGGACTGCAGCTCCTGCAGCCAGGCCCGATGCTGGCCCAGGTCTGCCGAGACATGCACGTGCTCGCGCACCACCTCGGCGCTGACCGATCGGGCCTGTGCTTCGAACTGTTCGGGCTGGTCCAGGCCTTCGGCCAGTTCCGGCGGCAGCACGTTGGCGCTCCACTGCTCCATCGCGCCTTCCAGCGCCGCCTGTTCGGCGCGCGCGTAGGAGAGCTTGGCCTGCAGGTACATCGGCTTGCCCCTGCCGCCGCCGTCCTCGAACGCCGCCACCACACGCCGCAACTGCGCCAGTGGCTGGCTGATGGTGATCAGGCCATCGGCCCAGCCCCCCATCCAGCGTGCGGTTTCCTCGGTGACGGCCGCCCCCAGCAGCGGCAGGGGAAGCGCCGGGCGACTGTAGAGCCGTGCCTGGCGCACCCGGAAGCCACCGTCGTGGTCGACCTGCTCGCCGCCCCACAGCCGCCGCATCACCTCGGCCGCATCGCGTAAAGCCTTCTGCCGCTCGCGCTTGGCTGGCCACGGCTGGCCGGTGATGCGCTCGTTCAGGGCCTCGCCGGTACCCAGCGCCAGCCAGATCCGGCCCGGCGCCAACTGCTCCAGCGTCGCCGCTGCCTGTGCCACCAATGCCGGGTGCTGGCGCAGCATCGGGCAGGTCACCATGCCCAGGGTCAATGCGCTCTGCACCGCCAGCGCGCCGGCCCATACCCAGCTGTGGCCGGACTGCCCTTGCGCGGTCGTCCACGGGTGGAAATGGTCCGAGCACATCAAAGCCTCGAATCCCGCCTGTTCGGCGCGCAGCGCCAGGCCCAGCAAGGTGGCGGGCGGGAACTGCTCATGCGATGCGTGGTAGCCGATGGTCATCACGGATTCCGTGCGGGGACTGGACACGATGGCAACACCCCTCCAGCTAAAACGGCGTCATGGAAACGAACACTTCCTGCATCGGGCATCGACGCTGGGCTATCGCCGAAGGCTACATTCCAGCCTGGAGCAACGGCCCGTCGCCGGAGATGCAGAGTCACGAAACCTGCTGCGTCCTCAATGCGGGCAACGAGGACGCGCATGTCACGCTGACCCTCTACTTCGAGGACCGCGATCCTGTCGGTCCCTACCGGATCACCGTGCCAGCACGACGCACCTGCCACCTGCGCTTCAACGACCTGCAGGATCCGGCGCCGGTACCAAGCGGCACCGGCTTCGCCACCCTCATCGAATCCGACCAGCCGATCATCGTGCAGCACACGCGGCTGGATTCACGGCAGCCGGCCAACAGCATCATGACCACGATCGCCCATCCGTTGTGAAGCACCGTGCGCAGTCGTCCACGCTGCCACGACACCGCGCCCTCCGGCCGTTTACCCGCGCCGAGCGAGACTGCCGCCAGGTTCCCTTTCGGAGAGTGACGATGGCCCTGCCCGACTACCCACGTCCGCCCTTCCCGGCGCAGCAGCAATCCTTCCCCGGCAAGACCGCGCAGATGCAGCCGCGGCCGGACCACGGCGAGGACAGCTACCGCGGCCATGGCCTGCTGCAGGGCAAGAAGGCACTGATCACCGGCGGTGACAGCGGCATCGGCGCAGCGGTGGCCATCGCTTTCGCGCGCGAGGGCGCCGACGTCGCCATCGCCTTTCTTGATGGCGAGCAGGACGACGCCCGCCATGTGCAGCAGCAGATCGAACAGGCCGGGCGCAAGGCCGTGCTGGTGCCCTGCGACATCAGCGACCCGGCGCAGGCGCGCTCGCTCGTCGACCGCGTGGCCAGCGAGCTGGACGGTCTCGACATCCTGGTCAACAACGCGGCCTACCAGCGCTACTACGAGCACTTCGACGACATCACCCTGGATGACTGGAAGCGGACGTTCGATACCAATGTCCATGCCGTGTTCAATCTGACGCGGTTGTGCGTGCCACACCTGCGCGGTGGCGGCGCGATCATCAACACCGCATCGGTCAATTCCAAGCGACCGACCCCGAACATCCTTCCGTACTCTGCGACCAAGGGCGCCGTCGCCAACCTGACGCTGGGGCTGGCGGGCCTGCTGGCCGAGCATCAGATACGCGTCAACGCCGTGCTGCCCGGCCCGATCTGGACACCGTTCATTCCGGCAGGCATGGCCGCCGAAGAGGTCGAGCAATTCGGCTCGCAGACGCCGTTCGGCCGCCCCGGGCAGCCCGCGGAACTGGCCTCGGCCTACGTGATGCTGGCTTCGGACAGCGCCAGTTATACCTCCGGTGCCTTGCTGACCATCTCCGGCGGCGCGGCAACGCTGTGACCGCCCATGGCCGGACTGCCTGCCTGGATCGCGGATTGGCTGCTGGTGGTGGTACCGGTGGCCGAGGTGCTGGTCATTCTCGGGGTGGCCTGGCTGATGGTGCGTGCACTGGCGTGGCTGCTCGTGCAGGCCCGGCAGCGCGGCAAGCTGGCTCCAGAGCTTCATGTGGGCCTGCGCCGCGGCGGTGCATTGCTGCTGTATCTGGCGGCCGCGCTGCTGATACTGGAGCGGCTGGGCGTTTCGCGCTCGGTGCTGTGGACCGCGCTGACCGGGTTCATGGCGGTCGGTGCGGTGGCGTTCTTTGCCGCGTGGAGCGTGTTGTCCAACCTGTTCTGTTCGTTCCTGATCGTGGCTACGCGCCCGTTCCGCATCAACGACACGATCGAAGTGCTGGAAAGCGTGGACAAGCCGGGCCTGTGCGGCCAGGTGGTGGACATCAACCTGATCTACACCACGCTGAGTGACCGTGGCGAAGGCGCGCGCGGTTGCCTGCTGCGCGTGCCGAACTCGTTGTTCTTCCAGCGCATCACCCGGCACTGGGGTGACAGCGGCTATTCGCAGCTGCCGGGCAGCCTGCCGATAAAGGGCAAGGTGCGCTGAGTCGCTGTAGAGCCGAGCCCATGCTCGGCTTTCTGCGCGCAGCGCAGGGTGCGTCGCGGCCGAACGGAGCGCAGCCGAGCGTGGGCTCGGCTCAACAGGTGCCACAGCGGGCGACCCTACTCCGCTGCCAATGCCTGGATCGGGTCCAACTGTGCGGCATTGCGTGCCGGGAAGTAGCCGAAACTGAGCCCGATCGCCGACGAACATGCCAGCGCGGCGAGCACCGGCCCTGGCGTGAACAGGAAGGGCACCCCCAGCGACAGCAGGCTGGACAGCGCACCCACGGCGAAGGCCAGCAGTACGCCCAGCACGCCACCGGACAGGCAGATCAGCACCGCCTCGATCAGGAACTGGCGCAGGATGTCGCCCTGCCTCGCCCCCACCGCCAGCCGCACGCCGATCTCGCGCACGCGCTCCTTCACCGACACCAGCATGATGTTCATCACGCCCACGCCGCCAACCACCAGCGCCACCGCCGCGATCGCCGAAACCAGCGCCGCCATGGTCTGGCTGGATTTCATCACCGCCTTGCGGATCTGGTCCGAGTTGTAGATGAAGAAATCGCGACGACCATGCAGGCGCTCCAGCTCGGCGCCCAGCGAGGCCTCGGCGGCATTGGTGGGTACGTTGTCGCGTACGCGCACGGTGATGCTCTCCAGGCGCTGGCTGCCCAGCAGCCGGGAGGCAGCCGACGTATAGGGAACGTACACGGTTGGCGTGGCCCCACCGGCGAATGCATTGGCACCCACCACGCCGATCACCTCGACCGGCATGCCGCCCAGCAGCACCGTGCTGCCGACGGGGTTGCCAGTGAACAGTGCCTTCGCTGCCTTCTGGTCGACCACGCCCACTGCCCGATGCGCCTCCACCTCGGCATCGGTGAAGAACCGGCCGGCCTTCAGGCGCAGCCCGCGCACGCGCGGCAGATCGGCACCGGCGCCCAGCACCTGCGTATTGGCTCGTCGGCCGCCCTGCAGTGCTGCTACCGAACCGCTGAGGTTGGGGCTGACACTGTCCACGTAACTCAGGGCGGCCAGGTGATCGGCATCGCCTACCACCAGCGTTTCGATCTCCGCCGAGCGCGGGTCACCGAAATCGGCGCCCGGGAAGATCTCCAGCGTGCTGGCGCCCAGCGCGTTTATCTGCGCCTCGACCTGCGCCTGCGCGCCTTTGCCCAGCGCAACCACGGTCACCACCGCGGCCACGCCGATGATGATGCCGAGCATGGTCAGCAGGGTGCGCAGGCGATGGGCCAGCATCGAACGCACCGCCATGCGCGTCGCCTCGCGCACGGCATCGATGCGGGCGCGCCGCTCGGTAGCCGCCGTGGATGTGCGCGCCGGTGCGTCCGCACCCTGCCGCACCGAAGGGCCGCGCTCCTGGCGATCCGCCACCACACGCCCATCGGCGATCTCGATCACCCGTGACGCGTGGGCAGCAATCGCCGCATCGTGGGTGACCAGGATCACGGTATGGCCCTGCGCATGCAGGCGCTTGAGCTCGGCCATCACCTGCCTGCCACTGGCATGATCCAGCGCGCCGGTCGGCTCATCGGCCAGCACGATCGCGCCGCCGTTCATCAGCGAGCGTGCGATGGAGACGCGCTGCTGCTGGCCGCCGGACAACTGGCTGGGCCGGTTCGCGGTCCGCTCGCCCAGGCCGAGCGTTTCCAGCAGCAGGCGGGCACGCGTGGTGCGCGCATCGGCCTCCACCCCGGCATAGACGGCGGGCAAGGCCACGTTCTCGGTGGCACTGAGGTTCTCCATCAGGTTGTAGCGCTGGAAGATGAAGCCGAAGTGCTCGCGGCGCAGGTGCGCCAGCTGGTCAGGCGACATCTGCTCGGTCGCAGCCCCCTCCACGCGGTAGCTGCCTTCACTCGGCCGATCCAGGCAGCCCAGGATGTTCATCAGCGTGGACTTGCCCGAACCCGAGGGGCCGATGATGGCGATGAACTCGCCGGCATCGATGCGCAATGAGACCTCCTTCAGCACCACCACCTCGCCGGCGGCCGAGCGATAGGCGCGCGATACGCCCTTCAATTCCAGCAGTGCGTCGGCCATGCTCACATCCCCAGCAGGCTGGTGGGTTCGGCATCGCCACCGCTGGGCGCCTGGCCGACCACCACGTTCTCGCCCGCTTCCAGGCCAGAGAGGATCTGCACGGCGGTGGCGGTGCGCAGGCCGGTAGTCACAGCGCGCTCGTGGGCGCGGCCTTTCGCATCGACTACCCGCACGGTTGC
This sequence comes from Stenotrophomonas sp. YJH_SMC_138, assembly GCF_059369855.1. Lineage (NCBI taxonomy): Bacteria > Pseudomonadati > Pseudomonadota > Gammaproteobacteria > Lysobacterales > Lysobacteraceae > Stenotrophomonas > Stenotrophomonas sp. YJH_SMC_138. The sequence goes on from NZ_JCAFTB010000006.1 coordinate 248,879, forward strand.
GCCGTTGCCGTTCTTGTCGTCGGACTCGCTCAGGGCGGTCAGCGGCACCTGCAGTGCATTGGCCACGCGTGCCAGCTGGATCGTCACCTTCACCGTCATCGAGGGCTTCAGCATCAAGCCCGGATTGGCCACGTCGAACAGCCCCGCGTAGTACACCGCTTTCGGCGTCTGCGCCGATCCGCCGCTGTTGCCGCTGGTCGCGTCGGCAATCGACGACGGCGCTGGCTCAAGCTGCTGCAGGTGCGATTCATAGCGGCGCCCGCTCGGCCCCAGCGTCGAGAACCACAACGGTTGGCCGGGTGCGATCAGTTCCACGTCAGCCTCGGCGATCTCGGCGCGCACCGTCATCGTGTCCATCTGTGCCAGCATCACGATGGTCGGCGTGGTCTGCATCGAGTTCAGCGTCTGCCCCGCCTTGGTGACGATGGCCACGATGTAGCCCTCGGACGGCGACACGATACGGGTGTAGCCCAGGTTGATGCGGGCGGTTTCCACCTGGGTCACCGCCTGGTCGATCTGCGCCTGCAACGCAGCGGCATCCGCGCGCGCCGCATCGCGCGCCACACGTGCCGCTTCGAAGCCTTCCTGCGAGACCAGCCGCGACGCCACCAGCTGCGATTGGCGATCGTACGTGCGAAGGGCCTGGCGGTAGCGCGCCTGGCTGGCCGCATGTTGCGCACGCAGCGCGTTGGCGGCGGCTTCGGCACTGCGCAGGGCAATGCGCTGCGGTTGTGAATCCACTTCGGCAATCAGGTCGCCAGCCTGCACGTGCTGGCCCAGCACCACATGCAGGCGCGTGACCTGCCCGGAGACCTGCGCGCCCACGGCCACCAGTTCTTTCGGATTGACCCGGCCGACCGCCTGCACGGTCTTTTCCAGACGGGCGACCCTTGCCGGTGCGGTGATCAACGCGGCATCCTCGCCATCGGCAAACGCCCACCAGCAACCGCCGCCGGCAAGAACGGCCAGCGTTGCGGCAATGATCCAGGTCCTGCGGTTGTTCATCGAAACTTCCGGGGGTGCGTGCAGTCGCCCGGTGCGACCGCCAGGGCCGCAGTCTGGAAGCCCCAGGTGGATGTTTCTTGGAGCGGCTGTGGAGATTGAATGGAGACGCGACCGCCGTTCAGGCACCGCGTCGGCGGCTGAATCCATGGCGCGGCTCCACGCAATCTCGACACAATCTCGACCGAGTCTCCATCAACGGTCGCTAGCCTCGTCGGCCTCGCCGACTGCCAGCCTGCCGTGCCCCTTTCCTACCCGGACCTGCCACCCCTCGATGTGCGCCGTGCCTACCTGGCGTGGTGTGCGCCTTCGCCGTGGTTGATCGCACTGGTGCTGGCATCGACCAGCACATGGATGTGGGTCGCACCGTATCCGCGACTGCCGTTGCTGGCCGGCTTCGGGGCCGCCGCCCTGCTGGGGTTCCGCAGTGACGGGCCCGGACGCACCCGCCGCTCCGGGTCGCTCGCATCGCTGGCCTTGATCGGCCTGGCGTTCTGGTCGGCAACACCTCCGGCCGCCAACGTCAACCTGCATCTGCTGCTTGCGCCCGCCACCGCCGTGGTCGCCGCCCTGCTGGCAGTGCGCCTGCGCGCCATCGTGGGCATGGCCTCGCGGCTGCAGGCCCGGGTGAACGCCCCCCCCATGGCCTCGCGCTGGAACGCGCTGCCTGCCGCGGTGTCTACCCTGACGCTGCAGCAGCTGCGCAGCGCGGGTTCGGTGGACCCCAGCCTGCAGCGCACGCTGGTGCTGGCCACGCTGGCCTGGGCGGCCAACGAAGAGGCGCAGGCCAGGGAACGCCGACGATGACCCCGTCCCTGTCCCGCCCTGCCCGCCCTTGGCCTCGAACCTGCCGCTCGCAATGAAACACCAACTCCGTAACCGACAGCCGCCCTTGGTGCTGATTGCCGAAGATGAGGGCGAGATCGCCGACATCCTCGGTGCCTACCTGGCCCGTTCGGGCCTGCGCAGCGCACGCGCCGCCGACGGTGAGGCGGCGCTTGCCAGCCACCGCCAGCTGCGCCCGGACCTGGTACTGCTGGATGTGCAGATGCCCAAGGTGGATGGCTGGCAGGTGCTGAGCGAACTGCGGCGTCGCGGCAACACGCCGGTGATCATGCTCACCGCGCTCGACCAGGACGTGGACAAGCTGACCGGCCTGCGTGTGGGCGCTGACGACTACGTGGCCAAACCATTCAATCCCGCTGAGATCGTTGCACGCATCCAGGCCGTGCTGCGCCGCAGTGCCCGCAGCGTGGCCGAAGAACCCACCGGGCTGATCCGCCAGGGCCCGTTCGAGATCGACCTGCGCAGCCACGAAGTGACGGTCCGCAACGGCGAGCAGGCGCACGCACTGAACTTCACCCTCACCGAATTCCGGCTGTTGGTGCACATGGCGCGCGCGCCGCGCCAGGTGCATGCGCGGGTGGACCTGCTGCACGCCTGCCTGCCCGAGGGCGATGCGCAGGAGCGCACCGTCGACAGCCATGTCAGCAAGCTGCGGCGCAAGCTCGAGGATGTCGGCGTGATCGGCATTCCCGCCACCATCCGTGGCGTCGGCTACCGCTTCCTGGACTGAATGATGACTGCGAAAGGCAAGAGCATCGGCCGCCAGATCAGCCTGTCGATCACCGTGGCCTCGCTGTGTTCGACGGTGCTGTCGATCAGCGGCTTCTACCTGTTCTACTACCTGCTGGAGGTGTTCTATCCGCGCTGGTATGACGAGCCGAAGTCCATGATGCCCTCCGGGCTGGAGTGGCTGTGGATCGGCCTGACCGCCACCGTGGTGGTGGCGTTGGCCACCCTGATCGCGTCTCGCCTGACCCGGCGCATCATCACCCCGTTGAATTCGGTGGCCGCAAGCCTGCGTCGCGTGGCCAGCGGTGACCTGGAGGCGCGCGCACGCGGCGGCGACACCTCGATGGCCGAGGCCGCCACGCTGGTCAACGACTTCAATTCCATGGCCGAGCGGCTCAGCCGGATGTCCGAGAACCGCGTGTTCTGGAACGCGGCCATCGCACACGAACTGCGCACGCCGATGACCATCCTGCGTGGCCGCCTGCAAGGCATCGCCGAAGGTGTATTCGAGCCGGGCCCCGAGCAGTTCAACAGCATGCTCACCCAGCTGGAGGGACTGACCCGCATCATCGAGGACCTGCGCGTGGTCAGCCTGGCCGAGAGTGGCCACCTGGATCTGCGCCTGCAACGCAGCGACTTCAGCGTGCAGGTGGCGGCGGTGGTGGAGGCGATGTCCGAGGCGCTGACCGAAAGTGGCTTCTCGGTGAGCCTGGACGCGCGGCCGTCGCTGGCGGACTGCGATCCGGCCCGCATCCGCCAGGCGGTGCTGGCATTGCTGGAGAACGCCCGTCGCCATGCCATCCCCTGCCCGCTGCGGGTGCGCGTCACCCTCGCTGAGGGGCACTGCGCGGTAACCGTGGAAGATGGTGGCCCCGGCGTGGCGGACGACCTGCGCGACAGCATTTTCGAAGCCTTCCAGCGCACCGATGTGTCGCGCTCACGGCAGAGTGGGGGCTCAGGTCTCGGCCTGGCGGTCGTGCGTGCGATTGCCGTGGCGCATCACGGAACGGCGCAGTGCCGAGCTACCGAGCGTGGCGGCAGTTCGTTCGAGATCCGCTGGCCGGTGCACGTGCGCCGTTGAGGCGGTAGACGCTGCCCTGGTAGCGGCCCACCTTGGTGGGCACCACGCGCGTGGCTGAACGCCGCCGATTTCTCCACGCAATCTCCATCATCCCTCCATGCCCGCTCCAAAGGGCTGCAGATACTGGGCGCGACCCGGCAGATGGCAGGCATCCGTCCCCTGCCCTGTCCCCGAACCCCCCAGGCATCCCATGGAACTCCCCCACGATCCGGCGGCCGCCGCCGGCAGCATCGGCCAGCAGAATGCGGCCGCCACGCTCAAGGCCATCCTGCGCACCTACCCCTGGCAGCTGACCGGCACGTTCTCGCTGGTGGCGCTGGAGAACACCCTGCTGCTGGCCTATCCGTTGTTCGCCGGCTTCGCGGTAGACGCGATCATCAGCGGCAACATCGGCCATGCCATCTCCTATGCCGGAGTGGTACTGCTGTTCTGGCTGGTGGGTGCCGCCCGTCGGGCGGTGGATACGCGCACCTTCACCCGCATCTATGCCGATCTGGCAGTGAGCGTGGTGCAGGCGCAGCGCCGGTTGGGCCAGGCGACGTCCACTTCGGCGGCACGCGTGGTGCTGGCCCGCGAGTTCGTCGACTTCTTTGAAAAGCACGTGCCGATCATCGCCACCGCGCTGGCATCGATGTTCGGTGCAGTGGCCATGCTGCTGGCGATCGAGCCGATGGTCGGTGCCGCTGGCCTGGCCACCCTGCTCGGCGCCCTGCTGGTGCTGCCCTCGTTCGCACGCCGCAACGAGCAGTTGCACGGCCGACTGAACAACCGCCTGGAACACGAAATCCGGCTGGTCGACCGGGTCAGCCCCTCGGTGCTGCGCCGCCACTACACCACGCTGTCGCGCCTGCGCATCCTGCTGTCCGACCGCGAGGCCGGCGCCTATGTGGTGATCGGCCTGGCTGCCGCGGCATTGTTCGCGCTGACCATCGGCCGCCTTGCCACCAGTGAAGGCGTTACACCGGGCCACGTCTACGCGGTGATGACCTACCTGTGGACCTTCGTCGGCAGCCTGGACGATGCGCCGTCAATGGTGGATCAGCTTGCGCGGCTGAAGGATATCGGCCGCCGCGTCAGCCCCGGCATGGACGATGCGGACCACAAGGGCGCCGCTTGACCGGTCGCTGCCCACCTTGGTGGGCACCGATGGAAGCCAGCGCCCACCTTGGCGCGCACCGACGGGAGCCAGCGCCAACCAAGGTTGGCGGCTACCGGGCCTGAGCAGTGTTGCTCTGGTAGCTGCCCACCTTGGTGGGCACCGACGAAAGCCAGCGCCAACCACGGTTGGCGGCTACCGGGCCTGAGCGGTGCTGCCCTGGTAGATGCCCACCTTGGTGGGCACCGATGGAAGCCCGCGCCAACCAAGGTGGGCGGCTACCGGGCCTGAGCGGTGTTGCTCTGGTAGCTGCCCACCTTGGTGGGCACCGACGGAAGCCAGCGCCAACCGAGGTTGGCGGCTACCGGGATCGATAGATACCCATGCGCCGCTTGGCGCTACAGGAACTCCGCCATGCGCTGCAGCTCGTCGTCCAGCGCGCCACGAAATACCTTGTCGCGGGCCAGCGACTTGCCGGCATAGCCCACGCTCGACACCAACTCACCCTCGCGCACGCTCAAGTTGGCCCAGCCCACCACCTGCTCATGCCACAACACCGGCAGTGCGTAGTAGCCGTACTGGCGTTTCGGTGCAGGCGTGTACGCCTCGAACTTGTAGACCCAATCCCACAGCAGCTCGAAGCGGCGGCGGTCCCACACCACCGGGTCGAACGGCGCCAGCAGGCGCACCTGCTCATCCGGTGCATGGCGGCGCGAGCGCGGATTCTCGTCCGCCGGCCAGTACCAGGTGGTGCCCTCCAGCGTGCAGCTGGCCAGTTGTTGCTTGGCCAGCGCCAATGCCTTGCGGCTCTGCTCGGCCAGGTGCGGCGCGCCATAGCCCAGCAGGCGCACCAGATAGGTCAGGCTGGCCGAGGGCAGCGGCGCGTACTTGCGCACCACCAGGTCGATCAGGGCGGCGGCACGTTCGATCTGCGCCTGTTCGCTGGAATCGGGCTCGGCATGATCGGCCACCGCGTAGATGCGCGTGCCGCTGTCGCGCCGTTGCACCCGCAGCATCCCGCGGTAGTGCATGCCATCCAGCAGATGCGTGCTGGCGTTGCTGGTGCCGCCCCAGTAGTTGGTCACCCGCCCATGCGCAAAGGCCTGGTCGACCTCGCGCGGGTGCACGCTGCCACGCTCGCGCACAAAGGCCAGCACGTCGGCCGCACGGCGATGGGTCTCGGCATCCCACTCGCGCTTGGAAACCCGTGGGTGCATCAGCGCCAGATGCTCGCGCGGCAGGAAGCCGTAGTTCACCAGGCAATCCTCTTCCACCGGCAGACGCGTGTAGCGGCGCTCAAGATCGCCCGCGCGGTAGTCCTTCACCCGGTGGCGCAGGGTCAGGTCCTGCGCGCGAGCGGGTGCGCGGATCGGGTCGGCCTGCACGAAGCCCAGGCGCCGGATCGCGGTCAGCAGCGTGGTCGGCTTGAACAGGGTGCGCGCCACCGCGTAGCGGCGAAGGTCATCGAGAGTGGGCGTGGCAGGCATGGCCGCATTGTATTCTCGACACTACGCGATCCGTCCAGTAGAGCCAGGCCACGCCTGGCTGGCGTCATGGTGAACGGCCGCGATCATCCACGCACGGCGTGCATCTACCGAAGCCGCGATACCTCCAGCGAACCGATCACCAGGGCCCGCATGCCCTGCTTGAACTCGGTGATCACCTGCCCCTCCTCGTCGTCCGCAATCGCGTAGATGGTGTCGGCGCCGGCGATGCAGTAGAACGCGATCGTGGCCAGCAGCCAGCGCGCCTTGTCCACCGGCAGGCCGAACACCTCGGCCACGTGCGCCTGGTGCGAGGCGATCTTTTCCAGCATCGGCGCGGTCGCCACCGTGCGCCGCAGCAGGTAGGGCGGTAGCCCGGGATGCGCCTTCACCACTTCGCACAGCGACTCCACGAACCCCATCAGATAGGCCTCCAGCCCACCCGGTGCGTCGACCGACGCGCGCGGAATCTGCCAGCGCTGGAACACCGCCTCCGCCACCAGGCGCTTCAACGCCTCCAGGTTGGCCACGCGCTTGTACAGCGCTGCCTGGGTCACCGCCAGTTCGGCGGCCACGTTGGCCATGGTCAGGTTGGGCAGGCCCAAGCGGATGCCGATGTCGGCCAGACGCTCCGGGGTGATGGTGGGCGGGCGGCCACGGGTCGGCGCCGTTGGATCGGGGTGCGTGCTCATACGGTGCCTGCTCTTACGGTGCGCGTCCATACCCTGCTGAGGGTGCCAGCAAAGGGACCCTCTTGTCCGCTTCGATTGATTTAGTTTACTTTACTCAACTAATTCGGAATGCGTCCGCCGCGCACCCGTAACCGAGCCCATGGCTCACCTCCCGCCAGGTCCCCACCCAGCCAACAACCCTGCGCTGCGCCCTTTCCCCGTGCTTGCCGTCGGCAGCGCGCCAGGCGCGCTCGCGCCTGCGATTCACAGGACTCTGGCATGACCGTTTTCAACTTCACTTCTGCACAGCATCGCGCTGCCGCCGCATCCTCCGGCCTGATGTATTCGCCGGGCATGGTCCGGCGCTACCGGGTGTCCGCCCTCGCGCTGGGGCTGCTGGCCTCGTTCGCCGCGCTGGCCGACGCCGCGCCGTCCACCCTTCCGTCGGTACAGGTGCAGGAACAACGCCGGGTCACTGCAGACTATGCGGGCGGGCAAGTGGCTGCCGGCAGCCGCGTCGGCCTGCTCGGCGACAAGGATTTCATGGACACGCCGTTCAATACGGTCAGCTACACCGAGTCCTTCATCCGCGATCGCCAGGCCAAGGACCTGACCGACGTCATTGCCGCCACCGACCCCACGGTGTTCAGCAACGGCGTCACCGGTGCCTGGAGCGAGAACTACGCGATCCGCGGCTTTGCCTCCAACACCAGCGACACCACCTTCAATGGCCTCAGCGGCATGGCGCCCTACTACCGCACCTCGCCGGAAATGTTCGAGCGCATCGAGGTGCTGAAGGGACCGTCTGCGCTGCTCAACGGCATGCCGCCGGGCGGCTCGGTCGGTGGCAGCGTCAACCTGGTGCCCAAGCGCGCAAGCGAGCAACCGCTGCTGCGGGTCAGTGCCAACTTCGCCTCCGATGCGCAGTTCGGCACTCACGTGGATATGGGCCGTCGCCTCGGCGCCGACAGGAAGTTCGGCATCCGCTTCAACGGTGCCTACCGTGATGGTGACGGCGCCGTCGGCAAGCAGCGCAAGAAGGTACAGCTCGGTTCGCTGGCACTGGACTGGCGCGGCGAACGTATGCGGCTGTCGGCCGATCTGTACAGCGCCGACGACCGCGTTGACGGCCCGGCGCGTGGCGTCGGCCTGGCACCGGGCGTGGCCATTCCGCGCCCGCCACGCGGCGATACGCTGATCAACCCGGATTGGGCCTACGTGGACAGCCAGGACAAGGGCGCGATGGTGCGCGGAGAACTGGATGTCAACGATAGCCTGATGGCCTACCTCGCGTACGGCACCAGCAGGACCGACTACCGCTACAACGGTTCGATCAGCGCGCAGATCCTCAATCCAGCCGGCAACTTCACCACGGTGATCGGCCAGCTCGCCTTCGACATCAGGAAGCAGTCCGCAGATGCCGGCCTGCGCGGTTCCTTCCACACCGGCAACGTCGGCCACCAGTGGGCCGCCAACGTGACCCACTACCAGCACACCCAGAACGACTACGGCCGGCGCAGCGTACCCGGCTGGGACTGGACCACCAATCTGTACAACCCAGTGTGGGGCCCGGCGGCGCCGTTCGTGGCACCGCACATCTCGCATACCGAGCTGACGCTGGACAGCCTCGGCTTCGCCGACACCCTCGCCTTCGCCGATGACCGCGTGCAGCTGACGCTGGGCGTGCGCCGCCAGCAGGTGGTCAGCGAGACCTTCAACGTGTCCACGGGTGCACGCACCTCGCGCTACGACGAGAGCGCCACCACGCCGGCAGCGGCCCTGCTGGTGAAAGCCACCGACGCGATCTCCCTCTACACCAACTACATCGAAGGCCTCAGCCAGGGCGCCACCGCGCCGATGACCGCCGCCAATGCCGGCGATGTGTTCGCACCGTTCCGCACCAGGCAGAAGGAGCTGGGCCTGAAGCTGGACCTGGGCAGCTTCGCGCACACCTTCAGCGTGTACGAGATCAAGCGACCGAACAGCTACACCGACCCGGTCACGAATATCTTCTCGTTTGGCGGCGAGCAACGTAACCGGGGCGTGGAATGGGGCTTCTTCGGCGCACCAATGGACGGCGTGCGCCTGCTCGGTGGAGCGGCCTATGTGCAGCCGAAGCTGACCCGCACGGCCGGTGGCGTGAATGAAGGACGCATCGCCACCGCCGTGGCGCAGCGGCAGGCCAAGCTGGGCGTGGAATGGGATGTGCCGACCTTGCAGGGCCTGACCCTGACCGGCAATGCCACGGCGATGTCGAGGCAGTACATCAGTGCCGACAATAGCCTGTCGGTGCCGGGGCGTACGTTGTTCGACGTGGGGGCGCGCTACAGCACCACCGTGGCGGGTCGATCGCTTGCGCTGCGGGCCAGCGTGAACAACGTGACCAACAAGTCGTATTGGGGCATGCCGTTGTTGTCGAGCCTGGCGCTGGGTGCACCGAGGACGGTGCTGGTGTCGGCAACGATGGATTTCTAAGCTGGCGTGGAACCCCTGTAGAGCCGAGCCATGCTCGGCTCCGTTTCGTCCGCTGAGCCGAGCATAGGCTCGGCTCTACAGGACGTCGGGCAATCCGCGAACGGCATCCACGCATGGCGTGGATCTACGTGTCATTCCGGATGCAGGCGATAGATGGCGTGGCTGGTCAACGCCAATGCCGCCAGCTTCAGCCCTTCCATTACGCGATCGCCCACGTACTGTTCCGGGCCGCCATTCTGGCGGGCGCGTTCGGCCGCCAGCAGGATCTCCTGCACGATACGCAGCCCGGCCAGTGCACCGTCGGCGTCGGCCAACGCCAGGCACCGGCCCGGCAGCTGATGGCGCTCGGGCCAGGGCTGGCCGTCGGCAGCCGCGCCCAACCCGATGCGATGCAGCAGGGCCGTCAGGTTGTTGGGATCGGGCGGGATGTCGTGGCCTTCATCGGCATTGGCCGGGGCGTGCTGATGGGGGAACTCCGATGCGTTCATGGCAGGTCTCCGTGCAAGGCATGCGGGACCACCAACCTTAACAATCAAGGCGGCGGACGGTGCGTGGCTGGAAATCCCGTGAGTCAGTGCTATACCCGGGCGGTGGGCTTGCGCCCACCTCCACGCACCGCCCGCCATGGAACGCGAACGGAATGCCAGCCGACGCCGCGCAAGGCGACGCCGGCTGGCAAGCGTAAACAGCACTTACTCAACGGGGTTTCCAGGCCCCGGCCACCCTTTTTCGGTGGCACCCCATCATGTGCACAACGGGGTGGCAGGCGCCAACAACCCAAGTGCCAAGACAGCAACGTTCACGCAGTGGCAGCATTGTCGCATATCGACAATCGAGCCGAAGATTCAACAACTTGCGCCACGCCAACGGCGGCGTTCCCCACCCGCATCGGCACCACGCGTTCCTTGACCGCATCCGGCTTTCAAGACGCGCGACACGCCAGTTCCGACATTACACAAGCAGATGGGCAATCAACGCCAGCACCGCCAGATGCCCCACGTAGTAGCCGTAGAACAGCCAGCGCCAGCGCGGCAGCTGCCACGGCACCCGCGCGGCCAGCAGCACCACCGGAACGGCCAGCACCGCCCAGCCGTTGTGGTTGGCCCAGCACACCGCCGCAAGCGCGACCAGCAGCGGCCACCACGCCCGATGCCGGAACGCGATCCAAGCCAGCAGCACGGCGCCAACGCCGGCCCACTGGTAGTCCACGAACATCGGCAGCACGCCGGCAGCCAGCAACAGCAGCACAGGCCGATTGTTCGCAAGCGCATGCACGGCCACCACCGCCAGGGTGAAGGCGAGCAGGATGTTGAGCGGCAGCCAGGAACCGAACGCAAGTGCGTGCAACGGCTGCGCGATCAGCCCCCATAGCGCGAGCCGGCGCATCGATTTGCGCAGGTCGGCGCCCGGCTGGGCCAGGTTGCAGGCCATCACCAGCGCGAACAGCGGGAAGGCGATACGCCCCAGTTCGCTGACCACCGGCACGTAGCCCCCGAAGACCACCTTGGCCACGTGGTCGCCGGTCATGGCCAGCAGCGCGATCCACTTCAACAGCTCGCGCGCGCCGCTGCCGAGGCTGAGGTTGAACGTGGACGTCCCGGTCGTGGTCGCTTGCATCGCGGAAGCTTATGCGCATCGGCCAGCGCATTTCCAGCGCCGCGCAGGAGCCCGCCACTGCAAGCCGTAGATGGCGGCGCTATGCTGGCCGCCCCTGCTTGTGAGACACCCGCCATGCGCACCCTGTACCCGGCCATCGAGCCCTACCGCGAATTCGCCCTGCCGGTGAGCGATCTGCACACGCTGCATATCGAAGAGTGCGGCACGCCGGAGGGCATTCCGGTGGTGTACCTGCACGGTGGCCCGGGCGCCGGTATCTCGCCGACCCATCGGCGCTTCTTCGACCCGGCGCGCTACCGCATCGTGCTGATCGACCAGCGCGGCAGCGGCCGTTCCACGCCGTTCGGCGAGCTGCGCGACAACACCACGCAGGACCTGGTGGCGGACATCGAAAAGGTGCGTGAGCACCTGGGCATCGAGCGCTGGCTGGTCTATGGCGGCTCCTGGGGCTCCACGCTGTCGCTGGCCTACGCGCAGGCGCATCCGGAACGCGCCACCGGCCTGATCGTGCGTGGCGTGTTCCTCGGTCGTGAGATCGAGAACCGCTGGTTCGCCGAGGCCGATGGCGGTGCGCGCTGGATCTTCCCGGAGCGCTGGGACCGCTACGAGGCTTATATCCCGGAAGCCGAGCGTGGCGACATGATCGCCGCCTACTGGACGCGTATGGATGGCCCGGATCAAGCAACCCGTATCGAAGCCGCGCAGGCCTGGCTGGGCTGGGAAGACAACGCCGCCACCCTGCAGCACGACGTGGATGCGCAATCCGCCGATGATCCGCTGGATACGCTGGCCAAGGCCCGTATTGAAGCGCACTATTTCCGCAACGGCATCTTCCTGGGACACGACCAGTTGCTGCGCGATATCGACCGCATCCGCCACCTGCCCGGCGTGATCGTGCAGGGGCGCTACGACATCATCTGCCCGCCGCGCAGCGCGTGGGACCTGGCGAAGGCCTGGCCGGAAGCGCGCCTGGAGATGGTGACCTCCGGCCACAGCGCCAACGAGCCGGCCACGGTCGATGCGCTGGTGCGTGCGACGGATGCCTTTGCCGACGGCTTCTGAACGCCTGGGGCAGTGCCGGCCGCTGGCCGGCACCGCCGCAACACACTCCCGCGTGCGACTACGGGTTGGCGTCAAACACCACGGTCATGTTGCCTTCCCAATGCGAGCCTGGCGCCTTCAGCATCTCTGTTACGGCGGCCCGTCCTGCGGTGAACCGCAAGGTCGACCGCCGCTGCATCAGATAGCCATCCGGCGTGAAGCGCGGCGCCTGTGCGTCGTCGGGTAACAGCGGTGTGTCCTGCGCCGGGCGCCCATCGCGCAGATTGCGCATGCCGGGCAGGGTGACGTCCACATCCACCGGTACAACCTCCCCAAGCGCGTGGTTGCGAATGCCGCAGCGATTGCCTGCGTCGTGCTCACAGCGCAGCTTCATGCTGAAGTCCATCGAGCTGGTCAGATGGAATGGCAGCTCCTGATAGAGGCGTGTCGGGGCACGGCCCTGATCGGTCCACTGCGCCCAACCTGCCTCCGGCGCCAAGTGCACCTGCGGATTATCACTTGGGAAACGTACCTGGAACTGGTGGGACACCGTGAAGCGGAACTTCAACGTGATCGGTTCGGTCGTGACGTCATCACCAAAGTCGATGTCGCTGCCCGCGTCTCCTGCGGTGTAGGTCAACGCGCCTTCATAAATACCATCGCTAAGGGACAGGGGCGAAGGTGCAGTTATGAGAAGACCCAAGCCGAACCAAGACATCGCATAATCGGCCGGCTGTGGAAGCGCTGTATCCCCCTGCGAGTTGCACGGCACCGGCGTCTCTGGATTGCGGACGATCCATCCAAACCTTACAAATGATCCGGTGCCGGCCGTATGAACGTAGCTGCACCCTCCACGTACTGATCGTGTGAATACGGGATTGGCTCCACCTCCGGGCGTCACATGACCGCTGACGGTGGCTATCGTGATTCGCACTTCAGCTTCAGTACCCGTGACGGTGTTACGTAGCATGACGGTCCGGGGAGCGGGCAATCCAAGATAAAAGCGCTTACGAACATCACCATTGTGCTCGTAGGTTTTACTCCACTGCAGTGGAACATCGACGGAGTAGGCGCCATCATCCGCACAGAACTCCGGCCGCCACGAGCAGTAGCTGCCGCGCGGCGTTGTATTCCGGAAGACCATCCGGCCCGGGTCCAGGGCTGACGGGGCAAACTCTGCCGTGACCAGCACTTCTGCCGCACATGCACTTGCGGCCGCGCCAAGCCCAATCACGACCAGCCCTGCGCCTCGCAGCGCCGCCATCAGCGAGCGGATTCTCATTTCGTATGCTCCTCGGTTCTCGCGATCGACGGCGGGCATCCCGTCGCCCCCACCATCAACACATCTCCTTCCCTGGGGTAGCGCCCCTCCTCCATCGTCAGCGTGCAGCTGACCAGGTTGGGGTAGCGCAACTCCACCACCGGCGCACGGGCGCTCAGTTCAAGGGTAAAGAAGCCGTCCTCCTGGCTGACGCTGCGGCCAGCGTGGTTGATCACCTGCACGCCGCGCACACCGTTGCCGTCTGCATCCAGTACCTGGCCCATGACGGTGAAGGTGCGCAGCACGTCCAGCGTGGCATGCATCACGCCCCCCTTGTTGAGGTGATAGCTGACGACCGAGGGCTGCAGCGTTGCCGACGGCGCATGCCGCCCCTGGAAGTCGAACTGCACGTGGCCTGCGCGATACGCGGCCACCGGGACGAAGTTGCGGCCCGGGCGCAGCGCAACGCCGCCGCCGTGGCTGTCGTCCGCACGCAGGGCAAGATCGGGATAATCGCTGCGGACATCGACAATCAGGCCGGTGTCGGCGCTTCTGCCGCGCCCCTGCCCCAGCACGGCGGCGCGCCCACCGCCAATGACCACGGTGCTGTCGAGGTTGGCGGTGCCGCTGACGCGGCCCGACGCCGCGCCGCGGTAGACCTGCATGTCACCTTCCACAAACGCGCCCTGCAGCGAGGCACCCGCGCCTGCGCCCAGCCCGCCCCGTTCGGCGGTGACCGTGCCATTCACGCTCTGCAGTACGGCGCCGTCCACGCGCTGTGTGGCGGTAGCGGTCACATAGGTGTCGCGGCGTCCGGCTTCGCCGGTGCGGCTGCCCAGGCTGCCGCTGTAGCTGCGTCGATCGCTGCCCAGCGAGACACTGACCGTCAGGTCGATGCCGCGTTGCCGCCGGTAGCCCGTGTAGCGGGCACCGGGGCGGTCATAGGCGGAAACGCGCCAGTTGACATCATGCTTGCCGAACACCGTCTCCCGACGCCCGTAAGAGACATCGATGCCGGTCCCGCGGGTGAAGCCCGAACTGCGGGCCACGCGCAGGCTGGCAGTATCACGGTGCCCGAAACGATGCGTGATCGAGACGGCCGTTGTGTCCTGCCAGCCGCCGCGGGTCTCCCAGCGTGGGGCGCCGCTGTCGTCTGCCACGACGCGCTCGCGCTGCTCCACCCAACCGCGCGCATGGTTGGCCACCACCGAGCCGGCACGATAGCGGTACAGGCCCTGCAGGTCCACGCCGCGCCCGGCGTCGCTGGAGGTATAGACATTGGTGTACGTGCTGAAGCGGTCACTGGCCTGCCAGTCCATCGACACACCCGCCGCATGCCGCGCGCCGATCCGCTGCACGGTGGCCCCGGCCACCGCACGGGAATGCAACAGGTAATTGACCACGGCACCCGCCGCGGCACCGCCCTCGCGGGTGCTTCCGGCGCTGGCCAGCAGCCCGCGCTGCTGCCCTGCGAATGCGCTGTAGCGCCAGCGGCGGCTGGGATCCTGCCAGCGGCTGGGCTTGTGGATGGAGGCGCTTTCGCGGGACGCTTCTCGACCGTCCTGGACCACCCGCAGTTCCACATCGTAGATGCCGCCGGGTAGTCGGCGCGTATGGATTTCCTGGATGCCGGGCTTGACGGCCTGCGTGGACAGCAGGTTCCCGTCGCGATAGATCTCCACCACGCCTTCGCCGCTGGCGGTGACATAGACGGGATAGACACTGGGGCTTCGCGTATCGGCCAGCAGCACGTCCGAGGATCCGAACATCAGGCCCAGCGCCGTATCGTTCTGCGTACCCGGCGCGCGGGGCTGGCGCACAATGCCCTCGAAGGTGGGCAGGAAGTAGCCGGCGCGAACGAAGTGATCGCCCAGTTCGCGCTGGGCATACAGGGCACTGAGGTAGTGCTCGCTGCTGCCGGGCTGGGCGTAGTACTGGTAGCTGCCAACCGTGCTCCAGTGGCCGGCACTGCCGCGCAGTTCGGCGCTGTAGCGTACGGTGGCCTGCTGTTCCTGGCCGCCGTGCACGGCAAGACTGTTGCGCACGATCAACCCCCGGCTGCCCGCGTCCGGCAAGGCGATGTGGCGCCGCTCCTTCTGCGCGCCGGCAGGCGTCAGTACACTCAGCAGCGAGTTGGACAGACTGTAGTGCAGCGCTGCCATGCCCCGGCACTGATGCCTGCATACGCCCAGCGCCATCGGTTCAGCGAGTTGCTCGCCCCAACGGGCACGCTCGGTCTGTGCCAACCGGCTTTCGTGGCTGTCGCCAAAGCCGATCACCTGCACCCGGTTGTCTTCGTGCAGCAGAACCTCGGCGTCACCCAGATACTGCCCATCCAGCTCCACGCGCACGGTGAGCGGGTTGCCAAACAGGTGCTCGCGGAATTCGGCCGGCATGCGTTCGCGCTGCTGCTGCAGGCTGGGCAGCTCGCCCGGCGCGAGGCCGGCCGCCTGCGTTGACGTGGCAAGGACCACGGCACCGATCGCGGTCGCGAGCTGGGCCAGGCGGAATCGACGGTGATTGGAGGACGAGAGCATGGACGCTGTTCCGGCGTCCCCGCCGCATCATCGGATGCGGCGGGGTGCCTGAAGGAACTCAGGGGGTGATGTCGCTTTCGAAGATCATGTGGAACTGGCCACCGTAGCTGCCCTGCTTGTAGCCACCCGACGGCGCGGTCGGCGCAATGGCGAAGGCAAGCGACTTGCCGGCGGCGGCCTGGGCCGCGTTGGCGACGGTGATCTTGGCGGCGGCGGTTGCCGGAACCTCCACGTTGTCCAGCTTCACCACCAGGTCCACGACGTCTGCGGCCGACGCCATCTGTGCCGGCGACGTCAGGTAGGCGGTGATGGCAGCCGGCGACTTGATGTTGATGACGCGCCCGGTCAGTTCGCCCAGCGTTTCGCGCGCGGTGTCCCACGGCAGGTTCTGCGGCAGGCCTTCCCAGCCGTCAGGCGTGGACACCTGCAGGCCAGCGGTGTTCGGGACGTCGGCGGTCACGTTGACGGTGATCGACTTGGATTCGGTGGCTGCCAGGCTGACAGCCGGTGCGATGAGGGCTGCAGCGGCTGCAGCCAGGGCGTACTTCTTCAGGGACATGGAAATGCTCCGGGATCGGTGGATGGATACGATGGGATACGACGCCAGGACGAAGACACAGCCTCCCCGCCGGGCGCCTGGCGAACCCGGTGGGGACGTTGCAGAAAGGGGAGATGGGCGGACGATCAGCGGCGCGAGTCGATGCTGCGGCGGTCGTCGCCCTCCCTCAGGTCGTAGCGGGCGAACCGGCTGTCGTCGGCCTGCAGCGCATAGGTTCGCCCGGGCCGGACATGGACGATGATGCCGGGCGTGCAGGCATCCGGACTGCTTCGCTCGCAGTAACGCAGGTTGTCCAGCACCACCGTGGCGTTGCCACCGTTGTGCACGTGACCGTCCTGCACACGGGTGTCATAGCGCGTGTTCCGCGGTGCCACGAACAGGATGGTGCCATAGCCGGTGAACACGCGAACTGCCGAAGTCAGCCCGGTGATCTCCTGCACCTGCGCATCACTGAGCGAAAACTCCTCGGCGCTCGGCACCACCGGAATGAAGCGCAGTCGGTAGTAGCGCTCCTCATCGCGGTCACCGCGATAGACCAGGCGCGTCGCCTGTTGGCCATTGGCGGCAATGATCAGGCGGCTGGGGCTGGCGATCACCCCGTGCGCGCCAGGTGCATTGCGTACCAGCGCCACGGTGTCCACTGGCGTTTCGACAACCTTGCCGTCTGCATCGAAGTGCATCTCGGTGACCTCAACACGCACGTATGCGGTCACATCACCGGTATTGCGTATGCGCTTGAGCAGGTTGCTGTGCGCGGGCGCAAGATGATCGAACAGGAGACCCACGTTGATCTGTGGTGTCGTGGCATGGGCGCTGCTGACGAACAGGGCCAGCAGGATCAGAATGAGTGCGCGTTGCATGACGAACTCGCGGGGGAGAGGCGAGCGGTTAGTTTCACGGCAGCTTTACAATCAGGCTATGCAACAACTTGCAAAAAGGTCAGATATTTCCGACCTCGCAAAGTGGCTCCGCACAGGTCAACCCGGAAATCCTGTCCGCGCACTCGGCCGCGGCGGTCTGGCCCGTTGCACATCGCGACGGCACGCTCTGGATCAGCATCGGCGGCTGGCACACGCATGGGGCGTGCGGGTGAACGGGCGCCCACCGCTGCATGGCGACCCCGCAGGTTCTTCGCAGCTCGCTTACGGACCCGGGCCGAAGATCCGGCCGTGGCCATCCACCCCCATGGCCCGCGCCCCCACTTCTGGAGCCTGTCATGACCGGTATTCGCTACGTTCCTGCTGTCCTCGTCATCACCATCGGCCTGCTGCTGGGCGCCTGTTCCAAGACCCAGGAGGCGAGCAAGGCCACCGCCGCCGAGGACGTCACCGAAGTGAAGCTGATACCGCCGTATGAGTCGCTGGACAAGAACAAGGACGGCATCGTCACGCTGGCCGAAGTGGATGCCGTGGCACCCGACTGGGCCGAGCGCCTGCATGCCTGCGATACCGACCGTGACAAGACGTTGACCCGTGGCGAGTACGACGTCTGCAAGCAGACCAGCGGCGCGCATTGACCCACCACTGAACCCTCGATCGGCACTGCATACGCCCGGCTATACCAAGGTATAGCCGGGCTAACCCACGGGCCTCTAGGCCTGCCCCATTCAGGGGCGGACAATAGCGCCACTGGCCAGGGCAACCCTGGCTAGCCCCCTCCCCTCATGGAGACGCAGATGGACCCCGACCCTGCCGGGCGCACCGCGCCCCGGATGCCCGCTTGTTGCCTGTTCCTGGCGCCTGCCCGCCGGTCCCTGCCTGCCTGAGTGACGGGGGACCGCCAGGTGCCGCCTGCCTGGAGATCACCCCCATGTCCTACAAGATCCTCTACATCACCCTGCGCCGCCTGATCGGCGAGCGCGATGTTGCCGCCCTGCGCAGCCAGCTGCTGCAGCACGGCCCGGTCATGTTTGCCCGTTCGCTGTCGCTCGGTTCGCCGCGCGTGGTGGCCGACGCGCTGTCGCTGCTGCCGATCAGCGAGCGGATCACCGTGCTGCGCCATCTGCCCTACCCGCTGCGCGATGCGATGAAGCCGCTGTGCATTGGTGGCAGCCAGCGCCTGCACATGCAGCCGTGGTCGCCGGCGGTGCTGGCGATGCGCCACGCCTGAACTGTCTCACCCATTCCGTTCGTGTTCCGGCTGCGGCCGGCTCTGACATTCGAGGAGCGTCCCATGAGCCTGCTCAACGCCTGGTTCAATGCCTTCCTGCGCAGCCGTCGCGCAGGCAACCTGTTCCGCCGCCGCGCGATGCCCGAAGCCGGCTTTGGCCCGGGCAGCGCCGAGACCGCGCCGTTCGCGCTTACCACCGGCCTGGTCACCCTTGCCCAGCAGGAGGAAGCCGAGCTGCTGGCCACGCTGGATTCGCATGCCGATGGCCTGAGCCCGCATGAAGCCGAGGAGCGGCTGGCCACGCTCGGCCCCAACGAGGTGGATCACGAAAAGCCGCTGCCGTGGTGGCGGCACCTGTGGCAGTGCTACCGCAATCCGTTCAACCTGCTGCTGACCGTACTGGCGGCGGTGTCCTGGCTGACCGAGGACATCAAGGCCACGATCGTGATTGGTGCGATGGTACTGCTGTCCACGCTGATCCGCTTCGTGCAGGAAGGCCGCTCCAACCGTGCAGCCGAGCGTCTGAAGGCACTGGTCGGCAACACCGCGCGCGTGCTGCGCCGCAATCCGGGCACCGAGGCCGCCGATGTAGCCGACCAGTACTTCGGTGCGCACCTGCACAGCCGTCGCCCGGCACGCCTGCTGGACCTGCCGATCCGTGAGCTGGTGCCCGGTGACCACATCGTGCTGTCGGCCGGCGACATGATTCCGGCCGATTGCCGCGTACTGACCGCCAAGGACCTGTTCGTCGCCCAGGCCGCGATGACCGGCGAATCGCTGCCGGTAGAGAAGTTCGCGCACCCGGGCGACGGCCTGGCCGGCCTGCTGGAGCAGCACAACCTGCTGTTCATGGGCACCAACGTGGTGTCAGGCACCGCCACCGCCGTGGTGCTGGCCACCGGCAACCGCACCTACTTCGGCACGCTGGCCCAGCGCAGCACCGCTACCGACCGTGCGCCCACCGCGTTCCAGGCCGGCGTCAACAGTGTCAGCTGGCTGCTGATCCGCTTCGCGCTGGTGATGGTGCCGTTCGTGCTGCTGATCAACGGCTGGACCAAGGGTGACTGGACCGAGGCGTTCCTGTTCGCGCTGTCGGTAGCGGTGGGCTTGACGCCGGAAATGCTGCCGATGATCGTCACCTCCACCCTGGCCAAGGGTGCGGTGCTGCTGTCGCGGCGCAAGGTGATCGTCAAGCGCCTGGATGCGATCCAGAACTTCGGCGCGATGGAAGTTCTGTGCACCGACAAGACCGGCACGCTCACCCAGGACAGGATCGCGCTGGAGCGCCACACCGATGTGTTCGGTCACGATTCGGAAGACGTGCTGAAGTTCGCTTACCTCAACAGCCACTTCCAGACCGGGCTGATCAACCTGCTGGACCGCGCGGTGCTGGAGCACGTGGAGCTGCAGAGTTCGCTGCGGCTGTCGCAGGACTACCACAAGGTGGATGAGATCCCGTTCGACTTCGAGCGCCGCCGCATGTCGGTGGTGGTGTCCGAGCGCGAGGACCACCATGAGCTGATCTGCAAGGGCGCGGTGGAAGAGATGCTGGCGGTGTGCAGCACCGTGCGCGAGAACGGCCAGGACATGCCACTGGACGAGCGCCGCCTGGCGCGGGTGCGGCAGACCACCGAGGAACTGAACGAACAGGGCCTGCGCGTGGTGGCGGTGGCGATGAAGGAGACCGCGGCCAGTCAGAGCGCCTACTCGCAAGCGGACGAGTGCGGTTTGACGCTGGTCGGCTACGTGGCCTTCCTGGACCCGCCGAAGGAGTCGGCTGCGCAGGCGCTGCAGGCGCTGGCCGCACACGGTGTCGAGGTCAAGGTCTTCACTGGCGACAACGAACTGGTGACCGCCCGTGTCTGCGCACAGGTGGGGCTGGACGCGGACACCATCCTGACCGGCCCGCAGATCGAGCGCATGGACGACGGCGCGCTGTCGCGGGCGCTGCACCACCATCGCGTGTTTGCCCGGCTGACGCCGCTGCACAAGGAGCGGCTGGTACGCGAGCTGCGGGCGCAGGGCAAGGTGGTCGGCTTCCTCGGTGACGGCATCAACGATGCGCCGGCGCTGCGCGCAGCCGATATCGGCATCAGCGTGGACAGCGCGGTGGACATTGCCAAGGAGGCGGCCGACATCATCCTGCTGGAAAAGAACCTGATGGTGCTGGAAGAAGGCGTCATCCAGGGCCGGCGTACGTTCAACAACATGCTGAAGTACATCCGCATGACCGCCAGCTCCAACTTCGGCAATGTGTTCTCGGTGCTGGTGGCCTCGGCCTTCCTGCCGTTCCTGCCGATGCTGCCGCTGCAGCTGCTGGTGCAGAACCTGCTGTATGACATCTCGCAGATCGCCATTCCGTTCGACAACGTGGATGAGGAACTGGTACGCAAGCCGCTGAAGTGGAACCCGGCGGACATCGGCCGCTTCATGGTGTTCTTCGGGCCGATCAGCTCGCTCTTCGACCTGAGCTGTTTCGCGCTGATGTGGTACGTGTTCGATGCACGCACGCCGGCCGACCAGGGCCTGTTCCAGTCCGGCTGGTTCGTGGTCGGCCTGCTGACCCAGACCCTGATCGTGCACATGATCCGCACGCCGAAGGTGCCGTTCCTGCAGAGCATCGCCGCGCCGCCACTGCTGCTGATGACCGGCCTGATCATGGCCATCGGCGTGGCCCTGCCGATGAGCCCGCTGGCCGGCTACTTCAAGCTGCAGGCGCTGCCGGCCGGCTACTGGCCGTTCCTGGTGGCGATCCTGTTCGGCTATGCGGTGCTGACCACCGCGCTGAAGAAGTTCTACATCCGTCGTTACGGCTGGCAGTAAGCACCCGCCGCTTGTCCAGGGAGAAACGCAATGGACATCAATCCGAACCTGCCGGCGTTCAACGCCGGCGCCACGCTCAGCTCGCTGATCAGCCTGTCGGTGGCATTCGTGCTGGGCACGGTCATCGGCCTGGAGCGGCAGCTGCGGCAACGCACCGCCGGCCTGCGTACCAATACGCTGGTGGCGGTGGGTGCGGCAGTGTTCGTCGATCTGGCGGTGCGCTTCCATGACCTGTACGGCGGACCACCCTCGCCGCTGCATGTGGTGGCCTATGTGATCTCCGGCGTCGGCTTCCTCGGCGCCGGCGCGATCATGAAGGACGGCGCCCAGGTGTCCGGCCTGAACACCGCCGCCACCCTGTGGGGATCGGCAGCGGTGGGAGCCTGCGCGGGTATCAAGCTGCTGCCCGAAGCAGTGCTCGCAGCGGTGTTCGTGCTGGCCGCCAATACCCTGCTGCGGCCGGTGGTGAACCGCATCCAGCGGCAGCCGCTGCCGGAAGCGTTCAGCGAGGCGACCTATGCGATCAACGTGGTCTGCCAGCGCGAGCAGCAGGCCGAGGTGCTGGACCAGCTGTTGCTGCTGCTTGAGCAGGCGCATTACCCGGTGCGCGCGGTGGACCAGCGCCCGTTCGGCGAGCGCGATGTGGAGATCGAAGCGGTGCTGTATGCCACCACGGTGGATGCCGGCGAACTGGACGCCGTACTTGCGACGCTGGCGACCACGCCCGGTGTGCTGCAGGGATTCTGGAACGCCAGCCTGGAGGAGTAGTGCCGGCCGCTGGCCGGCAACACCGTGCACCGCTTTGGTAGGTGCCGACCTTGGTCGGCAGAGAACCTTCAGAGACCGTGTCCATCCCTGCGGTAGTGCCGGCCGCTGGCCGGCAACCTCATGAGCTCCGGCAACACCGTGCAGTTGCCGGCCAGCGGCCGGCACTACCAGGCATCGTTCTGGCTTGTGCCGACCAACGGTCGGCACCCACAGCAAAAGAGCCTGCCGACCAAGATCGGCATCTGCCGATGGCGGCTTTGCTATCCTTTCACCCCACGCCAGGGAGCCGTCCCGATGCCATCGCTGTCGCCCCGCCGCCCGCTGGTGCTGCTGGCCCTGATCGTCGTGATGGCCGCGATCTTCCTGATCGACACCGTCACCGATTACGCGGTTGCTGCTGCCTGCTTCTACGCAGCGGTCATCCTCGCGGCATCGCGCGTGCTGGCCGCCCGCGGCCTGATCACGCTGGCCATCGCCTGCATCGCGCTGACCGGGCTGAGTTTCTTCCTGACCCGCTTCGGCACCTACCGCATCGGCCTGGTCAATTCGGTGATCGGCATGCTGGTGATCGGCATCACCACCTACCTCGCACTGAACATGGAAGCGGCCAAGGCCGCCGTGCAGGAAGCACAGGGCCGTCTGCTGCGGGTAGCGCGCGCCTCCACCGTAGGCGAGCTGACCACCTCCATCGCCCACGAAGTGAACCAGCCGCTGGCGGCCATCGCCAGCAGCGCCGAAGCCTGCCAACGCTGGCTGGCGCAGGACCCGCCGAACGTGGACAAGGCACGCCAGACCGTGGCCCGCATCCTGGCCGATGCGCACCGTGCCGGCGATGTGATCGCCCGCATCCGCGGCCTGACCCAGGGCGCGGCACCGGAACGGCGCGCCTTCGACCTGAACCAGGCGGTGGAGGAAATGCTGGCGTTGTCGCGCAGCGAACTGGACCAGCATGGCGTGGCCGTGGCCCTGCTGCTGGACGCCGACCTGCCGCCGGTGCAGGCCGATCGCGTACAGGTGCAGCAGGTGATCGGCAACCTGATCCTCAATGCGGTGGATGCAATGGAAGCCGTACCCGCAGGCGACCGGCGTCTGTCGCTGCTGACCCGGCGTGAGGGCCAACGGGTCAGCCTCAGCGTACGCGATCGTGGCGTCGGCCTGCCCGCCGAGCATCCCGAGCGCGTGTTCGACGCGTTCTGGACCACCAAGTCGCACGGGTTGGGGCTGGGCCTCAGCCTGAGCCGCTCGATGATCGAGGCGAACGACGGCCAGATCCGCGCCGAACGACCGGCAGGCGGCGGTGCCTGCTTCGTCTTCGACCTGCCCGTCGCCACGGATGTCCACCATGCGTAAGCCCACTGCACCCATCGCCGATCCGGCGCCCATTGTCTATGTGGTCGACGACGATCCGTCGGTGCGCGCGGCGCTGGAAGACCTGCTGGCCTCGATGGGCCTGCAGGTGCGGGCCTTCGCCTCCACCCAGGCCTTCCTCGAACACGACCTGGAAGACGCGCCGGCCTGCCTGGTGCTGGACGTGCGCATGCCCGGCCAGAGCGGTCTTGAATTCCATCGCACGATGGGCAGCCATGGCCTGCAGCTCCCCGTGGTGTTCATCACCGGCCACGGCGACATCGCGATGGGTGTCAACGCGATCAAGGACGGTGCCATCGAATTCCTGACCAAGCCCTTTCGCGACCAGGAACTGCTGGATGCGATCCACAAGGGCATCGAGATCGACCGCCAGCGCCGCCGCGAGGGCGAGGCGCTCGATGCCCTGCAGCAGCGCTGGAACACGCTCAACGCGGGTGAGCGCGAGGTGGTCGATGGCGTGGTGCGTGGCCGCCTCAACAAGCAGATCGCCGGCGACCTCGGCGTCAGTGAGATCACGGTGAAGGTGCGCCGCGCACAGGTGATGCGCAAGATGGGCGCGCGCACCCTGGTCGACCTGGTGCGCATGTACGACCGCCTGCAGGCGGGGACGCCATGAACGTCCACGTCGCCTTGCTGCGCGCGGTCAACGTCGGCGGTACCGGCAGGCTGCCGATGCGCGAACTGGTGGCGATGTGCGAGGACGCAGGCTTCGCCGATGTCCGCACGTACATCGCCAGCGGCAACGTGGTGTTGCGCAGCTCGCTCGACGAGGCGGGCGTGCGCCAGGCCCTCGGCCAGCGGCTCCAGGAATATGCCGGCAAGCCGGTAGGCGTACTGGTGCGTTCGGCCAGCGAGATCGCAGGCGTGGTGGCACGCAATCCGTTTCCGGATGCCGCCGGCAACCGTGTGGTCGCCCTGTTCCTCGACGGCAGCCTGCCTGCCGACCCGCTTGATGGCGTGACCGGCCGGCGCGACGAACAGCTTGCACTCGGCACGCGCGAGATCTTCATCCACTACGGCGCCGGCATGGCCGACTCGCGCCTGCGCATTCCCGGCTCGGCACAGGGCACGGCGCGCAATCTCAATACCGTCGCCCGGCTCGCGGCGATGGCAGCGGAACTCCGCTAGATCTCGTCCGGCAGGCTGTAGACCAGCCGGTAGTCGTGGCGGCCTTCACTGATGGTGATCTCCAGTGTGCCGCTCAGGCCGAACAGTCCTTCACTGCCCGAATCGGGCACCACCACCACGCTCAGCTGCGGCGTGCCACGGGTCATCAACCCGTTGTGCTGCAGGGTGAACCCACCCTGGCGCCCGGCCAGCGTGGCCGTTACCCGTTCCATCGCCACGTAGCCGGCCGAGCCCTGCACCGGCGTGCGGAAGGCCAGCATCTGGCCGACGCTGCTGCCGTGCAGGTCGCCGGCGAAGGTCTTGTTGATCGACATCACCGCAATTGGGCCGTCATTGCCACCGATCGGCCGCAGATCCACTTCAAACGTACCGTGTGCTTCGCCCTGCATCCTGCTCTCCCCTCTGGTCGGTTCAACGCTGCTACTTCTTCGTGGCCAGCACGATCACCCCGGCCAGCACCAGGCCGATGCCGCTCCACTCCCGCAGGCTGGGCCGCTCGCCCAGCAGAAGATAGGCCAGCACGATCGCCAGCACCACGCTGAACTTGTCCACCACGGCCACCTTGGCCAGCTCACCGCTCTGTAGTGCGCGGAAGTAGAACAGCCACGACGCACCGGTGGCCAGCGCCGACAGCACCAGGAACAGCTGGGTCCGCCCCGGCAGCAGCAATGGATTGGACCATTTGCCGGTGACCATCACCAGCGGCAGGATCACCGCCGCCACCACCAGGGTACGGATGGCCATGGCCAGGTCCGGGTCGACACCCTTGACGCCGACCTTGGCGAACAGCGCAGTCAGCGCTGCGAACACGGCGGACAGTCCCGACCAGAGCAACCATTGCGGTACGTTCTGCACGAAGCCCTCGCTTGCCGCAACCGATGAGCGTGCGCCAACGCTACTCCACCCTGCCATCGGTGGGGCTTCACCTGCCCATCACCGCCGCTACAATGGGACGGAATCGCCAGGGGGGCGATCTGCAGGGAATGCGCCATGCTTGAACAGGACACCACCCTCGCCCATACCGGGCCGTCGGCCCTTGACCGGGCCCGCCTGTCGTGCGCCGCACGGCTGCCGCTCCCCTTCCCCTTCGTTTCGCAGCAACCTGCCCGTTCCGCGCGGCAGGTTCCTCATTGCCTGCCCTGACCGGAGCCGTCGAAATGTCCGAGAACACCCTCCTTGCCACGCCGGCCGCTACCGCGCCGATCAAGTACCTCGACCGCGCCATGGCCACGCTGCGCAGCCTGGGCCTGGCCGCTCCCCAGGACAACAACGCACCGGCCATCGCGCTGGTCTCGCAGCTGTCCACCCTTGACCAGGGCCGCGTGGTGGCCATTGCCCGCGTGCTGCAGCAGTCCGGGCATTTCAATGCCGTGATGCGTGATGAAATCAGCTCGGCCAAGGTGTCCGACCGCTATACCGAGATCATCCGCGCCTTCGACAGCATCCGTGACGATGCCAGCACCATGGTCGAGCAGGTGCGCGACGGCAGGATCGACATGGGCGAGCGCCTGCAGAACCTGTGGATGAAGGTCACCCGCGGCGACATCCCGAGCCGGTTCGAGAAGATCCGCCGCACATTCCTGGAAGTCAGCCGCGATTCGGCCGAGCAGCTGCAGCGCGAGTCGCGCGTGCTGGAGATGTACGGCGACTTCCGCCTGTCGATCAAGGATGCCGAGATCCAGGCCCATGAGCTCTTGAAGCTGCAGGAGCAGGCGCTGGCCGATGCCCGCGAGGCGCTGAAGCAGGCGCAGCAGCGCGTGGAGTCGGCCGATCCGGCCGCCGATGCCGCCGACACCGGCCGCCTGGTCATGGCCCGCGACGAGGCCCTGCGCAACAACCAGGCCGAGGAGTCGCGCTACCAGCTGGCCAAGGACCTGGCCGAGAACCTGCAGGTGAACTACGCCACCTCCGAGGCGATCATGCTGCGCGTGCACCAGTCGCACGAGATCAAGCGCCGCGTCAACGAGCGCTCGGTGGTGTTCTTCTCCACCAATGAAACCAGCTTCACCGCCTTGAACCTGGCCTTCACCACGCAGATGGGCCTGCATGAGTCCACGCAGGCGCTCAATGCGATGACCGAGGGCACCTCCAAGGGCCTGGAAGCGGTGGCCAACATTGGCGATGACGTGCTGCACGAGGGCCTGAAGGCCGGCTACGGCGCCACCATCGGCGTCGATTCGGTGCGCAAGCTGGTCGATGCGGTGGTGCGCTTCCAGGAGACCTCGCTGCGGGAGATCGAGCAGCTGCGCGGCCAGGCGACCCGCGACTCGGCCGAGATCGCCGAGTATGTCGAACAGGGCAAGCAGCGCTTCGCCGCTCTGCTGCAGGCGCCGCCGAGCCCGGAGTCGCGCTGAGGTGAGTGCGACGATGGCCCCTGCCGAGCTGCAGGCTGCGCTGCTGACCATGGATGTGGTCGACCAGCTGCGCTACCGCAACGCCGAAATGAAGGCGCTGGCCGACAGCGGCCACGACAAGGCGACGCTGAAGCAGCGCCTGCTTGAGCTGTACCGCTCGCAGGGCATCGAGGTCTCCGACGAGATCCTCGAGGCCGGCATCCAGGCCCAGCGCGAGCAGCGCTACCTCTACACCGCGCCGCGTGGCTGGAAGGCGTGGCTGGCGCGGCGCTGGATCGATCGGGCCCGCCTGTTGAAGTGGGCGCTGCTGGCGGCCTTCCTGCTGCTGGTGCTCGGCATGCTGCTGGTCATGGCACGCAGCTTCGGAGCGTTCGTGCACGAGAGCAACGTGCAGAAGAACGTGCAGGTGCTGAACGACAAGGTGGCCGCGCAGCAACAGGAGGCTGCTGCAGCGCGCGCCCTGCTGGCGGCACAGGAACAGGCCCTGCAGGGGCTGCTGCCACGTGCCACGGCCAGCGGTGGGCGCCTGCAGCCACTGGCCGAAGGCGCACAGGCCGCGCTGGCCGAAGCACAGCGGCGCTTCGCCGGGGTTCCCGCCGCACTGGCCGCACAGCCGACCCTGGTGCGCAAGGACAAGCTCACCCGGCTCAGCAGTGGTGGCAGTGCCACCGGCGAGCAGGCCGCCGCGCAGGTTGAGCAGCATCGGCAGGCCGCCGCGCAGCTGCTGGCGAATGCCAGGGAAACGCTGCCGCCGCTGACCGAGCGGGTGAACATCCTCGGCCAGGCGATCGAGGCCAGCGAGCTGCTGGATACCACCAACGCCGCTGCAAAGGCGGCACGCCTCGCGCCGGATGCAGAGCAGGCGCGCGCACGCGCCTACACCGGCGGCGACGTGGCACTGCGCGCGGGCGACATCGCCGCGGCCGGCCAGGCGGTAGCGACCCTGAAGGAGCTGATCGGCAGCGCCGCCACGCTGGCCGCGCTCAACGAGCGGTTGGCCCAGCTCAAGGCCGACGGCCTCGCCACCGGTGTCGCCGGCGAAGACCGCAAGCGCTTCGAACGTGCGCTGGAGCAGGCCGCCCGCCTGATCCGGGTCGAGACGCTGGCCGAAGCCGGGCCGGCCCTGGACGAGGTCAGCCAGCTGGTGGGGCTGCTGTCGCAGACCCTGGTCTACCGCATCGTCAACCGTGACGATGAACGCACCGGCGTCTGGCGCTACAACGAGAAGGCCAATGGTGGCCGCAACTACTATCTGGTGACCGAAGCGCTGGACGAGGCCGGCAATGCTGCCGAACTGCCGATCCGCAACGAGGAAACCGGCAAGGAGGAACGGGTCTCGGTGTTTGCCGTACGCGTGCCCGAGGCCACCTACAACCGGGTTGCCGCCGACAAGCAGGACAACGGCATCATCGAAGACGACCAGATCGGCAGCAAGCCGCGCGGCAGCCTGTCGCCGCGGTTCCGCATGCCCGCCACCGGTGGCTACATCACCCAATGGTGATGGGTAAGGAACTGACATGAGAGACCTGAACGACGCGATTGCCGATGTCGAAACCGATATCGGCCAGGTGCAGGCACAACTGGCCGCGCGTGGCGACCAGTGCCGGGAGCTGATCAAGGAACAGGAAGCGCTGCACGGGCGGGTCCGCGACGACTTCAACGCCCTGGCGCGCCTGCAGGCCGAGGCCGCAAACGATGCGCCGCCGATGCTGGCCCGGGACCTGCTGCAGCAGTCCGGCGCCGATCTGCAGCGCCGTGACCGCAAAGCGGCGGTGCTGGACGACGAACTGCAGGCGCTGCTGGACATCGAGCAGTCGTTGCAGCAGCGGTCGCAGGAGGCCGTTGCCGCACGCGACGCCGCCGGCGGACGCTGGCAGGCCCTGCAGGACCAGGTGGACACCACGCTGGAAGCGGAACCTACCTACAGGGCGCTGCAGGACGACCTGCAGCTGGCCGTGGCGCGTGCCGACACGGTCGAGCGCATGGCTTCCTCTGCCCAATCGGAGCATGACGCCAAGGCCGGCGCCTATCAGGCCGACCCGATCTTCATGTACCTGCACCGGCGCAGCTACGGCAGCACGGCCTACCGCGGCTGGCCACTGGTGCGCACCGTCGACGGCTGGCTGGCCGAACTGTGCGGCTTTGACCGTGCCCGTCGCGAGTACGCCACGCTGGTCGAGCTTCCGCCCTATCTGCAGGAACATGCCCGACGCGCCCGCGACGACGTGGAGGCGGCCCGCCAACCGGTACAGCAGGCCCGCGATGCCGCCCTCGCCCGCGCCGGTGGCGACCCGCTGCGCCAGCAGCTGCAGACGGCACAGGGCGCAGTAGCGCAGGCGCTGCTGGCCGAGCAGCTGCATCGTCAGACCGTGGATGCCAAGCAGGCACAGATCGACGGCTTCCGCAGTTGGACCGATGCCGAAGGCAGCGCCCTGCTCACCGCGCTGGCGCGCACGCTGTCGGCCAAGAGCATGGACGACCTGTACCGGCGCGTGGCCGCCACCGCCTCCGGCGAGGACGATGCCGTGCTCGAGCGCATCCATCGCAGTCGCCTGCGCCTGGGCGAGATCGATGGGATGGTAGGCGAGCACACCCGCGAAATGGCCGTGCTGAAAAAGCGCCTGGACAGCCTGCAGGCGGCGCGGAGGAGCTACCAGGCGGCAGCAGACATCGAGCGCCAGGCCTACGAGGCGCCGAGCTACCGGGCCGTCGCGCCGGCCACCGTCGCCGCATCCTTCTTCAGCACCACCAGCAGCCGAAGCACCACCCGCTCCTCTGGCGGCCTGTTCGACCTGCTTTCGGGCGGTTCCAGCAGTTCCGGCTCGGGTTCGAGCTCCAGTTCGAGCTCCAGCTCCAGCTCCAGCTCCAGTTCCAGCGGCAGCAGCTTCCACAGCGGCGGTGGTATCAGCGGCGGCGGTGACTTCAAGACCGGCGGCGGGTTCTAGCCCGGCAACGGCCGGGTGCGCCGCTTCAGCCGCGCATCCAGCAACCCCACGCCCAGCAGCACCAGGCTGGTCAGCCATCCGGCGGCCAGCAGGTGCATCCAGGGCAACACCAGGCCCAGCATCAGTAGTGCGGCGGCGCCCAGCAGGTGCGAGCGCGGCGCGCGCCCATAGACCACGTGCTTGTACAGGGCACTGCCCAGCAGATAGATCAGCGGGCCCGCCACCATCACCGTGGCGTACACCGTGGTGACGGCCGCCGCCGGATGGTCCATGACCAGATCGTTGCCCACCGCGGTGGCGATGATGCCGGCGATCAGCAGGGCATGCACGTAATGGAAATTGGCGCCCATCCGGCCCGGGTCTTCGGCGTGGGTGATGGCCTCTGTGGCATCGCGGCTGGAGATGCCGAAGTACAGCCACCACATGGCAATCGTGCCAGCGAAGGTGGCCAGCACCGCCGAGATCACCTGCAGGCTCCAGTGCTCGACGTCGCTTAGCACGCCCCCGGTGGCCAGCAACGTCTCGCCCAGTGCGACGATGACGAACAGCTGGCAGCGTTCGGCCAGGTGACCGCCCTCGATGGTCCAGTCGCGGGTGTGCGACCGGCCCATGCCCGGGAACGCGAAGCCGAACATCGGCGAGATGTATTCGCAGGCCGCCGCCATCGCCCACAGTGCCAGCCGCAGGTGGCCCTCGGCCGCCGCGCCGGCCAGCCAGAAGCAGGCCGACACGCTGACCCAGGCCAGCATGCGGCGGAAGTTCGGCGCCAACGTATGGTTGCGGCCGACTTCCAGCAGCACGAACGCGGTGCGTCCGACCTGCATCGTGGCGTACGCCCCGGCGAAGATCCACGCACGATCGGCGAACGCCTCGGGAATGGACGAGGACATCAACAACGCCAGCAGCATGGTGGCGAACATCAGGCCCCGGATGCGCGGCGCCTCCGGGTCGAACCAGTTGCTGACCCAGCACGCGTACTGCCAGCCGAGCCAGACCGCGAACCACAGCACCAGGGTCTGCAGCACGCCGGCCAGGTCCATATGGTGCAGCAGATGGTGGCTGAGCTGGGTGACCGCGAACACATAGACCAGGTCGAAGAACAGTTCTTCGTAGGTCACGCGGGCATGATGGCCATCGCGGTGGCGGAGCGCGGGCAGGCGCAGTCGGGTACTCATGGAACTCCTTCAGCGCGCCAGGCGCCAGTACAGGAAACCGGCCAGCAGCGCCGGCACGGCGAATACCAGCAACAGGATCGGCAGCTCCTCGCGTACCGCGTAGCCGGCCTTGCTGACCCCTACCCACATGTTGGCCACGGCCACCAGCAGCCAGGTGGCGATGAAGGCGATCAGTGCCGTGGGCAGCTGCGAGGTGCCCGTGCTCCAGAGATGGCCAAACAGCACGAATACCCCCAGCAGCAGTACGCCACCCAGCATCACCATGAGCACGTGCATGGTCCACCTCCTTGAGCCTGGTAGCAGGCTAGCCCCGGCCGATTCTGCGCTCCAGCCCGTGGAGGTGGATTCACAATCCATGGCCAGCGAACAATCCCTGGGCAGGCTGCGGCGCACCTTATCGCAGCCATGAATTATTCGCGAAACGGTCCGCCCCGCCCGCGTGCTAGTTTCATTCGACCCTGCCCAGACACCTCTCCGCCATGCGCCTTTGCCTGACGACCCTTGCCCTGACTGCCACACTTGCCTTTGATGTGACTGCCGCCGACGCACCGCTGCCGCAGCTGCAGGCCTACACCGTGGACGCCTCGTGGCTGCAGCCGATGGCACCGCTGCAGATTGCCGACCGCACCTGGCAGATCGGCACCGAGGACCTGACCGCGCTGCTGGTGCAGACCGCCGACGGTGCGGTACTGCTCGACGGCGGCATGCCGCAGATGGCCGGTCACCTGCTGGACAACATGAAGGCACGCGGGGTGGCAGCACAGGATCTACGGCTGATCCTGCTCAGCCACGCACACGCCGACCATGCCGGGCCAGTGGCGGAGCTGAAGCGCCGTACCGGCGCCAGCGTAGCGGCCAACGCCGAATCGGCCGTGCTGCTGGCGCGCGGTGGCAGCAACGACCTGCACTTTGGCGACAGCATCACCTTTCCGCCGGCCAGCGCCGACCGCATCATCATGGATGGCGAAGAGGTCACCGTAGGCGGCATCGCGTTCACCGCGCACTTCATGCCGGGGCACACCCCAGGCAGCACCGCCTGGACCTGGACCGATACCCGCGATGGCCAGCCGGTGCGCATCGCCTACGCCGACAGCCTGAGTGCGCCGGGCTACCAGCTGCAGGGCAACGCCCGTTATCCCCGCCTGGTCGAGGACTACCGGCGCAGCTTCGCTACGGTGCGCGGCCTGCCCTGCGACCTGCTGCTGACGCCGCATCCGGGCGCCAGCAACTGGAACTATGCCGAGGGTGCAGAGGCCGGAGCCAACGCCCTGACCTGCAAGGCCTACGCGGATGCGGCCGAGAAGAAGTTCGACGCACAGCTGGCCAAGGAAACAGCCACGGCACGCTGATCCTGTAGAGCCGAGCCCATGCTCGGCTTGCCGGCCAAACACAGCCGAGCATAGGCTCAGCCCTACACAAGACGCGTCGAAGGGTGCCGGTCAGGACGACCGGCACCCGCCTTCCATCAGCCACCCTGCCCGTGCTGGGCAAACGGCTCGGTGCTGCCGTCGGTCCGCACCAGCTCGACGGTGTACGGCTGCACGTAACCATCCGGCATTTCCATGCCCGGCGAACCGGCCGGCATGCCGGGCAGCACCAGCCCGCGTGCGGTCGGGCGTTCGGCCAGCAGGCGCTTGATGTCCTCGGCCGGGATGTGGCCTTCGACCACATAACCGCCGATCTCGGCGGTATGGCAGGAGGCCTTGCCGACTGGCACGCCCAGGCGGACCTTGATCGGATTCATGTCATCGGTATCGCGCACGTCCACCTGGAAGCCCGCGGCCTTCAGATGGTCGACCCAGATACCGCAACAGCCACAGCTGGCGGTCTTGTGCACGATGGCCACCGGCAGGGCCGGATCGACCTTGGCCGGGCTGGCCTGGATCGGTGCCACCGGAGCCTTGCTGGCGACCGGTGCGGCGGCGGATTCTTCGGCGGCACGTGCACAGGCGGTGGTGGCCAGCACGGTGCCCAGCAGCAGGCCGAGGGAGAGAGAACGGTTCATTGAGTGATTCCTTTGCTGAGGCGGGCAACGCGGCCCGCCGCCCGCGCATCGAAGGCGCAGGCAGAGGCGAGAAAGAGCCGAACAGTCATGGCAGGCGCTTGAGCGCCTGCAGGACATCACACGATGGGGGGACGCAACGGGTCCGGCATCGGCGGCGATGCGCGTTGCTGGGAACGGGCAGCTACAGGCGCCTCACGCCACGGCGAGGCGGGCGTTCCACTCAACGTGGCCAGCATGCCAAGGCAGGCCGGCGGGCATTCGCATTCACCACTCTGGCAGGCCGACGGAGCCGCATCATCGCAGCAGCCGGCTGCGGCCAGCGCGGCCGCGTGCGGTGCAGCGCAGTGATCCTGGTTGGCCGACCCGCCGTACGAAGACGAGGCAAGCGCCAGCGCCGGTGCATTCAGCACCAGGGCAACGAGCAGCATCCATCGCAGCAGCAGGCCAGGCAGGTTCACCCACCGATGATAGCCGATGCGCGTCACGCAATCGCCGCCGCCATCGCCCGCATCCGCACCGGGATCGACTTCGCTGCGGGTGTGCCGCTGATCCTGTCGTAGTAGTCCAGCGGCAGCAACGGGTTCAGTTCCGGGTAGTAACCGGCCAGCGCGCCGCGCGGCATCGGGTAATCCAGCACCGTCAGGCCCTCGATGCGGCGCTGCACGCCATCGCCGCTGATCGTCTCCAGGCTGACCAGCGCCTCCTTCTCCAGCCCGCGCGCCAGCCGGTCCTCGATGTTCATGAACAGCACCATGCGATCGTTGTACACGCCGCGATAGCGGTCGTTGTAGCTGTAGATGGTGGTGTTGTACTGATCATGCGAGCGTACCGTGGCCAACCGCAGCATGTCCGGATCGTGCACCGGATCGTCCACGTCCAGGCCAGGCATCACCAGGATGTTGGCCTTGCCATTGGGCGTGGGCCACACCCGGCGGCGCGGCGGAATGTCCAGATGGAAACCGTGTGGCTGCTGGATGCGCTCGTTGAAGCCGGTGTAGATCTCCGGATACACCGCGGCAATCAGCTCGCGGATGGGCGCGTAGTCGTGCATGCAGCCGGCCCAGTCAACCCTGCTGTCCGGCAGCGTGGCCAGTGCCATCCGGCAGACGATCTCGACCTCGGGCAACACCTCGGCACTGACCGGCTCCAGTACCCCGCGCGACGCGGTTACATTCGACATCGCGTCTTCGATGGTGACGAACTGCTCGCCGGCCGGCGTAACGATGCGCTCCGAGCGCGCCACCACCGGCAGGATCAGTGCATCGCGGCCATGGACCAGGTGCCCGCGGTTGAGCTTGGTGGCAATGCCCACGGTGAGCTCCAGGCAACGCATTGCCTCATACGCACGCGGGGTATCGGGCACGGCATGGATGAAGTTGCCACCCAGGCCGATGAACACCTTGGCGCTGCCGTCCAGCATCGCCTCGATGGATTCGACCACATGGTGGCCATGCTCGCGCGGCGGGTCGAAGCCGAACACCTGCTGCACGCGGTCCAGATAGGCCGGCTTGGGCTTCTCGTCGATGCCGACGGTGCGGTCGCCCTGCACATTGGAATGCCCACGGATCGGTCCGATGCCGGCGCCGGGCTTGCCGAAGTTGCCACGCAGCAACAGCAGGTTGGCGACCTGCTGCAGCAGGCGCGAGCCATACTGGTGCTGGGTCAGCCCCATGCCGTAGCAGATCACGGTGGCCTTGGAACGGATGTAGATCTCCGCACAGCGGCGGATCTGCGCCTGCGAAATGCCGGACACCTGCACGATCTGGTCCCAGTCCTGCGTCATCACGTCTTCGCGCAGCGCCTCCAGGCCCACCGTGTGTTCCGACAGGAAATCATGGTCGAGCACGCGCTCGCCCTGTGCCTCACGCTCGAACATCACCTTCATCATGCCCTTGATCAGGGCCAGGTCGCCGCCGATGCGGATATGCACGAACTCGCTGGTGATCTCGGTCGAACCGAACGTGGCCATCTGCACCACGTCCTGCGGCTCGGCGAAGCGGATCAGCGCACGCTCGGGCATCGGATTGACCGCCACGATCGGGATGCCGCGTTTACGCGCCTCGACCAGGTTGCTCATCATCCGCGGTGAATTGGTACCGGTGTTCTGGCCGATCACGAAGATCGCCTCGGCATGCTCGAAATCCTGCAGCACGATGGTGCCCTTGCCCACCCCGATGGCCGGCGGCAGGCCACGGCTGGTCGGCTCGTGGCACATGTTCGAGCAGTCCGGGAAATTATTGGTGCCGAACTCGCGCACGAAGATCGAATACAGGAACGCGGCTTCATTGGGCGTGCGGCCGGAGGTGTAGAACTCGGCCTGGTGCGGGCTGTCCAGCGCCTGCAGGTGGCGGCCGATCAGCGCGAAGGCATCGTCCCAGCTGCACGGCACGTAGTGGTCGGTGGCTGCGTCGTAGCGCATCGGCTCGGTCAGCCGGCCCTGCATCTCCAGCCAGTAGTCGGTCTGCGCCATCAGTTCAGTCACGGTGTACCGGGCGAACAGTTCGCGGCCGGCGCGGAACTGGGTGGCTTCCCAGGCCAGTGCCTTCGCGCCGTTCTCGCAGAACTCCAGCTTCTTGCGTTCGTCGGCATCGGGGAACGCGCAGCTGGGGCACTTGAAGCCACCGGGCTGGTTCATCGCCAGCAATGCCTTCGATCCCTTGCCGATCACACTCTGCTGCAGCAGCACCTTGGCCGTGGCGCCGGCGGCACCCCAGCCTCCGGCGGGCTGGTTGTAGGGCTTGTAACGCGGCGGTTTCTGCTCGGACATGTTCGGGAACCTGGCGGAAGGAACGCAGCAACGAACGGCACAACGCGGTCCGGCGGTGCATTCAGTGGCACGACCAGCCGCACAGTCAAGCACGGCCCACGGCGCTTCGCCAGAGGGCACAGGCTGATTTCAGCACAACCTGCCATGGCAACGGTTACAGCCGCGTCTGCGCGCGACCACTGCGCTATCCTCGAAACCGCAGGCGGTGGCCCGCCCGCGTTTCTCCCTTGTCCGGACGCGCTGCATGCCTGATTCGATCCCGCCGCACACCCCGCCTGCCGGCACCGCCCAACGCCCGTTGCAGCGCTGGCGCGGCGGCACGCAACAGCAGCAGGTCGACGTGGTGGCCGAGGAAGTGCCGATGGCGCTGCGCTACAACGATGCCGCCTTTGCCGTGATGATGGCCACACCCTGTGATCTGGAGGACTTCGCACTCGGATTTTCGCTCAGCGAAGGCCTGATCAGCGCGCCCTCGCAGCTGCTGTCGATCGATATCCACCCACAGCTGGAAGGCATCGAGCTGCAGATGACCGTGGACGAGGCTGCGCCCGGCGCAAACCTCGACCCCGACAAGGGACGCCTGCTGCCCGGCCGTGGTGGCTGTGGCCTGTGCGGCACGCGCCAGCTGGAAGAAGTGCTGCGCCCACTGCCGCAGATCCGCGAGCGCCGCAGCTATTCCGCCACCGCCCTGCAGCGGGCGTTGGCCAGCTTGGCGCAGCACCAGCCGATGAATGCGGCAAGCGGCTCGATCCATGCCGCGGCCTGGGCCGACGCCAGTGGGCGCATCGGCTGGGTACGCGAGGACGTCGGCCGCCACAATGCACTGGACAAGCTGATCGGCGCCCTGCACCACAACGAACACGCCATCGAAGGCGGCCTGCTGGTGATTTCCAGCCGGGCCAGCTACGAGATGGTGAGCAAGGCAGTGCGCGCCGGCGCCAGCGTGCTGGCGGCAGTGTCCGCGCCGACCGCGCTGGCGATCGATCTGGCCCGCAGCGCCGGCCTGTGCCTGGTCGGGTTCGCGCGGGAAAGCGGGTTCAATGTGTATACGCATCCGGAGCGGCTGCAGGCGCACGACGGCCACGCCCGCTGAGGATGGCCGGGAGCACTGCGTCCCCCGGCCCGGTACGCCTCAGCGCAGCGCGACCTTCGGGAAGTCCACCGGCACGTCGAACGCCACGTTGACGTAGTTGGTGAACAGGTTGAGCGCCACATGCGCGAGGATCTCGACGACCTGCTCATCATCGAAGCCGGCCGCGCGCAGCGCCTGCACGTCGCCGTCGGCGATCTGCGCACGCTGCTCGACCACCTTCAACGCGAAGTCGAGCGCCGCCGCAGTGGCCGGGTCGCTGGACTGGCCGATCTGCGCGGCAGCCATCTGCTCACCGCTGGCGCCGGCCTTGCGGCCCAATGCCGTGTGCGCGGCCAGGCAGTACGCGCAGGCGTTGCGGTTGGCGATGGCCACGGCGATCTGCTCGCCCAGCAGCGGCGACAGGCGACCGCCGCCCAGCGCGCCGAACGAACCCCACATGCTCTGCAGGGCAGCCGGCGAGTTGGCCACGGCGCGGAACATGGCCGGGGTGGCGCCGAAGGCAGCGTGGACCTGGCCCAGCAGGGCCTGGCGGTCGGCGGTGGTGTTGGCGGCATCGATCAGGGGGACACGGGACATGGTGGATCTCCTTGGGAAAGCGCCCGGGATTGGACGACCCGCTCATCCTAGGTAGACTCCCTGGACGCAACATCCTCAATTCGCCACATATGTTGTCCATACGTCCATGAGCATGCGCGCCGCCACCCCTGCGCCAGATCGACTCTCCTCGCTGCTGGAACGCTTCCGGGTGCAGGCGGCGCTGTTCCACAGTGGCCCGCTGTGCGGGCAGCATGTCTTCGAGCCGCAGCCCGGTCGTGCGTTCCTGCACATCCTGCGCCAGGGTGAGATGGAAGTCCGTCATCCTGGGGGCGATAGCGCGCTGCCCCGGTTGAAGATCGATACACCCAGCCTCCTGCTGTATCCGCAGCCGCTGCACCATGTGTTCTTCAACGCTCCGCTGGACGGCCCGGATTTCACCTGTGCCACGCTGGATTTCGATGGTGGCGCGCGCAATCCGATCGTGCAGTCGCTGCCACCGGTGATGGTGGTGCCGCTGGCCGCGATCACCGAACTGGATGACACCCTGCAGCTGCTGTTCGCCGAAGCCGATCGCCAGCGCTGCGGGTCACGGCTGCTGACCAACCGCCTGTTCGAGGTGGCGCTGATCCAGATCCTGCGCTGGGTGGTCGACCACCCGGATGCAGCCGGCGTCAGCCACGGGTTGATGCGGGGGCTGTCCGATGCGCGGATGGCACGCACGCTGGTGGCGATGCACCAGGCACCGCAGGACGAATGGACGCTGCCGCGCATGGCCGCGACCGCCGGCATGTCGCGCAGCGCGTTCGCGGCCGTGTTCAAGGACGTGATGCAGGCAACGCCAGCCAGCTACCTGCTGGACTGGCGGCTGAGCCTGGCCTGCGCGCAGCTGCGGGCCGGCGTGGCGGTCAAGCAGGTGGCGATCGAGGTGGGGTTTGCCGATACCGCATCGTTGTCGAAGGCGTTCCGCAAGCGGTTGGGGGCTTCGCCGAGGGCGTGGCTGGCCGCGGGCGCCGCGCAGGCTGGGTAAAGGCGAGGGGGCAGAGTCGACCGCTGGTCGACTATCGCGCGACGCGCGGGAGGTTCGTTGTCCGACCGAAGGGCAGTCGACTAACGATCGACTCTACCGATGCGGCATTTTCGTGATCTGACCGAAGGGCAGCCGACCAGCGGTCGGCTCTACCACGGACGATCGAAGCGGCATTTCCGTGGCCTGACCGAAGAGCAGCCGACCAGCGGTCGGCTCTACCACGGACGATCGAAGCGGCATTTCCGTGGCCTGACCGAAGAGCAGCCGACCAACGGTCGGCTCTACCACGGGCGATCGAAGCGGCATTTCCGTGGCCTGACCGAAGAGCAGCCGACCAGCGGTCGGCTCTACCACGGGCGATGTCGGCGCGCCGGCTGCCCGCTCAACTGGTCGTTCCATCGGGCTTCGCCAGCAGCCCGGCGATCCGTTCGGCCACCTGGGCGCGCACGCTTTCATCCAGCTGCCCCTCGTACATCGCCTCGTAGATCCACAGGCCGTCGGCGGCCAGTCGTGCCACGAAATTGTCGAGCGCGGCCGGGTCGCTCTGCCCGGTCGACGGCGGCAACGGCGCCCAACGCCGTACCGCCGGCCCCCACGGGCGCTCATCGGCGTCCGGATCGGCCGATTCGAGCATGAACATCAGCTCGGCACGGGTAGCGCTCTGCGCCGAGACGCGCACGAAGGTCTGGTAACGCTCCAGCGCCGAGGCTTCGTCTGCACGCTTGCCCAGCAGCGTTTCCATCGACGTCTCCCAGGCCTTCACCAGGTGCTCGTCGATGCCGCGCAGCAGCGCCTCGCGCGACGGGAAGTGGTACAGCAGGCCGCCGCGGGTCAGCTGGGCCTCGGCCGCCACCGACTCGAAGGTCACTGCGCGCACGCCATCACGATTGATCACGTTGACGGCGGCGTCGAGAATGCGGTCGCGCTTGCTGGTTCTCATCGCGTCATTTTACGCGATCGGCCGCACCCTCGCGGCTGCCGACGCGCCCGCGCAGCAGACGCGCGATGATCGACGCGCCCAGCGCCAGCACCACCGTGATCACCAGCAGCACGATCTGGTAGCCGCGGTCATACGCGGCCGTGGCCAGTGCGAACCACTCGCCCTGCCCGCTTTCACGTGCCACGTGCAGCGCCTGGGTGAAGCCTTCCCGTGCAAGCGCGGGCATGTCGGCCGAGACCGGCAGGAATGCGCCATACATCGCCTCGCTCAAGCTGCCCAGCATCGCCAGCGCCAGCAGGCCACCGAACTCGTAGGACACCTCTTCCACCGACGAGGCCATGCCCGCACGGTGCGCCGGTACGTTGTTGAGGATGGCGGTGGACGCCACCGAGATGGCCGAACCCATGCCGAAGCCGGTGATCGCCATGCCGGCGACCACCCAGCCGAGGCCGTGCGGGAAGCCGAATGCCACCACGCCTACACCCAGCGCACCTGTGGCCAGGCCGCCGCAGATCAGCGGGCGCAGGCCCACCCGGTGCAGGATGCTGCCGCCCAGCAGCGCACTGGGCAGGCTGCCCAGCGCGGCCACCGACACCAGCAGGCCCGCCTGCAGCGGCGAAAAGCCCGCCACCAGCTGGAAGCGCTGGGTGGTGACCAGCTGCAGGCCGGCCATCGCAAACAGGGTGAACACCGCCGACAACGTGCCGGCCAGGAACGCCGGATTGCGGAAGATTGCAAAGTCCAGCAGCGGGTACGGCAGCTGCTGCTGGCGGCGCGCGAACGCCGCACCACTGATGGCGGCCAGCAGCAGCGCGCCTGCACCCAGCGCATACGACGGCGGCGTAGCGATCAGCGACTTGATCGCCAGCACCAGGCCGGACAGTGCAGCCAGAGCCAGCAGCGACGAAACCAGGTCCCACGGTCGCGAGGGGTCGCGCTGGCCTTCCGGTGCCAGCAGCAGCGTGGCCACGAACGCGACCACGACCACCGGCACGTTGATCAGGAACACCGAGCCCCACCAGAAATGCTGCAGCAGCCAGCCACCGATGATCGGGCCAAGCGCCGCACCGACGATCGCCACCGAACCCCAGATCGCGATGGCGATGTTGCGTTCGCGCGCTTCGTGGAAGCTCAGGCCGATCAGCGCCAGCGTGGCCGGCATCATCGCGGCCGCGCCGACCGCCAGGAAGGCGCGCGCGGCAATCAGCAGCCCTGCGGTGTCGGCGAACGCCGCTGCCAACGATGCCACGCCGAACACCACCAGGCCGATCAGGAACATGCGGCGGTGGCCGATGCGGTCGCCCAGCGTGCCCGCACCCAGCAGCAGGCCGGCCATCACAAGCGGATAGGCGTTGATGATCCACAGCGCCTGGCCGGCACTGGCCGAGAGTTCTTCGGTCAGCGTGGGCAGGGCGGTGTAGAGCACGGAGTTGTCGAGCGTGACCAGCAGCAGGCCGGCGGCGACGGTGAACAACAGTGCCCAGCGACGGGCACGCGACAGGGCCGGAGCACCGGCCAAGGGCTGGGACGAAGCCATGGGAGAACCTGGTGGGGGTGGATTACGGCGATAACTATACAGGATGTCCTGTATAGTTATGAAGGCGGCGACAGCGGCTCAGATTGCGGTCCGGGCAATGTTCATGTTGCCGCGCCCCTCATGCCCGGTCTTGGCTGGTGTCCGGGATCATCACCGGCAGTCTTCCGGCAGCGCAGCAATCGCCGCTACCACCGCCGCCTGCATGCCCTGCCCCACGGCCATGTCCAGCTCCCCGCCCGTTGCCCCGTGCTGGCGCCGCAGCTCGTCCTCGCACAGGCCGCGCACCCGCGCGCGGGCATTCGCGCGCAGGCTGCTGCACCGCCAGTCGGTGCCACCCAGCGGCAGCACCGAATACACCACGCTGTTGCAGGCGTTGCCAGCGCGCTGCTGCAACGACCGTCCACCAAAGTCCCGGGGTTCACTGCTGCGCTGCGGGTCGAAGTAGCTGTCCGGGAAGGTGCGCGCGTACTGTTCGATGTCCAACACCATGCTGCGCCCACCGGTCAACGGCATCTGCAGCGGATGGCCGCACTGCGTCGCGTCGGCGCGGTGCTGGATGTACTGGTAGATCGGCCGGTCCAGCGATGGATCCTGCTGGGTCACCGCACTCACCGCCGCCAGCACCGGCAGCGACGCACGATTGGCCATGCGCGCCAGCAGCCCCGCCTGCGCTGGCTGGCAGCGGTCGCGCACTGTTGCCGCAAGCAGGAACAGCACGTCGTTGCGGAACGCGTGGTCGTCACCCAAACGCTGTTCGATGCGCTGGCTG
Source organism: Stenotrophomonas sp. YJH_SMC_138 (assembly GCF_059369855.1). Classification (NCBI taxonomy): domain Bacteria; kingdom Pseudomonadati; phylum Pseudomonadota; class Gammaproteobacteria; order Lysobacterales; family Lysobacteraceae; genus Stenotrophomonas; species Stenotrophomonas sp. YJH_SMC_138. The sequence goes on from NZ_JCAFTB010000006.1 coordinate 290,623, forward strand.
GCGTCGGACGCCGGTGCTGGAAACGCGACCAACGGCGGCGCGGTGGGTGCGCGCTGCCGCTGCCACCACACCAGCAGCACGACTGCGCTCACCAGCACCCCGGCAGCCAGGATCCAGCGCATGCGCATCAGTCGTGGATCGCCGTCAGCGTGGCCGCTGCGGCATCGTAGGACGCGCTGGCAATGTCCGCATCGAAGCGCTTCACCTGCAGGCGGCCGGCCAACCGGTACGGGTCCCAAAGATCGCCCAGCGCGATCGGCGTGGCCAGGGTCACATGGATGATCTGGTTCGGTGGCGGCGGCGGCACGTGGATGCACGCACCATAGAACGGCACGAACAGCAGCTCATCGACCAGCCCGGCATCATTGGTGCCCAGCGGTACCACGTAGCCATCCAGATCCACCGCGCGACCGTCGACAGCGTCGACCACGCGCGAAGAGCCGAACTGCTTGGCGCGATCCGGGCTGGAATGGTCGATTTCCTGCCCCGGTGGCGTGCCCGAGCCGGTGTCGTCGATCAGGCCGCCCACCCCGTCCATGCCATTGCGTGACAAGCCGATCTGCGGGGGCGGGCGCTGATAGGTCACTTCGTCCGGCCGCAGCGCGTCCCAGCGGTCGATAGGCGTTTCGGGCGCGGCGGAGGGCAACGGCTTGTCGCGCGGCGTGGCCACCACGGCATCACCGCCCGGTGACGTGCAGCCTGCCAACCAGACGCATCCAAGCAGCAACACAGCGCTACGGTTCATAGGGCCTCAGCTGGGCATCGCGCATGGTGTAGGCGGAACCGGCCAGATCATCATCCAGCCGCTCGGCACGCAGGGTGCCGGCCAGGAAGAACGGCGAGTACATGTCCGGCATGGCGATCGGGCGCGGCAGCACCACGTGCACGATCTGGTTCGGTGGCGGCGGTGGTACGTGGATGCAGGCGCCGTAGTACGGCACGAACAGGAATTCGGTCAGGCGCCCGTCCTGCGCAGTGGCCAGCGGCACCACGTAGCCGGGCAGGCGCACCGGACGCTGCAGCACCGTATCCACGGTACGGAACGTGCCGAACTGCGGCATGCGCCGGTTGCCGTTGTGCTCCACCTCCGGGCCCTCTCCGCGCTCCAGCGCGGCCAGCTCGTCCTTGGGCATCATCTGCAACCAGTCCAGTTCCTGCTCCGCCGCATCCGCAGCGCCAGCGTGGTCGACAACCGGCGGAGGTGGCAACGCCTGCACACCGGTATCCACCGGCCGCTCGCAGGCTGCCAGCGCCAGTACCATCGGCAATGACAGCATCCAGCGCATGCTCAGCCTCCCGGCGACAGGCCATCGGCCAAGGTGCGCCGGTAGGCCAGCAACGCCGGCACCAGCCCGGCCACCGCGCTGATCGCCAACACACCCGCCACCCAGGCCAGCTCGCGGCCATCCGGCCAGACATGGGTGATGGACAGGCCGAACGTGGCCAGGGCCCAGCCGCGTCCGGCCATGCTGGCGGCCACCAGCAGCCCCAACGCCAGCACGCAGGCCACGGCACTGGTTGCCACCGCTTCCACTACCAGCAGGCCGGCGATGTAACCCGGCCGCGCGCCGGTCGCACGCAGGATCGCCATCTCGCGCCGCCGCTGCTGCAGCGTCGAGACCAGCAACGCCACCAGCGAGACCATGCCCAGCAACACCACCAACGCGCTGATCAGCTGCAGGGCGCGCTCGGCCGTGCCCAGCGACTGCCACAGCTGCTGCAGCGTCACCCCGGGCAGGATCGCCAGCATCGCCTCTTCGGGATACTCGTTGATCCTGCGCTGCACCGAAAAGGTGGCGATGCGCGAGTTAAGGCCGAGCATGAAAGCGGTGATGCTGGTCGGGGTCAGATCGAGGTGGCGCGCCTGCTCGGCACTGACGCTCTGGCTGCGCAGCTGCACACCCGAGCGCCAGTCGACGTGGATGGCCTCGATCGCCGGCAGCGAGACCAGCAGCGACGAATCCACTGGCGTGCCGGTGCGCTGCAGGATGCCGGAGACCCGGAACGGCTTGTCGGCATGCGTGGCCAGCGTGACCGCGCCGGTGCCGTGCGCCAGCACGATCTCGTCGCCGAGGCCGACCTTCTGCGCGCGTGCCACCTCCGCACCGATCACCGCGTCATACAGATCATCAAAGGGCCGCCCCTGTGCAAAAGCAAGCGCGTGACCGGAACCATAACGATAGTGTTCAAAGTAGCCGCCAGTGGTACCCACTACCCGGTAGCCGCGCCAGGAATCGCCCAGCGACAGCGGCACCGCCCACTTCACCTGCGGCATTGCGGACAGCGCCTGGTAGGACTGCCAGGACACGTTGTTGGTCGGGTCACCGATATGGAACACCGCGTACAGCAGCAGGTTCACCGGCCCCGAACGCGCACCGACAATCAGGTCCGTGCCCGACACCGTGCTGGCGAAGCCTTCGTGCGCCTGCGTGCGCACACGCTCGACACCCAGCAACAGCACCACGCTGAGGGAGATGACCAGCACGGTCAGGCCCACGCTCAACGCGCGGCTGCGCAGGCTGGCCCAGGCAAGCTCAAGCATGGCCGGCACCTGCCTGGTTGATCTGAGACAGGGCAATCGTGCGGTCGAACAACGGCTGCAGGCTGTCGTCATGGCTGACCACCAGCACCGTGGTGCCGGCCGCCTCGCATTGCGCCGACATCAGCTTCAGGAACGCGGTCGCCGCGTCGCGGTCGAGCGCCGAGGTCGGCTCATCAGCCAGCAGCAACGCCGGGCGGCCGATCAGCGCGCGTGCCGCCGCCACGCGTTGTTGCTGGCCGACGCTGAGCGTGCCGGCGCGGCGCTGCATCAGCCCGGGGTCCAGCTGCAGGGCCTGCAGCAGTCGCGCGATCTCGGCATTCAACGGCCCGCTGATGCGCGCACTGCGCAGGCGCGAGAAGCGCAGGCCCAGTGCGATGTTGTCGCGCACGCTGAGAAACGGCAGCAGGTTGAACTGCTGGAAGATCACGCCCAGGTGGTCGGCGCGGAAGCGATCCCGCGCGGCACCACGCATCGCCTGCAGCGCGTGGCCGGCGACCTCGATGCGGCCGTTGCCGGGCAGCAGCACGCCCGCCAGCAGGCCGAGCAGCGTGCTCTTGCCACCGCCACTGATTCCGCGCAGCAGCACGCTGCTGCCCTGCTCGATCCATAGCCGCGGCACGTCCAGCACCAGCCGCCGGCCATAGCCGAACTGCACGCCATCCAGCACGATCACCGGTCGCATGCTCACGGTGCCAGCACCACGCGCAGATTGTCCGCAGTCAACACGCTGCGGTTCTGGCCATGGGCGGTGGTGCTGTTGACGATCACTTCGTGCAGGCCCGGGAATACTGCGGGCAGGCGCACGACGATGGCCCGCAACCCGGCAGGCTTGGTGCACTGGTACCGCAGCGTTGCGCTGAACCCTGCGTGGCGATGCTGACCGGGCGGCGGCGCGGCAGCCATCGCATCGAAGCCCTCGGCCCTGGCATCGTTCGCGATAAGGCGGCAGCCCGCGGCGGTGGGCAAGGTGACCCAGCTGCCGCTTTGCAGCAGCGCAATCGCACGCGCCAGCGCGGCCTGCTCGGTTGCATTGGCCGACGGCCGCTCGAAATCAAGGATGCCGATGCCGGGCGCCTGCAGGGCGAATTCCAGCGTCTGCTGGTCAAGCGCAAGATCAACGGTGGCCTGGCCGTGTACGTGCGCACCGAGCTGGCGGACATCATGGGCCTGTGCAGCGCTGGCAGCCAGCAGCAGGAAAAGAGCAGCAGAACGCTTCATGGGAGAGGCTCCAATTGTTACTCTGTAACATTATGGACCACATCCCCACGACGCCTGCAAGGGCCCTGGCCCAGCCGCCAGCTTCGGCACGCTGGCACCCCCGCTTCGATCTAGCCGGGGCCTGGCTGTCCCTGGCCTGCGCCGCCCATTGCATCGCCCTGCCCCTGCTGTTGGCCTTCGTGCCGGCAGCGATGATGGCGCTGCGCTCGTTCCAGCACCCCGGCCATGGCGCGATGACGTTTCTGCTGATGATGTCGCGCTGGGAATGGGTGTTTGCGCTGCTGGCCTCGTCGCTGGCCTTGGCGAGCACCTTGGCCGGGGTTCACCGGCATGGGCGCTGGCGACCTGCAAGGCTGGCCTGCGTCGGCGCCCTCCTGCTGTTGTCGGCCTCGCTATACCTGCCGCTGAAGGAATCACTGCTCTGGCATGGCGTGGCGACAGCTGGTGGTGGCGTGCTGCTGGCATGCGCGCACATCGGCAACCGGCGCGCGCTGCACAACCGCCGGTAGTGCCGGCCGCTGGCCGGCAGCCCCGGGGACCCGCCAGCCGGCCAGCGGCCGGCTCTACCCCTCCATGCATGGGCAACGCAACAGGTGACGCGCATTTGGTAGTGCCGGGCGCTGGCCGGCAGCCCCAGAGACCCGGCAGGCGGCCAGCGGCCGGCGCTACCCCTCCATGCATGGGCCATGCATCAGGGGATACGCAGTTGGTAGTGCCGGCCGCTGGCCGGCAGCCCCAGGGACCCGGCAGCCGGCCAGCGCCCGGCTCTACCCCCTCCATGCATGGGCCACGCATCAGATGAAACACAGTTGGTAGTGCCGGCCGCTGGCCGGCAGCCCCAGAGACCCG
>NZ_JCAFTB010000007.1:0-241026 GCF_059369855.1 Stenotrophomonas sp. YJH_SMC_138
CGTGCCGGTCGCGCCGTCCTGAGTCTGGGTCAGGCGGCCCAGCGTGTCGTAGGCGTACTTGGCCAGCACCGTCGAGCCCGTGCCGTTCTTCAGCTCGGTGACCGAGCCGACCGGGTCATACCCGTAGCCCAGCGACAGGCCGCCTGCAGCCGGGTCGTGCACCGCCTGCGGGCGATAGTCGAGGTCCAGCGGGCGCTGCAACTGGCGGCCGTTGCCATAAGTCCAACCGGTCGCCGGTCCGAAGGCCGCGTAGGTCACGTTGTTCACCACGATCTGGCGTGCCTGGCCGGGCCGAGTCAGGCCGATCTGGCTGATGCGGCCCTGGGTATCGCGCACGTAGTCGGCCACGCTGCCGTCGGGGTAGGTCAACGCAGTCAGGCGACCCGACTTGCTGTAGGCATAGCGCAGTGTGCTGGCCACACCATTGACGGTCTGCACCTTGCGGGTGACTTGGCCGAAGCGGTCATGGCAGTACTGGGTGCTGCCATTGGCATGCAGCACCTGCCCCAGGCGTCCCTTGGCAAAGCGCTCGTCGGTGGCACAGGCGGTCGGTGCCACGTCATAGCTGTAGCCCACGTCCAGATTGGGGTCTGGATAGGCAATGCCGATCAGGCGGTTGAGCGCATCGTAGTGATAGGTGGCGGTGACGCCGCGTGCATCGGTAGCCGTCTTGCGGTTGCCGGCGGCGTCCACGGTGAAGCTGCTGGCGCCGCTGTCCGGGCTGACCTGGCCGGTCAGATCGCCGAACCCGTTGTAGGCGTACGTGGTGTGCAGGCCCTTCGGGTCGGTGACCTGGGTGACCTGATCCAGCGCGTTGTACTGGCTGCGGATCTCCGCCGCGACGCCGCCGACGTCCTGCAGCGTCTGCGCCAGGCGGTTCAGCGGGTCATACTGCTGGCTGGTCACGCGCTGCAGTGCGTCGGTGATCGTCTGCGGGTTTCCGTTGGCATCGTAGGCGAAGCCTGTGGCGTGATTGCTCGCGTCCTTCAGTGCGGTCAGCTGACCGAGCGTGTTGAACGTCCGTGCCAGGGTGCGACGCAGGGTGCCGCCAGTATCCAGCGTGTCTTCCTTGAGGCGGTTGCCGGCGTTGTCCAGCGTGTAGTGAATGGTGTTGCCTACGTTGTCCTCGATATCAGTCAAGCGCAGCGCCGCATCGTAGACATAGGAAACGCTGCTGCCGTCGGGCTCGGTGATCTGTTGCACCTGGCCGGTCGGCCAGTAGCTGATCTGGGTCACCCGGTCCTCGGCTGTGGCGGCACCGCGCACGGTGACCGAGGTCGGCCAGCCGCGGGCATGGTAGGTGTAGTCGGTCACAATGCCGTTGGCATCCTTGACCGACAACGGCCGCCCGAACGCGTCGTAAGCCAGAGTCTCGGCCGTCTGGCCCAGCGCATTGGTCACGCTGCGCAGGTCGCCCTTGCGATAGCTGCAGGCACCTCCGGTCGCGCACCCTGCATCATCCGCCGAGTAATAGGCATAGGTAACGGCATCGGCCACATCCGTGCGCGGGCCATCCACACTCTTCAGCAGCCCCTCCACCGGGCAGCTGCCTGCCGCTGCCACATCAGCAGCTTCGCAGTAGGTGTAGCTGGTGATGCGCGTCTGACCGGACGCGGTGTCGGTCACCGTGTTGGTTGTCGGCTGACGCCGGGTATTGAAGGACGTTCGGGTTTCACGATTGCCGATGCGGGTGGTCAGTACCGCATTGATTTCGACGTCGCGCGCCGTGGTCACCACCCGCTGCTCGGGCAGGCCGAACGCTTCGGTCACGGTATGGATGCTGACGGCACGACCACTCACCGGATCGGTGCCCTGCGCATAGGTGTGCTTGGTCTGGATGCCGCGGCGATCGGTGTAGGTATCCAGACGCCGGCGGAAGTCGACACTCTGGTCGTAGTAGGTTCGGCTGACGGTTCCCTGCGAATCCGTCAGGCCGGTCACCTTGCGCGACGGAGCGCTATCGCCGCCGGGTGTAAGGGTGTAGTCGGTCTGCCGCCCCAGCGCGTCGGTCACCACCGCACCACCATCGGGGCTGTAGGCCAGTGTCACGCCATCGGCACCGCCGGCATGCTGACTGGAAATCACACGGCCGATGGAATCGTAGGTGAAGGTGCTGTAGCGGCGACCGTCCTCGGCGGTGATACCCGTCAGGTGCTGGGGAAAAGCCTGGTTCTCGTAGTGATACGTGCGCACGCCGCCACCCGCATAGGTCACCGTGGCGACCTGGTTCTGCGGTGTGTAGGTGTAGGTGGCGAGCGAAATGCCTTCGACCAGCACCGAACTGATCAGCGCCTCATAGTCGTTGGACTGGTAGACGAACTCCAGTGTGCGGCCACTGCTGTGGGTAACGGCCGCAAGGCGGTCGCTGTCGTCGTAGATATAGGTCAGCGACGTGCCATCTGCGAAGCGCTTGGCGGCCAGACGCCCGTCCGCGTCGAAGGTCGAGATGGAGCCCTTCGAGTACAGTGTCCAGTTGCCGTTCTGGACCAGACGATCGCCACTGTCGTCGTCCGCCTCATAGGCTTGGCCGACCTTCTTGAATGCACGCTGGAAACCAGTACTTTCAATGATGCCCACACTGTCAACGCCATCCAGTGCCAAGTGGGCGCCCAGCGAATGGGTCCAGCCATAACCGAAGCCACCGGATGAGGTCGAGATGCCGGAGTGATAGAAGCGCGTCAGCGCGATCCAGCCCAGATCGAAGTCCGGCGCGATTTCGTACTTCTCGCCCGTTTTGACGTCGCACGGATTGCCTACGGTGCCGTCGCAAGGCGCGTTGTTTGCCTCCTCACCTTTTTCTGTCGAGGGACAACTCGGACCCGCGCTGTCCTTGTCGCACTTCTGCGACTTCGAGGTAATGGTTGCAACGAATTCTTCGCTGACGCAGGCGTTGTGTGTGTTGGACCACTGCGTGAAGGGGATCGGGCAGTTCAAGCGTCGCATGCGAGCAAGCCCTGTCGTTCCTGCGTCGAAGGGCACGCACGGAGACTCCGCCGAATTGCTGCCCAGCATGCCGGTGACCCGGTACTCCCTGACCTCCGAAATTCCGTCCATCCCTGGAGCAGTTGGGCCCCATTCTCCTTCCGGCACAGCAGTTTCCCCAGGACACTGGGGATTGATGTCCTGCAAGTCTGCAATGAGCGCTTCCAGCACTTCCTCTTCGGACAGGAAGCCACCATCACCCGCGCCGTAGTAAGTCCAGTCAGGGTCGGAGGGCTGCGTCCTTCCCATCCAGTAGGTGATCGACGTGTTTCCGTTCAAGTCCACGACTTTCGACTTGATCTTGTCGACGTACTGCCAGCCGAACTGGAACTCCGGCGGGAAGGGGCTGGGCGCCGGCAGGTTCTTGATGCCGGCCACCGCCGCCTGCTGGGTCTTGTACTGGGTCGCATCGCCGCCGGGCTGTGAAATGCGCCAGGTGATCTTGCTTTCCTGCGCCTGCGCCACAGCAGGGGCGAAGCAGCCGAGGGCAACAATCGCCAGCGCGGCACGCGAGAGGGTCTTCAGTCGTTCCAACATCCCTGTTCTCCTTCCTGGACGAACACAGCGCCGGCGGGAACGAGAACGCGGAGCTGAGCCCACGCGTCGTGCATCGGATCGTCCCTGGTCCGGAATGCGGCAGTGCCACATGCCGCCTTTATCGTCGAGGACGCTTGCACATTCAAGTGTGGAGTCGCGTAACCGATCACAGATTCAAGCATCCAACGCCATTCAGCGGTCTACGCTCCGCCCCATGACTTGCTGCACAGGGAGTCGGTGTTATACCTCACTACATTACCAGCACGACCTGTCGCGAGGTCGGCAGGCTGCGGCGCTCCGCTGCAGACCTGACCCATCGGAAGGGCTGGCACGCGTCACGGCCCAGGGGAATGGCAATGAAGAGCAGCCGAGTGACGTTGTGGGTGCTGGCCGCGATGATGGCCACTGCAGGCACCGCCCACGCAGGGGAAATCCAGGTGGATCGCGGCGCCTACGCGCTGCAGGCCGAAGAGACCGGGGCCGGCCCGATCACCGTGGTCTTTGAATCCGGATTCGGGCAGGGCGCGGGGGCCTGGAAGGAGGTGGTTGCCGGTCTGGGGCGCGACTACCACAGCATCACCTACGCCCGTGCGGGACTCGGCAAGTCCGGCAGCGACGGTCACCCCAAGCGCATCGATGCGCATCTGGCCGACCTCACGGCCGTGATCGATACGCTCGCCCCCGGTCGCCGCGTTGTGCTGGTGGGTCATTCCTATGGCGGCCTGCTGGCCACGGAGTTTGCACGCCGCCATCCGGAGCGCCTGCAGGGCCTGGTGCTGGTGGACCCGGCCACGATGGGGCAGCGCCATGCGTTCAAGCAGGCCGACAGTGCCCGCGTGCAGGCAGATGATGCCCAGCTGCGGGCGATGCTGCCGCCAGCCATGGCCGCCGACTACGCCGTGCTGACCGAACAGCTGGATGCACCCGGTGCGGAAACCCCGCGCACGATGCCGGACGTGCCAGTGGCGCTGCTGACCGCAACCCAGCTGGCTGCCGAACCGCTGTTCTTCGAGGAAACCGCAGCGGGCAAGGCGCTCTGGAAAGCACAGCACGCCCTGCTCTTCTCGGGCTTCACGCGCGGCTCGCACCGCTACCTGGCAACCGGCCACACCCTCCAGCGCGAAGTTCCTGCTGCGGTGGTGGCCGCGATTCAATCGGTCTCCGGCACCTCGAAGTAGCTGTTCCAGGCAGGAGCTTCCCGGGCTGTCCCCGGCTACTGCCCACGCAGGCGCACCGCAAAGTACCGCGCCGGGGAAAGGCCAAGCGCTTTCTTGAACATCGTGATGAAGGCCGTCACCGACTCATAGCCCAACGTCTCGGAAACGCGTTGTACGGGTGCACCGGCGGCGAGTTCCCGAATGGCGATGAGCAGGTGCAGTTGCTGCCGCCAGCGCCCGAAGGACAGTCCCGTTTCGCGTTCGATGAGCCGGGTCAACGTCCGCTCGCCCAGGGCCAGGCGCACGGCCCACTGGCCGATGGTGCTGCGATCTGCCGGATCCGCCGACAGCGCCGCCGCCAACGCCCGCACCTTCGGGTGATGGCTGACCGGCAGCGACAGATGCTCAGCCGGCATCTGTACCAGCTCGTCCAGCAACACCCGCGCCAGTCGGTCGGTGTGGCTGCCATGCGGATAGTCCAGCGGCGCGTCGGCCAGGTGCAGGATCATCTCGCGCAGCATCGGCGAGATGGCCAGCGTCACGCACTGCGCCGGCAGGTCGACGATGCCGGGCTCGACGAACAGGTAGCACAGGCGCGCGTTGGCGGTGGCGCGGTTGCTGTGCGGCATGCCGCCCGGAATCCAGACGCCACACTGGGGCGGCACGATCCACAGCGCGTTGGCCACTTCGCAGGTCACCGCCCCATGCAGCGCAAGAATCAACTGGCCCTTGCGGTGCTCATGCACGGGAATTTCCGCGTCGTGCTCGGCCACCTGCAGGCGGCTGGCGACCGCCGGGCGATCGGTCTCGTCCGGGTCCAGGTCAAAGCCGGGGAGCGAAATGCGAGCCATTCTCACATTGACCGGTTTTAGCGATTGATTGTCATTGTAGCGAAATTCGCCAGTGCGGCCGATCACTAGCATGAGCCGCATGCACGCCCCCACCCCTGCCCGTCTCCACGTGTTCCAGGCATTCGCCTGGTTGAAAAGCCCTGCCCTCAGGACCGACCAGGAGGCGGTGCTGTTCTCGCTCAAATGCCTGCTCGCCGCGTCGCTGGGGCTGTATGTCTCCCTGAGGATCGGCCTGAATCGCCCGTTCTGGGTGATCGGGACGGTCTATCTGGTGTCGCAACCGCTGTCCGGGGCGACACTCAGCCGCGGCCTGTTCCGCCTGCTCGGTACCGTGGGCGGAGCCGTCGCCACCGTCGTGCTGGTGCCACGTTTCGCCAATGCACCCCTGGTGCTGAGCGCCGCGCTCGCGACCTGGATGGCGCTGTGCCTGTACCTGGCGATGCTCGACCGCACGCCACGTGCCTATGCGTTCCTGCTGGCCGGCTATACCACCAGCCTGATCGGCTTTCCTGCGGTGATGGTGCCGGGAGACGTGTTCACCACTGCCATCACGCGGGTGCAGGAAATCGCCATCGGCATCCTGGCCGCAACGCTGGTACACGCGCTGGTGCTGCCGCGCCGGGTCTCGATGCGCGTGCACGCACGGGTCGCTGCCGTGCTGGATGACGCGGAACGATGGACACGGGACATGCGCGCCGGCGCATCGGACACGGTGCTGGCGACGGACCGCTCGAAAGTGGCGGCCGACCTGCTCGAGCTGCATGTGCTGTCGATCCACCTGCCCTTCGACAGCGCCCACGGCGTGGCCCAGGTGCAGATCCTGCGTGCCCTGCATGACCGGATGCTGGACGTACTGATGCTGTCCAGCGCGGTGGAAGATTCCATCGCCCGGCTGCGATCACCACAGGCCAGCGCGATGGATTCGCCTGGCTGGCGCGAGCTGATGCAGACCGGCCTCGCCGCGCAACAGGCCGAGCTCGACCTCGCCCACGCCGACTGCCGCGTGCTGCAGGCACAACTATGCACTGCCCGGCCCGACTGGCGCCGGCATGTACCTGCCCGCCTTGCGCGACATGCGCAGGGTGCGGTACTTCACCGGGATCATCGGCTTGCCCTGCGCAGCGCGCTGGGCGCGTTCGTCGGCATCCTGCTGAGCTGCGTGTTGTGGATCGTTACCGGCTGGTCGGACGGCGCCACGGCGGTGTCCATCATCGGCACGGCGTGCGTGCTGTTCGGCACGATCGAAGCGCCTGCGCCGCATGTCATGCGCTATCTGGTGGGATCGTTGATCGGCGTTGGCGTCGGCCTGCTCTACGGTCTGCTGATCTTCCCCGCGCTGTCCGATGTCGTCGGCCTGATTGCCGCGCTGGCGCCTGCGCTGCTGCTGTGCGGATCGTTCCTGGCCCGGCCTCCCTTCATCATGGCTGCCCTGGGCGTGGTGCTGACGTTTCCGCTCATCGCGGGACTGGGCGCGACCAATACGGTCAACATCGTCGGCGCACTCAACAACAGCGTAGCGTTGTTCGTGGGTACGACAGTGGCACTGTGCAGCATGCAGCTGTTCCAGACCACCGATGCGGGCCGCAACCGCGCACGGCTGGAGCGTTCGATCCGTCGGGATATCGCACGACACGCCGCCGGACAAGGTGGCGTGGCCCGGGCCTGGCTCAGCGGCATGCTGGATCGAATCGGGCTGCTCGCTCCCCGGTTGCGGGGCGGTTCCAGTGCCGCAGACGACCTGCGGGCATTGTTTGCGGACGTGCGTGCGGTACGTGCATCCAACCAACTCCGCGCACTGGACAAGTGCCAGGAAAACCCGCAGGTCCGGGTGCTTCATGCGGCGCTGATCGAACGCGTCGCCGCACATTTCAGGGTTTGTGCCCACGCGCCACGCAGCGTCGACGCCCATCTTCTGGAACTGCTCGACCGCATGCGCGAGGCAGCAGTGGCCAGCAGCGGGGATGATCGTGAGCATCTGTCGCACCTGCTCTGCGGATTGCGCCGCGACCTGCTGGCGCCTGCTCTCACCCTTCGGCACTGACCTCATGTTTTCTGATCTCTCCATTGATGGCGTGCTGATCCCCGGCCTGCTCGCCGTGGCCGCCGCCGCGCTGGCGCTGTCGATGCTGACCTCGCGCCTGCTCGCCAGTCTCGGTCTGTACCGCTTGTTCGCCGCGCGACCACTGGTGGGCCTGTCCCTGTTCGTGATCCTGGCGGAGCTGATGATCCGGCTCTCGCCCCTGCTCGAGAAATGAAATGAAACACCTGCTTGTTGTCATCGGGCGCTGGAGCGCTACGCTGGTTGTATTCGCGATTGCTGTCGTCGCCGCGCTGTCCATCTGGAAGCGTTACGAAACACGCCCGTGGACGCGGGATGGACGGGTCCGCGCCGATGTGGTGCGCGTTGCGTCGGACATGGGGGGGCTGGTCACCCAGGTGCTGGTGCACGACAACCAGCGGGTCAGCGCCGGACAACTGCTGCTGGTGCTGGATCAGCCACGCCTGGCTGCCGCGCTTGAGAAGGCCGACGCAGCGGTCAGCAGCGCACGCGCGACGCTGGCGCTGGCCCGCCGCGAATCGACGCGGGACAACGCACTGGGCAACCTGGTCGCCTCGGAGACACGCGAACGCAATGCGGCCAAGGTCGACACCGAGCTGGCCGCCCTGGCGCAGGCACGGGCCGAACAGCGCGTTGCCCAGCTCAACGTGCAACGCACCGAGGTGCGCGCGAGCACCGACGGCATCGTCACCAACCTGGACCTGCATGCGGGCGATTACCTGCAACCGGGCGCGCAGGCGCTGGCGCTGATCGACACCGGCAGCCTGCGCATCGAGGGCTACTTCGAGGAAACCAAACTGGGCTGCATCACCGAGGGCGATGCCGCCGTGGCGCGGCTGATGGGCGACACCCGCGATGTCCGCGGACACGTGGAGACCATCGCCGCCGGCATTGCCGACGATCAGCGCTCCAGCACGCACAACCTGCTGCCTGCCGTAGCGCCGACCTATACCTGGGTGAGGCTGGCACAGCGCATCCCGGTACGCATCCGTATCGATGATGCGCCGCCGGATACGCGCCTGATCGTGGGTCGCACTGCGAGTGTGACCATCACGCCCTCGGCACCGGGAGCCTGCAAGTGAGCGTGCGGACAGTACGTGGTGGGCTGCTTGCCCTGTTGCTGCCCCTGACGGCCTGCGTATCCGGCCCCGACTATCACCTGCCTGCGAACGCCGTCGCAGCTTCACAACAGGCTGCGCGGGCGTTCGTCTCAGGCCAGGACGCATCGTTCAGCCACGACGCGCCACCGGATCGATGGTGGCACCTGTATGGCGACCCCCAGCTTGACGCCTACGTACGCGAAGCACTGGCGGCCAATACCGACCTGCGCGCCGCCGATGCCAACCTTCGGCGCGCCAGCGCTACCGTGCTGGAGTATCGCGCGCGCGGTGCCGTACAGGCCGACGTGGATGCATCGGGCACGCTCACCCATGCCGGTGGCTACATCCAGGCGTCGGCCGCCCCGCAGTCGTACGCGCTGGGCCTTCACCTCTCCTATCCACTGGATCTTGCAGGTGGCATCCGCCGCGGCATCGAAGCCGCCAACGCCGACGCGGAGGCGGTTGCTGCGGCGCGCGACCAGGTCCGCGTGGTCGTCGCTGCGGCCGTCACCCGTGCCTATCTCCAGGTGTGCACCCGCAATCACACGCTCGCTGCAACCCGGCAGGTGCTGGCGATACAGCGCGACACGCTGGAGGCAACCCGTCGCCTGGCTGCAGGCGGGCGCGGAACGGACTTCGATGTCAGCCGTGCCGGTGCCGCGGTCAACCGCAGCGCGGCGGCGATACCGCACCTGCTGGCGGAACGGCAGGCCGCACTGTTCGAGCTGGCCGCACTGATGGGCAGGGTTCCGGCAGACTATCCCAGGGAGGCCGAAGCCTGCCCACGCCCCCCGGAGCTGGAGCAGGCGCTGCCGGTCGGTGATGGTTGGCAGCTGCTCCAACGACGCCCTGACATACGTGCCGCCGAGCGCAGCCTTGCCGCAGCCACGGCGATGATCGGCGTAGAGACGGCGGGTCTCTATCCGCAGATCACCTTGGGCGCCTCTTCGGGCGTGGCCGGCACACCGGCGCATCTGCTGTCGGCCGACGGCTTCGGTGCGAGCATCGGTCCCGTACTGTCATGGCACTGGCCCAACCGCCGCGTAGCCAAGGCCCGCATCGCGGCGGCCGGCGCCAATGCAGATGCCGCTCTCGCGTCCTTTGACGGCGTCGTGCTGCAGGCTCTGCGGCAGACCGAGACCGCGCTTTCTGCCTGCACGCAGGAGCTTGAACGCGAGCGCAGCCTGGCGCAGGCGCGTGGGGATGCAGCGCGGGCCGCCGGGCAGGCGCAGCAGCTGTACCGTTACGGCAGGATCGATTTCCTCGATGTGCTTTCGGCCCAGGCCGCGCTGGCAGATGCGGAGTCCGCATTGGCTGCATCGCGCGCGGACCGGGTCGACCGCCAGCTGGATCTTTTCCTGTCGTTGGGCGGAGGCTGGGCCGCAACGGATTCGGCCGCGGGCGGTGCCCGGTGACCCGTTCAGGGCAGCGACTGCACGCCGCGCCGTCTGTTCAGGAACGTACCGCCTACACCCGTATTCATTCACTCTGACTGCCCTATATTCCTGCCACAGCGCCGCATGCTGCGGCCATGACGGAGGCATATCCATGAAGACAACACGTTTGCTGGCCATCGCCTTGACCACCGCCACCGCTTTCGCTGCGGCCCCCGCGTTCGCCGATCCGCCGCACCACGCCCGTGGCAACGGCCCGCCGCCGCACGCAGGCGGCCCGCACAACCGCGAAGCGCCGCCGCCGGGCTGGCAGAAGAAGGCCTGGCGACGTGGCGAGCGCCTGCCGTGGGCCGAAGTGGACCGCCGCTACTGGGTAGACGATTACGCGCGCTATGACCTGCGCGAACCGGGCCGCGACCGGCGTTGGGTGCGCCAGTCCGATAACGAGTACCTGCTGGTGGAGATCGCCACCGGGCTGATCATCGACGCCCTGCATCGCTGAAGCGACCTGCAGCGTCCCCACGCAGCGATTTACATCGGTGCAGACACCTTACGACCGGGGTCGCCCCGGTTGGCGGTGTCTGCGCCCACGGCGCCCCGCCCGCCTCCGCGGCCCGCCATGCATGCCCTCCCGCAGCGCGATATACCCGCACATCAGCGCTGTGGCAAATAGCCCCATCGCCACCAGTATTTCGAATCCCCGATCACCAAAGAGCAGGCGGATGGAGGTCTCCAGTGAGCACAGCCTGCCGCAGCGCAGGCCGTGCTCGTTGAAGCCATGGATGAGCACCAGTACGCCCATCAGCCCGCACCACGCCATCAGGGCCAGGCTTGCGATGAAGATGAAAGGTCGATGGATACGCATGCGCTCGTCGCGGTCTTCTACGGTGATGTCCAGCGCGACGTTGCGAGCACGCGATCGGAAGCATCCAGCGCTACCGACCAGGCTTGGGTATCCAGGCGCAGCCGGTTCTCATACCACCATCGCTGCGCACAGCGACCACTGCATCCACGGCTGGCATAGCGGGTAAAGGGAGCACCGGCGTGCTCCACCACGTCAGGGTGCCCCAGCGCCCGCAGTACCTCGGCCCTGCTCGCCCCGACCGGGACCGAGGCAAGCGCGTGGGAATGCCACGCCGAGATCGCCGAGCAACCGGCCACGTACGCCACGAACAGCCCGACCAGCCCCCACATCAGTGTCCTCATTGACAGATCCCCTCCTGCGCCGCGCGCCCGCGCATCATCCGCGCAGACGCTCTTCGACGTCAAACTTCAACGACAAGCGGACCTGTTGCAGCGCCCGGCAACCGTGCTAGCGTGCGCCGACCGATGATTCAGGATGAACGCAGGGACACCCGTCGATGGCAGGCAAGCGCCGGAAGGACAGGATCACGCAGGAGCACGGTCTGTTCGTGAAGCGGCCCGGGCCCAAGGGCGGCGCCATGCCAAATCCAGCGACCGGCCGTGCGACTGGAACTGCGAGAGCGGCTCAAGCGCCTGGCGCCGGAAGATCTGGTCAGGCTGCTTACCGGCGGGGACGACAACGATGATCAGCCCTGGAGGAGTGATCCGGCGCGCCATCTTCGTGACGCTCTGCAGTGTACTGTGCGCCTGCGGCCTGGTGATGGACAGTTCGTTCGACACTCTGCGCGAGGCGCTTGACTCCGACATGGTGAACAAGGGATGGATTCCCGGCTGGGTGCCCCACGAGGCGACCGACCTGCGCGAGGTGCACGACCTCGACTCGAACACCAGCGCGCTGGCCTTCACCAAGCCTCCTGAGATACCACTGCGGCTGCCTGCGGATTGCCAGGCAACGACATTCAGTCACAGCGATCCTGTTGCGTTCGATCGATACTGGTGGCCGGGCGACGGGACGCTCAAGTCGTCGTATCGCGTCTTTCGCTGCGCGCCCGAATCCGGAAAATCAGTCTTCGTCGCCATCAACAGGACCGAAGACCACGTGCTCTTCTGGCGAACCTACGCGCGGTGATGCGCCCGCGCCACCCTATTCCTCCCCAGGACCCCATGATGCCCAACGCACGTGCACGCTTCGTCGCCCTCGCCCTGTTGCTCCCGGCGTGGCTGCCGGCCTACGCCACGCAGAATGCCCCCGCCGACGTCAAGGCGATCGAACAGGTGGTCGAAGCGTTCCGCACCTCGCTGATCAACAAGGACAAGCCGACCTACATGGGCCTGTTCTTCTCTGATAAACCGGAAGACATCGGCTGGCAGTTCGTTTCCGAGGATGTGCGCCTGCAGGACATCCGCAAGGCCAAGCCCGATGCGATCAAGGCACGGCAGATTCCCGCCAACAACTTCATCGCGCTGATCGACGGGGCGGTCGCCTCGCCGAAGCCGAAGGAGGAGAAGTTCTCCAACACGAAGATCGAAACGGACGGCGATGTGGCCTCGGTCTCGTTTGACTACAGCTTCCACGACGATGGGGTGAAGACCAACTGGGGCAAGGAAATGTGGCAGCTGGTCCGCACCGAGCAGGGCTGGAAGATCTTCTCGGTGATCTACTCGATCCGCGATTCACGCAGCCCGGGCGATTGAACGTCGCTTGACCGGGCCGAACCCAGGCCGCGATCCATTCAGCAAGGGCATTGGCATTCGGCCATCGATCGGGCAGAGTTCGGCCACGCGCAAGGACGCATGCCATGACCCGCCTGCTGATCATCGAAGACAACCCCGAGCTGGTTGCCAACCTGTATGCCTTCTTTGAACCGCTCGGCTACGTGCTGGACGACGCGCGCGACGGCGCCAGTGGCCTGCGCCGGGCCACGCAGCACGACTACGACGCCATCCTGCTGGACCTGATGCTGCCGCGCCTGGACGGCATGACGCTGTGCCAGAAGCTGCGCCAGGAGTTCCAGAACCCGGTGCCGATCCTGATGCTGACCGCACGCGATCCGGTCGAAGACCGTGTGCAGGGCCTGGCCCTGGGCGCGGATGACTACCTGGTCAAACCGTTCTCGCTGGTGGAACTGGATGCACGGATCAAGGCCCTCGTACGAAGGGCACAGGGGCGCCAGGTCCAGAGCGTGCTGGCGTGGAAGGACCTGCAGGTGGACACGCGCTCGCCACAGGCCTGGCGGCAAGGCCGCTGCATTGCGCTGACGCCCACGTCGCACAAGCTGCTGATGTGCCTGGTGCGTGCAGCTCCCGCCGTGGTGCGCAAGCAGGAGATGGAATACCTGGTCTGGGGCGACGAGCCACCGGACAGCGGCGCGCTGCGAACCCACATCCATGAGCTGCGCCTGCAGGTGGACCGCAGCTTCGACACCGCGCTGATCACCACGGTGCACAGCGTCGGCTGGCGCATGCAGGCGTGAGCCCTGCCTCCCTCTACCGCCGCCTGAGCCTGCGCACCCGCATCACGATCTCGTTCGTGCTGTTGATGGCCGGTGCCATGGGCTTCATCGTACTGGCCGAACAGGTCGACTACGACCAGGTCCGGGCTGCTGTCGTCGCACGGACCCAGCACGGCGAAGTGCAAAGGCTGCAGGCCGCGCTGGATCGTGGCCAACGCCCCGCCCTGCCACCAGGGACCCAGCTGTTCGATGCCCAGGACGTGCCATTCGTACTGCGCCAATACGGCCCGGGCTACCACGGCGAAGAGGCGCCCAACGAGTGGCACCTGCGTGTGTTCGACAGTGGTGGCCAACGCTACTACCTGCTGCAGGACGCCGCACCCTATGGCTATCTGGAACACCTGATCAATGCCTTTGCGGCACTGGTCATTTCGGTCTGCGTGCTCGGCGCCTTCCTCATCGGCCGCAAGGTCGCTACCCACGTCATCGCGCCCATCACACGATTGGCCGATGCGGTGCAGGACGGCCACAAGCCCTTTCCCTACCAGGACGCACGCGACGAGATCGGCGTGCTCGCGCGCGCCTTTGCCCGCCATAGTGACGAGCTCGAACGGTTCCTGCATCGCGAGCAGTGCTTCAGCGGCGATGCCAGCCACGAGCTGCGCACGCCCTTGGCCATCATCGGCGGTGCTGCCGAAACGCTGGCCTGCCAGCTTCCGGCCGACAGCCACCTGGTTCCCAGCGCGGCACGCATCCTGCGTACCACCCAGGAGATGCAGCGCCAGCTGACCTGCCTGCTGCTGCTCTCGCGTGCCCCCGGCGCCGTGCCGCGCAACGCGGTGGCCCTGCGTCCGCTGCTCGAATCCTCCATGGAGCGCTGCCAGCCCTGGCTTTCCGGCAAGCCGGTGACCGTTGCGTTTGATGCCCGGCATGACGCCGTGCTGGTCACCAACGCGGATCTGGCGCACAGCATCATCTGGAATCTGCTGCGCAATGCCTGCCAGTACACCGAAAGCGGCGAGGTGCGAATCACCCTCCACGACACCGCACTCATCGTCGCTGACACCGGACCCGGCCTGCCGTCCAGCATCGACCCACGGCAGTTCCAGCGCTTCGTGCCCGGTGGCGCGCACAGCGGCGAGGGGCTGGGGTTGTCGATCGTGCAGCGCATCGTCGAGCACCTGGGCTGGACGATGACCGTGCAATCCTCCGGGCAGGGGTGCCGGTTCACCCTGCGCTGGCCCCGCCCCCCGCATCTGACGGATTCCTGACATCGGGCTGCACATGCTCCGGGCTGCTCCCCCGCTCTGGAGACGGCATGCAGCACCCCAAGGACAGCGGCAAGTACCCGCACGGCAAGACCGGATTGAGCCGCATCTTCCACACCCTTATCCATTCGCGCGATGGCTTCATCGCCACCTTTCGCGGCGAGGCGGCGTTCCGCCAGTTGTTGCTGCTGCACGCGCTGCTGATGGCGGCTGCGTTCGTGCTGGACATCAGCACGGTCGAGCGGGCACTGGTGCTGGCGGTCTGCTTCATCAGCCTGCTGGTGGAACTGCTCAACTCGGCGATTGAAGCCGTGGTTGATCGCATCTCGCTGGAGAAGCATCCGCTGTCCAAGAACGCCAAGGACATGGGCAGCGCCGCGCAGACCACCGCGTTGTTGATGGTGGGTGCGGTGTGGGGCGTGATCCTGCTGGGCTAGCCCGGCAATCCTGACAACTTCCTGATAAGGCCGTTTCGATACTGCGCGCACTCCTGTTCCGCGGAACCTGCTCGTGCGTCAATGCCTCCGTTTCCCGCGATCCCATCCAATCGTTCTGGTCTGGGCCGCCGCACTGTTCTTCGCCACGATTGGAAACATTGCCCTCTGGAAGACGCTGTGGGGGCTGATCGATCTCAACAGCCTGCGCAGCATGCTGTTCCTGGCCAGTCTGCCGCCGCTGCTGTTCTGCCTGTTCAACCTGCTGCTGACGCCACTGCTGGCACTGCCATTCCTGCGCAGGCCGCTGCTGTTGCTGCTCGTTGTCGTCAGCGCCGCGTGCAGCTACTTCATGCTGCACTACAACGTGCTGATCGATCGCAGCATGGTGCAGAACGTGTTCGAGACCAATCAGGCCGAACTGAACGCCTATCTGTCGCTGCCGCTGCTGCTCACGCTGCTGGCGCTGGGCGTGCTGCCCGCTGCCGGGCTCGCCCTGGTGCGCACCACCAGCGGGGCCGGTTCGATACGTTCCCTGCTGGTGTGGCCGGCCAACGTCCTTGCGTCGCTGGTGATGCTGCTGGTGATCGGCTTTGCGTTCTACAAGGACTACTCCTCGCTGCTGCGCAACAACCGCTACATCCGCGACCAGGTACTGCCGTTGAACGTGGTGCGCCATACCCACGGCTACCTGAAAAGCCTCTACAGCACCCGCCAGCAACCGTTGCGCCCGATCGGCACGGACGCGCGGCGCGTTCCGGGCCCGCGCCCGAAGCTGGTGGTCATGGTCGTCGGCGAGACCGCGCGTTCACAGAACGTCCAGCTCAACGGCTACCCACGCGCGACCAATCCCCGGCTCTCGCGCAAGGATGGCGTCATCAGCTTCAGTGATGTTTCCTCATGCGGAACCGCAACGGCGATTTCGGTACCGTGCATGTTCTCGCAGATGACCCGCCAGCAATACGACGACGTCCGCGCGGCGACCGAGGAGAACGTGCTGGACATCCTGCAGCGTACCGGCGTCGGCGTGCTCTGGCGCAACAACAACAATGGCGGCTGCAAGGGCGTGTGCGAGCGCGTGCCGACCGAGGACATGCCCGCACTCAAGGTGGCCGGCCAGTGCGTCAACGCCGACGGCACCTGCTACGACGACGTGCTGCTGCATCGGCTCGGCGCACGCCTCGACGCCATCCATGGCGATGCCCTGGTCGTGCTGCATCAACTCGGCAGCCATGGGCCGACCTACTTTGAACGGTATCCCGCAGCGTCGCGGGCCTTCAGCCCGACCTGCGACAGCAACCAGATCCAGCACTGCAGCAACGAGGCACTGGTCAACACCTATGACAACACCCTGGTGCATACCGACCAGGTGCTGGCGGAGACCATCGACCTGCTGCAGGGCTATTCGGACCACCGCGACGTTGCGCTGATCTATGTCTCCGACCATGGTGAGTCGCTCGGCGAACGCGGCATGTACCTTCACGGCACGCCCTACTTCATCGCCCCGCGCGAACAGACCCAGGTGCCGATGGTGATGTGGCTCTCAACGGAGTTCAGCCGCAACGCGGGCCTGGACATGGCCTGCCTGCGTGGGAATGCGCTGCGCCGCGCCTACAGCCACGACAATGTCTTCCATTCCCTGCTGGGCCTGTTCGGTGTCAGCAGCAGCGTGTACCAGCGCGATCTGGATGTCTTCGCCGGCTGCCGGGCGACGACCGGCGCGCCGCTCGCCACCGCGCCGGCCAAGCGGCACCGGCTGATGCCGGTCACCGCCCGGAACGTGGCGCGTTACTGTGCGGCCAGGGCGAAATCCAGGCCGGCGCATACCGCCGCCACCTGGGCGTCGTTGCATTCCTGCGGGTTGGTGCGCGGGCTGTCCGGGTAGACCTCGGTGGTGGTGGCAAAGCGTGCATCGGTGAAGCCGGCGCAGGCACCAATCGAACGCGATTCGCCCCAGACCACGCCCGGCGACTGCAACGGCAGGCCGACCAGGTTGCCCTCGGCGTCGGCCGGGGCGATATGGGTGACCGGGGCGACGGCGGCGATCAGGGCCTTCTGGAACTCGGCCTGCGGATCCTCGCTGTTGCCGATCACGTAGAAGCCGTCCGGAATCGTGTCGCGCTCGAACGGCTTGCCGTCGCGGGCGCAGCGGGCCGGATCGAACTCGTGCAGGTCGCTGTCGGTGGTCTCGTGCAGGTCCAGGTGCACCAGCAGGTTCGGCTTGCGCTCGGCCACCCAGCGCATCAGCGCGGCGGCTTCCTCGATCTGGCCGCCGTCACGGAAGCTGCGGTTCGGGTCGATGGCATCCGGGTTCCAGCGCTGGATGCGCTCGTAGCCCCATGGGCTGACGCACGGCGCCACGATCAGGTTCAGCCGGCCCAGGTAGCGCTCGGCCTGCTGTTCCAGGAACTGCAGGGCGCCATGCACGCCACTGGTCTCATAGCCGTGCACGCCGCCGGTGACCAGCGCGGTCGGCAGCGCCGGGTTCCAGTCGTGGTTGACCACGGCGAACAGCGGGTAATGGTCCGGCGCGTAGTCCAGCTGACCGTACTGGATCACATCGAAGCTGTCGTCCAGGCGTTCAAGCGCGGCCACCACATCGTCGTGGTAGCTGCGCTGGCGCTGCTGGCGGGCCCGCCACTGTGCGCGTTCCGCGTCGCCCCAGGGCTGTCCGGGGGTGCCGATCGGGTAGAACTGCGCAACAGTCATTGGGGAACTCCAGGGGTCGAACGGATGGGTGCAGCCGGACATTCTAAGCCTTGTCGCGCCTGCGGGCCCCTCCCCCCGGCCCCGCCTTCATCCAGGCCGGGTCATCTGGTTGTAAAATCAACGGTTTTTGGCCCCTCACCCCTTGATGGCGAACGCAGCGCAGCCGGTCCTGGGTGGACCGGAGTTCCTCCGCCTGCTCGCCCGTCTCAGCGACGGCGCGATGCCGGCCACCAGTCCCGCCCTGACCGATCGCCTCGGCCAGTGGGTGGACTGGAGCCGCGCCGTGGCCCTGTCCGGGGCGCTCGGCGGACGCCTGCCCGAGCCCGGTGAAGCCGCCGAAGCGCTCGAGGATGTGCTGGCCGACTGCGCGCAGGCGCACGCCAGCCTGCTGGCCTCGATCAGTGAGGATGCCGAAGCCGAGCGCCTGCTGGACCTGGCCGAAGCCGCCGCTGTACCCAACTTCGCCTCGCTGCGCCAGCGCTATCGGGTGCTGCAGCAGGCCATCCAGACCGCCACCGGGCGCCTGCGCGGCCGCCTGCGCGACCAGCTGGTGCAGGTTTCACCCGAGCTGGCGCGGCTGGCCGAGGTCGATGCGGTGATGGAACAGACCCTCACCCCGCGCGAGCACAGCCTGCTGGCCACGGCGCCGGCGGTGCTCGGCGCCCGGTTTGAACGCGTGCACGGCCAGCCCGGCTGGCGCGCGGCCTTCCGCCATGACATGCGCACCCTGCTGCTCGCCGAGCTGCAGCTGCGCTTCCACCCGATCGAAGGGCTGCAAGACGCCCTGCGCTCCCACTGACCGGAACACCATGTCCAGAACTGCTTTCCATGTCGTTGTTTTCCTTGTCGGCCTGCTGGCCGTGTGCTGGATCGGCATTGGCTACGTTTCGGTGCATCCGCTGGGTGCAGCGGTGGCGGCGATCATCGCGGCCTGCTACATCGCCGGTGGCGTGGAGCTGTATCGCTACCGCCAGGCCAGCAACGGCCTGCGCAGCGCGCTGAACGACCTGTCCAGCGCGAAGGAAAGCCTCGCCGCCTGGCTGGAACGCGTGCCGCTGGGCCTGCGCAACGCCGTGCGCCTGCGCGTGGAAGGCGAGCGCACCGCCCTGCCCGCACCGGTGCTGACCCCATACCTGGTTGGCCTGCTGGTGCTGCTGGGCATGCTCGGCACCCTGCTGGGCATGATGGACACGCTGCGTGGCACCGGCCTGGCGCTGCAGAGTGCGACCGACATGGCCGCGATCCGCGGCTCGCTGGCCTCGCCGGTGCAGGGCCTGGCGGTGGCATTCGGTACCTCGATCGCCGGTGTGGCCAGCTCGGCCATGCTCGGCCTGCTGGCGGCACTGCTGCGTCGTGACCGCCTGCAGGCCGTGCAGCAGCTGGACCGCGCCATTGCCGGCGACCTGCATCCGTACTCGCAGGCCTGGCAGCGCGCCGAATCGCTGCGCCTGCTGCAGGCACAGTCTGCGGCGCTGCCGGCGCTGGTCGACCGCCTGCAGGCGATGACCAGCACTTTTGAACAGCACAGTGCGGCCGCCAATGAGCGCCTGCTGGCCGGCCAGGCCGAGTTCCTGACCCAGAGCCAGGCCCTGCAGGAACGCCTGGCCGTCTCGCTGCAGCAATCGCTGCGCGAAGGGGCCGAAGCCAGCGCCGCCGCCATCGGTGGTGCGCTGCAGCCGATGGCCGAAACCACCCTGGCTGGCCTGGCCCATCACGGCGAAGCACTGCATGCCCGCGTCGAGCAGGCCGTGCAGCAGCAGCTGGCCGGCCTGAGCGAGGGTTTCGAGCGCAGCCGCGTCGCCACCGAGGCCAGCTGGGCCAAGGTGGTGAGCGAGCAGACCCAGGCACAACAGGCGCTGGTCAGTGATCTGCGCCAGCACCTGCAGGCCTTCAGCGATGGCCAGGGCACGCACGCCGAAGCACTGGTCGCGCGTCTCGGCGAGCGCCTGCAGGCCGATGCCCGCGGCAATGCCGAGGCATGGCGCGCCGCCGCCGAACAGCAGCAGGCACTGAACAGCGCGCTGGTCGAACGCCAGCAGCAGGCGTTGCTGGCCTCCAGCGAGCATCTGGACGCGCGCGCGCAGGCGCTGCTACAGGCGCTGGAGCAGCACCACAGCACCAGCCAGGCGCTGCTGCAGGACCACGAACTGCAGCGTTCGCAGCAGTGGCAGGCCGCGCAGGCCGCTGCCGCGGCCGCGCACGCCGAACTGCAGGCTGGCCTGGACAGCCGCGAGCAGCAGCGCCAGGCGCGCTGGGACGCGATCAGCGCCGAGCTGCAGCAGGGCCACGCCGCGCTGCAGGCGCAGCTGCAGGCCGGCGACGAACAGCGCCTGCAGCGCTGGAGCGAAGCCTTGCAGCACGTTTCCAGCGACCTGACCGAGCGCCTGCAGGCCAACGGCGAACACCTGGCCGCGCAGCAGCAGCAGGTCTGCGACACCCTGGCGGCCACCGCACAGCAGATCGGCGAGAACGGTCGCGCGCAGGCCAGCGCCACGCTGGCTGAAGTGTCTACCCTGCTGCAGACCGCCGCGGCCGCGCCCAAGGCTGCTGCCGACGTCATCAACGAGCTGCGCAGCACGCTGTCCGAGAGCCTGGTGCGTGACAACGCGATGCTGGAAGAGCGCGGCCGCCTGATGGCCACCGTGCAGACCCTGCTGGATGCGATCAATCACGCTTCGCACGAGCAGCGCACCGCTGTGGACGCACTGGTCGGTGGCTCGGCCGAGCTGCTGGAGCGGGTTGGCAATCGCTTCACCGACCATATCGCCGCAGAGACCGGCAAGCTGGATGGCATTGCCGCAGCGCTCAACGGCAGCGCTGCCGAAGTGGGCCAGCTGGCCGGCACGTTCGGCGAAGCGGTCGCGCAGTTCGGCAGTGCCGCCACCGAGCTGTCCGGCCGCCTGGAACAGATCGGCGGCGCACTGGATGCCTCGCTGGCCCGCAGCGACGAGCAGCTGGCCTACTACGTAGCCCAGGCGCGCGAGGTGGTCGACCTCAGCCTGCTGTCGCAGAAGCAGGTGATGGAAGAACTGCAGCAACTGGCCGCGCGCCGCGGCAAGGCCGGCAGCGCATGAGCGACGAGCTGGAGGTCGACGGCGGTTCGCATGCCCCGATCTGGGCAGCCTTCGGCGACCTGATGTCGGTGCTGCTGGGCGCGTTCGTGCTGATACTGGTCGGTGTGGTCGCCGTGCAGCTGGAACTGTCGCAGCGACTGGACCAGGAAGTGAAACAGCGCCAGGCCGAAGCCAAGCGCCTGCAGACGCTGGAGCAAGCGTTGGCTGGACCGCTGGCGGCCGGCCGCGTGACGCTGGTGGATGGCCGCATCGGCATCAGCGGCAGCGTGCTGTTCGCGCTGAACTCCGACCAGCTGCAGCCGGAAGGCCAGGAGCTGCTGCGCAGCCTGGCCGCACCGCTGGCCGCCTACCTGGGCAGCCGCGAAGAGATCCTGATGGTCAGCGGCTTCACCGATGACGCGCCGGTACGCGAAGGCAACCGGCGTTTCGCCGACAACTGGGAGCTGTCGGCGCAGCGCTCGCTGACCGTGACCCGCACCCTGATCGCCGATGGCGTACCGGCTGACGCCGTGTTCGCCGCTGCGTTCGGCAGCGAGCAGCCGGTCAGTTCCAATGCCGATGAGGAAGGCCGCGCACGCAACCGTCGCGTCGAGATCGCGCCGATTCCCAAGCCCAAGGCCCCGGATGCCAAGTAAGTCGCCAGCGCTCGAAGGCCTGCGCGCACTGGTGCGCGACCTTGATGCAGGGTCGCGCTCGCTGCCGCATTACCCGCAGGTGCCGATGCTGCAGCAGGTGCAGCGCGAGTGGACGGAGCTGCGCAGCGAACTGCAGGTGCGCCGCTCCCTGCGCACAGAGGCCCCGGCTGACGGCGGCCCGCTGAACTCGGCGGTGCTGGTGCAGCGCATGCTGGACACGATGCAGGCCACCAGCCCCGGCTACCTGCGCCACTTCATCGACTACGTGGACATCTTGTCCTGGCTGCAGGCACTGCAGGATGGCGCCGCCAGCGGTGCGGATAACGCAAAGCCGAAGCGCACGCGCAAGCAGCGCCAGACGCCGAAGGAGTAGCGCCGGCTGCTGGCCGGCAGCTACGCATCTCCGCGCGGGTCATGGGGTTGCCGGCCAGCGGCCGGCACTACCATCGCGGGTGCGCTGTGCGCCGGAACACGATCTGCGCTGCGCTTCGGTTCTGCCGTGGTACTGCCGGCCGCTGGCCGGCATCAAACCGGACCGACCACGGCCGAAGCGCACTCAAGCGGCGCCGAACAGCGAATGGCCGCGCTGAACATTGACTGGTAGTGCCGGCCGCTGGCCGGCATCACACCCAGACCGACCACGCATGCGGATACTCGCCAATCTGCCCAGCAAGACCGGCGCGTACCGGATTCCCCAGGATGTACAGCGCTTGCCGCGCCATCGACTCCTCGGCCCTCACGGCATGATCGAAGTAGCCGGGCTGCCACACCGTACTTCGACGGCCCGCCAAGCGATTCAGGGCAAGCGCGCTCGACGATTTCATCCGGCGTGCGATGTCTGGAAGGTGGGCTGCGCGCAGCTCGAACATCCAGTGGACGTGATCCGGCATGACGACCCATGCGTGTGACCGTACGAGCCCGCGCTGCTCGATGTAATCGAACTGGTCGATCACACATGCTGCTGCAGCTTCGCTTTCAAAGAGCCGGCGGCGCTGATGCGTGGTAGTTGTCAGAACGTAGACCTGGCCGATGATCGAGTGACGGCCCAGGCGGAGGCGATGGCTGCTCATGCCCCATGGCGGGTCGATCATTGGGCGTTGGCTGTCGGGCCATGCCTCGACGGGGGTTGGGAGATGTCTGAAGGTGAATGAGGTTGCCGGCCAGCGGCCGGCACTACCATTGCCGGCAGGCGGCCGTCGGGGTTCAACCGCGCAGGGTGGCGCCGCCGTCGACGTACAGGTCGCTCATGGCCACGTGCCCGGCCTGATCGGAGAGCAGGAACATCACCGAGTGCGCGATGTCCTCGGGGGTGGCCAGCTTGCGCAGTGGAATGCCGGCCTTGTAGGTCTCCAGGCTGCCGGCGATCACCCGCTCGGCACCGTGCTCGTCCTGCCACATGCCGGTCTGCATCGGGGTCAACGTCGATCCCGGGGCGACGATGTTGCAGCGGATTCCCAGCGGCGCCAGCTCCAGCCCGAGGCAGCGGGTGAACATGGTGGCGGCGGCCTTGGATGCCGCATAGGCGGCCATCCCGTGTCGCGGCACACCGGCCGCATTCGAGCTGACGGTAACCATCGCGCCCTGCCCGCGCGGCGACATCACCCGCGCCAGGGCACGCCCGACATGGAACACGCCGTCGGTGTTCACCGCGAACACCCGGCGCCAGTCGTCATCGCCGGTCTCGGTCACGCCGCCCACATGCAGCACACCGGCCACGCTGGCGGCCAGCATGATCGGCCCGATGCTGGACTCGACCCGATCCACCAAGGCGTCGACGGCCGCACTGTCGGTCACGTCAAGAGCAAGCGCCTGCACACGTGCATCCGCGAACATGGGTGCCTCGCGATCGGTCGCCACCACGGTGCAACCGGCCGCGGCCAACAGCCGTACCAGTGCCTCACCGATGCCCCCGGCGGCACCGGTCACCAGCGCCACACGACCTTCAAAACCGGTCAATTGCATGTTGCGGTCTCCTGTTGCTCGTCCCAGTGGCGCAACCGCGCCGACAACCACGGTGCCAGCTGCGCCACCGCATCGCGGCCGGTCAGTTCGGCGTGCAGGAACGGCAGTTCCAGTGCCTGCACCTTGCGCGCGTGGCTCCGCCACAACGCCGACTGCAGCTGTGGCCGCGCCTGGTGATCCCGGCCAGCGCGGACGTGCACCAGCGTGCCCTCGAACGGCCGGTGGATATGTTCACGGATCAGCCGATTGGTACCGGTCACCGCGCGCACCACGCCGTCAAGCACCACATCCGGCAGGCTGCCCAGTGCACTCCCGCCGCGACGCAGGAACGCGAGTATGCGTTCCCGGCTGTCCAGTTCCGGATGCGCATCCGGGTCGTGGCCGGCAATCGCCAGTAGTGCCCGCAGTGCGGCGATGGCGTCCGGTTCAGGCTCGGCCCGCCAGCACTCGCTGGGATAGGCGTCCAGCAACACCAGTTCGCCGACGTCGCGGCCGATCTCATGCAGCCGCACCGCCATCGCCTGGGCGAGGATGCCGCCCACCGACCAGCCCAGCAGATGCACCGGCCCCTTCGGCTGCAGTGCAACCACGCGCTGTACGTAGTCGTTGGCCATCGCCTCGATGCTGCTCGGCAGTGGCAGCCGCGCGTCCAGTGCCGGCGACTGCAGGCCATACACCGGGCGGGCTGGTTGCAGTGCCCGGGCCAGGGTGCGGTAGTTCCAGGCGATGCCACCGGCCGGGTGCAGCACGAACAGCGGCGTGGGCCCGGCAGCGTCGGTTGCGGCCAGCGCGATCACCGGCCCCAGCCCGTGATCGGCCAGCGCGGGTGGCGCGGCAATACGAACCGCCAGCGCGGCCACGGTGGGCTGGGCAAACAAGGCGCCCAAACCCAGATCGCAGCGCCAGCGCTGCTCGATCGCCAGCAGCAGGTGCACCGCCGACAGCGAGTCACCGCCGAGACTGAAGAAGTCCGCATCCACCGCCACCGGCGCCTCACGCCCAAGCGCCTGTGCGAACAGCAACGCCAGCTCCTGTTCCAACGGCGTGCGCGGCACCAAGCCGGCAACTTCACGTTGCGGTGGCTTCGGCAACGCGTTGCGGTCGAGCTTGCCGTTGGCGGTCACCGGCCAGTGGTCCACACCAACGATGGCCGAGGGCACCATGTAGTCAGGCACACGCGTGGCGAGGTGGCTGCGCAGCATTACGGCATCGGCAAGCGCGGTCGGCACATAGGCCACCAGACGCGCTTCGCCGGGAGCATCCTGGCGTAGCAGCACTTCCACCCGCTCCATGCCCGGCAGTTCGCGCAAAGCCGCCTCGATCTCGCCCAGTTCGATGCGCAGGCCGCGCAGTTTCACCTGATGGTCGCTGCGGCCCAGGTACTCCACCGCACCATCGCGGCGCCAGCGCGCCACGTCGCCGGTGCGGTAGATGCGCTCGCCCGCCAGGAAAGGATCGGCAAGGAAGCGTTCGGCGGTCAGATCGTCGCGACCGAGGTAGCCGCGTGCCAGCTGCACGCCGCCCAGGTACAGGTCACCGGCCACACCGACCGGCACCGCCTGCATCCGGGCGTCCAGCACGTACAGGCGGGTGTTCCAGACCGGGAAGCCGATCGGCACCGGCCGCGAGCGATCCTGCGCTGACGCCGGCCAATAGCTGACGTCCACTGCGGCCTCGGTCGGGCCATACAGGTTGTGCAGTTCTGCGTGCACGCGCGCATGGAAGCGGTCGCGCAACGCAGCGTCCAGCGCCTCGCCACTGGTGAATACGCGGCGCAGCTGCAAACCTTCGGAGGCCGGCGCAGCGAGGAAGGCGTCGAGCATCGACGGCACGAAATGCGCGGTGGTGATGCCATGGCCCCGGATCAAGCGCGCCAGTTCAGTGGGATCGCGATGCGCATCGGGCCTGGCAACCACCAGCGTTGCCCCGCACAGCAGCGGCAGGAAGAATTCCCAGACCGAGACATCGAAGGTGGCCGGGGTCTTCTGCAGCACGCGGTCATCGGCGCCGATGCCGTAGTGCTCGCGCATCCACAGCAGGCGATTGACGATCGCGCGGTGTTCGACGACCACGCCCTTGGGCTCGCCGGTCGAACCGGAGGTATAGATCACATAGGCGGCATCGCTGGGCGCAGGATCCGCCCATGGCGCCGCAAAACTCAGCGCGGTCCACTGCTCCGGTGCGAGCACCGGCACACCGGCCATGCGCACCGATACGTCTGGCGCAGCCAGTACGCACACCGGCTGCGCCGACGCAAGAATACGTGCCAACCGCTCGTCAGGATGGGCAAGGTCCAGCGGAAGATAGGCCGCGCCTGCGCGCAGCACCGCGACCAGCGCGAGCACCAGTTCCAGCGAGCGCGGCAATGCCACCGCGACTACGCTGCCCGGGCCGACGCCCATCCCGCGCAGTTGTGCGGCAAGCGCGAAACTGCGCGCTTCCAGCGTTGCATAGTCGAGCGTAGTGCCGCCGAACACCAGCGCCGGCGCGTGCGGATCCCGATCCATGCCCTGCTGCAGCAGTTCAACCAGGGTAGTCTCGGGAAGCGCGTGCGCGGTGGCATTGAAACCGTGCAGCACCTGCTGCGCCTCCTCAAGCGTCGCCAAAGGCACGGCTGCAATATCGTCAGCCTGCAATGCTGCCGACACGAAATGCAGCAACCGCGCTGCATGCGCATCGACATCCTCGCGACTGTACAGCGCGGGATTGGCCTCGATCTCCAGATCGAGAAGGTGCTGGCCATCGCCACGGAAGCCCAGTGTCAGATCATCCACCGGCCCGGTGCACAGCACCTCCAGCGTCGCCTGCACGCCGGCCAGCGCCAGCGGCTTGTAGAACGGCTGCACATTCACCAGCGGACCGTGCAGGCGCTGCTGCGCGCCGACCAGCCCCAAGTCGCGGCGCAGCTGCTCACTGCGGTAACGGCCGTGCTTGCGACCCTGGCTGAGCTGCCGGCCGAGGCCGCGGGTGAAGGCCTCGACGCTGCCCTCGCCGGCCGCTACGCGCAGCGGCAACACGTTCATCACCATCGCCGGCACCCGCGCCGACGCGTTGCCGAGCCGGCCCATGTAGGGCACGCCCAGCACCACTTCATCGGCAGCGCTCATCCGCCGCAGGTACTCGGCCGCCAGCGCGGCCAGCACATCCGGCCAGGGCTGCAGCCAACGTGCCGAGGCCTGCAGCAGCTGCTCGCGGAAGGCCGCATCGAGCGGCTGCACCCAGCGCAGCGCATCGTCGCTGGCCGCCACGGTACCCGCCAGGCCCACGCCCGCCGGCGCCCCCTGCAACTGCTCGCGCCACCAGCGCCCGGCCTGCGCACGACGCGGGTCGGCACGATAGGCGGCGTCATCCGCCAGCACGCCCGCCAGCCCTGGCAGCGGTTCAGCCATGCGACCGGCATGCAACGCGCACACGCGATCGGTGAACAGCGCCATGCCGTAGCCATCGGCGGCCAGATGATGCACGCGCAGGTACCAGACCCAGCGCTGCCCGCCCAGGTCAAACAACACCTGCTGACTGATCCGGTCACGGGTGGGATCGACCGGGCTCAGACGGTCGGTGTGCATCAGGTTGCGTGCCGCAGCGGCGGGATCCGCCGCGGTGGAAACATCGCGCACCGAAAGCAGCGGCACGTGTGCCGGGTCATGCCACTGCAGCGGCTGGCCATCGGCCCCTTCGGCAAAGCGCAATGCGAAGGCCTGGGCCTCGCCTGCAGCCTGGTCTGCCGCTGCAATGAACGCGGCCACGTCCAACGGGCCGTCGATCCACACCGCGTGCGCGGTATTGAATGACGGATTGTCCGGTGCCAGCCGCTGTGCGAACCACAGTCCGGCCTGGGCCTCGGTCAATGCCACCGGTGTGGCCAGCGCAGCGGCGTTCATGCGTTCTGCGCGGCCTGCAGTTGCTGCACCACAGCCCACCACTGGCGCAGCGTGGTGTGCTCGGCCAACTGCGAGAACTCCAGCGGCAGGCCGGTGTTGCCCCAGGCCAGGACCAGGCCGAGCATGCGCATCGAGTCCAGGTCCAGGTCGATCAGGTTGTCGTCGTCACCGATCTCGGCCGGGGCACATTCCAGCACGCGCGCCACGTCGGCACGCATCCGCTCCAGATCCAGCACCTCACCCGTGGCGGCCATCACAGCACCTCCAGCAACTGGTCGGTGGTCATCGGTACGCCACAGGTGCGGGCAATCCAGTGCAGGGCCTGATCGTGGTCAGCACGCGAGAAATCCGCTACCGCATCGGCCGCGATGAACGCCTCGATGTCGCGCTGGAAGGCTTCGACCACGGTGGCCGTGCAGCCTATATGCGCATACACGCCAGTGACCAGCAGCTGGTCGCGTCCACGCACCCGCATCAGCGTCTCCAGGTTGCTGCGCTGGAACGCGCTGTAGCGGTGCTTCACCAGCACGTGCTCGCCAGGCTGCGGTGCCAGTGCCTCGATGATTGGTTCATGGTCGGCGCTGCGACGCATGCCTGGTCCCCACAGGTCGGCCTGCAGGCCACGGTCACGGCGGTCCTGGTCGCCATGCTGGGCGGTGTAGAACACCGGAATGCCGTGCGCGCGGCAATGCGCCAGCAGCCGTGCGATGTTGTCCACTGCCGGCCGCAGCGGTGCGTTGCCGGCGTCGAATGCGGCCAGGAAATAGCGCTGCATGTCGTGCACCAGCAGGGCGGCACGATCGCGCTGCGGGCGCCACGGGCCGCGCGCCTGCGGCAGCTCGGCGGCAGTCGGCAAGGGGTAATCGGTGATACGGGGCAGCGCCATCAGCGCGTTCCTCCTGTCTGTTGCAGATGACGCGCACGCAGCTGCGCGCGCAGTTCGCGGCGGCTGATCTTGCCGACCGCGGTGGTATCGAAACTGTCGACGAACACGACCTGGTCGGGCACCTTGAACGCGGCCAGGCCGCGCCCGCGCATCCAGGCCTTCAGTGCCGGGGCCTTGATCGGCTCACCCTGCTGGATCACGAACGCGCAGCTGCGCTCACCGAGATACTCGTCAGGAATGGAGACCACGGCGGCGTCGAATACGCCGGGGTGGGCCAGAAGGTGATCTTCGATCTCCTCGGCGGAGATTTTCTCGCCCGCCCGGTTGATGTGGTCACCGGCACGGCCCTGCACCACCAGGTAGCCTCCGGGCAGCTGCTGCACGCGGTCGCCGGTGCGGTAGAAGCCGTCGTCGGTGAACGAACGCGCATTGGCCACCGCATCGTTGTGGTAGCCACGGATGGTGTAAGGGCCGCGGGTCAGCAGATGCCCTACCTCGCCTTCCGGCACCGGCTGGTCATGGTCATCGACCACGCGCACCTCGTCGTCCGGGCTGATCGGCCGGCCCTGGCAGGCTACGATCAGTTCTTCCGGATCATCCAGCCGTGTGTAGTTCACCAGGCCTTCGGCCATGCCGAACACCTGCTGCAGCGTGCAGCCAAGACCGTCAATCACCCGCCGTGCGGCTTCCGGCACCAGTTTGGCCCCGCCTACCTGCAGTACCTGCAGGCTGGACAGGTCGTGCTTGCTGGTGGCGGCGGCCTGTGCCCACAACAGCGCCAGCGGCGGCACCAGCCCACAGCAGGTCACTTGCTCGCGCGCGATCAGCGGGAAGGCCGCGTCCGGCCCCGGACCGGGGCTGAGCACCACGCGGGCACCGGCATACAGCGCGCCGAAGAAACCGGGCGAGCTCATGGGAAAGTTGTGCGCGGCCGGCAGCGCGACCAGATACACGCTGTCGCGGTCGATGCCGCAGAGGTCATTGCTGGCACGGAACGAGTAGATGTAGTCGTCGTGGGTGCGTGGAATCAGCTTGGACAGCCCGGTGCTGCCGCCGGAGATCTGCAGGAACGCCACCGACTGCGGGTCCGGGTCGGCCGGCAGCTGGTTGCGGTCTCCCTGCAGCGCCTCGAGCGCGGTGAACTCTGCTGCATCGCCATCGATGACCACGTGGCGCAGCGCCGGCACCTCGGCCTGCAGCGCCCGCGCCAGCCCGCGATGATCAAAGCCATCGTGCAGGTCGGCAGTGATGTAGGCACTGGCTTCGGCCTTGTTGGCGAAGTGCACCAGCTCGGTGATGCGGTGCGCCGGCAGCGCGTACACCGGCACCAGGCCGGCGCGGAACAGCCCGCATACGGTGGCGATGAACCCGGCGGTGTTGCCCAGCTGTACCAGCACCCGCTCACCGGGTTGCAGGCCGAGTGCCAGCAGTCCGGCACCGATGCGACCGGCCTCGTGCCACAGCTGCGCGTAGCTCAGGCGCACATCGCCAGCGACCACGGCGATGTCATCAGCGTAGCGTTCCGCACGCTCACGCAGGAACGCCGGGAAGGTCTCGCCGCGCCAGTAGCCCGCCTCGCGATAGCGCGCCACCAGCGCATCGGGCCATGCCTGCTGCAGTGGCAGGCGGGAAGAAACAGTGGGCGTGTTCATGCAGCAGGCTCGATGACGGGCGCGGCGTCGTGGACGCCCAACGCGTTCAACAGGGCGGCAAACTTCGCCGCGGTTTCGGCGACCTCGGCCTCGGGCTGCGACTGGGCAACGATGCCGGCGCCGGCGTACAGGCGCAGCTGCGTGCCCTGCAGGCGTGCGCAGCGGATCGCCACATACCAGTCACCATCCCCTTGCGCATCCAGCCAGCCGACCGCACCGGCGTAGAAGCCACGCGGCACCGGCTCAAGCTCGCGGATACGCTGCAGTGCCGCCAGCCGGGGTGTACCGCAGACCGCCGGCGTTGGATGCAACTGCGCCAGCAGCTCGGCCGCCGATGTCTGCGGATCCTTCAGGGTGGCGTGGATGCGGGTGCCGAGATGCCACATGCTGGCGGTGGCATGCAGCACCGGGCGCGGCTGCGCATCGATGTGGCTGCAGTACGGCGCCAGGCCCTCGATGATGGCCTCGACCACGTGGCGGTGCTCGTCATGGTCCTTGTTCGAAGCCAGCAGCGCCTGCGCGGCGCGCTCGTCCTCGGCGGCATCGGCACTGCGGCGCGCGGACCCGGCCAGCGGGTGCGACAACAGCTCGGCGCCACGCTTGCGCAGCAGCAGCTCCGGTGTTGCGCCGACCAGCCAGGCCGGTGCGTGCCCCGGTTCAACCGGAAGCGGCACCGCATAGGTCGCCACCGAGGGATCCGCGCCCAACCGCGCCAGCAGCACCTCTGGAGACAGCGCATGGCGGCTGTGCGCCAGCAGGCTGCGCGCCAGCACCACCTTGTGCAGGTCCTGGTCGGGCGCGCGCAGCGCCTTCACTGCCTCGGCAACCGCGGCTGCATAGTCCTGCGCTGCGGGCTCCGCCTGCAGCGGGCCCTGCAGCGCCGGCGCCGCCCGTGGTTGCAACGGCAGGGCCGGCAGCAGGCGCTCGGGCTGGTACAACGCGTCGTCGGCACGCGGTTCGAATGGCACCGCACCGACCAGCAGGCCCGGACCGCCACGCTGCTGGGCGAAGAAGGCCGCAACGCGCTCCGCCAGGGTTGCCAGCGCGCCACCCGGCAGCGCGAGGCGGCAACCGCGTGCGTGCACATGCTGGCCGGCATGCTGCAGCAGGAACAACGACGCGTCGTCAGTGCTCTCGAGCGGCGCGGGCGCAGCCTCCGGCCACGCGCCCTGCATCAGGGAATCGTTCATGGGGTCTCCTTCATCCGATGCGCTGCAGCCAGCGCGCACAGCAACAGCAGCAGCGCGCCGACCAGCAGATATGGCAGGCTGGGCCCGCCGCGATACAACAGCGTGCCGAGCATCGGCCCGGCCACCATGCCCAGCCCCTGCGCGGCAGCGACCGTGCCCGCCGCGGCACCCTGCTCGTGCGCTTCCACCGCGTCGGCGGCCAGCGCCTGGAACGAGGGGAATACGAAGCCCATGCCGAACGCGGCCAGCGCGTATGCCGCCGGCAACTGCCAGCCCTGCTGCACGCCCGCCACCGAAGCAAAGCCAATGCCGGAAATCAGCGCGCCGAGGATGATCCAGCGGCGCGGATGCACCTCCAGCTTCATCACCAGCGCCTGCGCCAGGATCAGGCCGATGCCGACCGCGGTCAGCGCGATGCCGGCCATGCGTGCACCAGCGGCAGCATCCAGGCCCAGGCGATCAATCGCGAAAAAGCCCACCGTCACCTGCGCGATGGTCACCGAGACCATGGCGATGAGCGCCGCCAGCTGCGGCAGGCGCAGGCGCGGGTCGAGGCGGCTCATCGGCGCGCGGCGCTGTGCGGACGCGCCAACCACCGGCGGTGTAGCCGGCAGCCGCCAGGCCAGCAATGCCAGTGCCAGCAGCGGCAGCAACGCGGCCACGTACAGCGCCAGCGAAAGGTTGGTATAGGCAAGCCAGCCGGCAGCGGCCGGCCCGAGCACCATGCCCAGCGCATTGGCGCTGCCCAGGCGGGCGAGGAATTTCGCACGTTGGCCGGTCGGTGCCTTGTCGGCGATGATCGCGGCTGCGGTGGGCGGCACCGCCGCGTAGAACAGGCCGATCAGGCCTCGCGCACCGACCAGCACCAGCACCGATACCAGTACCGGCGGCACCGCCTGCAGGGCAACGTCGATGAACACTGCCAGCGCGGTGTAGACCACGGTGTAGGCGCTCATCGCCAGCATCAGCACGCGCTTGCGGCCGATGCGGTCGCTGAGCTGGCCCCATGGGCGCGCGGCCAGCATCCACAACGCGCCCGCGGCGGTGACCGACAGTCCGGCATGCCACTCGGACAGCCCGAGCATGCGGACCACCGGACCGATCACGGCGACGAAGGACATCATCGCCATGGTGCCGATCAGGGCGGCCACTACCAGCGCCGGCAAGCCGGGAACGACGGGACGTGCGTGCATGGAACACCAGCCGTAACAGGAAGGGATCGCCGGGCGCACCTGCGCCCCGCCCGGCGCCGGCCCTGCTCAGGACCGGACGCCATCCTCAAATGATAACGGCTCGTATTTGCATTTGATACCCATTCTCTTGAACGGGCACGCAACAGCGACTTCAGCGCACCGCGCGCAGGCCCAACAGGCCACGGCGCTTGAACCACCATTCCAATGGCAGCGTCACCAGCGGCGGGATGGCTGCCAGTAGCGCCAGCGCACTGGCCCACCACGGCCAGCGCAGGCGCAGCGCCGCGAACAGCGTCACCGCCACATAGAGCAGGAACGCCACGCCGTGCAGGGGTCCGAACAGCTTCACCAGCGCCACGTTGGCCATGGGGCCGTACTTCATCCACATGCCGATGAGCAGGCCGGCCCAGGTCACGGCCTCGATGAAAGCGACCGCGGCGAACAGGCGTCCGCTCGGGTGCATGGGGGAACGTTGGGTCACACGGGGCTCCGGCAGCGGGGTATCAAATGCGAATGATACGCAGATGCGGACTTCCAGCACACCGGCGAGCGCAGCGTTGGCAACGATGAAGCGCGTCCACCCAGGTGGACACCTACCGGGGCATATTCGGCAGAACCTGCTCCCCGATCTCACGCAACACCGCGTCCATCGGCCGCCCGTTGTCGACCAGATTGAACATCACGTGCGCCACGCCCTGCCCATGCACGCGCAGCAGATAGTCACGCAGGCCATCGCGGCCGACCTTCAGGCCCAGCGGCAGCGGCTCGGCTGGCGCCTGCGGATCTGCCTGCAGATCCAGCAGCATCGACTGCACGAACGGCTTGCCTGGGCCACCACGCTGCACCAGCGCCTGCCGCCACAGGCCGATGCGCCCCTCCTGCGCGGCCTCCTCACGATGATAGGTGGCCCAGCCTTCGGCCTCGCGCGCGATCCACTGCAGGCTCTGCCGCGCGGTACCCACCACCAGCATCGGGATGCGGGTTGCCGGCGCCGACAGCACGTCGAAGCCACCCGTGGCCTGCAGTACGGCGGTCCGCGCATCGGCCTCCGGTGACAACGCCGCGCGCAGCAACGTCCAGCGCTCACGGAAGGTCGTCGCCCTGCCCTCCAGATCCTCGCCGAAGGCGGCGAATTCTTCCGGGCGGTCACCCGAACCCAGGCCCAGCACGAACCGCCCTGCACTGATCCGGTCCAGGCTCAGGGCCGACTTCGCCACCTGCAACGGCTGGCGCAACGGCAACACGATGGCGGCGGTACCGACCACGATGCGCGTGGTCGCGGCGGCCAGCATGCCCAGCCACAGGAAGGGGTCGTCCAGCGCGCTCGCCGTCGCGTCCGGACCCTGCGGCACCATCAGCGGTACATCGCGCGCCCACAACGCGGCGAAACCAAGATCGTCGGCCAGCCGCGCAATGCGCCGCGCCGCGCCCGGATCGGCCAGCCCATGCGCCGCAACGGGCGTCATCAGGCCCAGGCTCAGTCCCTGTTGCGGAAACAACGAAGCGTAGGCGGGATTGAATTCACTCATGGGACCAGCTTAGCGTGCAGGCAACCGGCGACGATGACACGCCACACACCACAGGAAGATCGCTGCATGCCGAGGATCCGCCCCGCCCACATCGATGACCTGCCCGCGATGAGCGCGGTATGCCTGGCCGCATTCACTGCGGCCGTCGCGCCCTCGCTCAGCGCGGCCGGCATTGCTACGTTCGGCAGTGTCGCCGCCGCCGATGCGTTCGCTGCACGCCTGCAGGGTGACAACCACATCCTGGTGGCCGAGCAGGATGGCCGCATCCTCGGCGTGGTAGAGCTGAAGGAAGGCCGCCACCTGGCGATGCTGTTCGTCGATCCCGCCTGCCAGGGCCAGGGCATCGGCCATGCCCTGTTCGAAGCCGTGCTGCCGCACCTGCGCACACCGGTGCTGACCGTGCGCGCCTCGCTCAACGCAGTGCCTACCTACCTGCGCTATGGCTTCGTGCTGGACGGTGATGTCGGCGAGTTCAACGGGCTGGTGTACCAGCAGATGGTGCGGGCAGCCGCCTGACGGCAGCGGGTGTCATGCCCCGCTGCACGGCCGATATAAGCAAACTGAATCAGCACACTCCCCGGCCATTCCTACAATGGACTGTCCCCCCTTCGAGATGCCGCCGATGCGCGTCGCGCTTTCCGTGTTGCTGCTGGCTTCGGCGCTGAGCGCCTGCACCCCGGCCCCGGTGTCCACCGCCAGCTCCGCCGAGGCGCCCGCGCCGGCGTCCGCCATCGCCTGGCGCCAGGGCGATGTGGACGATGCCTTCGCCGAGGCCGCCGACAGCGGAAAGCCGGTGCTGCTGTACTGGGGCGCGGTCTGGTGCCCGCCGTGCAACCAGCTCAAAGCCGGCCTGTTCAAGGACCCGGCGTTCATCGCGTTGACCGGCAAGTTCGTGCCGGTCTACCTGGATGGCGACGAGGAAGGGGCACAGGCCTGGGGCGAACGCTTCGGGGTGCGCGGCTATCCGACCCTGATCGTGCTGGACCCACAACGCAATGAGCTCACCCGCGTGGCCGGCGGCAACGACGCGGCCGAACTGACCCGTGCGCTGACCGTCGCGGCCGGGCGCCGCAGCGCCATCGCCGCCACCCTGGCGACGGCACTGGCCACGCCGGACAGGCTGGCCGCCGAAGACTGGCAGGTGCTGGGCGACTACGGCTGGGAAGTCGACGCCAACCGCCTGGCCGGCGAGCGCAGGAGCCAGGATGTGCTGCGCCAGCTGTCCAAGGCCGCACCCGACGCGGCGCTGCAACGCCGCTTCGCCCTGCTGGCCCTGGCCACCGCCGACACGCCCGCCAGCTCGCCCACCGAGGTGCGTGAGCTGCTGCAGGCAGTGCTGGCGCAACCTGCCGAAGTCCGTCGTAACCGCGAACTGCTGGGCTACGCGGGCGCGACGCTGGTCAAGCAGGCCAGTGCGGGGCCGGCCACCAGCAACACGCTGGGACAGCAGCTGCTGGTCGCACTGGAGCGCGCAGATGCCGAGCGCGGCAACCGTGCCGACGACGCGCTGTCGCGTGCGCTGACCGAAGTGTCGCTGGCCCGTCAGCAGCAGCCCAACGGCGCACTGCCCGCGGCCCTGGTTGAGCGGGTCAAGCAGCGCGTGGCCGCTGCCGATGCCGCCGCCACCGATGCGCATGCACGCCAGGCCACGATCAGCAGCGCGGTCTACGCACTGCGCCAGGTCGGCGACGACGCGGGCGCCGAGGCGCTGTTGCTGGCCGAGCTGAAGCGCAGCGAGCAGCCGTACTACTACATGCCCGAGCTGGCCGAACTGGCCGAGCAGCGCGGCGACACCGCCGGCGCACTGGAGTGGCTGAAGCGCGCCTACGATGGCGCGCAGGGCCCGGCCACCCGCGTACAGTGGGGCGTGCTGTACGTGGAGGGCCTGTTGAAGCTGGCGCCGGACGATGCACCACGCATCGAGCAGGCCACCGCCTCGCTGATCGCCGAACTGGAAGCGCAGCCGTCGGGCTACCACCAGCGTACCCGCCAGCGTTTCGAGCGCCTGGCCGGGCAGTTGAAGACGTGGAGCGGCAAGCACCAGGGCGCCGAAACACTGGCGCGGCTGCAGCAGCGGATGCAGCAGGCGTGCGGGGAACAGGTTGATGGTGCGTGCAAGGATTGGTTGAGTTGAGTTGATGAAGGCGCTGGCGGCTGGTTCGCCTGCCGGCGCTTTTGTTGATATCGGCTGTGACGGGGGAAGGGGCTGGCCGGGACACGCCGTAAACCCATCCTTGGGGGCTCGATGGCGCCATCCATGGCGCCAACGGTCCCGGCCAGCCCCTTCCCCCGCCACCCGACGGCTTCCTGCGAGCGCGGGCAGCGCAACAGCGCGCCGGTGAGGTTCGAAAAGCGGGTTCTGGTAGTGCCGGCCGCTGGCCGGCAACCCGACCTTCGCTGATTGCCCGGCCAGCGGCCGGCACTACCATGCCGCTCCTGCTCCTGCCTCTGACTCCGTCTCCGCGCCAGCGCAGGGAGCTGTCCTGCAGGGGCTGATGGGTCAGCGCAGGACCGTTGGCGCCACGGATGGCGCCATCGAGCCCCCATGGATGGGTTCACGGCGTGTCCTGCGCTGACCCATCAGCCCCTGCCTGCCAGGAAGAATCAAGGCGACGAACGCGCACGCATTTCAATCCCGCCCCTTGACCTCAACCAATGTTGAGGTGCGATAACAATCTCCCCACGGCCAGCCACTGGCCTTCCCCACGGAGATTGCTTCGATGTCGTACTCGCTTCCCCCGCTCCCCTACGCCTACGACGCCCTTGAGCCGCACTTCGATGCGCGCACGATGGAGATCCATCACAGCAAGCACCACCAGGCCTACGTCAACAACCTCAATGCCGCCATCGAGCAGGCCGGCATCGCCGAGCTGCCGGTCGAGGCGCTGATCGCCAACCTCGGTGCCGTGCCCGAGGCGCAGCGTGGCGCGGTCCGCAACAACGGCGGTGGCCACGCCAATCACAGCCTGTTCTGGACCGTGCTCAGCGCCGACGGTGGTGCACCCGATGAGGAACTGGCCACCGCCATCGACCGTGACCTGGGCAGCTTCGATGCCTTCAAGGACGCCTTCAGCAAGGCCGCGCAGACCCGTTTCGGCAGCGGCTGGGCCTGGCTGACCAGTGATCGCGACGGCCGCCTGCAGGTCGAAAGCAGCGCCAACCAGGACAGCCCGCTGATGGGTGCAACCGTGGGCCTGTCAGGCAATACCCCGATCCTCGCGCTGGACGTCTGGGAACACGCCTACTACCTGCACTACCAGAACCGTCGCCCGGACTACATCGGTGCGTTCTTCAACATCATCAACTGGGCCGAGGTCGGCCGGCGCTACCGCCAGGCCCGGGCCTCATGAGCGGCGAGACAGTGCGGTACGCCGGGCCGTGGGCGGGGGTCTTCCCCGCACCGGCGCCGGTGCCGTCGGTCGAGATGCCGCCGCGTGCCCTGCGGCGGCTGCTCGGCCATTTCCCGACCGGCGTGGCCATCGTCTGCGCGCGCGATGCACAGGGCAAGCCGGTCGGCCTGACCATCAACTCGTTCGTACCGGTCTCGCTGCAGCCACCGCTGGTGCTGTGGAACCTGGCGTTGCACGCGCAGAGCCTGTCCACCTTCCAGCGCGCCACCCGCTTTGCAATCAGCGTGCTGGCGGCCGACCAGGAAGCGCTGGCCCGGCGCTTCGCCGATCCGCAGGTCCGCAATCGCTTCGACGGCCTGGCATTGCTGGATGACGACGAGGACGCCGCACCCCGCATCGCCGGTGCGGTCGCCCATCTCACCTGTACCCGCCACGCACAGTGGCCGGTGGGCGATCACCTGCTGCTGGCCGGCCGCATCATCGACGTGCACGAGAACGGCGGCGCGCCGCTGCTGTTCCATCGCGGCCGCTTCCAGCCCGGCCCGGCCGAACTGCTGGTGGAGGTGCGCGGATGAACATCGAAGCTCTGGAATGCATGCTCGCCGCCGGCAAGGATGGCGCGCTGCTGCGCTTCGGCCTGGGCAAGGGCTGGCTGGATGCCGGCAACCCGGTGCGCGCGGCCACCCATCTGGGCCGTTGCGTGGTGCTTGATCCGCAGTACTCGGCGGCGTGGAAGCTGCTGGGCAAGGCCTGGCTGGCCAGTGGCCAGCCGCAGGCGGCGCGCGAAGCCTGGCAGCGCGGATTGAGCGTGGCCGGCAGCAAGGGCGACCAGCAGGCACGCAAGGAAATGCAGGTGTTCCTGCGCCGCCTGGACCGCGAGCAGGCGGAGCCGGCGAAAGCGGGCTGAGTTGATCAGCCCGCGTTGGCCGATGCCGGTGCGGACATGATGTCCGACATCGGCAGGCGGCGCGGCTTGCTCGGGAACGCGTGGCGCAGGATGCGCCAGACCACCTGGCCGAACTGGCGCGGCAGCGAGCCGTTGTTGTAGTGCTGGCCGTAGCGACGGCAGATGTCCTTCACTTCCTTGGCAATGGCCGCATAGCGGTTGGCCGGCAGGTCCGGATAGAAGTGATGCTCGATCTGGTGGCTGAGGTTGCCCGACAGCACGTTGATCAGGAAGCCGCCGCTGATGTTGGATGAACCGCGCAGCTGGCGCAGGTACCAGTGGCCGCGCGATTCATTGCGCAGGCATTCCTTCGGGAAGGTTTCCGATTCGGCGGTGAAGTGGCCGCAGAAGATGATCACGTAGGTCCAGATGTTGCGCAGTCCGTTGGCCACCATGTTGCCCAGCATCACGGTGAGGAAGAACGGGCCGGCCAGCAGCGGGAAGAACACGTAGTCCTTCAGCACCTGGCGGGCCATTTTCCGCGCCACCGGGCGGGTCTGCAGCCACATCGCACGGCCGCTGATACGGCCCTTCAGCCAGCGGCCCAGGCGCAGGTCCTGCGCGGCCACGCCCCACTGGAACAGCAGCGCGAAGATCGGCGCGATGATCGGCTGCAGCAGGTAGAACGGCTTCCAGCGCTGCTCCGGGAAGATGCGCAGCAGGCCATAACCGATGTCATCGTCCATGCCACGCACGTTGGTATAGGTGTGGTGGCGGAAATTGTGGGTCTTGCGCCAGTTGTCGGCAGTGGCAACGATGTCCCACTCATAGGTATTGCCGTTGAGCTTGGGGTCGCCGGTCCAGTCGAACTGGCCGTGCATGACGTTGTGGCCCAGCTCCATGTTCTCCAGGATCTTCGACAGCGCCAGCAGCAGCGTGCCGGTGATCGCGGCCGGCCACAGCAGCGGCATCCAGAACAGCGGCGAGAACGCCGCCAGGAACAGCAGGCCACGGCCCCCCACGCCAAACCAGCGCACGGCGGCGGCCACGCGGCGGATGTAGCGGGTATCGGAGGCGCCGAGGCTGCCGATCACACGGTCGCGGATCGCGTCGAGTTCCTCACCGAAGGCATGCATCTCGGCAGTACTCAGGGCACGGTCGGTAGCGCGGGTCATGGCAGGCGTCCTCAGAGATCCAGGGTCAGGTCGGTGGTCGGTGCGCTCACGCAGATCCGTACCGGCTGCGCCGATTCGGACTGCAGGTCGCCGGTGCGCAGGTGGCGGGTGGCGCCACTGACGCGGTCACAGCTGCAGGTGTTGCAGATGCCCATGCGGCAGCCATGCCTGGGCTTGATGCCATGGGCTTCCAGGCTTTCCAGCAACGAGCTGCCACGCGGCACGCTCAGCTGGCGGCCACTGCGCGCCAGCGTCAGCACGACCTCCCCTTCACTGCTGGCGTCACGCAGCGGTGCGGGAGGAGTGAACGCTTCCGCCTGGAAACCGGCGACCTGGTGCGCCAGGCGTTCGCGGGCGGCGGCAACGAAGCCGTCCGGGCCGCAGGCCAGCACATGGCGCTGCGCCAACGGGGTGTCATCGCCCGCCACCTGCAGGTCGTGGGCATCTATACGTGCGGCGGGCACATCCCCTTCGCGGGTGGTCAGCAGGTGCACACGCAGGTTCGGCTGGCTGGCGGCCAACGCCTGCAGCTCATCACGGAACTGCAGGTGGGCGGCGCTGCGTTCCCAGTAGAACAGGTCCACCGGCGCTGCCAGCGGGCGCTGGCAGGCGTCGCGCAACAGGCTGCGCATCGGCGTGATGCCACTGCCGGCAGCCAGCAGCAACACCGGCGCCGCAGCCGGCATGTGGAACTCGCCGAAGGCGGCATCGAGGCGGAACAGTTCGCCCGGCTGCGCGCGGTTGACCAGGTGCTGGCTGACGAGGCCGCCGTCGATCGCCTTGACGGTGATCGCCAGCTCGCGCCGACCCAGTGCGGTGGGGCTGTAGCTGCGCTGCCACAGGCGCCCTTCAATCTCCACGCCCAGGGTGACGTGCTGGCCGGCGCGCATGCCGGCCCAGTGCCGGTTGGTGCGCAGGACCAGGGTCGCCGCGCCCTCGCCGGCCGGCTCTCGCCGGACCAGGCGGGCCACCGGCTCGCGCAGGGTCCACAGGGGATTGAGCTGGCCTGCCCAGAAATCGAACAGCGACGGCGAGACCCAGCGGTACGGAGAGAACAGGGACGGACGGACGACAGCGCTCATGGGCGAACTATACGGGCGCACATACACCTGTGTATACATGTGTAT
Organism: Stenotrophomonas sp. YJH_SMC_138; assembly: GCF_059369855.1. Lineage (NCBI taxonomy): Bacteria > Pseudomonadati > Pseudomonadota > Gammaproteobacteria > Lysobacterales > Lysobacteraceae > Stenotrophomonas > Stenotrophomonas sp. YJH_SMC_138. The sequence continues at coordinate 40,349 of NZ_JCAFTB010000007.1, forward strand.
ATTGAACCGGATTGGGTATGATTCAGCCTCGCCCCACCGGAACCCCCATGGCCGCCGCCACCGCCTTGTCGACGCCTGAAGATGCCAACAGCCCGGCCCGCCGTACGGTGAGCCGCGAGGACCTGCTGGCCGCCGCCCTGAAACTGATCGGGCCGCACCGCAGCCTGTCCACGCTCAGCCTGCGCGAAGTGGCACGTGAGGCCGGCATCGCGCCGAACAGCTTCTACCGGCAGTTCCGCGACATGGACGAACTGGCCGTGGCGCTGATCGACGCCGCCGGCCGCTCGCTGCGGACCATCATCGGCGAGGCCCGCCAGCGCGCCACCTCCACCGCCACCAGCGTGGTGCGGGTTTCGGTGGAGACCTTCATGGAACAGCTGCGCGCCGACGACAAGCTGCTGCACGTACTGCTGCGCGAAGGCGCGGTGGGTTCGGACGACTTCAAGCACGCGGTCGAACGTGAGCTGCACTATTTCGAGGAAGAGCTGCAGCACGACCTGGTGCGTCTGGCCGCGCTGGACGGCGCCGTGCTGCATGCCCCGGAACTGGTGGCCAAGGCCATCACCCGGCTGGTGTTCGCGATGGGTGCCACCGCCATGGACCTGCCGCCGGAGAAGGACCCGGAGCTGATCGAAGAGATCTCCACGATGATCCGCATGATCATCGTCGGCGCCCGCACGCCCGCCGCGTTCCGCCGCGGCTGACGATCGCCCCCGGGGTCGGATCCCTTTCCAAGGGAAAGGGCTCTGACCCCAACCACACAGCAACACCAACCTCGGTGCATGACCACAGGCAGGGTTGCGGCCGCCAAATGTAATGTTATAACACGGCCATGATCTGGCTCGGTCGGCGTTCCGCTCGGAATGACTGCGGCGTCATTATATAGCACTTGCTATATTGATAAGCCACTGCTTTCATATGCGTCAGCCAGGTCGCCCTCGCCGCCTTTCTTTCCCCAAGGACGACGCCCTCATGCCCGTTGCCACGCCCCTCTTCCATCGGCTGCCCCTGGCCGCCGCCATTGCCCTGACCCTGCCGCTGCCCGCACTGGCCGCCACTCCGAAACCGACCGAACTGGACCGTGTGCAGGTCAAGGTGAGCACCGCCACGCGCAGCGAACGCCTGCTGTCGGACGTGCCGATCCGCACCGAAGTGCTGCGCAAGGAAGACATCGCGCTGCGCGCGGCCACCGACTTCTCGCGCGCCGCCGAGCTGATCAACGGCCTGCGCGTGGAGAGCAACTGCCAGAACTGCAACACCAGCGAAGTGCAGCTGCTGGGCCTGCCCGGTGCCTACAACCAGCTGCTGTTCGATGGCATCCCGCTGCTGTCCACGCTGGGCAGCGTGTACGGCCTGGAACAGATCCCGGCCGGATTCGTCGACCGCATCGAAGTGGTCAAGGGCGGTGGCTCGGCGCTGTACGGCCCGGGTGCGGTTGCCGGTGTGATCAACCTGATTCCGCCGCTGCCGGCGCGCAGTGGTGGCCATGTGCAGGCCGGCGTGGATGTCCTGGAAGGTACGCCGCAGAAGAACGCCGACGTGCGGCTGGACCTGGTGGCCAAGGAAGTAGACGCCGGCCTGTCCGTGATTGCCCAGCGCAACTGGAACAACGGCATCGACTACAACGGTGACGGCTACACCGAGATCACCCGCAAGAACCTCAAGGTCGGCGGGCTGCAGGCCTGGTACGCGCCCACGCCGGGCACGCGGCTGCGCCTGGACCTGCAGGTGACCGATGAAACCCGCCGCGGCGGCAACCGCCTGGACCAGCCCGAATACCTGGCCAACATCGCCGAATCGCTGGATACGAAATACCGGCGCGGCAGTGTGTCGTGGGACCAGGAGATCACTGCCGACGTCGATTTCCGCCTGGCCTACGCCTTCGCCGACATCGACCGCGACAGCTTCTACGGCGGTCTCGGCGACGTAGTCACCGATCCGTCCGCACCCGGCTATGACCCGTCGCAGCTGGACCGCAACGTGGCCGGCAGCGCGGCCTCGCGTTCGTGGCGCCAGTACGGCCGCACCCACAACCCGCTGCACTACATCGACAGCCAGTTGAACTGGCGGCTGGGCGCGCATGCGCTGGCCTTCGGTGTGCAGTACAAGCACGAGGCGCTGCGCGACGACAACCGCACCGGTGACGGGCAGCGTCTTGCGGTGCTGGAGGATGCGACCTTCCACAACCTGGGCGCGTTCATCCAGGACGAATGGAGCCTGCGCGACAACGTCGACCTGGTGCTGGGTGCACGCGTGGACAAGAGCTCGGAACTGGACAACGCGGTGTTCTCGCCGCGCATCGCGCTGGCCTGGCAGGCTACACCGAACCTGAAATGGCGGGCGGGCATCGCCACCGGCTTCCGTGCTCCGGAGATCTTCGTTGAGGATGTGCACGTCGATACGCTCGGTGGCGAACAGGTACGCGTGCGCAATACCGATGGCCTGAAGGAAGAGCGCGCGTTGACCACCCTGTTCGGCTTCGACTGGCGCTCGGACCCGGCCAATCCGGTGTGGAGCTGGGATGCTACCGCCTCCTATGCACGCATCCGCGATACCTTCGCGCTGGGCGAGATCCAGCGCGGCGATGACGGCCAGCTGAGCCAGCTGCGTTACAACGCCTCCGGCTCGGACGTGCTGGGTGCGGAAACCAACCTCGGCTGGCAGCCGTCGCTGCAGTGGCGCCTGACCGCCGGTGCCTCGTGGTACCGCTCGCGCTACCGCGAGCCGCAGCGCGTCTTCGACGACAGCGGCGACGGTGGCGACACCGTGATCGAAAGCCGCGACTACCTGAAGACTCCGCGCTGGACCGGCCTGGCCCAGCTCAGCTGGATGCCGGCCGAACCGTGGGAAACCTTCGTCGCGCTGCGCCATACCGGGCCGATGTCGGTGCTGAACAACCGGTTGGGCGAACTGCACCGCACGCGTTCGTTCCTGGTCACCGATCTCGGGGCGCGCTGGCACCGCCATCTGGGCGCACAGGCGCAGCAGGAAGTGTCGGTGGCCGCAGGCGTCAAGAACGTGTTCGATCAGCGCCAGAAGGATCTGGAAGTGGGCGCGCTGCGTGACGGCGACTATGTCTACGGGCCGCGCTTCGCGCGCTCGTGGTACGTCAACCTGCGCTATGCGTTCTGAAGCACTGCGAGCGCTGTTGCTGGCCTGTGCCGCGCTGCCGGCCGCACCGACGATGGCTGCGGACCTGCACGCGCAGGTCTCGGCCTCGTTGATGCGGCCGGAGCAGCGCTCGCTGCGGCCGATGCAGTGGTCGCCGCCGCCGAAGCTGGTCGCGCTGTACTTCGGTGCCGACTGGTGCGCACCGTGCCATGCGTTCGTCCCCACGCTGCGCAGCGTGCGCGACGCATTGCGCGAGGCCGGCGCCGATACCGAAGTGGTGTACGTCAGCCTGGATGAGAGCGAGAGCGCGCTGCGCCGCTACATGCACGCGCAGGACATGCCGTGGCCGGTGCTGGACCCGCGCCGCGCCGCGCGCATGCCGGCGCTGCAGGCATTGGCCGGGCTGGCACCGCCGAACCTGGTACTGATCGATGCCGACGGCACGGTGCTGGCCAACGGCTGGCAAGGCCGGCGCTATGAAGGCCTGCAGCCGGTGTTGAAGGAATGGATGAAACGGGCGTGTGCGCAGCAGCAGGCGCGCTGCCCGCCCGATCTGTAGAGTCGAGCCACGCTCGACGCATTCGATCACCGTGCGAATGGCAGCCGAGCATGGCCCGGCTCCACAAAAACCGGGATCGCGCGAACGGCCGGAGGCCATGGCCCGGCGCTACCGTTACGGCGCCTCGCCCTCGGCCTTGCGCACGAACGCTTCGAACAAGGCCAGCGTCTGCTCGCTCACATGGTGCTCGATGCCCTCGGCATCGCGCCGCGCGGTATCTGCGTCCACGCCCAGCGCCAGCAGGAAACGCTCCACGGTCTGGTGGCGCTGGCGGCTGGCGTGGGCCAGCGCCTCGCCTTCCGGGGTCAGGAACACGCCACGGTACGGCCGCTGTACCACCCAGCCATCACGGGCCAGGCGCCGCAGCATCTTCGCCACGGTGGGCTGGGCCACGCCCAGACGGGTGGCGATGTCGACCTGGCGGGCCTCGCCGCCGTCGGCCAGCAGGTCCGAAATCAGCTCGACATAGTCCTCCACCAGCTCCATCCGGTGCGCCTCGCGCACTTGCCGGAAGCTCTCGACCTGGCGCTCGGCCTCGATCAAGGGGGTGCTTTTCAGCGATGTCGAATCGTCGGTCTTGCCCACGCCTGCGCCTGCCCTTCCGGTGCAATCCGGTCTTGAACCTGAATTCTGGACCAGTCACACGATAAAGACGATTGTTTCACATTGCTAATGACTATAGCAGGAGCTATATTCGGACCCATGAACACCCTGGCGCCCCGCGACCCATCGGCCTCCACTCCGGCCAGCCTGGGTGCGCTCAACGCCTCGGTCGCGGTGCCCGACAAGGGCCATTGGTGGTTCCGCCTGCTGGCCTTCCTCGGCCCGGGCTACATGATCTCGGTCGGCTACATGGACCCTGGCAACTGGGCCACTGACCTCGCCGGCGGTTCGCGCTTCGGCTACCTGCTGCTGTCGGTCATCCTCATCTCCAACCTGATGGCGGTGATCCTGCAGGCGCTGTCGGCACGGCTCGGCATCGCCACCGGCATGGACCTGGCGCAGGCCTGCCGCGCGCGTTACCCCAAGCCGGTGAACCTGGCGTTGTGGGCGCTGTGCGAGGCGGCGATCATCGCCTGCGACCTGGCCGAGGTGATCGGCACCGCCATCGCACTGAAACTGCTGTTCGATCTGCCACTGCTGTGGGGTGCGGTGATCACCGCGCTGGACACGCTGCTGGTGCTGCTGCTGATGAACCGCGGCTTCCGTGCGCTGGAAGCGTTCGTGATCGCGCTGCTGATGGTGATCTTCGGGTGCTTCGTGGTCCAGATCGCGATGGCGGCGCCGCCGGTGATGGCGGTGCTGGGCGGCTTCATTCCGCGCGCGCAGGTGGTGACCGATCCGAACGCGCTGTACATCGCGATCGGCATCATTGGTGCCACCGTGATGCCGCACAACCTGTACCTGCATTCGTCCATCGTGCAGACCCGCGCCTACCCGCGTACCGATGAAGGCCGCCGCAGCGCGCTGCGCTGGGCGGTGACCGACAGCACCCTCGCGCTGACCCTGGCGCTGTTCATCAACGCCAGCATCCTGATCCTGGCGGCGGCGGTGTTCCATGCCAATGGCCGATTTGATGTGGAAGACATCGAGCAGGCGCACCAGCTGCTGGCACCGATGCTGGGTGTGGGCGCGGCGGCGACGTTGTTCGCGGTGGCCCTGCTGGCCTCGGGCCTGAATTCGACGGTGACCGCCACGCTGGCCGGCCAGATCGTGATGGAAGGCTTCCTGCACCTGCGAATGCCGCCGTGGCTGCGTCGGCTGATCACGCGTGCGCTGGCCATCATCCCGGTGGTGGTGGTGATCCTGCTGTTCGGCGACCAGGGCGCGGTGAAGCTGCTGGTGCTGAGCCAGGTGGTGCTGTCGATGCAGTTGCCGTTCGCGATCATCCCGCTGGTACGGATCGTGACCGACAAGGTGACGATGGGCGCGCTGGTCGCACCGCGCTGGCTGGGCGCGATCGCCTGGGTGATCGCGCTGGTCATCGTGGTGTTGAACGTGAAGCTGCTGGTGGATACCCTCAACGGCCCATAGCGCGAAGTACCAGGGACGCCTGTGTAGAGTCGAGCCATGCTCGACTCATCGCACACCGCACGAACAGCAGCCGAGCATGGCTCGGCTCTACAAATGCAACGCAATCGCGGCCTCGATCTGCTGCGGCGACTGGAACCCTGCCAGGCGGGTACGTTCGTCCCCGTCACGGAACAGCGAGAGCGTCGGCGTCTGCCGCAGCCCCAGTTCCCTGAAGAACGCCTCGCCCAGCACCTCCAGCTGCACGCGCAGCAGCGTGGTGCCCTGCCCCGCGACGCTGTTGGCCACCCGGTGCAGCGACATCTCCAGCATCCGGCACCCCGGGCACTGGTCCTTGTGGAAGTCCACCAGTACGCGCGGGTGTTCGGCCAGCAGCTGCTGGAACTGCTCAGGCGTGGTGGCGTCGATGATCTGCATCGCTGTTGCTCCAGTAATGGGCCAGGACCGCATCGGTCCAAGCCTCGATGGCCGCGGCATGGCGCTCGCCATGCGGCATCTGTTCGATCTCCAGCGGCGGATAGTCGCTGTGGAAGTAGCGGATCAGCCGGTGCACAGCACCGCAGTAGTACTCCTGCCCCCACTGTGTCTCGCCGGTACCGAACACCGCCAGCTGCCGCGGCCGCTCGCCGCGCTCGGCGATGCCAGCCACCCATGCCTTCATCTCCGAAGGCGTGCGGCCGGCGTTGTCGGTCCAGCAGCCCAGCAGCACCAGGTCGGCCTCGTCGGCCGCCAGGGACGGCGCCTGCTGCAGGTCGTCGGCCTCCTGCCAGTGCACGGCATGGCCTGCAGCGCGGCAACGCTCGGCAATCTGCCGGCCAAGCTCGCGGGTGTTGCCGCTCAGTGAGGCCACCACCAGCAGGATGCTCAGCGCCGTGCCGGACTCAGAGGTCGTCGAAGCCGTTATCGACGTTGGTCTTCTTGTAACTTGCATTGCGCATCTCGAAGAAGTCGGTCTTGGTCTCGGTGAAGTTGTCGGCGTAGGCCTTGATCCACGGCATCACGTTATCGGTGGTGTCGCTGTACAGGCGCTCGATGCCGAGCATGCCGGCCATCTTGTTGGCGCGGTACTTCACGTAGCGTGTCATTTCCTCCACATCGATGCCGTCGATGCCGTCCAGTACTTCCGCCGACCACTGGGTTTCCAGCTCGATGGCGTGCTCGAACGCCTGGTGCACATAGGCGGTCAGCTCGTTGGTCTGCAGCTCCGGGTTCTCGCCGATGATGGCGCGGATCAGCTCGCTGATGAACTTGGTATGGGCCAGTTCGTCGCGGTTGATGAAACTGATGATCTTGCCGGTGCCGGTCATGCGGTTCTGCCGCACCATGTTGTAGAAGTACGCAAATCCGGAATAGAAGTTGATGCCCTCCAGGATCGAGGACTGGATCAACGACTTCAACAGGGTCTCGGCGGTCTTCTCGCGCATGAAGTCGTCATACGCGCCCATGATCGGCGCGTTGCGCTTGATGATGGTCGGATGGGTGCGCGCCAGTTCAAATACGCGGTTCTGGTTCGGCAGGTCGGTGATCGAGGCCAGCACATAGCTGTAACTCTCGTTGTGGATCACTTCCTGCTGGCCGATGATCGCGGCATTGGCATGCGCGGCCGGGTCGGTGATGTACTCGGCCACGTTGTAGATGAAGCGCGTCTGCGGTGAGTCGAGCGTGGCCAGCAGGCCGATGATCGAGTCGTAGGCGTTCTTTTCGCGCCCGGACAGCTCGCCGTACTGGCGCGCATCGGCCTTCATGTCGACCTCGTCGGGGATCCAGAAGTTGGTCGACAGCTCCTTGTAGGCCCGATAGAACGACGGGTACGGGATGTCATTCCAGTTCAGGATCCCGCTGGTGCGGCCGTTGATGATGCCGGTGCTGCGGTTGGGATGGCGCGGTTCGAGGATCTTGATGCGGTCGAGGGGGGTTGCCATGGTCGTCTACCTTCGTATTACGTGCGTTGCAGATGTAGAGCCGAGCCCATGCTCGGCTGCTCTTCGCGTCGGAGCCGAGCGTGGGCTCGGCGCTACAGCGGTCAGCTGGCGCACCACTCGCATTCGCTGATGTCGATGTCGTTGGAGCGCACGTAGTACGTGGTCTTCAGGCCTTCACGCCAGGCGCTCAGGTGCAGCTCCAGCAGGGTGCTGGCGCGGATCGTGCTGGGCACGTACAGGTTGAAGCTGATCGACTGATCAACATGGCGCTGGCGACGCGCGTTCTGGCGCACGCTGGCGAACTGGTCGACCTTGTACGCCCCCTTCTCGTAGTACGGCCAGGTTTCCAGCGACAACCCCGGCGCTGCCACCGGCCGCCGGAAGTCCTTTTTTTCCTCGTAGTAGAACGCGCTGTAGATCGGGTCGATCGATGCGGTGGAACCGGCAATCTGCGCGGTGCTCATGTTCGGCGCCACCGCCAGCAGCCAGCCGTTGCGCAGGCCGTGCGTGGCGACCTCGCGCGCCAGGCTGTCCCATGCGGCGCCAGTGTAGTCGCGATCACGGAAGTAACGCCCGTTGTGCCAATCGCTGCCGGTGAACATCGGATAGCTGCCCTTTTCCTTCGCCAGTTGCGCGCTGGCCTGGATGGTCAGGAAATTGATGCGCTCATACAGGCGGTCGGCCAGTTGTTCGGCATCCGGTGAATCCCACTGGATCGCCTGCTGCGCCAGCAGGTGGTGCCAACCGAACGTACCCAGTCCGATGGCGCGGTACTTGCGGTTGGTGATCGTGGCCTGCGGCACCGGCAGTGCGTTGAGGTCGATCACGTTGTCCAGCATGCGCACCTGGATCGGGATCAGGCGCTCCAGCACATCGGTGGCCAGCAGGTCATCCGGCGCATGGATCGCGCGGCCGAGGTTGATCGAAGACAGGTTGCAGACCACGAAGTCGCCGGCGCGGCGTGTGGTGACGATCTGGTCGCCGCTGACGATCTCCTGGATCATCCGCGTCGGGCTCATGTTCTGCAGGATCTCGGTGCACAGGTTGCTGGAATAGATCATGCCGGCGTGCTTGTTCGGGTTACGGCGGTTGACCTCGTCGCGGTAGAACAGGAACGGGTTGCCGGTCTCCAGCTGGCTGAGCATGATGCGCTTGAACAGATCGATCGCCTTCACCGTGCGCCGGCTGATGCGCTCGTCGGCCACCAGTTCGGCGTAGCGGTCGCGGAAGCTGCCCGCGCCGCGCTTCTCGTCGTAGAAGTCCTGCAGGTACCAGCCCTTGGCCTGCTTCACCTCGTGCGGGTCGAACAGGTACCAGTCGGCACGGCGTTCGACTGCTTCCATGAACAGGTCCGGCACGCACACCGAGGTGAACACATCATGCGCGCGCAGGCGCTGGTCGCCGTTGTTGAGGCGCAGGTCCATGAAGGCTTCGATGTCGCGGTGCCAGATGTCCAGGTACACCGCCACCGCGCCCTTGCGCTGGCCAAGCTGGTCGACCGACACTGCGGTGTTGTTGAGCTGCTTGATCCATGGCACCACGCCGCCGGAGGAATTGGGCACGCCCCGTATCGGCGCGCCGCTGCTGCGCACATAGCCCAGATAGGCACCCACGCCGCCGCCGTGCTTGGACACGCGGGCGATGTCGGTATTGGAGTCATAGATGCCCTGCAGGCTGTCGTCCACCGTGTCGATGAAGCAACTGGACAGTTGCCCCCCGACCTTGCCGGCGTTGGCCAGGGTCGGCGTGGCCACCGTCATGTACAGGTTGGACAGCGCCCAGTACGCCTCGCCGACCAGCTGCATGCGCCGCTCGCGCGGCTTTTCTTCCTGCATGAGGTACAGCGCGATGGTCAGCCAACGCTCCTGCGGCAGCTCATAGACCTCGCGGCTGCGGTCGCTGGCCAGATAGCGCGTGGCCAGCAGGTACAGGCCGTTGTAGGCGAACAGGCGGTCGCGTTCCGGGTCGATCATCCCGCCGGCCTGCTGCAGTTCTTCCTTCGAGTAGCAGCGCAGGATGTCGTTGCTGTAGATGCCGCGGTCAGCCAGGCTTTCCTGCAGGCCCACGTAGGAGCCGTACTTCAGGCCGACATCGTAGAAGCGGTTGCGGCTGGCACGCTTGTACAGGCGGCGCAGGTAGATGCGCGCGGCAAACTGCTCCCACTCCGGCGCGACCAGGTCCACGCGCGATTCGGCCTCGCGGATCAGCAGATCGACCAGGTCATCGGCGCTGATGCTGGGCTTGCGCTCGACCATTGCCTGCACCACGCGGCGGTAGTCGCTCACATCCAGCTGCGGGAACTCGGCGTGCACCGCATCGATGCTGCGCTGCAGTCGCCCGGCGTCGAATGGCAGGCGGCGGTTGCCGGCCTCCTTGGTGATCCAGGTCGGCACGCGCTCGCCACCGGCGCGCAAGGCGTCGCCAGCGCCGGCCAGATCGGCCACGCGGAAGGTACTGTCGGTCATGGTGGTGAAGCTCCAGGCTCGCACGCGCGTTGGCGGTCGATGCCATGGCGGCCCTGCACGCGATACCGGCGCACGGGGCGGTCGGGGTGGGATGCCAAAGCGCGGGAACACCAGATCGTCGGCAACAGCCTGCGCCTGCGGCCGGTATCCGGGCCGTGGGGGCGATCTGGGTCCGCACGATGGCGGCCGCGTCGACACGGCAAGCCTTCAGGGGCGGGCCGCGGGACGTTTGCTGCGTGTCCGGCGGCGGCGGCTGACCGGGAGTGACGACCACAACATAGTGGGGATAATCGGAACCGTCAACACAAGATGCGGCAATCACGACATGCCGCGACGATCAGTCGCAGGATGCCGTGTTGCACCTGCGGCGCCTTGTCGACAGCGCCTGCGTCCCCAGTTCGGTACAACATCAACTTTCCGCGGAACACCGCCCATGCGCGCTGCCCAGTACCCTTCCTTCGGCAACCCGGCCGACGTCCTCGCCATTGCCGATGCCACCCTCCCCGAGCCCGGCCCCGGCGAGGTGCGCATCCGCACCGTGCTGGCCTCGATCCACAATCACGACCTGCTGACCGTGCGCGGCCTCTACGGCTACAAGCCGACACTGCCGGCGATCGGTGGCAGTGAAGCATTGGGCGTGGTCGATGCACTCGGCGAAGGCGTCGACGGCCTGCAGATCGGCCAGCGGGTGGCCGCCGCCTCGGTGCATGGCACCTGGGCCGAAGCGTTCATTGCACCGGCACGCATGGTGATTCCGATGCCCGAGGCGATCCCCGACGAAATGGCCGCGCAGCTGATCGCCATGCCGCTGAGCGCGCTGATGCTGCTGGAATTCCTGCACGTCGAAGCAGGCCAGTGGATCGTGCAGAACACCGCCAATGGCGCGGTGGGCAAGTCGCTGGCGATGCTGGCGCGGGCGCGTGGCGTGCATGTGGCCAACCTGGTGCGCAATGCCGATGCCGTCGCGCAACTGCAGGCGCTGGGTATCGATCATGTGTTCGACACCTCGGTGGAGGGTTGGAAGGATCGCGTGCGTGAAGCGACTGGCGAAGCACAGGCCGCGGCCGCGGTGGATTCCATCGGCGGCGACGCCAGCGGTGACCTGGTCGACCTGCTCGGCCACCACGGCACGCTGGTGTCGTTCGGGGTGATGAGCGGCGAGCCGATGCGCATTCCCGCCGGTGGCCTGATCTACAAGGAGGCCACGGTGAAGGGCTTCTGGGGCAGCAAAGTCAGCCAGGCGATGGCGGTGGAGGACAAGCGCCGGCTGGTCGGCGAGCTGCTGAAGCGTGCGGCCAGCGGCGAACTGACCCTGCCGGTGGAGCAGATCTTCGCACTGGACGACATTACCCAGGCAGCGAAGGCGGGCGCCGGTTCGGGCCGCAATGGCAAGGTGCTGCTGCGGCCTTGAGGGTAGGACAACCGGGGTCAGATCCCTTTCCGCTGGAAAGGGATCTGACCCCCAGGAGGAGTGCGGACCAACGGTCCGCACCCACCGAGTCAGTTCGTTAAGAACCTGTGATGTATAACTGAATGCGCTTTCGTCATTGGAAGGCGTACTTGCCTGCATGCGGTACTGACGGCTCCTCCCCCGTTCGGCGTTGTCGCTTCCATGTACCGCACCACCCTGAACCTGCTTGCCGGCGCGATCGCGCTGGGCCTCACCGCCGGCGCTGCCGGCGCCGCTGAAACCGCCGATGCCGGCAAGGACAGCACCACCCTGGGCACCGTGCTGGTGACCGGCTCCAACATCAAGCGCAGCGACACCGCCGGGCCGAACCCGGTGCAGATCGTCAGCCGCGAACAGATCGAGCAGACCGGTCGCTCCACCCTCACCGACGTGCTGCGCAACCTGTCGGCCAATGCCGGCAACAGTTTCGACGAGCAGTACACCGGCAGCTTCGCCGCCGGTTCTGCATCGATCGGCCTGCGCGGCCTGTCGCCGAAGAACACGCTGGTGCTGGTCAACGGCTATCGCGTGTCCAACTTCGGCTTTGCGCTCAACACGCAGGACACCTTCGTTGACCTCAACGCGCTGCCGATCAGCGCAGTGGAACGCATCGAAGTGCTGAAGGATGGCGCCTCGGCGGTGTACGGTTCCGATGCCATCGCCGGCGTCATCAACATCATCCTGCGAAAGAACTTCCAGGGCGTGGAAGTCGGCGGCGGCTTCGGTACCGCCACCCAGGGCGGCCTCGATGAGCACAAGGCCAACCTGCTGGCCGGCTTCGGTGATCTCGAACAGCAGGGCTGGAACGTGCTGTTCGGGTTGGACCTGCTCAAGCGTGATCGCCTCGACGCCGACCAGCGTGCCTACACCCGCAGCGGCGATTTCCGCGACAAGCCCGGTGGCCGCCTGGCCGGCTGGTCCACCGCCGGTGGCAACTGGCTGTCCAACCCGCGCGCACCGCAACCGTTCGCCAACTGCCCGGATGGCAGCCAGCTGCGCCCGTACAGCGATTTCGGCAGCACCCTGCCCGGCCAGGCCTGCGCCTTCAACGCCCAGCCGTTCAAGACCCTGCAGCCCGGCGCCGAGCGCCTGCAGGCGTCGTTGAGCGCGACCTACCGCTTCAACGACAGCGTCGAAGCCTTCGCCGACGTACTGTACAGCCACAACAAGGCCGACCAGATCTTCAGCGCGCCGCTCACCGTCGGCCCGGGCCTGCGTGCCTACAACCCGGCCACCGGCACCCTGATCGACGTGCCGGCGGTGCTGCCGGTGGGCCACCCGAACAACCCGGGCAGCGCGCCGCTGCCGTTCGAGTACACCTTCTTCGATCTCGGCCCGCGCCTGAAGGACAACACCCAGGTGTTCTACCGTGCCCTGGCCGGCGTGCGTGGCAGTGGCGAGCGCTGGGACTGGGAAGCGGCGGCGCTGACCTCGCAGAGCGCGCAGCGCGAGTACGTCGACAATTTCGTCAACCGCTACGCGTTCGAACAGATCCTGCGCGATGGCAGCTACAACTTCCTTAATCCGTCCAGCACGCCGGGCGCGTTGGATGCACTGCGCCTGCAGACCAAGCGGCCAGGCTGGTACAAGCTGCACGCGTTGAACGTCAAGGCCTCGACCTCGCTGTGGGACCTCCCGGCCGGTGCGGTCGGCTTCGCCTGGGGTGCCGAGTTCCGCAAGGAGTCACTGGATGCGCGCACCAGCGCACAGGTGCTGTCGGGCACCGAACTGCGCCCGGCCATCAACGTGGTCAACGGCGAGCGCCAGGTCAGCGCCGCCTACGCCGAATTGAGCGTGCCGCTGCACCGCACGCTTGAGCTGCAGGTGGCTGGTCGCGGCGACCACTACGATGATTTCGGCAAGGCGTTCTCGCCGAAGCTGGCGCTGCGCTGGCAGCCGTTGGACAGCCTGCTGCTGCGCGGTTCGTTCTCGCGCGGCTTCCGCGCCCCCTCGCTGCCGGAAATCGCGCCAGGCCAGACCGTCAGCTACGGCTCGGTGATCGATCCGCTGGATCCGCTGCAGCCCGGTGGCAGCCGTGGCGTGACCAACATCCGCACCGGCAACCCGGACCTGAAGGCCGAACGCTCGCGCAACTTCAACGTGGGCGCGGTGTGGTCGCCGGATGGCGATACCAGCATCGGCCTGGACTGGTACCGCATCGAGCAGGACAACCTGGTCAAGCCGGACAGCGCGCAGTTCATCGTCGACAACCCGACGCTGTTCCCCGGCCGTGTACAGCGTGATGCGCAGGGGCGCATCCAGTTCATCACCAACCAGTACGCCAACCAGGGCGAACTGACCACCTCCGGGCTGGACCTGGACGCCAACCACACCTTCCGCACCGAGGGCTGGGGCAACTTCACCGTGGCCGGCAGCTGGACCCACCTGCTGAGCTTCAAGCAACCGCTGGTAGCCGGTCAGGCGCCGTATGAGGGGGCTGGCAACAATCGCCACGGCGCGTTGCCGCGTACGCGCGGCACCACCTCGCTGAACTGGGCGGTGGGCGACTGGAGCAGCACGCTGAGCCTGCAGTACGTGAGCGGCTACGACCAGCGCGTGGCGACGGCCACCAGCAATCCGGGCCTGCGCGACCGCGTCAAGCCGTATCACCAGCTGGACCTGTACGTGGCCTACGAAGGCATTCCCAACACCACGCTGTCGCTGTCGGTGCTGAACCTGACCGACAAGGACCCGCCGTTCGACCCGGCCGGCGGCTCCAACGGTTTCGACATCAGCCAGTACAACCTGCGCGGGCAGTTCGTTTCGCTGGGCGCGCGCTACCGGTTCTGATGCGCCACCTGTAGAGCCGAGCCCGTGCTCGGCTGCTCTTCGGCAACAGGAAGCCGAGCATGGGCTCGGCTCTGCTGGGGTGTGCGGACCAACGGTCCGCACCCACCGCATCACCGGCTCAGGTGCAGGAACTGCAGGTGCCGTTCGTACTGGCTGATGATGTCGTTGATGATCTGCTTGCGGCTGTAGCCGACCAGGTCGTAGTCCTGGCTGCCTTCGAACAGATGCACTTCCGCGCGGTAGTAGCGCTGGTTGCGCAGCTGCTGCGCGGCGAACGACGGGGTCAGGTAGCCACTCAGGATCACCCGGTACAGGAAATCCTGCTGCTCGCCATGGTTCACCGTCAGCTCCATGTCGCCGGCCTCGAAGCGCGTGGCCACGTCCCAGCCCTGCCCGCGCAGCTGTTCGGCCACCGCTTCCATCGCCGGCTTCACCGTGTCATCCATGAAGCGGTAGACCTGGTCGCGCACCGGGAAGTGCATGGCCTGGCTCAGGCGCTGGCGCCAGCCCTGATGGTGGCGATCGTCACCGATCAGCGGCGAGGGCCGGTACTGCAGCGCGCGCTTGCGGTGCGATTCGTCACTGAAGGCGCGGGTCAGGCCCCACATCATCAGCAGCAGCACCGCCGAGAACGGCAGCGAGGCCAATACCACCGCCGATTTCAGTGCATCGATGCTGCCGGCCAGCAGCAGCCCGGCGGTCAGCACCGCGATCACCGTGCCCCAGAACACGCGCAGCCAGCGCGGACCATCATCCTCCGGCGCGCCGCCGTGCGAGGACAGCGTGGACAACACCACCGCCCCCGAATCAGCCGACGTCACGAAGAAGATGAAGCTGACCAGCACGGTCACCGCGATCACCGTGCGGCTCCACGGGTAGCCATCCAACAGTGCATACAGCACGGTCGGTGGGTCATCCACCGCCAGCTGCGCCAGCTGCTGCTGGCCGTGGTGCAGCACCTGGTCCAGCGCGCTGTTGCCGAAGATCGACAGCCAGGCCAGGGTGAAGCCCAGCGGGATCAGCAGCACGCCGAACACGAATTCGCGGATGGTGCGGCCACGCGAGATGCGCGCGATGAACAGGCCGACGAACGGCGCCCAGCCGATCCACCAGGCCCAATAGAACACCGTCCAACCGCCCAGCCATTCCGGCCGGCCGCCATAGGCGTACACATCGAAACTCTTGCCAACCACGCTGCCCAGGTAGTCGCCCAGGTTCTGCATCAGCGTACTCAGCAGGTACTGGGTGGGGCCGGCGCACAGCATGAACAGCACCAGCGCGATCGCCAGCAGCATGTTGATGTTGGCCATCCAGCGCACGCCCTTCTCCACGCCTGAAACCGCGACGGCCACCGCCGCGCCCATCATGCTGACCACCAGGATGATCTGCACCAGGTTGGAGTGCGGGATGTTGAACAGGTGCGACAGGCCCGCGTTGAGGTGCAGCACGCCGAAGCCCATGTCGGCGCCGATGCCGAATACGGTGGCGACAATGCCCAGCGCGTCCACGGTGTAGCCGATCGGCCCGTTGATGCGCTTGCCGATCAGCGGATACAGCGCCGAGCGCAGCGCCAGCGGCAGGTTGTGGCGATAGGCGAAGTAGGCCATCGCCATCGCTGCGAGTGCGAACACGCCCCAGCCATGCAGGCCCCAGTGCAGGAAGAGCAGCTGCATGGCCTGGCGCGCCCCGGCCTCGCCTGCGGCCGGATCGCCCTGCGGCGGCTGCAGGTAGTGGGTCAGCGGTTCGGAGACGCAGAAGAAGAACAGGGTGATGCTGATGCCGGCGGCGAACAGCATGCCGGCCCAGGAAAGATAGCTGAACTCCGGCTCATCATGGTCGGCGCCGAGCTTGATGCCGCCATACTTGGACAGCGCCACACCGACCACGAACACCAGGTACAGGGTCATCGCCAGCAGGTAGTACCAGCCGACATTGAGTGCGGCCCAGTCCTGCGCCTTGACCAGCAGGCGGCCCGCACCGAGCGGAAACAGGCTGACGAACAGCGCGAACGCCACGACAACGATCGCCGCGAAGGCGAACACAGGCCGAAGGGTGCGCACCGGGGATTGTTGCGGCTCCAGTACATCCATGGGGCGGCGTTCTCCGGTAGATCAAAGGGTTAGCCGCCCAATTCTGGCTGAACCGCAGTGGACAGAGCATGAAGTTGCGGCCTGTGGTCACAGGCCCGGCCCACCATTCCGTGTTATCACGCGCGCGCCGGAGCGCAACCTTGCCCGCGCGGGCCGCGGCGCGGCCACGCGCATCCTGTCCGATCACGACATTACATGCACCGCACACAGCTTGTTGCCATCCGGGTCACGCAGATAGGCCAGAAACACCTGCCGACCGGACATGTTGCGGACGCCGGGCGGATCTTCGATTGCGGTACCACCGTGAGCCACGCCAGCTTCCTGCCAGGCACGCACGGCCTCTGCACTGCCCAGACTGAAACCGATGGTGCCGCCGTTGGCATGGCACGCTGGCTGCCCATCGATCGGCGCGGTCACGCCGAACATCCGCCCATCCTTGAAGTACAGCAGCCGACCCTTTTCGTCGAACACACCCGGACGTGCCCCCATCGCGGCGAACAGGGCATCGTAGAAGCGATGCGCGACGTCCATGTCGTTCGTTCCAACGGTGATGTGGCTGA
This sequence comes from Stenotrophomonas sp. YJH_SMC_138, assembly GCF_059369855.1. Lineage (NCBI taxonomy): Bacteria > Pseudomonadati > Pseudomonadota > Gammaproteobacteria > Lysobacterales > Lysobacteraceae > Stenotrophomonas > Stenotrophomonas sp. YJH_SMC_138. The sequence goes on from NZ_JCAFTB010000007.1 coordinate 57,327, forward strand.
ACATGCGGGCACTCCTTGTGGAAAGCCGCAGTGTCGGCGAGCGCGGGCGACTTCGCAAATCGCCCGCACCGGTGCCGCCACGCCCGCGAAAAGACCCGTTGCTACTTGGCGGTGCTGAGCAGCAGCACCGCCGCAGTGACCAGACCGATGCCGATCCAACCGATCGGACGCAGGCGGTTGCCGAACAACAGGCGTCCGCAGGTGGCGGTTCCGATCACGCCGATCGCACCCCACATCGCATAGGCGGTGGCCAGGTCCATGTAACGCACCGCCTGGCCCAGCAGGGCGAAGGCGATCCAGACCATGACGATCGCAGCGACACCCCAGCGCCAGCGGCGGAAGCCTTCCGACTTGGCCACCATCATGTTCGCGGCGACATCGATCAGCGCCGAACAGATCACGAAAAACAGAGCCAGGGTATTCATCAGTGTGCCTCCCCGAGGGTGACGCAGACGATGCCCACCACCGCCAGCACCAGGCCGGCCAGCTGCTGCAGTGACAGGCTCTCGCCGAACACGGTGAGGCCGACCACGGTCAGCAGGGTCAGGCCCAGGCCTTCCCACACCGCGTAGGCCACGCCCACCGCGATGCGACGCACCGACTGCGCCAGGAAGAAGTAGGACAGCGCCAGCGCACCGGCCATGATCAGATAACCGGTCCAGCCGCCATCGCGGGCGGCGTGGGCCATGAACGAGGTGCCGACCACTTCGGCGACGATCGCCACGGTCAGGCAGGCCCAGGCGACCAGCGCGCCACGGGCGGGAACAGTACGGGACATGTGAAACTCCTTGCAGGACGGGGACCGCGCCGCCTCATCAATGGATCCACGCCGCGCGTGGAGGGTCCGGAACGCCCCTCGCAGACAGGGGCGACGGGGGTTAGTATCATCGCCTTTTACGGTGGTATCAAAATGGATTCCATCGACAGGAGCGATGGATCAATGCCCTATTCCCCTGAATCCCTACAGGCCTTCGTGGAAGCCGCCGCGCTGGGCTCGTTCTCGGCCGCGGCACGCCGGCTGGGCAAGACCCAGTCGACGGTCAGCACCGCCATTGCCCACCTGGAAGCCGACCTCGGCGTGAGCCTGTTCGACCGCAGCGGGCGCTACCCGCGGCTGACCGAGGCCGGGCGCCAGGTGCTGGGCCACGCACAGGAGATCCTGGCCGCCGATGCGCGCCTGCAGCAGTTGAGCGTGCGCCTGTCCGCGCCGGTCGAGCCGCGCCTGACCGTGGTGTTTTCCGATGTCTACCAGCTGGATCCGGAGCAGCGGATCCTGCAGCGCTTCGCCGAAGCGTTCCCGGAGATCGAGCTGGAGTGGCTGGATGCCGAAGGCGAGGACGTGCTGGAACGGGTGAGCGGCGGCCGCGCCGCGCTGGGCCTGCTGCCCAGGCAGGAGCGCTATCCCGATGGGCTGGTGGCGCGGCCGCTGGCGCACCACAGCGAGTTGTCGGTGTACGTGGCGCGCGGACACCCGCTGGCCAGCGCCGGGCGCCGCGCCGCCGCACAACTGGCACGGCATCGGCAGGTGCGCCTGAGCGCGGAAGTCGATCAGACCCGCTTGGTCACCGGCCTCGCGTGGACCGCCACCGATTACCTGATGGTGATGGAGATGGCCGAGGACGGCATCGGCTGGGCCGAACTGCCGCGGGCGCTGGTGCAGCGCTATGACCGTGGGCGGCTGGTGGAACTGGTGCTGCCGGGCTGGCCGCGGCGCATCCACAGCGACCTGCTGTGGCGACGCGACACGCCGCCAGGCCCAGCCGCACTCTGGTGGGCCGACGCGTTGGGGTGAAAAAGGGGACGGAGGGGATTAAGTCGTTTGTGCCCCGGCGGTACTGGGGCACAAACGACTTAATCCCCTCCGTCCCCTTTTTATCTGTCAGCGATGGGCGAGCGCGTAATCCAGTGCCGCGCACACCGCTGCCACCTGTGCGTCGTTGCACTGCTGCGGGGTTGCCCGCGGGCTGTCCGGGTAGACCTCGGTGGTGGTGGTGTACTTCGCGCCGGTAATGCCGGCGCACAGGCCCAGCTTTACCAGCGGATACTCGATCACGCCGTGGGCGATCACCGGCGAACCGATGATCTCGCCTTTGTCGTCGGCGGGGGCGATATGGGTGACCTTCTCCACGGCGGCAATGACCGCCTGCTGGAAGGCCGGCTGCGGGGCCTCGCTGTCATCCACCAGGTAGAAGCCATCCGGAATCAGGCCCGGCTCGAACGGCTTGCCATCACGCGCGGCCAGCGCCGGGCGGAACTCGCTTTCATCACTGTCGGTGGTCTCGTGCAGGTCGATGTGCAGCACGAACTGGCCCTTGATCGGTGCAACCAGCTCGATCAGCGCGGTCGACTCGCGGGCCGGGCCATCGGCGCGGAAGTTGCGGTTCGGGTCGATCGCATCGAAGTTCCAGCGGTTGATGCGCTCGAAGCCCCACGGATTCACGCACGGCGCCACCAGCAGGTTGGCCTTGCCGGCATAGTCGGCGGCGTGCTTTTCGAGGAACTCCAGCGCGCCCATCACGCCACTGGTCTCATAGCCGTGCACGCCACCGGTAACCAGCGCGGCGGGCAGCGCCGGGTTCCAGTCGCGGCTGCGCAGGGCGAACAACGTATAGGTCTCGCCAGCGTAGTCGAGCCGGCCATAGGCCACCTTGTCGAAACGCGAGGCCAGCGCCTCGATGCGCGGCAGCACCTCCTGGTCATAGCGACGCAGGCGCTGCTGGCGACCACGCCACAGCTCCCGTTCCGCCGCTCCCCACGGCTGGCCAGGGGTTCCGACGGGGTAGAAGGCGGCTTGGGACATGGCGGATCTCGGCGAGTCAGGAAGCAATCGCCCATTTTACCACCGGGGCAACGGCATGAACCCGACGCGCATTCCATTGGCGAATGGAATCAGCAATAATTCTCATTTACGACCTTCCACAGCCTGCACCGATGCCCATCCACGCCCTGCAACCGGCCCGCCTGCCCCTGGCCGCCGCCCTCACCCTGTGCCTGCTTCCGGCCGCCAGCGTCTTCGCCCAGGACGGCGCTACCACGCTCGACAGCATCCAGGTCTCTGGCAGCTGGCTGGGTACCGGCCTGCATGACAGCGTGAAGCGCTTCGCCGGCGCGCGCACGGTGGTCGACCGCCAGCGCATCGAGGCCAGCGGCGCGGCCAGCATCGGCGATGCCATGCGCCGCATCCCCGGCGTGCAGGTCACCGACAACTCCGGTACGGCCGGCAGCTCGGTCTCGCTGAACATCGGCGTGCGCGGCCTGACCGGGCGCTACTCGCCGCGCTCGACCGTACTGCTGGACGGCGTACCGCTGGCGGTGGCGCCGTATGGTCAGCCGCAGCTGTCGTTCGCGCCGACCAGCCTGTCCAACATCGAATCGATCGACGTGGTGCGCGGCGGCGGCGCGGTGCGCTACGGCCCGCAGAACGTGGGCGGCATCATCAACTTCAGCACCCGCGCCATTCCCACCGAGGCAGGCCTGCACGGCGAAGCGGGCGTGCGCTACACCGCCTACGACCATGGCGGCGGTGACAGCACCCAGTACAACGCCTTCCTCGGCGGTACCGGCGACAACGGCCTGGGCGCGGCCCTGCTGTACTCCGGCCAGGACGGGCGTGGCTGGCGCCAGGGCAGCGATGACCGCTTCAACGACCTGGCGCTGAAGTTCGCCTATGCCATCGACGCGCAGCAGGAACTGCGTGCCAAGCTGTCGTACTACGATGTGCGCTCGCTGACCCCGGGCGGCCTGACCCGCGCCCAGTACGAGGCCGACCCGTTCCAGAACACCCGCTCCACCGATTTCTGGAAGGGCCACCGCACCGGCATCGACCTGGGCTACACCAACACGCTGTCGGCCAACAGCGAATTCGAGGTGCTGGCCTATTACAACGAAAGCAGCCGCGCCAGCTCGCTGATCAACGCGGCCAATACCCAGTTGACCGTGCAGCCGCGCGATTACCGCGTGCTTGGCATCGAGCCGCGCTATACCCAGCGCCTGCATTGGGGCAGCACGGTGCACGACATCACCGCCGGCTACCGCTTCCTGCGCGAACGGGGCAACGACCGCAGCTACACCGTCAGCCGCCGCACCGGCGTGGCCAGTGCCACCACCCGTTTCGACAACGCGACCGATGCCCATGCGTTCTACATCGACGACCGCATCGCGATCGGCCAGTGGCGGATCACCCCGGGCGTGCGCATGGAATGGATCGACATGGACCGCCGCCAGGCCGGTGGCACGGCGACCTTCAGCAGCCTCAACGACAAGGCCCTGCCCTCGCTCAACATCGCCTACCTGCTGACGCCGCGGCTGACTGTGTTCGGCAACTACACCACCTCGTTCGGGCCGGTGCAGAACATCCAGCTGAATTCCCAGACCGCCAGCAATCCGCTCAAACCGGAAGTGGCAAAGACCGCCGAACTGGGCGCGCGCTGGCAGGACGGCGCACTGCGCGCGGAAGTGACCGTGTTCAAGATGCGCTTCGACAACCAGATCCTGCAGGTGCCGGGGATCACCCCACCGACCTTCCAGAACATCGGCGCCACCGACCACAAGGGCGTGGAGAGCGCGCTGGAGTACCACTTCGCCGAGGACAGTGCGCTGGCCGGGCTGGAGCTGTACGCCAACTACACCTGGACCCAGGCGATCCAGCAGTCCGGTGACAACCGCGGCCTGGACGTGCCCTTCTACTCGCGCGACACCGACAGCGTCGGCGCCCGCTACGCACTGGCCGGCTGGACCTTCAATGTCTCCAGCACCCACCAGAGCGGCCAGTTCTCCGATGCCGCCAACACCTGGGAAGAAACCGCTGACGCGCGCGTGGGCCGCGTGCCGGGCGTGCGCCTGTGGAACGCGCAGGTGGCCTGGCAGGTGCCGGGGCTGGACGACAGCGAGATCGCGCTGGGCGTGAACAACCTGACCGACAAGCGCTGGTACACCCGCAACGTCGATGGCAACGCCGGCCGCATGGTGGCCGCGCCACGCACCTTCTACGTGCAGGGCCGCTACCGCTTCTGACGCGGTAACCGCCCGATGCAGTGACGGCGGCGACCACGGTGGCGGCGTATCATGCCGCCACCATGTCACTGCCTGTTTCGCCATCGCGCCTGCATCTGGCCTTCCAGGGCCTGCGCCTGCGCCTGCGCGGCAGCGACCTGTGGTTCATCGCGCTTGCCCTGCTGGTCGGCCTGATCGCCGGCTACCTGACCCTGCTGCAGTCCGGCATCGCACGCTGGCTGCAGGGCACCCTGTACGGGCTGGACGACGGCATGCGCCTGAGCTCCCTGCCCGCGCTGACCTGGACCGCACTGCTGGTGCTGCCGCTGGGTGGCCTGCTGGTCGGCCTGGTCAGCCTGGCCGCGACCCGGCTCAAGCGGCCCCTGCTCGATGCGGTCGAAGCCAATGCCCTGCATGGCGGGCGCATGTCGATGCGCGACAACCTCATCGTGCTGACCCAGACCCTGCTGTCCAATGGCTGCGGCGCCTCGGTCGGGCTGGAGGCTTCGTATACGCAGATGGGAGCGGGCAGCGGCTCGCAGCTGGGCAGGGTGATGCGCCTGCGCCGCAACGACGTGCGCATCCTGGTCGGCGCCGGTGCCGCCGGTGCCATCGCGGCCGCCTTCGGGGCGCCACTGGCCGGCGCGTTCTACGCCTTCGAGATCGTCATCGGCGCCTACACCCCGGCCGCACTGGCGCCAGTGGCGGTGGCCGCGCTGGCAGGTGCATTCGTGGCCGACCAGGCCGGCATCGAGCCCTACCTGCTGCCGGCTGCCTCGACGATTGATGTCCGCGCCGCCGACTACGCCATTTACGGCCTGCTTGGCTGCTGCTGCGCGATGGTCGGCATCGCGGTGATGCGGCTGATCGCCTCGATCGAAGGCACGGTCAAGCGCAGCCCGTTGCCGCTGTGGGGTCGGCCGGTGGTGGGCGGCCTGCTGCTGATTCCGCTGGCCCTGGCCAGCCCGCAGGTGCTGTCGTCCGGCCATGGCGCGCTGCACCTGGACCTGACCACGCACCTGCCGCTGATCTGGATCGGCGGCCTGCTGACCCTGAAGTGCCTGGCCTCGGGCATCTCGCTCGGGTTTGGTTTCCGCGGCGGCCTGTTCTTCGCCTCGTTGTTCATGGGCACCCTGGTCGGCGCCCTGTTCGCCGGCCTGCTGGCGATGGCCACTGGTGTGCCGGTGATCGATGCCACGTCCGCCGCGCTGGCTGGCATGGCAGCGTTGGCCGCCGCCGTGGTCGGCGCACCGATGACCATGGCCATGCTGGTGCTGGAAGGCACCCACGACTTCCTGCTGACCAGCGTGGTGATGAGTGCGGTGCTGGTCTCCAGCACGCTGGTACGGCAGTGGTTCGGTTATTCGTTCTCGACCTGGCGCATGCACCTGCGCGGCGAGACCATCAAGAGCGCACGCGACGTGGGCTGGGTGCAGAACCTCAACGCCGGCCGGCTGATGCGCAAGGGCGTGGCTACCGCGCCGGCCGATCTCGATGCCGCCACGTTCCGCCAGCGCTTCCCGCTGGGTTCGGGCAGCCGGGTGATCCTGATCGACAGCGAAGGCCATTACGCAGGCATCGTGCAGATTCCGCGCGTCTACGGCGACGGCGTGAAGCCGGAGACCATGATCGGCGAGCTGGCCGAGAACCGGGACGTGTCACTGTCACCGGCCGCGGACGTGGTCAGCGTGATGCAGCGCTTCGACCAGACCCAGGCCGATGAACTGGCCGTGGTCGCCGCCAACGGCCAGGTCCTGGCGTGGTCTCTGAAGCCTTCGTCCGCAAGCGCTACGCCGAGGAACTGGACAAGCGCCAGCGCGAACTGATGGGCGAGCGCGTCGACGACACCGACTGACCCCGCAAAAAGGGGACGGAGGGGATTAAGTCGTTTCTGACACTTTCGAAATCCGCGCATGGCGTGGATCTACTGTCACCTCGACCGGGTAGACTCCGGCCATGCGCTTCATTGAGACCTTCCAGGCCGGTCCCTTCGCCGACACCGTGGTCAGCCTGCTGGCCGCCTTCGTGCTGGGCACGCTGATCGGCGCCGAGCGCCAGTACCGGCAACGCACCGCCGGCCTGCGCACCAACGTGCTGGTGGCAGTGGGCGCCGCCGCCTTCGTCGACCTGGGCATGCGCATCGCCGGCAGCGCCGAGGCAGTACGGGTGATCTCCTACGTGGTCTCCGGTGTCGGCTTCCTCGGCGCCGGCGTGATCATGAAGGAAGGCATGAACGTGCGCGGCCTGAACACCGCCGCCACCCTGTGGTGCTCGGCGGCGGTCGGCAGCTGCACCGGCGCGGACATGCTGGCCGAGGGCGTGCTGCTGACCGTGCTGATCATCGCCGGCAACACGCTGCTGCGGCCGCTGGTGAATGCGATCAACCGCATCCCGATCAACGAGGCGGCGACCGAAGCCACCTACGAAGTGCGCCTGAGCGTGGATGCCGAAGCCGTACCGCGGGTGCGCGAGCGACTGGTCGATGCGCTGGAGGCCGCGCAGTATCCGGTGGGCGATGTGCAGGTGGTCGAGCATGCCGACGCGCCTACCGACGTGATCGCGGTGCTGGTCAGTACCGCGGTCAGTGCCGACGAGCTGGATCTGGTGCTGGCACGGATGGAGCACGTGCCGGGGGTGCTGCATGCCACGTGGGAAGTCAGCACCCGCGACTGAATCATCCACGCAGGGCGTGGATCTGCCGAGGTCGTGCTGCAGTGGATTCACGCCATGCGTGGATACGCTTCTCTCACCCACCCGCCATGCGCTGCTGTGCCCGCAGCAGCTTCCGGAACGAGCCGCACTTCCGGGCATCCTCTGCCTGCGGGCAGGCCGCCGCACGTTGCAGGTGCCGGCGTACCCGTTGCAGCTGGATGATCTGCCGCTGCAGCACATCAGCCTGCGCCAGCAGGGCCTCACGATCCAGCGTAAGGCATCCGCGCTGCGGCGGCAGCGATGCGCCGATCTGCTGCAGCGACAGCCCGGCCGCCTGGCCCAGGCCGATCAGTGCCAGCCGCTCCAGCACCTGCTCGTCGTACTGCCGGCGCAGGCCGCGACGGCCCAGTGCCTGCAGCAGCCCAAGCTGTTCGTAGTAACGCAGGGTCGAGGCCGGCACGCCACTGCGCTTGACCACTTCGCCGATATCCAGTTCACGCACGGGCTTGACCTCAAGTGACCTTCAAGCGCCAACCTATGGGCGACTTCCCTGCAAGGCAAGACCATGACCCGTACATCCCCCGTTGATCAGAGCGCCCTGTGGAACGGTCCTGGCGGCCAGGTCTGGGTTGCGCAGCAGGCCATTCTCGATGGCCTGTTCCAGCCCATGGCCGACCTGCTGGTGGCCGAACTTCCGGAGACCGTCATGCAACTGCTGGATGTAGGCTGCGGTACCGGTGCCAGCCTGCTGGCATCAGCCGCCGCACGCCCAGCGACACACAGCACCGGCCTGGACATCTCCGCGCCGATGCTGGCGCTGGCCCGCCAGCGCGCCGAGGCTGCGGGACTGGACGCGGACTTCATCGTGGCAGACGCGCAGCGCCATCCTCTGCCGTCCGCGCACTTCGACTGGATCCAGTCGCGGCTGGGCGTGATGTTCTTCGAGGACAGCCAGGCCGCGTTCGCCAACCTGCATCGTGCCGCGACACCCCGCGCTGGGCTGCGCTTCATCGCCTGGCGCAGTGCCGACGAAAATCCATTCATGACCACGGCCGAGCGCGCCATCGGCGATGCACTGGATCTGCCGCCCCGGGTACCCGGCGCGCCGGGACAGTTCGCCTTCGCCGATGGCGGGCGGGTACAGCGGCTTGTGCAGGCCGCCGGTTGGAAGGATGTGGAGGTGGTTGCGGTAGACCTGCCCTGCTCGATCGCCCGCGAAGACCTGCCCACCTATGTCGGCCAGCTGGGCCCGTTGGGGCTGGCCCTGCGCTCAATGCCGGAAGCCCGTGCCGCAGTGCTTCGCCACCAGGCGCTGGCTGCATTCGCGCCGTTCATCGAAGGCGACCGCGTACGCGTGGATGCCGCCTGCTGGCTGGTCCGCGCCCGCGCGTAGGAAAAGGGGACGGAGGGGATTAAGTCGTTCTTGCCCCGCGTGTGCAGGAAACGACTTAATCCCCTCCGTCCCCTTTTTCTTTACAGCGCCTCGCCGGCGTCGGCCAGGCGCGATTCGATCAAGGCGTACCACTGCTGCAGCACGTCGATCAGCATGTCCAGCTCGGCGTCGGTGCGCTGTGCGCGGCCGCTGCGTAGGCAGGCCTGGGCTTCCTGCAGCTGGGCCAGGAACCCTGCCACGGTATCGGCCTGCAGGATCAGGCCGGGCAGGCGCCGGCCCGGGATGCGCACCACGGCATGGTTGCCGAGCTGGCCGTACACGCTGAGCGTAGCTTCCGTCTTCATGGAGAGTGGCAGGAATTGGGCATTCATCGCGTGCACCGTTTGTAGACCTGAGCCGCAGGCAGGCGTGGACGACGGGGGAGACGTTGCCACGCCTGCCGGCGGTCAGGGGGGACTCGGGATGCCGGGGCACAGCCCCGGCGCAGGAGGGTCAACGTGGCTGTGCCATCCCGGCGATCTGCACGCGCCGGTTCGGCGCCAGGCAGGCAATCAGCTCGCGCCGGTTGCGCTGCCCGCACTGCACGATCGGCTCAGCCGCGCCGCGTCCTTCGGCGCTGATGCTGGCCGCAGGCACGCCGCCCTGCACCAGCGCGCTGCGCACGGCCTCGGCGCGGCGCTGCGACAGCGCCTGGTTGTAGCTGGCGCTGCCGATACGGTCGGTATAGCCGGTCACCCTGATCGACTGCACCTGTGCGGCTTCGCGTACCTGCGCCAGGATGCCCTGCACCGCCTGCTGCCCTTCCGCGCTCAGCACCGCGCTGTCGAAGCCGAACAACGCGTCGGCCGACAGCCGCAGCGGCTGTTCCGGCAGTGGTGCCGGTGCCGGTGCCGGCGGGACCGGTGGCCGCGGCGGCTCCAGCACGGCCGCGCACGATTCCGGCTTCCAGTAACCCGCCTGGGCGATGCCCTTGCTGTCAAAGCGGACCTGGAACTGGCAGGTGAAATACTCCGCACCTTGCGCGGTGCGGAAGTTGAACAGGTAGTTCCACTCGCGCACGCCCCACATGCCTTCATTGAAATGCGGCGTGCCCAGCAGCGTGTACAACTGCCGCTTGCTCATGCCCGGCGCGAAGCGGCGCAGGTCGGCGACGTCCGGATAGATGCCTTCCTTCAACGAGGCCCTGGAGGCCTCCGGGAACTGCACGGCGGTGGCTTCGACGGGACCGTCGGTGGCCGGCGCATGGCTGCGGCAGGCGGCCAGCAGGCCCATCCCCAGGATCAGGCCCAGCGTAGCGGCATGTTGGCCGGCGCGGGCGATGCGATGCTGTTTCATGTCATTCCCCCTGTAGACGTTTCCGCGATGCCGGGCCGCGGGCGCGGCCCGGCGGCGGGGATCACCACTGGATGCCGGCACCGACGGCCACGCCGGCCTCGCCACGGCTGTTGGTCGAACCGCTGAACTTGTAGATCCAGCGCCCGCCTTCGGAGACACCGGAGATGCCCAGCGCCACGCCCGATTCGCCGTTGTAGCTGCCAGCCGCGATCGAGGCCATGCTGCGGCCCGCCTCGCTGGGCTGCGGCAGCGCTGCGGTGGCCATCGCCGAGGCGATACCGGCCGAAGCACGGTTGTCGGTCTTGCGCAGGTCGCGCTCGAAGCCACCCATACGCTCGTCGGTGTAGGCCTTGGACCAGTCCAGGGTCTGCGCCATGCCCGACTTCAGCTGATCCACGTTGACCGCGTCGGTACCGGCGGTGCCAGCGGCAACGTTGCGCACCGTGGTCGGGCCGCTGCTGGTGCTGCCCAGGGTGACGCTGTTGTAGTTGGTCGCACCGTTCACCGTGGTGTCGTAGCGGATGGTGCCCTGCTGCGACGCCTGCAGCTGGCGCACGTTGACCGCGTCGGTGGCCTGCGAGCCGTCGGCCACGTTGACCACCTGGCGTTCGGCGCCGCTGGCACCCACCGAGACCGTGTTGGCCCGGTTCGCCACCGAACCTGCACCCAATGCCACCGAGTTGTCGGCCTGCGCCTGTGAACCATTGCCGAGCGCGGTCGAGTTGGCACCGGCGGCAGTGGAGCCTGCACCACCGGCGGCGGAGTTGGCGCCGCTGGCGGACGGATCGGCCAGGTTGTTGGTGTTGTTGGCGCGGAAGCTGCCCGCCACGTTGGTGATGTTCTGGATCTTCTGGTCGGTGTACTTCTTCGACTCGTCGATGGCGTAATTCACGCCGTTCTTCAGCTGGCCGACATTGGTTGCGTCGTAGGTGTCCGAGCCGTCGGCAACGTGGGTGATCTTGCGCTCGCTGCCGCTGCTGCCGACCGAGACCTCACCGGCCGAGTTGCTGGCACCGGTCTGGCCGTAGGCGCCGGTATAGCCGCTCTGTGCGCCAACGCTGGCCACCGAACCGGCACCCAGCGCCACGCTGTTGCCGGCACTGCTGCTGGCACCGTTGCCGACCGCCACGCTGTTGGCACCGGCTGCTCTGGCCTGCGGGCCGACCGCCACCGCTTCCGCACCGGCCGCGGTGGCTGCGGCCGCCGTCGAGTTCACCGCCAGGTAGGCACTGCCACCGCCACCGTTGGTGATGCGCTGGTTGAGGACCTTCAGCGAGCCATCGACGGCAGTGAAGGCGGCGGTGACGTTGTTGTAATCGCCGCTGGTGAAGGTGCCATCGGTGGCGATGCTGGAAATGCTGAACGTCGGCGCGGTCCACGCGTTGGTGGTGCCGTTGTAGGCAGTGGTGCCGCCGAAGTAGTTGGCGATGGTGCTGTGGGTGCTGAACAGCTGGTCGCCGGTGATGGCGTCGCTGCTGCCGGCCAGGATGCTGCCGGCGGCGACGTTGGTGATCTTCACCGCACCGGTACCGGTGCCCGTCAGCGTCACGCTGTTGAGCACGTTGCCACTGCCGTCGACATCGTATTTCACGGCCAGCTTGTCGATCTCGCCGGTCTGGTCGGCAACGTTGGCCAGCGAGTTGCTGACCGCATCGAAGGCGGTGCCGACGTCGTTGTAGCTGCCCTTGGTCACGGTGCCGTTGGTGGCGACGTTGTTGATCGAGTACGTCGGTGCGGTCAGGACGCCGCTGGCGCTGACCGCAGCACCACCGCCGAGGTGGGTGGCCACAGCCTGGTTGGCGGCGAACAGCTGGGCCCCGTTGATGGCCTCGCTGCTGGTGGCGCTGACCTGGCCCGGGCCGAGATTGCGCAGCGTGGTGGCGGTGCCGGCCTGGCCCAGCGTGGCGCTGGCATAGTTGACGCTGCCATCGGCGTTGAGGTCATAGCGCAGTGCCCCCTGCTCCGAGGCCTGCAGCTGTCCCACGTTGACCGCATCGGTGGCCGCGGTACCGGCCGCCACGTTGATGACCTGACGCTCTGCGCCAGCGGCACCGATGGAAACCGTGTTGGCACGATCGGCAAGGCTTCCCGCACCCACTGCGATGCTGTTGGCTGCCGTCGCCCGCGCATTGGTGCCGACCGCGATCGAATCGGCGCCGCTGGCCACGGCCTCGGTACCGGTCGAGTTCACCCGCAGGTACTTGGTACCGCCGTTGCGGATATCGGTGATCTGCGTGTTGAGGTTGACCAGCGAACCATCCACCGCCGCGAAGGCATCGGTGGCGTTGGTGTACAGGCCCTGGGCGATGGCGCCGGTGGTGGAGATCGTGCTGATCTCGAACAGCGGTGCGGTGAAGATGCCGCTGGCCGGGTCAAAGGCTGCACGACCACCGAAGAAGCTGGCGATCGCGCTGTTCGTTGCCGCCAGCTGGCCACCGTTGACGGCCTCGAGGCTGCCCGCGGTGACCGCACCGGCGGCGAGATTGCCGATGGTGGTGGTGCCGGTGCCTGCGCCGAGGGTGACCCGTCGATAGTTCGGATTGCCGCCGGCGTCCAGATCGTAGGTCACCGCAGCATCCGCCACGCCGTTGATCAGGCTGATCGCGCCCTTCAACTGCGCCACGTTGACCGCGTCGGTGTTGCCGCTGCCCGCAGCCACGTTGGTGATCTGGCGCTCGCCCCCACCGGCGGTGCCCACCGATACTTCACCGGCCGAGACCTGCGGCGCCGTGAGGCCGTAGGCACTGTAGCTGGCCTGCGCGCCACGCAGTGCGGCCGAGCGGTAGCCCAGCGCGACCGAGTTGGCCTGGTTGGAGGTGGACTCGGCACCCAGCAGGGTCTGCCCGTTGGCGGTGCCGACGGCACTGTCGCCGACGATCACCGAATGGCCCATGCGCGCGGCATAGTCGGCCGTCGGCACGCCGGTCGGGTTGCTGGGATCGTTCACGCCATCACCGGGGAAGGCGACATTGGCATCGACCTTCGGCAGTTCATGCCGTGCGTTGGCACCGATCACCACTTCCTTCGAGCCGTTGGCGAAGGCGCCGTCACCCATCAGCACCTGGTAGTCCTGCGCCGCGTTGACGGCCCAGCAGGAGATGTCGGCCAGCGCGATGTCCAGACACTTGGCCGCCCACGCCGGGGAATCCTTCGGCAGCAGCAGGCCCAGCAGGCCACCCGGATTGCCGTTGTTGATGTTGTAGATGTAGCTGTCGGAAGTGACGCCACCGATCAGGGTCAGGTGCGAGCTGCCGCCCGTGGCCGCGCCGCCCAGACCGTTGAGCGTGCTGCCGACCGGCGACAGGTTCACCACCGGCAGGCCCAGCACATTGACCGTCGAATAGGTCTGCATCACGTTGGCATTGCTGAGCTTGAGATTGCCATTGCTCAGGTAGCCATTGCCGCCGAACAGGCTGGTGGTGGTCGGCCCGATCAGCTGGCCGACATTGCCGACCAGGCCACCGGTGCCGATGATCAGGCCGGCATTCGGGTCGGCCGGCGCCGGTGCCTTCGGGCTGGTCGGCGGGATCGCCGACGGCTGGGTCAGGCCGAGACTGCCGAGCGTGCCACCCACCAGGCCACCCACGGCGCTGCCCAGGTTGCCGACAGTGCCATTGAGATTGCCGTTGAGCAGGTTGCCCACCGCGCTGCCGACGTTGCCCAGCGTGCTTCCCAGCACACCGCCCAGGCCTGTGCCGGGGCTACCGGTGGTGCCGTTGAGAATGCCGCCCACTGCACCACCGACCGTGCCGACGGTGTTGTTGAGCGTGCCGCCCACTGCACCGCCGACCTGGCCGACAGTGCCGTTCAGTGCGCCACCCACCGCACTGCCGACGGTACCGACAGTACCGTTCAATGCGCCACCGACTGCGCCCACCGTGTTGTTGAGCGTACCGCCCACTGCGCTGCCGACCTGGCCAACGGTGCCGTTCAGAGCGCCACCCACCGCACTGCCGACGGCACCGACAGTGCCGTTCAGAGCGCCACCGACTGCGCCTACCGTGTTGTTGAGCGTGCCGCCCACTGCACCGCCGACCGTACCGACAGTCCCGTTCAGAGCGCCACCCACGGCGCCGCCGACCTGGCCAACCGCGCCGTTGAGCGCGCCGCCCACTGCACTGCCAACAGTGCCGACAGTACCGTTCAGAGCACCGCCAACTGCACCACCGACTGCGCCGACCGTGTTGTTGAGCGTGCCACCCACTGCGCCGCCGACCTGGCCAACGGTGCCGTTCAGAGCTCCACCCACCGCACCGCCGACGGTACCGACGGTGCCGTTCAGTGCGCCGCCAACTGTGCCGACCGTGCCGTTCAGAGCACCGCCAACTGCACCACCGACTGCGCCGACCGTGTTGTTGAGCGTACCGCCCACTGCGCTGCCGACCTGGCCAACGGTGCCGTTCAGAGCGCCACCCACGGTGCCGCCGACCGCACCGACCGTGTTGTTGAGCGCGCCGCTCACGGCGCCGCCAACTGTGCCTGCCGTGCCGTTCAGTGCACCGCCAACTGCACCACCGACCACGCCGACTGTGTTGTTGAGCGTGCCGCCCACTGCACCGCCGACCGCGCCGACTGTGCCGTTGAGTGCACCGCCCACTGCGCCACCGACTGTTCCGACAGTACCGTTCAGAGCGCCGCCCACTGCGCCACCGACCGTGCCTACCGTGCCGTTCAGTGCACCGCCAACTGCACCACCGACTGCGCCCACCGCGTTGTTGAGCGTGCCACCCACTGCACCGCCGACCGCGCCGACTGTGCCGTTGAGTGCACCGCCCACTGCGCCACCGACTGTTCCGACAGTACCGTTCAGAGCGCCGCCCACTGCACCGCCAACCGTGCCAACGGTGCCGTTCAGCGCACCACCCACCGTGCTACCGACCGCACCCGCGGCACCGTGAAGCGTCCCGCCGACAGCATCCACTGTTCCGCCCACCAGACCGCCGACGCCCAGCGCGCTGTGCTGCGCGGCTACGGTTGCCTGCCCGGCCAGCTTCAGGTTGCGATCGGCGACTACTTCCTGGCCGTCCGGCGCCTGCACGCGCACCTTGCCCGCGGCGCCGGCATCGAACGCGGCACTGATGGCGCGATCATGCGTGTCACCCGGCAGTTCCTCCTTGGCCGGCAGCGTGACCGCCGCCGTCGCCCGTGCCTGGCCCTGCCCCTCGATGTGATGGCCAGCCACCGCCAGATGCGCGTCGGTGTCGCCGTCGACAGAGGCCTTCAGGGACGAACCGCTGAGGCCCGCTGCCGCCTGGGCACCCGAATCGATCGAAGCGACCTGATGGCCAGCGATGCCGACCTTGGCCCTGACGCGCGCATCGGCAGCCACGCCCAGCGGCGCCTGCGCGCCCGGCGCAACGTGCGCTGCCAGCGATGCATCCACCTGTGCCGCCTTGATCGCAGTGTTGCCCAGGCCGACAGTGGCGCGTACATCGGCCGCCAGCGCCGGCACGGCCACCTGCTTCGGCGTGGTGTTCGCTGCCAGCTTCACCTGCACGGCGGCCGGCAATACGTCACGCACCACCGGCAGCGATGTGGTGTTCAACTGCAGGCCCAGGCGAGCGTCCGCACTGATCGCGGGGTTGCTCTGCGCCTGTCGCGCGGCGGCAGCCAAGGCCACTTCCGCGTCGACCTTGACCGGCATCGGCTGCGCATACTTCGCCGCAAGCGCTTGCAGGTCGCGCAGCGACTGATTGGTTTCCGATGCCCCTGCGTGGCCGCTGGCCAGCGCGCACAGCAGTGCCAGGGCCAGCGCGGTGGGCATCAGCAGGAAGGCGCGCGGATCGCGTGCGGCGCCGCCGCCGCTGTCGCCGGTGGCCAGTTCCGAGGCCACAACCAGAGCATTGAGCTGGCGGTTCCATACACGCCGGTAGATGCGGTTCATGAGCATTTCCCCCGTAGGCGAACAACTGGAATGTCAGTGGACTTGCCGTTAGGCAGGTGACTGACATTTCAGCGGTTGCAACGGTGGCGGCGCACTTCAATCCGGCACGGCAATCGCGCATTCCGGCAAATCCACGGCCGGAATCGGCAGCCGTTTATGCAGAAGCGGCAACATGATCGGCAAGCGGATGTGCAATTCCGGCACGAATGCCGCGAAAACCCTTGCGGGGCTTGGCTCAGGCCGGTTGGCCGATCTGCGCGGGCGCGCGCATCAGGGTATCGCGCGGCAGTTCGCCGAATACCTTGCGGTAATTGTCGGCGAAGCGCGAAAGATCCCACAGGCCGCAGCTGAGGGCGATGGCTTTCACCGAGCGACGGCTGGAATCGGCCATCGACAGGCTGCGGCAGGCCGCGCACAGGCGCAGCATGGAGAGATACCGGTTGGGCGAGGTTCCAAACAGGTCCTCGAACGCATAACGCAGGCCGCGCTCGCTGACCCCAGCCGCATCGCAGATTTCATTCATGTAGATATTGCGGCGCAGGTTGAGCCGCATGAAGTTCTCTGCCCGCTGTGCGATCAGATAATGCGTACGCCGTGCACGGCTGCAACCCGGGCGATCCGCCGCACCGGCACCCAGAAGGGCCTGCACATGCTCGTGCAGCAGGGTTTCAGTTTCTTCCGGCTGCAGGCCTGCACCCTGCCCCAGCTGCAGGTGCAGCTGCTGGTAGTGGCGTGCCAACGGCGTGCCTTCGCTGGCCAGATTGAACAGTGACAGTGCCTGGCCAGCGGGAGGCGTGCTGCGCAGGCTCAGTTCGGTCAGCTTGCGCTGCACCCGTGCCACCGGCAGCAGCATCAGGGTCATGTGCGTGCCTGGGCTCAGGGTGAACTCACTGATGCCTTCCGGCATGATCGTCAACGCCATCCCCGGCGTGAGCGGTACGCCATGGCACCAGCTCAGCGTCTCATCGGTGGCGTGCAGGTACCCGAGCATCGCCCAGTCCGGCGGCAGCATGAAACGGCCGCGGCAGTGGAAACCGCAGCTGATGCTGCAGAACAGGGCTTCCTCGTGCACGCGCGAAGCGAATGCCGCACGTGGCCCATTGCCATCGAGCAGCAGCAGTTCGACATCACAGACACGAAGCACGCCGCTCAGCGTGGCCAGGTCTATCGACCGCAGGCCGCTGTCGCCGCTGTCTCCTACCCCACCATCGACCATGACAGTGTTGTCCCCCGTTGATCCGCCATGCGATGCGGCCCCCACTGCCTGACAGGGCGCGCAGCGATCCAGAAACCACTTCCGTTGTCGTGCAGGCCGCATCGGCTCCGATGCGGCCAACCATGGAAATGCAACAGCTTGAATGCGAGTATGCCCGATAATCGGCGAAGGTAAACCCGCGGGCTGCAATGAAGAAAAAGGATACACAGATGAAGAAAATGTCGGCGCCATTGGCATGGTCCTCGCATGCGCCGGAAAATGGAAATCACATAATCTGCACGAGCATGAATCGTTTTGCCTTCGAACGGATTCTCGTCACAGAAACGCCCTGAAAGTTTCAGCATCGCGGGGTTTCTGCCGAATTTGCATATAGGTTCCTGTTGCAGCCAACTTCCATTCAGGCAAAGTCGATAGCACGGTGATCCGGCCAACTGATCCGGCCGCACCCAGGGGGACAGCATGACCACGCACGCATCATTGGATGCCTCGACCACCGGCCCCGGGCCGAGCGGTCGCGACCGTGCGGCTGGCGGCCTGCCTGGGGACGATCACCCTGCTTGAGCACAGCGGGCCCATCCCGCCGTGCCTCCTCCGCCAGGACGCGCGGAGGCCCACGGACGATCCCGGCGGAGCCGGGCCACCGCCCAACGCAGGTGTACTGCATCCGCAGACAGGTAGAGGGAGACATTGGTCATGAACGCATCGATCCGCAAATTCCTGAAGGAAGAAGACGGTGTCACCGCGCTCGAGTACGGGCTGCTGGCTGCCGTCATCGCTGGTGTCCTGATCGCGGTCGGCAACGACCAGATCAAGGGGTTCTTCGAAACGCTGTTCAAGAACCTCTCCGCACTGGCCACCAAGGCGTCGGGCTCGACGACCTGAGCGGCGACCGCGCGCGGCCGGCAGAGCCGCGACGGTGGGGCGCATGGAACCAGGCGAAGACCGTCCAGTGACGGACGACGGAGTGTGCGATGACACTGCTGGGATTGTTGGCCATCGGCGTATGCCTGCGGATCGCGATCAGTGATCTGTATGCCCGTCGGGTGCCCAACGCCTGGCTGATCGCCGCTTGCGTGATCGCCACCGTGGTGATCGTCTTCGGCCAGTTCAGTGCGCCGCGCCAGCCGTGGCTGCCCCACGTTGCCGGCGCGGCGCTCGGCCTGTTGGCGCTGCTGCCGTTCTATGCCCTGCGCTGGATGGGCGCCGGCGACGTGAAGTTCTTTGCCGTGCTGGGGCTGATGCTGGGCTGGCAGGCGCTGCTGCCGGTCTGGCTGGTCGCCAGCCTCGCCGCCGGGTTGCACGCCGTGCTGGTGCTGGCGGGCCGGCGCCTGGGCGTGTTGCTGCCCGGCCACCTGCAGATGCAGGTGAATCGCACCAGCACGCAATGGCACGCGCATCCGGCCCTGCGCGACATGCAGGCCGCACGCCAGGGACGACGTGGCATTCCCTATGCCGCCTACCTCGCACTCGCCGCCATCGGCTGGGTGCTGGCAAGCATCTACGGAGGTGCACCATGAACATCCGCAGCCCGCGCCAGCAACGCGGCGTCGCCAGCATCGAGTTCGCCCTGATGCTGATGCTCGGCCTGTTGCCGCTGCTGCTGTTCACCTTCTCCGGGGTGATGATCATGGCAGCACAGCAGACCCTGGCCACCGCCTCGGCCGAAGGCGCGCGCGCCTCGCTGCGCTACGGCACGGCCGGCGAACGGCGCACCGCCGCCTGCGTCGCCGCACGCACCTCGATGCAATGGCTGCTGCAGTTCTCCAAGCAGAACGTGGACTGCAGCGCGGGGGGCAGCAATGCCATCGTGGTGTCCGCGCAGGCGCCCTGCGCCGGCCTGGCCACGGCCCAGTGCATGACCGTGACAGTCAGCTACGACTACGCCAGCCATCCCTTCCTGCCCGGCACCGCCACGCTCTACAAGTGGGTGATGCAGGCTCCCATCCGCAGCGTCGCGGTCGCCCAGCTCGATCTCGGCAGCGGCAACTGATGACCGGTATTTTGGAGACGGTTCCATGCTCAAGTTGACCCGCATCGCTGCCGTCGCCCTGATCGGCCTGGCCGTGCTGCTGGCGCTGATCGCCTTCATGATCGGGCGCAAACCGGCCGCACCGGTCACGGCCGCGCCGATCGCGCACAACGAAGTGCAGGCCATCACGGTGGTGGAAGCCGTGGCGCGCCTGCCCGCGGGCGAGCCGATCAGCGCCAACGACCTGCGCCTGGCCCAGCGCACCTCCCCCGTCGCCGGTGCCGCCACCAGCATCGCCGCCGTGGTCGGCAAGGTGCCGGTGCAGGACATCGCCGAAGGCAGCCCGATCAGCAGCAGCGCATTGGCACAGGGCTTCTCGCTGCAGCTGCGGCCGGGCGAGCGCGCACTGGCCGTGCCCGTGGACGAACTGGTTGGTGCCGGCAACCGCATCCTTCCCGGTGACTTCGTCGACGTCTTCCTCAACCTGCGCAATGCCCAGCCCAGCATCAACAGCCCCGCCGAAGCCGCGCAGACGCGCCTGCTGCTGTCGCGCCTGCGCGTGCTGAGCTATGGGCAGCAGGACATCGCGCCGGTCGCCTCGGAAGCCACCTCCAATAGCGAGGCCGACACCCGCAACGACCCGCGCGCGGCCGACATCACCGGCAGTGGCAGCAGCCACAGCAGCAATGAAGCCCCGCAACCCGCGCGCAGCGCGGTGCTGGCGGTACCGGTGGCCGACGCCAATCGACTGCTGCTGGGTGCGCAGCAGGGCAAGCTGTTCCTGGCGCTGCGCAATCCCGCTGATACGGGCCTGCCCGACCTCGCACTGTTCCCTCAGTCGCGCGGCGTGATCGATCCGCTGCGTGGGCTCGACGCAGAGCAGCAGCTGGCACTGCAGCGCCCGGAGAACCATGCCTTCGCCGGTATCGACGGCGACGCGCTGGCCGGCCGCGGCAGTGCCCCGCCACGCAGCAACGCGGATGCACCCGCGCGTGCGCCGACGCCCCGTCGCAGCGCCCCGCGCGCTTCGGGTATCGAGATCATCCGTGGCGACAGTTCCGCCCCCCGTGGCTCCCTTTGACCTGCATCGAGCGCATCCATGACCGAACGTCGCCGCCGTCCACGCCTTTCTCCCCGCCAGCGGTGGCTGGCCCTGCTGCTGGTGCTGCTGGCACCGGCAACGAGCGTGGCCGCCGATGACCTGGTGCTGCAGGCCCGTGAGCAGCGTCCCTGGAACCTGCCGGCCGACCTGGAACGGGTGGCCATTGCCGACCCCGGCGTTGCCGACATCGTGATGCTGCGCGGCCAGCGCCAGGCGCTGCTGGTGGGCAGGATGCCCGGCACCACCACCCTGCTG
This sequence comes from Stenotrophomonas sp. YJH_SMC_138, assembly GCF_059369855.1. Taxonomy (NCBI): domain Bacteria; kingdom Pseudomonadati; phylum Pseudomonadota; class Gammaproteobacteria; order Lysobacterales; family Lysobacteraceae; genus Stenotrophomonas; species Stenotrophomonas sp. YJH_SMC_138. The sequence goes on from NZ_JCAFTB010000007.1 coordinate 78,125, forward strand.
CTGTGGCACCGCAAGCAGGCCGAGCCGCAACGGGTGACAGTACGGGTGCAGAGCGCCGTACAGGGTGCGGCCAGCACCGGCGGCAACGATCTGGTGTTCACCCAGCAGGACCAGCAGGGCCTTTTGCAGGGAAGCACTGACAGCGTGCTCTCGCACATGCAGGAACAACGCACGGCGGCGATGGCACTGGGCAAGGAGGGTGCGCTTGCCGATACGTCCACCATCAGCAGCGGCGGTGTGGTCCAGGTCGAGGTCAAGGTGGTCGAGTTCAACAAGACCGCGATGAAGCAGATCGGCATCAACTTCCAGAACCGCAACGGCGGCTTCGCCTACGGCTTCGCGCGGCCCGGCACCGGGTTGCCGGGCAACACCGGCCTGCTGCCCGGCATGAAGGAAGGCAACAGCAGCAACGAGGCCGTCTCGCCGATTTCCTCGGCATTCCGCCTTGTTTTCGGCTCGACCAAGGGGCTGTGGAACGCCGATGTCGAACTGCTGCAGGCCAATGGCATGGCCCGCGTACTGGCCGAGCCGACGCTGGTGGCGCTGTCCGGGCAGAGCGCCAGTTTCCTGGCCGGTGGCGAACTGCCGATCCTGGAACCGCAGGGGCTTGGCACCACCACCATCACCTACAAGCCGTTCGGCATCGGCCTGACCGTGACCCCGACCGTGCTGGCAGCGAACCGCATCGCGCTGAAGGTAGCGCCCGAAGCGAGCGACCTGGACTACAGCAATGCCATTGTGCTCAACAACGTGCAGATTCCCTCGATCACCACCCGCCGCGCCGACACCACCGTCGAGCTGGGTGATGGCGAGAGTTTCGTCATCGGGGGCCTGGTCAGCTCCAACATCGTCTCCAACGTCAGCAAGATTCCGCTGCTGGGCGACCTGCCGATCATCGGCTCGTTCTTCCGCAACTTCGATTACAAGCGCCAGGACAAGGAGCTGGTGATCATCGTCACCCCGCGCCTGGTGCAGCCACTGGCGCGCAACACCGAACTGCCGCTGCCCGGCGAGCGCGAAGCCAGGCCGCATCTCCCCGAGTGGGGTTCCTGGTTGCTGGGTCCGGTCAGCCAGGACCCGGTGCCCGGATTCTCGCGCTGACTCCATGATGCCTGCGATACCACGCCCATGCCCTACGCCACCGCCCAGCCGCTGCATCCGCAAGGACCGCCAATGAACCTGGTCCTGTACGGCATCGACCGCGAACTGCTGCCCCGGCTGGCCGCCAAGCTGCCGCCGAGCACCGCCCTGCATTGGCAGGACAGCAACGCCCCCACCTCCGCCCAGGACCTGCAACGCGGCCCGCAGAGCCTGGTGCTGCTCGACTTCCGGCCCGAGCATGCGGCCGCCTCGAGCGTGCTGGCGCAGCAGCTGCAGCAGACCCAACCGGACCTGCCGCTGGTGGCCGTGGGCGCCACCAGCGCCGGCCAGGTCGAAGGCGTGGTGATCGCGCTGCGCGCCGGCCTGCGCGATGTACTGGACCTGGACAGTGACGACGCAGGCATCGAGGCGGCCTTGCGGCGCGCCCTGTCTCCGCGCCCGGCAGCGGTTGCCCAGCACGCACACAAGGCACGCCTGATCGTGCTGCTGGGTGTGCGCGCCGGCGTCGGCACCAGCACCCTGGCCGCACATCTTTCGGTGCTGGCGCAGCAGACGCGCGCCCTGGCCCAGGGCGAAGCCGTGCAGCAGGACGGCCTGCTGATGGAGCTGGCGCAGCCCTCCGGCGACCTCGCGCTGTACCTCAATCTCGACAGCCGCTTCCACTACGAAGACGCGCTGCGCAATGCCAGCCGCATCGATGCCACCCTCGCCCGCACGGCCATGGCGCGCCATGACTCCGGGCTGGTGCTGCTGGATCGTGCCAGTGGCAGCGATGCCGTTCCGCCCTCGGATCCTGGCGCGCTGCTGCAGCGCCTGCGCGGCGTGTTCGCCAGCGTGCTGTGCGATGCCGGCGGCTGCCCGTTGCGGCAGCTTCCGCCCTTGTTGCTGGACCAGGCCGACGAGATCTGGCTGGTCACCGATGCCTCGATCGCCACGCTGGTTTCTCTGGACCAGGCCCTGAAGCACCTGGCGGGCCAGCGTGAGCGCGAGAAGCGCCTGCAACTGGTGATCAACCGCCACGATGACAGCAGCGGCATGAGCCCGGAACAGATCGCACGCCGCTTCGAAGTACCGCTGCTGGCGACGCTGCCCGAACGACCGCGCGTGCGCCTGGCCGCCAGCCAGGGACACCTGCTGCTGCAGGATGCCCCGCGCGACCCCTATCTGCGTGCCCTCGCCCCGCTCGTGTCGCGCCTGGATCCGGCCGCCTGCCCGGTCCAGCCGCATGGCCTGCGGGAAAGACTCTCCCTTGCCCTGGGTGGATCGCAATGGAAGACAAGGTAACCCCGTTCCCGCATGCCGTTGCCCGCCCGGTACTGCCCGAATCTGCCCCGGGCCACCTGCCGTTCGCGCAGACCGAGCAGTACCAGAAGGTGCTGTCGGCCGCGCATGAGCATCTGCTCAACAGCATCGAGGACGAGCGCATCGACATCGATTCCTGGGCCCCGGACACCATCGCCCGCTGGGTGCAGGTGCAGACCGTGGGCTTCATCCAGGAATGGCGCATCCCGATCAACGAAGAAGAGATGCAGGTGGTCGCCGAGGGACTGGTCAAGGAGCTGACCGGTTTCGGCCCGCTGGACGACCTGCTCCACGACCCCTCCATCGAAGACATCCTGATCAACGGCTTCAAGGACGTGCACGTTTCGCAGGGCGGACAGCTCAAGCGCGCCACCCAGCGCTTCACCGATGATACCCACCTGCTGCGCATCCTGCGCCGCATCCTCGCCCCGCTCGGCCGCCGGCTGGATGATTCCAATCCGATGGTCGACGCGCGCCTGCCCAACGGTGGCCGCCTCAACGCGATCATCTCGCCGCTGGCGGTGGACGGACCGATGGTGTCCATCCGCAAGTTCCGCAAGGACCCGTTCACCCCCGACGAACTGCTCGCCAAGGGCACCTTCGACGCACCGATGCAGGCACTGCTGAAGGCGATGGTGCTGGGGCGCTGCAACATCCTGGTCTCCGGCGGCACCAGCTCGGGCAAGACCTCGCTGCTCAATGCCCTGGCCAGCTACGTGCCGGCCGATGAGCGCGTCATCACCGTGGAGGACACCGCCGAGCTTTCGCTGAACCATCCGCACGTGGTGCGCCTGGAGAGCCGCATCGGCGGCGCCGAGGGCCAGGGCGCGGTCAGCATCCGCGACCTGGTGCGCAACAGCCTGCGCATGCGCCCGGACCGCATCGTGGTCGGCGAAGTGCGCGGCGCTGAAGTGCTGGAAATGCTGCAGGCGATGAACACCGGCCACGACGGATCGATGGCCACCATCCACGCCAACACGCCGCGCGACTGCCTGTACCGCATCGAGATGCTGGCCGGGTTTGCCGGCTTCCAGGGCAGCGAAGACAGCCTGCGCCGGCAGATCGCCAGCGCCATTGATTTCATCGTGCAGATCTCGCGACTGGGCAGCGGGCGCCGGGTGCTGGTCTCGATCACCGAGATCACCGGGGTCAGCGACAACCTGATCACCACCCAGGAGATGTTCCGCCACGAGGTGCAGATCGATGGCACCGGCCGCGAGACCGACCGCTGGATCGGCCTGGGCTTCCATCCGCATTCGCACAAGCTGGAGCCGTTCCGCCAGCAGCTGCGCGAATCACTCTACGGGGACTTCTGAACATGGGCACCGGCCTGCTGCTGGGCGTGTTGAGCATCATCTCGGTGCTGCTGGCGCTGGCCGTCTGGCTGTGGGGTACCGCCAGCAGCCGTGAACAGCGCCAGGTCTCGCTGCAGCACACCGAGCAGCAGCTGGCACGCGGCAGCACGGCCGGTGCGGTGCCGGCCGGGCCTGCCGTTGCGGCGGCGAACGATTCGGCCCGCCCCGCCAGCAGTGGGAGCCGCGCATTACCCTGGGATGGCGTCCTGCAGCGCGCCGGCCTGCAGCCGGGCTGGAAGCTGCCACTGATGCTGCTGGTACCGGGACTGGTGCTTGCGGTCGTGGCGGCGATGCGTCTGGGCACGGCCTGGATGTTCCCGCTGACCCTGCTGCTGTACCTGCTGGGCTGCTGGTTGTGGGTGATGCGCCGGATCACCAGACTGCGCGCGCAGCTGCTGCACCAGATGCCGGACTTCCTCGACAACCTGGTCCGCCTCACCGCGCTGGGCAACAGCCTGCAGGCCGCGTTCCAGGTGTCTTCGATGCAGACCAGCGCGCCACTCCGCGGCCTGCTGGACACCACGGTGCGCTATGCGCGCAGCGGCATGGAGCTGGATCGTGCATTGAGCCTGGCCGCACAGCCGTACCGGATGGACGTGCTGAAGGTGCTGGCGGTGGTGATCGGGGTGAGCGTGCGCATCGGCGGGCGCGCCGACCAGATCCTGCAGCGCATGGGTGATTTCATGCGCGACCTGGAGCAGGCCCAGCAGGAGCTGGCCGCCACCACCTCGGAAACCCGCATGTCGGCCTGGGTATTGGGGCTGCTGCCTCCGGCCAGTGCGGTGCTGATGGCGATCTCCAGCCCGTCGTTCTTCCAGCCGGTGCTGCATGACCCGCTCGGCCACAGGATCCTGCTGATCGCACTGGGCCTGGAACTGCTCGGGGCGTTGCTGCTGTACCGCCTGGCCAAATCGCTATGACCGCCCGCAGCTACCCGGGAGGTGCCCGATGAGCGCCAGCGCCTGGTTCGCCCTTTCGCTGCTGGTGCTGGCAGCGGGCGTCGCCCTGCTCGGCATTGCCGGCTGGGTGCGCAGCCATCGCGAGCACCGCACCTCGGCCGCGCTGAAGACCGCCCTGCAGCCGCGCGAGGAAGCCCGCGACACCGAGGCCACGCGCCGCGACTCGCTGGGCTGGCTCGAGCGCTTCGGGCGCTCGCTCAGTGGTGGCCGCCTGGAGGCCGCGCTGCTGGCCAACGAGGACAGGCTGCTGCTGGACCTGGCCGGCTGGAACACGCGCCGCGGCACCGCCATCTATCTCGGCCTGCGCCTGTTGCTTGCGCTGCTGGTGCTGGCGCTGGCGCTGGCGTTCAGCAGCGCGCACGGTCTGGCCAGGGTGATGGTGGTGATCGGTGCGCTGGCGGCCGGGCTGCTGCTGCCCAAGTTCGTGCTGTCGTCGTGGGTCAAGCGCCGCCGCCGCGCGGTCGAGAACGAACTGCCCTTGCTGATCGACCTGCTGCGCCTGCTGCAGGGCGTGGGCTTCAGCATGGACCAGAGCCTGCAGACGCTGGGCGACAAGCTGCGCGATGCGTTGCCGGTACTGGGCGGCGAACTGCAGGAAGCCAACGTGGCCTACACCCACGGCCGCACCCGCGCGCAGTCACTGCGGCGCTTGAGCGAGGTCTACGCCGATGACGACCTGGCCAGCCTGATGCAGCTGATCCTGCAGGTGCATGCGCACGGCGGCGCCGTGCAGGAACCGCTGCGCCAGTTCAGCATCCGCCTGCGCGAGCAGCGCCGCAACACGTTGAAGGAAAAGGTCGGCAAGCTCTCGGTGAAGATGACCGTGGTGATGATGCTGACCCTGTTGCCGGCACTGATGCTGGTGCTTGCCGGTCCAGCGCTGGTCGCGCTGGCCACCACCATGTCCAAGATGGGATCGCCCTGATGCCTGCCCTGCGCACCCCCTGCCTGCTGCTTGCCGTCGCCCTCGCCACCCTGGCCAGTGGCTGCGCATCGACCACGCCGAAGTACGTGCGGGCGCCCAGCCTTGCGCCGCCGGAGCCCGATCCGCAGGACAGCCGCAACACCTATCTGGAGCTGATCGAGCGCATGCAGCAGCAGGGCGCCTGGTATGCCTCGCTCGCCCACGTGGAGGCCTTCCGCCAACGCTATGGTGATCGCCCCGCCCTGCGCCTGCTGCAGGCCGACGCCCTGCGCGAGACTGGCCAGAGCGACGCAGCGGTAGCGCTGTATCGCGAGCTGTCCAGCGGGCCGCAGGCCGCTGCGGCCGCCCACGGCCTGGGCCTGATCGCTGCACGCCGCGATGACGACGCCGGCAGCGAACAGGCGCTGGCGCGCGCCACGCAACTGCAGCCCTTGAACACCGACTACCTGGGCGACCTGGGTTATGCGCGGCTGCGCGCCGGCCAGTTCGACCAGGCGCGCGAGCCGCTGGCCAAGGCCCTGGAACTGTCGCCAGGCAACGCCAAGGCCACGGCCAATCTCGCACTGTGGGCGCTCCTGCGCGGCGACCAGGCCACCGCGGAGCGCCTGGCGGCACAGGCCAACCTCAACGACGAAACGCGCCGCAGCATCCAGCAGCAGGCCCAGCAGATCCGCACGCGCCTGCAGCAGCGGCAGGCGGCGGCCGCCGTCAACGCCCCTGCGCCTGCGTCCGCGGCCAGCAGCGAACACGGCGCCCGTGCGTCGGGCAGCACCCGGCTGGCAGCCGAACCACGCCGCGAAGCACGTGACGAGCGCGATCCGCAGCGCCTGCCACCGTCGATGCTGGAACGCTTCAGCACCACCGAACACCCGACCGGAAGCACACCATGACTGCGATGCACCTGACCCGACGCCTGTTGCCCGTGCTGTCCTGCCTGCTTGCTGCCGGTGCCGTGCAGGCCCAGCAACAGCCATTGACCGGACAGATGCTAGGTGGCCCCTTGCCGTCGGCACCGGCCGCAGCACCGATGCAGGCCGAGCCGCTTCCCACCGTGGAGCTGGCCGCACCCGCCGCATCCGCGGCGGTGGCAGCGGTGCCACCGGCACTCCCCGCAACCGACGGTGCCCCGCCGGCAACACCGCGTGCGCGCCTGCAGAGCGGCGAAGCCACCCGCAACCTGTTCCGCCTGCAGGCGTCGGGACAGCAGGCCGGCCAGCGCCTGCCGATCCTGGGTGACCAGGCCACCCTGAGTTATGCGCGTTACCTGAAGAGCTTTGAACACGAGATCCCGGACTTCTTTGAGACCGATGTTGCCCGGTCCAAGGATGCCTCCTCCTCCGGACGCTGAGGTAGGCCATGAAACGCCCACGCCAGTTCAGTTTCGGCCGCACACGCGGCGGCATGTCGGTCACCATGATGCTGGTCATGCTGGCTTTGCTGGCGATGCTGGGCCTGATCGAGATCGGCTATCTGTTCTGGGCCAAGCGCGATGCGCAGAAGGTTGCCGATCTGGCCGCACTGGCCGGCGCGCAGCGACTGGAGTTGTGCAGCGCGGACAACAGCGACAACAGCGCCGCCCGGCAAAGCGCACTGGCCCAGAACAGGTTCGCAGGCACCTTGCAGGTCCGCTGCGGCAACTGGAGTGCCAGCCGCGGTACCAGCAACCGTTTCGTCACCAGCGTTGATGCCAGCAACCCGCGCAATGCGGTGCAGGTGATCGCCGAGCGCAGCGTGCTGCCCTTCTTCGGCCAGAACACCAGCCTGCCGACCGTCAGCGTGCAGGCGGTCGCCCGCCGCTCGGAGCCCACGGCGGTGTTCGCGGTGGGCTCGCAGCTGCTGCGCACCAATGGCGATTCCGTACTGCTGTCGACCCTGCGCCTGGTCGGCCTGGATGTCAGCAATGCCACGGTGCTGTCCTATGACGGTCTGGCGCAGGCCAACGTCACCCCATCCGGCCTGCTGAAGGCACTCAACATCCCGGTGAGCGCCAACCTCAGCGTGGCCGATTTCAACCGCCTGCTGTCGGTCAACAAGATCTCGCTGGCGCAACTGGTCGATGCCACCGCCACCGTGGTCGGCCGTGACTCGACGGTGGGCGTGCAGCTGCGCGCCCTGTCCGACCTGGTCGCCACCCAGCTGGACATCAACAAGCTCAACATCGTGCTCGGCAGCCAGGCCGGCGGCGGCGGGCTGTTCGCGGAAGTTGTCTCACCCGACGGCACCGTCGGCAGCGCACTGGAATCGAAGATCAACGTGCTCAACCTGATCAGCACCGCCATCTCCATCGCCAACGATGGCAACGGCGTGACGATCAAGGGGCTGGACCTGCTGGGCATCAACATCCAGGGCGGCGTGGTCGAGCCGCCGTCGATCGCCATCGGCGGCGTCGGCACCCGCGCCTACAATGCGCAGGTGCGGCTGATGGTGGACGTGGACAGCAACAACCTGTTCGCGCTTGGGCCGCTGCTGAACCTGCTCGGCACGCGCCTGCACCTGCCGCTGCACGTCGACGTGGCCAACGGCATGGGTACCCTGACCGGCATCCAGTGCGGCGGCAGTCCCCCCAAGGCCACCATCCAGGTCGATTCATCGGTGCTGCGTGCCTGCGTCGGCAACGTCGACCCCGCACAGCGATTCTCCAAGGCCAATGTCTGCGACGCCACGCTGCAGAACGAACAGCTGTTGAAGCTGCTGGGCCAGCCGCTGATCAACGACAGGATCACCCTGCCCGCCCTCACCGGCTCACAGAACCTGACCCTGGCTGCGGGCGAGACCGGCTCGACCCGGATCAATCCGCTCGCGATCGGTGACGCAGTGTCGAGCCTGGTCAACGAGCTGCTGCGGGTGCTGTCGGGCATGCTCAGCTCGCCCAAGCAGGGCATGAGTGCCAACGACACGGCCAAGGCGCTGGCCGATCGTTACCTGCAGGCGGCCTTTCCCACTGGCGGACGCTACAACGTCGACCAGGTCATCCCGCTGCTGCGCGATGGCGATCCGGCACGCAACCTCGCCCCGCTGGGCAACTGGACGGTGAAGAATGGCGTCCCCAAGCCCTGCCTGCTGGGCCTGACCACCTGCTGGGAAGACGGTTCGGTGTGGACCGGTTACAGGACGACCGTCACCGGCCAGGGCCTGGGCCTGCTCGATGGCCTGCTCGGCTCGCTGGTCGGCGGCCTGCTGATCAACCGCTGCGACAGCCTGCTCGGCAACCTGATCGACTACAACGGCTGCGTGCGCAACAACCTGGCGTCGTACATCCAGACCGCGCCGGCGGGTTTCCTCGATGGCGCCAGTGGCAGCGGCGTCGCCAACCCGGACGGAAGCGTCAGCTGCAGCGGCCTGCTGTGCACCGTGCTGAAGCCGATCCTGGCAGCACTGCGACCGGTGCTCAACAGTGTCGGCACTCTGCTGACCAACCTGCTGGCCAGCGTGCTGGGCCTGGAACTGGGCCGGACCGACGTCAACGTGCAGTCGATCCAGTGCAGCGCGGCACAGCTGGTCTATTGAAATCGCGCCGTGACCGCCGCCCTTGGCGGCGCCCGCGCCCATGCTAGACTCCCGGCGGGGAACCACCTTCATCTCAACCCACACTCATCCGTGGATGGTCTAGACATGCGAGAAACTTCAGGGGGCGCGGTCTTCGCCCGGCACGCGCGCAACGCAGCAGTGCTGGCCGTGGCCATGATGCTGGTGGCACCGGCGGCGATGGCCGCGCGTGGCGACCGCGAGGCTGCAGCCGAACCGGCGCGCAGCGCGCCGGTGGTGCGCAATACCGTGGACGAGCTCAAGCAGTTGATGGATTCGCGCCAGCTGACCGAGCTGCGCACCACCTACAACGGCAACTACGGCGCCAGCCTGCTGTTCAACGCCAATACCCTGACCTACTACGTCGCCCTGTTCCAGGAGAAGAACTTCTGGCGGGTGATCAAGACCGATGCGGTGGACAACGCCGAACGTGTCTACCGCACCTTCGCGCAGCAGTCCGAGCAGCTGGCCCAGGTCTACATCGACACCACCCGCCTGGAAGCCGGCAAGCGCTACACCGAGCGCCTGGTGGCCTACAACGAAGAACGCCTGCGCACCCTGCAGCAGGAAATGGAACAGCAGCAGGCACAGTCGGCGCAGGTCAGCGCCGCCCTGCAGCAGGCCCAGCAGCAGGCAGTCAGCCTCAGCACCGATGTGCAGAGCACCAACAGCCAGCTGGACGCCCTGCAGCGCCGCATCCAGATCCTGCAGGCCGAACAGGGCAACCCGGAGTTGAGCCTGCCCAAGCCGGACAGCGTGCCCTCGCCGGCACCGGCCGCCACCAGCGACGGCCGCTGAGAGCTGCACTCACGGCATTGCACACGACGGCGCCCCAGGGCGCCGTTGTTGTTTTCGGCGCTTCAGTGCACCACTTCACTGGCAGGCGTCGTAGACCGCGTCATCCAGCTGCCGGCGCTTCACGAAATCCAACCGCCGACGTTTGAGCAGCGCCTGTCCGCGCTGGCGGCGCACACGCTCGCAGGCCGCCGCATCCGTACTGATCGTGATCAATGCGCCCTGCGCCCGGACGGCACGACGCGGGCGACGCGACGGCTTCGATGGCGTGACTGCGGGAACCACCGCCCCACGGGACAATGACTGCTCCGCCGGGACATCCCAGCGCCACGCCGCCCGGCCCTGGCAGGGTGTCTGCTGGTAGACCGGATGCGGTCCATCCACGCATTTGTAGACATTGGTCTGAGCCGGCGCGGCCATCGGCAACAGCAGGCACAACAGCAGGGACCATCGCGTGGCGGGCATCCGGGCATTCCACAGGCGGGCTGCGGACATCCTCGGCGCGCGACTCGGGTCCCGCCAGAGCGATATGCGTCACATCCTCTGCAATCCAGCACAGCGGTGCAAGTCCGTCGCCGGCACCTGCGCTGTACTGCCGAAGGCACCGGCAGCCTGCCGGTGCCTTCCCTCCCTTCCGCCAAGGAACCTGCAATGAGCAACTTCGTCACCGTCGCCGACGGCGCCCGCATCTTCTACAAGGATTGGGGCAACGGCCAGCCGATCGTGTTCGCCCACGGCTGGCCGCTGTCGTCCGATGCCTGGGACCCGCAGATGCTGTTCATGGGCCAGAACGGTTACCGCGTGATCGCCCACGACCGCCGCAGCCACGGCCGTTCCAGCCAGACCTGGGACGGCAACAACATGGACACCTACGCCGACGATCTGGCTGCAGTGATCGAGGCGCTGGACCTGAAGGACGCGATCCTGGTCGGCCATTCCACCGGCGGCGGCGAAGTGGCCCACTACATCGGCCGCCACGGCAGCACGCGCGTGGCCAAGGTGGTGCTGGTCGGCGCCGTGCCGCCGCTGATGCTCAAGACCGCCGGCAACCCGGCCGGCACCCCGCTGGAGGTCTTCGACGGCATCCGCAAGGGCACCGGCGGCGACCGTTCGCAGTTCTTCAAGGACCTGACCACCCCGTTCTTCGGCGCCAACCGCGATGGCAACACGGTCACCCAGGGCATGCGTGATGCGTTCTGGCTGCAGGGCATGCTCGGTGGCGTCAAGGGCCAGTACGACTGCGTGCACGAATTCTCGGAAGTGGATTACACCGAAGACCTGAAGAAGATCGACGTGCCGGCACTGGTCGTGCACGGTGATGACGACCAGATCGTCCCGTTCGATGCCTCGGCCAAGCTCTCCTCGCAGATCATCAAGAATGCCGAACTGAAGGTATACGCCGGTGCCCCGCACGGCCTGACCATCACCCACGCCGAGCAGTTCAACGCCGACCTGTTGGCGTTCGCGCGCAGTTGATGCGCCGCGGCGGCACTGTAACGGTGCCGCCGCCCCTTCGATCGCAAAAAGGGGACGGAGGGGATTAAGTCGTTTGTGCACAAACGACTTAATCCCCTCCGTCCCCTTTTTTTGTCAGATGTCGTTGTGGTGATGCGGCACAGCGGCAGGCAGCGGGTCATGCCCACCAACGAAGTGGCGCACCACCGGCGCACGCTCACCGCGATGCAATCCGCGCAGCACTTCCTGGATCGCCCTGTCGTCGGCGGTGATGCGTTCGTGCTGGCGCAGGTGCTCCAGCCACGACGGGGTCACGAAATACTCCAGGTGGATGCCTGGACTGGCCACGTCCTCGACCACGCCCCAGACCACGGCGCCATCGCGGCGGCGGATGGTGCCCAGTGCGCGCATCTGCGCCTGGAACGCGGCGCGATCAGCATCGTCAATGCGGTACTCGATGGTCACCAGCACCGGGCCTCGATCATTGGATACCGGTACCGACAGTTCGGGGGCTGGCCAGTGCCCCGCCGGACGCAGGTTCAGGTCTTCGGTGCCGGCGATGCGCACGCGCCACACCAGCAACCCGCCGATGACCGCACCCGCGGCAGCCACCAGCAGGGCCAGCTCCGGCGAGGTGCGCTGAGCCAGTGCGCCCCAGCTCAGGCCGCCGGCGGCCATGCCGGCAGAGAACACCATGATGTACAGCGCCAGCGCACGCGCACGCACCCACGCCGGCACTGCGGTCTGCGCCGCGATCTGCAGCGACGACAGCACGGTGATCCAGGCAAAGCCATTGACCAGCATCACCAGCGGCAGCACGTACCAGCTTCGGGTCAGCGCCAGCCCGACCAGGCTCATGGCCAGCGACAGGGTCGCCAGCAGCACCAGCAGGTCGCGATCCAGCTGCGCGCGCAGCTTCGGCAGCAGCAGCGCACCACCCACCGCACCGATGCCGATGCAGCCGAGCAGCATGCCGTACTGGCCCGCCCCGCCCTGCATCTGCCCACGCACCACCACCGGCAGCAACGCATTCATCGCTGCGGCGAAGAAGAAGAAGCCGACCGACTTGATCAACACCGCCTGCAACCGCCCGGCGCGGCTGGCATAGCGCAGGCCCGCTTTCAGGCCCGCACCGAAGCCTTCCGGCGGCAGGCTGGACTGCTTCGGGTCGCGCTTCCAGCCCCACACCACGAACAGCATCGCGGCGAAGGTGATGGCGTTGAAGCCGAAGGCCCAGACCGCACCGAGCTGGGCGACGATCACGCCGCCGATGGCCGGGCCGATCGAGCGCGCGATGTTGATGCCGATCGAGTTCAGCGCCACCGCCGAGGCCAGCATCGGCTGCGGCACCAGTTCGGACACGATAGCGGCCTGCGCCGGCATCGCCATCGCCGCACCGCAGCCCATGCAGAAGGTCAGCAGCACCAGCAGCTGCGGGGTCAGCATGTCCATCGCGGTCAGCGCAGCCATCACGGCGGCGACCAGCAGCATCCAGCCCTGGGTGGCCAGCAGGTACCTGCGGCGATCAACGATGTCGGCCAGGGTTCCGGCGGCCAGTGCCAGCAGCACGATCGGCAAGGTGGTGGCCGACTGCACCAGGGCCACCATCAACGGCGAGCCGGTACGTTCGGCCATCACCCAGGCGGCGGCCACGTCGTTGACCCAGGTGCCGATGTTGCTGGCCAGGATCGCCAGCCAGATCGAGCGGAACATCTGGATCTTCAGTGGGGACCAGGCGCCTGCGGCCTGTGCGGGGGGTTGCGACGCGGTTGCGTTCACCATTGCCATGCTCCAACGATCGAGGCGAACAGCGTGTCCCGGCCGCCGGCCTGCTTCAGTGCAGGCCCGGCATCGACCCAGGCCAGCTGCAGCTGCCATTGCCAGTGTTCGCTGGCCTGCCAGCGGGTTTCGGATTTGTACTGCGTGCCGATGCGGCGCGCGCCGCCGGCGCTGCCCGGCAACGCCACCAGCGGTGCCGGCGTGGTGTAGACCGCATCAGCGCGACGATGCTTCCAGGCCATCTGTACGCCCAGTTCCGTGGTCACCGCGTCGTGCAGGCGCAGTGTCAGGGTCGGCTGGACGTCCATCAGGTTGGCCGGGGCCAGCAGGCTGGCCTCGCTGAAATAGGCCGACTTCGGGAACAAGGCATTGAAGGTGCCCAGGCGGCCGTCGTGCAGATTGCCATCGCCACTGGCGATGTCGGCCTTCAGCCCCAGACGCGGCTGCAGCGGCAGGTCCGTCCAGCGCCACCCCGTATCGGTGGCCAGCGTCCAGGCGTGGATAGCGAGCGTGCCGGCGGTCGTTCGCAGTTCACCGCCCTGCGCCACCAGCTCGCTGTTCCAGTCCAGTGCACCAGCCTGGCCGAACCAGCGCGCGCCCAGGGTCTGCCGACGTTCGGTGCCGCTGCCGGCGGCAAAGCGCGCGCCGTCGCGACGGTAGTCAAGCAGGTACAGATCCCACTGTCCCGCGCCCCGCCCGCGTGCCGTGGTGGCATAGGCACCCCACAGGTGGGCGCCGTGTTCGCCGCGATCATCGAGGGCACCCGGTCGGTTCTCCAGCGGACGCAGCGCCATCAGTTCAAGCGTGCCGGATCTACCCTTCCAACCCACGCGCGCACCGTCGAACGCCAGGCGGATGTTCGGCCCATCGCGCACCGACAACAGCCGCGAGCTGCCATAGCCGGCTTCCTGCCGGCCGAGTTGCAGATGGAAGCCACCGCGCTGCCAGCGCCAGTACGCCTGCTGCACGTCCAGCGCGCTGCGGTCGGTGCGGCCGGGTCCACCTGCCTTGCCATTCTCGGCATGCACGCCCAGCTGCACCCGTGCCTGCCAGTTGTCCTCGACATACGTGGCCGACGCCAGTGCACGCAGCAGACCGTAGCCGTCTTCACTGCCGCCGATACCGAATCGGGCCGGGTCGTAGTACATCCCCCTGAAGCGCAGCGAGGCGTCCCACTGCAGTTGCCCGGCGCCCATGTCGGTGCAGCGGCCGGTGTCACAGGCCAGCGCCATCCACGGCATGGCCAGCAGCGCCAGGCTCAGAACGCGAAGCACGAGCATCCCATCGCACCCCAGAAGGCGCTCAGGTCGTCGGTGGGCGCCGCGTGCTGCGCGGCATGGCCGTGGGCACCATGCGTACTACAGGCCACGCCGTGATGGTGGCGATGCGCGGCGGCCAATCCGGTGGCAGCACCGCCGACGTGGTAGCCACCGAAGCGGTTGACCGGCGACCAGTCCGGCATCGCCGGCGGCAGCTGCGGCGCAAGCCCTGCATAGTCGGCGTCGGCATGCACGATGCGCCCGCCGACCACGGTCAGCACGCTGGTGATGTCAGCGATCTGCGCGTCATCAACGCGGAAGAAGTCGGCCGAGAGCAGGATGAAGTCGGCCAGCTGGCCCACCTTCAGCGTGCCCTTCACCGCTTCGTCGCCGGAGAACCAGGCGCTGCCCTGGGTCCACAGGCGCAGCGCCTGTTCGCGCTCGAGCAGGTTCTCATCGCCATACAGGGCCAGCCCGCCCACGGTGCGCCCGGTCACCAGCCAGGACAACGCCACCCACGGGTTGTAGCTGGCCACGCGGGTGGCATCGGTACCGGCACCGACCGGCACGCCTTCGGCCAGCATGCGCTTGACCGGCGGCGTGTGCCGCGCCGCCTGCACGCCGTAGCGCTCGACGAAGGCTTCGCCCTGGTAGGCCATGCGGTGCTGCACGGCGATGCCGCCGCCCAGCGCGCGGATGCGTTCGATGTTGCGCGGGGTGATGGTCTCGGCGTGGTCGATGAACCAGTGCAGGCCATCGAACGGCACCTCGCGGTTGACCTGTTCGTACACATCGAGGATGCGGGTGATGCTCTCGTCATAGGTGGCGTGGATGCGGAACGGCCAACGCTTCTCGACCAGCAGTTTCACCACATCGTGCAGTTCCGGTTCCAGCTCAGGCGGCAGTTCAGGGCGCGGCTCGTTGAACAGCTCGAAGTCGGCCGCGGAGAACACCAGCATTTCGCCAGCGCCGTTGTGGCGCAGCAGGTCATCGCCCTGGCGCGGCTGCAGTATCTCGCTCCAGCCGCGGAAGTCGTCCACTTCCTTGCCCTTGTTCTGGGTGAACAGGTTGTAGGCGATGCGCACCGTCAGCTGGTCATCGCGATGCAGCTGCTCGATCACCTGGTAGTCCTCGGGGTAGTTCTGGAAACCACCGCCAGCGTCGATCACCGAGGTGATGCCGAGCCGGTTCAGTTCGCGCATGAAGTGGCGCGTCGAGTTGGCCTGGTACTCGATCGGCAGGCGTGGCCCCTTGGCCAGCGTCGCATACAGGATCAGCGCGTTGGGCTTGGCCAGCAGCAGCCCGGTCGGGTTGCCCAGCGAGTCACGCACGATCTGCCCGCCCGGTGGATCCGGCGTGTCCTTGCTGTAGCCGCAGGCGCGCAGCGCGGCGCGGTTGAGCAGCGCGCGGTCATACAGGTGCAGCAGGAACACCGGCGTATCCGGCGCAATGTCGTTGAGCTCCTGCAGCGTCGGCAGGCGCTTCTCGTTGAACTGTGCGGCGGTGAAGCCACCGACCACGCGCACCCACTGCGGTGCCGGGGTGCGGTCGACCTGGGCCTTCAACATGTCCAGCGCGTTGCCCAGCGAGCGCAAACCGTCCCAGCGCAGCTCCAGGTTGTAGTTCAGGCCACCGCGGATCAGATGGGTATGGCTGTCGTTTAGGCCGGGCAGCAGGCGCCGGCCCTGCGCGTCGATCAGGGTCGCTTCATTGCCCCAGCCGCGCATGATCTCCTCATCGCTGCCGACAGCGACGATGCGGCCCTCCTGCACGGCCAATGCCTGCGCGTGCGGCTGCTGCGGGTCGAGTGTGGTGATGCGGGCATTGCGGATGACCAGCGTGCTCATGCGACGCTCCTTGGAAGTGGAATCGAGTGCGGCAGCGGCGCGACCGGCCAGGCCGAGCGCAACCGCGGCACCGCTGGCCAGCACCACGTTGCGGCGGCCGTGGTCGAGGGGATCGTGACTCATGCGAAAGCTCCCGGAAGTCGTGGACCGTCCAGCGCCCAGGCCCCCGGCCCGGCCAGGGCGATGGCCAGCAGCACCGTGGTCCACATCAGCGGGTACTCACTGCCGCCGCGCATCCAGAACCAGCCCCTGGGCAAGGCCAACAGGAAGGTGAAGCCGATGAAGGCAGCGGCGGCAAGCGCGGCGATGCGGGTCTGCCAGCCCAGCAGCACGGCCAGCCCGGACAGCACCTGCAGCAGGGACAACAGCAGCGGCAACGGCGCCACTGCCGGCAGCCCGAAACCGCGCAGCTCGGTGGCGAAGCCGGCCAGCCCCGGTCCGCCGAACCAGCCAAACAGCTTGCCCAGCGCGTGAGGCAGCAGGAAGCCGCCTGCCGCCACCCGCAGCATCAGCAGGGCCAGGTCGAGGCCGTGGCCGGCCAGCATGCTCAGTGCCCGCCTTCCTGCGCGCCGAACATGCGCTTGGCGTACTGGATGCCGATGCCATAGCCGCCGGCGTGGTCGCGGGCGATGCCGGTGGTCAGGTCGTAGGTTTCACCGCGTGCCCAGTCACGCTGCAGTTCAAGCAGGTACTGCACGCTGGTCATCGGCACCGCGCCGGCCTGCACCATGCGGGTGATCGCACGCTCGTGCGCTTCTTCGCTGACATCGCCACAAGCGTCGGTGATCACGTGGACCTCGAAGCCCTGCGCCAGCGCCGACAGCGCCGGACCCACGATGCAGACACTGGTCCACAGGCCGGCAAGAACCAGCCGGCGCTTGCCGATGCGGTTGATCTCATCGATTACCGGCTGGTCTTCCCAGGTATTCATCGAAGTGCGGTCGAACACCGGCTGGCCCGGGAAGATCTGCGGCAGTTCCGGGAACATCGGGCCGGAGAATGACGTCTCGGCCACCGTGGTCAACACGACCGGCACGTTGAACCCCTTGGCCCCCTTGCTGATCAGCGACACGTTGTTGCGCAGCGCGGAGATGTCGATCGTGTGGGTAGCAAATGCCATCTGCGACTGGAAGTCGATCAGCACCAGGGCATGGTCGGTGGGCGACAGCAGGGCCGGGGCGGGCGTGGCGGTGGCAAGGCTCATGGGTGGACTCCGTGGGAAACATGATCAGGGGGAAGCAGCAGGGCCGCATCGCCGGCCCGATACTGGCCGGGGCTGCAGCCGGTCTCGGCGCGGAAGCTGCGGACGAAATGGCTCTGGTCGAAGAAGCCCAGCTGCTGGGCCAGGCACGCCATCGGCAACTGCGCGCCGGACAGCAGTTGGCAGGCACGCTGGATGCGGCGGCGGCGCACGTAGCGCAGCGGGCTGGCACCGGTGCCGCTACGGAACAGGCGCACCAGGTGGAAGCGGCTGACACAGGCAGCCTGCGCCAGCTCGGTCACCCGCAGCGGCTGCGACAGGTGCTCATCGACATAGCGCAGGGCGCGCTGCAGTGCGGCGGCCTGCTGCGGGGCAAGTGGGATGGCGGACGGATCGGACGGACTGACGGTGGCCATGCGGGGCGCCGCGAGGGGGTGGCCCATGGTGCGTGGCCGGCGCACGATGCCCTACCCCCGTCGGTCGAGGCCGGCACCTACCCGAATGGGGGAGGCCGGCGGCCGAGCAGGCGGCGCCCGAACAAGCGCGCATCCACCGAGTAGGCGCCCGGCCCCAGCATCAGCAGCGCCGCAGGCAACGCCACCAGCGGCCACGGTGCCTGCTGCGCGAACATGGTCGCGGCTGCCATCAGGGTCGCCAGCGGCGTCAACACGCCCAGCACGAGCATGGCCGCCGCCAGCCCGCACAGCACCGCCCCCCAACCAGCATGCGTGCCAGGCGCGCACAGCGCGGCGGCCAGGCACAGCCGCAGCCACAGCAGGCCGATGCCCGGACCGCGATCAGGGAACATCACGAACAGGCGCTGCATGGCCGGGCTCCAGGGGTCATGCCGGCGTGATAGCCGACCACGGCGGCCACTGCCTACCCCGTTCGGGTCACCCCGGACTGCCCCGCACCTGCCAGAATGCGCGCCATGCGTGGCCGCCCCTTCCCGTTGCAACGTCACCTGCGGACGCTGCTGACCTGCCTGCTGCTGTTGACCGCCCTGCCCGCCCTTGCCGTGCAGCGCCCGCCGGTGAGCGGCGGGTTGCCCGATTACGAGCACACGGCCTGGCGCGTCGGCCAGGGCGCCCCCGGTGACATCTGGGACATCACCCAGGACCGCGATGGCCTGTTGTGGCTGGCCACCGGCTCAGGGCTGTACCGCTTCGACGGTCGTCGCTTTGAACGCCAGGCCGCTCCCGCGGGCAGCCATTTCCCGTCCACCAACATGGTCACCCTTGCGCGGGGCCGCGACGATGCACTGTGGATCGGCTACTTCCAGGCCGGCATCAGTCAGTTTGCGCGCGGCCAGCTGCACAACTACGGCCGCGACCAGGGCGTGCCGGTGGGTGTGGTGCCACACTTCAGCCAGGACCGTGACGGCCGGCTGTGGGCCGCGATCAATGGTGGACTACGCCAATTCACTGGCCAACGCTGGCAGCCGCTGCCCGCTGGCATGGGGGTGCCGGAACATCGCGTGCAATGGCTGCTGCACGACAGCCGCGGCACCTTCTGGGTACTGGCCGACCTGAAGATCTGGGTGCGCGCGGCCGGCCAGGCGGCCTTCAAGGACACCGGCATCGCCGTTTCGCAGATGGCGACGCTGGCCGAAAGTCCGCAGGGGGAAGTGTGGCTGGCCGACCGCGCGCGCGGTACGTCGCCGCTGGCCAACGCACGAGGCCTGCTGCCGGACAGCGAGCGCGAGGCACGACGGTTGCCGGAGCTGGTGGCGGCGCGCCTGCAGTTCACTGCCGATGGCGCGCTGTGGGCAACGATGAGCCCGCATGGCGGTGTCGCCCGGGTCACCTTCGATGGCGACCGCGCCATACGCATGGAGCGCTTCGATTCGCCGCACGGGCTGACCGCCACCTCGGCCGTGCCGATCATCGTTGATCGCGAAGGCAATCTCTGGGTCGGCACCAATCTCGGCCTCAACCGCTTCCGCGCGCGCAGCGTGCACACGCTGGCGGTTGGTCCCAGTGATCCCTACCGCTCGCTGGTGCGGGCCAGCGATGGCCATGTGTATGGCTATGGCGAAGACCTCAAGCCCTACGACCTCGAGCGCACCCTGCTCGATGGCAGCGCCACGCAGCTGCAGGCCGCCGCGCGCCAGGCAGCTGCCCCGATCTGGCAGTTCGACTGGGTCAACCTTGCGCGCACCGTGGCCGGCCGCACCACGCGGATTCCGCTGCCTGCGCCGTTCACCGGGCAACCACTGCATGCCCTGCTGTTCCCCGACGACGAACAGGCCTGGGTCTGCACCGGCGAACGGGGGGTGCTGCACTACCAGCAGGGCCAGTGGCAACGCGAACGCCGCCTGCCCGAACAGGCCTGCTCGTCACTGGCGCTGGATGCCAACGGCCAGCTGCTGCTCGGCTATGCAGACGGCCGGCTGCGCCGCATGGGGGCGACGCAGATCGAAACCTTCGACGCCAGCCACGGCCTGTCGGTCGGGCCGATCACGGCGGTACTCGATCATCAGGACCTCCTGCTGGTAGCCGGCGAGGCCGGATTGGCCGTGCGCCCGGGCAATGGCCGGTTCGTTCAGGTGAGCACCGACATGGCCGGCGTCATGGAAGGCATCACCGGCATGGTGGCCGATGCGAATGGCTACCTCTGGCTCAATGGCAGTCGTGGCCTGGTCCGGCTCGGGAGCGATCAGCTGCGGCGCGCACTGCGCAGCCGGCAGCCGGTGACGCCCCGCCTGTTCGATGCGGTGGATGGCATGCCGGGCATCGCCCTGCAGAGCGGACCGATCGCCACCACCGCGCTGGCCAGCGATGGCCTGTTGTGGCTGGCCACCAACCAGGGCCTGGCCTGGCTGGACACCACCCGCTCGCACGTCAACACCATGGCGCCCAGCGTGCGCATCGGCGACGTGCTGTACGGCAGTGAACACCAGCCACTGCGCGACGGCCTGCGCCTTCCGGCCGGCACCAGCCAATTGCAGATCGATTACGTGGCGCTGTCGTTGGCGCGCCCGGAGCGCAACCGCTACCGCTATCGCCTGTCCGGGGTCGACGACGGCTGGCAGGATGCCGGCAGCAGCACGCGCGCGTATTACACCAACCTCGCACCGGGCAATTACCGGTTCGAGGTGGAAGCCGCCAACGAAGACGGCATCTGGAGCACTGCACCCGCCAGCCGCACCTTCCGCATCGCCCCTACCTTCATGCAGACCCTGTGGTTCAAGCTGCTGTGCGCCGCCGCGGTGCTTGCGCTGCTGGTCCTGGCGGTGCGCATCCGCAGCGGGCAGCTGGCTGCACTGTTCCGTGCGCGCCTGCAGGAACGCCATGGCGAACGCGAACGCATTGCCCGCGACCTGCACGACACGCTGCTGCAGGGCAGCCAGGGCCTGATCCTGCGGCTGCACGCGATCAGCCAGTCGCCGCAGACCCCGGACAGGGTGCGCGGCCAGCTGGAATCGGCGATGCAGCTGGCCGAACGCAACCTGGCCGAGGGCCGGGAGCGGGTCAACGCACTGCGCGACGGTCCTTTCGCGGGCCGCGACCTCGCTTCGGCGCTGGCCGATGTTCACGCCGAATACGCCGGGCACGGCACCAATCCGCTGCGCCTGACTGTGGAAGGCGCAACACCACCGCTGCAGGCCGATGCCGCCGAGGAAGTGTTCCTGATCGGCCGCGAGGCCATCCGCAATGCACTGCGCCACGCCAATGCAAGCGCCATCGAGGTAGAGCTGTCCTACGGCGCGCGGTGCTTCCTGCTGCACGTGCGCGACGATGGCGTCGGCATCGCCGACGAAAATGCCGGGCATGGCCATTGGGGCCTGCAGGGCATGCGTGAGCGCGCGCAGCGCCTCGGCGCGGAGCTGCGGCTGTGGACCCGCCCCGGGCTGGGCACTGAAGTCGCGCTGGCGGTTCCCGCCCGTCGCCTGTATCACCGCCGCCCATCGCGTTGGCGCTGGCCCTGGAGTAGAAGCCACCATGACTGAGTCCCCTGCCCCGATCGGCGTGCTGGTGGTCGACGACCACCCGCTGCTGCGTGACGGCCTGGCCGCGCTGCTGGGCGCCCATTCCGACCTGCGCCTGCTCGGCGAGGCCGCCGATGGCGAGGAAGCCATCGAGCGCTATCAGCAGCTGCAGCCGGACGTGGTGCTGATGGACCTGCAGATGCCACGCCTGGATGGTGTGGAAGCCATCGTGCGGATCCGCGCGATGGACCCGCGTGCGCGCATCATCGTGCTGACCACCTATCGCGGTGACGTGCGTGCGGTACGGGCGCTGCAGGCCGGCGCCAGTGCGTACCTGTTGAAGGACATGCTGCGCCACGAGCTGGTCGATACGATCCGCATGGTCGCTGGCGGCCGGCGCGCACCGATACCACCGGCAGTCGCTGCGAGCATTGCCGCACATGTGGTGGAGGACCGGTTGTCGCCGCGCGAGACCGAGGTGCTGCGGCATGTGGCCGGTGGCCGGTCGAACAAGCGCATCGGCGAGCGCATGCAGATTTCCGAGCAGACGGTGAAGGCGCACATGAAGAGCCTGATGGACAAGCTGGGCGTGGGCGATCGCACGCACGCGGTGACCCAGGCGCTGCGGCGCGGCATCATCAGCCTGGACGACAGCGGTCACGATTAGGGGGTTGTTCGGCAGGGCTTGCAGCCCTGCACCCGCTACGCGCTGGAGCAACAGCAACAGCAACAGCATGGATTCCATGGGATGGCGGGGCGGTGTCGGACTGCGGGGACGCTGCAAGTACGTCCCTGCAAGCTTGGCAGCCGCATCCATGCGGCTGACACCCCGCACTCCGACACCGCCCCACCTCTGACGGATTCCGATGGCGTTTGGTAGGTGTCGACCTTGGTCGACACTTCTGTCAGATATCGAAATCAATCAGGGGTCAGATCCGTTTTCCTTCGGAAAACGGATCTGACCCCAAGAGCCGTTCCAACAGACCGCAGGAACCTGTCGAAGGCTACTGAAAATCCGCTGTTTGCGCTGTTGCCGGCCAGCGGCCGGCACTACCGCAGGTGCAGGGCTGCAAGCCCTGCCGAACACCACCCCTACTTCAAACGCAGCAGCAGACTGCCGCCCGCGCACATCACCGCCAGCCAGGCCACGCCGTGCCACCCCCACTGCGCCAGCGCCAGGCTGCCCAGCGCACCGCCAGCGGCCATGCCGATGAACATGCCGGTGAACAGCAGCGCGTTGAGCCGGCTGCGTGCCGGCGGCACCAGGCCATAGACCAGCGTCTGGTGCGCCACCAGCGCCGACTGGAAACCGAAGTCGAACAGCAGCGCACTCACCACCAGCAGCGGCAGCAGCGCGGCGGCCGGCAGCCAGGCTTCGGCCAGCAGCAGGCCGAAGCCCAGCAGCGCCACCGCGATCGCCAACCGCGCCACGGCATGGCAACCCAGGCGATCAGCGAAACGTCCTGCGAACGGTGCGGCCAGCGCACCGGCCGCACCCGCAATACCGAACGCACCCGCCGCCGCACTGCCCAGGCCCAGGCGGGCATGCAGCATCAGCGCCAACGTCGACCAGAATGCGCTGAAGCCGACCGCCAGCAACGACTGGCTCGCCACCGCGCGGCGCAGCTGCGGCTGCTCGCGCCACAACGCCAGCAACGAGCCCAGCAACGCCGGATAGCGCAGCGTGCTGGTCGGTGCGAAACGCGGCAGCGCACGCGCCATCACTGCGCCCATCGCCGCCACCGATACCGCGGCCAGCACGAACTGCGTGCGCCAACCCCATGCCTCGGCCACCACGCCACTGACCACGCGCGACAGCAGGATGCCGAGCAGCAGGCCGGTCATTACCCGGCCGACGATCTGGCCGCGCTGTGCATCCGGCGCCAGGACCGCAGCGGCCGGCACGATGTCCTGCGCCAGCGTGGCCATCAACCCGACCAGCAGGCTGGCCATCAGCAGGCCCGGCAGGTGCCCGGCCATCGCTGCGGCGCCCAGTGCCAACGCCAGCAGCGCGGACTTCAACAGGATCAGGTGGCGGCGGTCGAAGCGGTCGCCCAACGGTGCCAGCAGCAGGATGCCCAGCGCGTAGCCGAGCTGGGTCAGGGTCGGCACCAGCCCGGCGGCGCGCTCACCTGCGCCAAGGTCCTGCGCGATCAGGCCCAGCATCGGCTGGCTGTAGTACAGCGAGGCGACCGAAAAGCCGGCGCCGGCCGCCATCGCCAGCACCAGCGGGGTGGAAGGCGCGTTCGCGGGTGCGACGACGGACAGCGAAGGGGTAGACATGGGGGAGTCCGGTGGAGGAAGTGGGCGTATCCTGCCCGTATTCGCCATGCGTCTGTAGTAGGCTCCTGCACATATACTTCATACGTTACACGCATGAATGACCTCGCCACCGGCGCCGATCGCCTGGATCTGCTGCGCACCTTCCTGCGCATCGTCGATGCCGGCAGCCTGTCTGCCGCCGCCGTGCAGCTGGGCACCACCCAGCCGACGGTCAGCCGGCGCCTTCAGGCACTGGAGCGGCAGCTCGGCCTGCGCCTGCTGCAGCGCTCCACCCATGGCCTGCAGCTGACCGAAGATGGCCTGCGCTGCCAGCGCCATGCGCAACGCGTGGTCGACGAATGGGAGTCGCTGCAGGCCGAACTGCACGGCGAACCGGAAACGCTGCGCGGACGCCTGCGGGTGATGGTGCCGCATGCCTTCGGCCAGGCGCAGCTGCTGCCGACCATGCTCGCGTTCCTCGCCCAGCACCCACAGCTGAGCCTGGAGTGGATCCTGGAAGATCGTCGCCCGGATTTCATCGCCGAAGGCATCGACTGCGCGGTGCGGGTGGGACCGGTCGACGAACCGCGCATGGTCGCACTGCCGCTCGCCGAAGTGCCGCGCATCGTCGTGGCAGCGCCCTCGCTGGTGCAGGCCACCGCGATCAGCACACCAGAACAGGCGCAGGCACTGCCGTGGATTTCACTGGTCACCTACTACCGCGAACGCCTGCTGCTGCATGACGCACAGGGGCGTGCGCATACCCTTTCGATCAGCCCGCGCCTGCTCAGCGACAACCTGTTCGTGGTGCAACAGGCCGCATGTGCTGGGCTGGGTGCAGCGGTGGTCTCGGCCTGGCTGGTGGCCGGAGACCTCGCACAAGGGCGGCTGGTGCAGCTGCTGCCGGACTGGCAGGCGCCGGCGCTGCCGGTACACGTGGTATTTCCCGCCGCGCGCCAGCAGCCGCCACGGCTGCGCGCCTTCATCGATGCGATGAAGGCCGCACTGCCGCAGCTGCACGGAATGCGGCCGGCACCGCGTTAGGTCACCGACCGCATCGAAGCCACAGGGTCGGATCCCTTCCCACGGGGAAGGGCTCTGACCCTGTCGATCACTGCGTCTTCGCCGCCTCGGCATTCCACGCCGCCACCTTGGCCCTGGTATCAGCCAACATCTTGTCCAGCGCGGCGCGGTCATACACGTTGCCACGCAGGATCACGCTGTCGATCTTTTCGGTGGCGGCAATGTCCTGCAGCGGGTTGGCGGTCAGCAGCACCAGATCGGCGGCCTTGCCTTGAGCAACACCCCCGTAACGATTCATCTGGCCGAACCAGGCCGGGCCGGAACGGGTCGCCGCCGACAGCGCCTGCGGCGCGCTCAGGCCTTCCTTCACGAACAGCTGCAGCTCCTGGTGCAGGGCGATGCCCGGGAAGTTGAACGAGTTGAGGAAGCCCGCATCGGTGCCGGCGATGATCGTCACGCCGGCTTCCTGCAGCATCGGCAGCACGGCGGCCACCTGGTGGTACTGCGCATGGCGCGCTTCGATCTGCGCTGGCGTTGCCTTGGCGGCACGTTCAACGCGCCACTGGTAGGTCGCGCGCAGGCCCGGGCCGATGTAAGCCAGGTACGGATCGTTCGCGTGGTCATCCTGGTCAAGGAAATCGAGGATGCGGCCACCGTTGAGGGTCGGGGTCACGAACACGCCGCGCCTGGCGAAATCGCGGTAGGCATGCATCGCCGTATCGCGGTCGAAGCTGGCGTCGAGGCGGCGGTTGGCTTCGGCGCGGTCGATGCGGCCGGCACCGAAGTCGCCGGCAATCTGCGCCTCGTCCTTGCTCCCGGCCTTGAATGCGTAGTCCAGATGCTCGATCGAGGCCAGCCCGGCATCGATTGCCTGCTCCACGGTCAGCGCCATCGGGATGTGCCCCGACGCCTTGAATCCGGCATTGCGCGCGGCACTGGCCGAGTACAGGAACAGTTCCGGCTTCAGCGTGCTGTCGGTGATCTTCACGAAATCGACCTTGTCGTGCTGCAGGCGGGTGATCGCCTTGTCGACGTCGGCCTTGCTGCCCACTTCGATCGTGCCCTTCCAGACCGGCTTGAGGCCTTCGATCTTCGCGCCCGAGCTGAGCAGCCGCGGACCGAACAGCGTGCCCTTGGCAATTTCCCCGCGCCACTGCAGCACCTGCTCGGGCAGGTCGCCGGAACAGTCACGCACCGTGGTGATGCCGTGCGCGATGTACAGCGGCAGCAGTGCCTTGTTCTCTTCGACCAGCGCCGGGCCACCACCAAAGTGCACATGCATGTCCCACAGGCCCGGGATCAGGTACTTGCCCTTGGCATCGATCTGGCGGGCCGCGCTCCACTGGCTGCGCAGCTGCGCATCCGGACCGACCGCGACGATGTCCTCGCCACGGATCACCACGCTCTGCCCGGTCAGCGTGCTGGCGTGCTCGACATCGACCACGGTGGCATTGCGGATCAGCAGGTCGGCGCGCTCGGCGGCAGACGCCGACAGCGGTGCCACCGCAAGGAGGATGGCAAGGGACAACGGACGGGAACGGAACATGGACAGCATCCTGATGGGCACGCCCAGCGTGCGGGTGGAAGGGGTTTGCATTCAGCGCACCGCGCCGTGCTGGCGCAGCAGGGTCTCAATTCCGGTATAGCCGCGCTGGCGCGCATGCGCCAGCGGCGTCACGCCGTCGCCGTCGGCCAGCTCCGGGTCGGCGCCGGACTCCAGCAGCAACTGCACGATCTGCAGGTGGCGCGCACCGCCATCGCCGAGCAGGATTGCTTCCAGCAGCGCGGTCCAGTGCAGGCGGTTGACATGATCGACCGCCACACCGGCACGCAGCAGCGTGCGCACGGTGGCGACATGGCCGCGCTCGGCGGCCGGAATCAGTGCGGTGCCGCCGTAGCGATTGGTACTGCGCAGATCGGCGCCATGCGCCAGCGTCATCGCCAGGATCTCATCCAGGCCGCGCGCGCCGGCATACAGGTAGGCGCTGTCCTGCAACACATCCTTGGCATTGACGTCGGCACCGGCTTCGATCAGCTCGCGCGCGGCATCCACGTTGTTGCCCTGCGTGGCCAGCAGCAACGCCGTGCGACCCTGGCCATCGCGCGCCTCCAGCGTGGCGCCATCCTCTATCGCCTGCCGCACCGCATCGGCGTCGCCGCGGCTGGCAGCATCCCGCAGGCGCGCGTCTGCGTCGGCCCGGGACGTGGCGGTGCAGGCGGGGGTGACCATGGCCAGCAGGCACAACAGCAGCACGCGCGTGAACGGCGCAGGCCAGCCAGCGGAATGATGGACGCGCATGACGGTGTCTCCTCATGTCCGTCGCCACGGAACGCCGTGCGACGGTAGCAACAGCCGGGCATTGCCGGCCCCTGCCCTGCATGGTAGAAGTCGGTCTGGGTATCCAGAAGTGAAATGTTCAAATGCAAGACAGTGCCAAATCGAATAGAACCCTGTTCGAACTGGACCTGCTGCGGGCGCTGGTGATGGTGGCCGACTGCGGCAGCTTCACCACGGCCGCCACCCGCCTGCATTCGACCCAGTCCACGGTCAGCCAGAAGGTGCGCCGCCTGGAAGAGCTGGCGGGGCATCGCCTGCTCGAGCGCGGCCACCGCGACGTGCACCCCACCGACGCCGGCCACACCCTGCTCGGCTATGCGCGGCGCATGCTCGACCTGAACGAGGAAATGGCGCAGGCGCTGGCCGGCGCCACCGTGGAAACCGCGGTGCGCATCGGTGTCCCCGAGGACTTCGTCAACGCGCAGACCACACGCATGCTGGCCGCCTTCAGCCGCCGTCACCCACAGGTGAAACTGGAAATCAGCAGCGGCCTCAGCCGCGACCTGGCGCACGGCTTCGACCACGGTGAACTGGATCTTGTGCTGGTCAAGCAGCGGCGCAACAGCCGCCAGGCGGTGCACTGCCGCCGCGAGCCGATGCACTGGATCGACAGCCTGCGCAGCAGCTGCCTGCAGCAGGACCCGCTGCCGCTGGTCACCTTCCCGCCGCGCGGGCTGTACCGCGACGAGATGATTCACGCCGTGGAAGCGCTGGGCCTGCGCTGGCGCATCGCTTTCACCAGCTCATCGCTCAATGGCATCCAGGGCGCTGTCGCCGACGGCATCGGCATCAGCCTGCTGCCGCGCCGCGCGGTGAGCCGCGATCATCGCATCATCGATGGTGAGCGCGACCTGCCGGTGATCGACAACTACGAAATCGGCCTGCTGCATCGTGCGGACGCCGACGATGCGGTGCGTGCGCTGGCCAGCGAGCTGTGGCGGCAGGTGCAACGCGAACCGGATTGACCGCGTGGGCCGCTGGCCGGCAGCCGCGACGGCAACATCGTCCCGCGTGGGGTCAGATCCGTTTTCCGAAACGGATCTGACCCCGAAGCGAAATCCGCGCATTGACCATCGAAAGCTGATCACGCTTGTCGCGCGGAAGTCACGGCTCTGCCGCTAGAGTGCCTCCTGTTTCCGTGCTCCACGGCATCGTGTCATGTCCGACGAAATCCCCACCCGCTTCGATCCGCTGCCTGCGGCGCTGCAGACGCACCTGCAGCACCAGCGCTCGCTGATCGCCGCGCGCGTCGCCGCCGGCTTCCCGACGCTGCCGGTGCAATGGCCGCTGGCGGCCAGCACGCTGCAGCGCGTGATCGATGCCGAGCTGATCGAGCCTGACGACTGCGATGGCTGGGAAGCGCTGGGCGTGGCGTTCGGCGATACCCTGGCCCAACGCGTGCCGGGGCTGGCCTGGATGCAGGTCACCGACGCCTGGGGCATCGATGCAGTGCTGCGCTATGCCGACAGCAGCCTGCAGATCGGCGCCAGCACACTGCTGCTCAAGCGCGTCGAACAGGGCGAAGTCATCGACATCGCCCACCTGCTTGCGTGGCTGGAAGCGTTCGTCGCTACCCGCGCCGACGATTACGCCTGACGACACATCGAGGTGGATCCATGCCATGCGTGGATGAATGAGACCACGCGATGGCTCCCTCCACGCACGGCGTGGATCTACAACCAGCGGCCGTCAACCACCACCCGGCGCTCCACCGGCACCCCGGCCACGGCCGCCGGGCCATGGTCCGCACGCACGGCCACGAACGTCGCCGGCCGGCCTTCGGCGATGCCGTGCTGCGGCAGCCCGATCACCTGCGCGGCATGGGTGGTGACCATGTCCAGCGCCAGCATCAGGTCGCCATCGGTGTAGAAGCCCGAGCGGTAGCCCAGCAGCATCGCGCGCTGCAGCAGGTCCCCATTGCCATACGGCCACCAGCAGTCGCGGATGTTGTCATTGCCGGCGAACATGCGCACGCCGGCGTCGTGCAATGCACGCAGCGGCGGGAACGGATGGTCGCCCGGCGTGTTGCTCATGATCGCAACGCCCGCCGTGGCCAGTGTTTCACCCACCTGCAGCGCGCGCGCCAGCGGCACGTCGCCCAGCGAGTAGGCATGGCTGACCGCCACCCGCCCCTGCAGGCCAGCGGCACGGGTGCGCGCGGCAATGCGCAGCAACTGGGCCAGTCCGGTTTCGCCGGGCTCGTGCAGGTGGATGTCCAGCTGCACGCCATAGCGTTCGGCCAGGCCGAACAGCAGGGCCAGCTGGCCTTCGGCATCGCCGTCGAGCGTGGTCGGATCTATGCCGCCCAGCACCTCCACCCCTGCGGCAAGGGCCTGCTCCAGTACGGCGGCGGTGCCGGGACAGGACATCACCCCGGCCTGCGGGAACGCCACTAGCTGGATCCGCATGATGTCGGCGCAGCGCAGCGCGGCCTCGCGCACTGCTTCGAGATGACGCAGGCCGGTGCTGCCGTCGACATCGACGTGACAGCGCATCGCCACCGTGCCGAAGCGGCTGCACTGGCGGATCAAGGCCTCGGCACGGTCCACCATTGGCGCCGCGCCCGCCACCGCGGCCTTCTCCACCGCCAGCCGCTCTCGCAGGCTGTTCACCGGCTGATGCGGGTGCCAGCGGTCGCCGACGAAGCTCTTGTCCAGATGAATATGGCCGTCGACCAGGCCCGGCAGGACGGCACAGCCCTGCAAGTCGACGGGTTCCGCACCCTCGCGCGGCGCAGCATCACCGTTGAGACCACTGATACGACCGTTGTGGATGTGGAAATGCAGCGGCGCGCCCTCGCGATCAACCGCGCCATGGACGAACTGAAGCGTCATCGGAAACTCCCGGAAAGCCAAGTCATGGCGCCATCCTGCGCGCTGGCACTGCCATCGGCCAACGAAATATCTGGATGCCACACATTCATCAGAACGATGAATGCCGCCGCGACGGCGGCTCGCAGCCACGCCGTGCACACGCCTGAACGGGTACCATAGGCACCTGTTTCCGCTGTGATGCCGCATGGGCCCGTCCGACCGCCACGATCGTCTCCGCCGCTGGCAGGCCGCGTCCCTGCTGGCTGCTGCCCCGATGGCCAGCCTGTCCGCCACTGATGCGGCCGCCACCGCGCCGCTGCAGGCGCCGCCTGGCCAACAGCGCATCGCCCCGGCGGCGCTGGTCGAGCGGCTGCACCAGCGTGTGCTTTCCGGGCAGAGCGCCACCGCCACCCTGGAACACTGGTGCGCCGAACACGGCCTGGCCGAACAGGCGCGGGTGCGCGCGGTGCGTGTACACGGCCAGGACAAGACAGCACCGGCCGACGTGCTGCAGGCACTGGGTGCGAAACCCGGCACCGCCCTTCGCTACCGCCGTGTGCAGCTGGTCTGTGGCAGCCGCGTACTCTCCGAGGCCGACAACTGGTACCTGCCGGACCACCTCAGTCCCGCCATGAACCAGGTGCTGGACAGCACCGACGAACCCTTTGGCCGCGTGGTTGGCCCGCTCGGCTTCCAGCGCCAGACACTGGCTGACCAGACCTTCTGGCCACCGCGTGGCGAAGGCGACCGCAGCGTGATCCTGGAAGTGCGCGCCCTGCTGCGCGATCGCCAGCAGCAGCCCTTCAGCTACGTCATCGAGTCGTACCTGCAGCAGGCACTGCCCTAGGCCACCGGCGCCCGCCATCACAGCGGACATCGACACAGCAGAAGGCCCGGCATTGCCGGGCCTTCTGTTTGCCAGCCGGATCAGCGGAACCGGTAGTCCAGCTGCAGCCAGTACTGGCGGCCATACGGGTCGTAGTTGCCAACCGGATAGAACGGCCAGCCGCCACCGTTCCTGTCCGCCGGCGGGCGGCTGTCACGCAGGTTGTTGACGATCACGCCCACCGACAGGTTCTCGCCGAACTGGCGGAACACGCTGGCGTTGTAGGTCATGTACGGCGCGATGCGGCCACTGCCATCGGTCTTCGGCAGTGAACCGAAACGGTTGCCGTACAGCGTGGTGGTCCAGTCACCCTGGTTCCAGGTGATGCTGCCATTGGCCTTGCTGCGCCACTGGTAGTCATCCAGCGAATTGCGGATGTCACGCTCCGGATCATCGGAGAACTGCCGGTACGTGTGCTCCAGCACCACGGTATAGGCCAGGCGCGTAGTGAAGCGGCCATAGCGGCCGGCATCGAAACGCCAGTTACCCTTCAGGTCCAGGCCACGCACCGATTCGGAGGCCGCGTTGATCGGATTGATCAGCACGCGGGTCACCTGGTCCGGCTGCACGGTTGCAGTGGACGGGTTGCGGATCACCCGCGACAGCGCGTCCTGGCACAGCGGTGAACCGATATCGCGCGCTTCGCCACCCAGCGTGCGGCCCAGGCGGCAATCGGCTTCGTCGCGCAGGATGCGGCTGGTATCGAGGCTGGTGACCTCGTTGTCGATGCGGATGTCGTAGTAGTCGGCACTGAAATCCAGGCCGGACAGCGGCGACCAGACCACGCCGAAACCATAGGATTTAGCGGTTTCCGGCTGCAGCTGCGCGTTGGCGCGGTTGCTGTAGTCGATCGACAGGCCGTCGTAGTCGCAGTTGTCGTACGACTGGCCTGCGGTGCGGCAGCGCCAGTAGTCGGTCATGCCCGGGTTGTAGCCGCGGGTCTCGGTCGCGAACACGTAGTTCATGTCCGGCGCACGGAAGCTGGTCGCAGCAGAGCCGCGGATCAACAGGCTCTCGATCGGGCGGAACTCGACGCCGAAGCTCCAGGTCGCCTTGCCGATGTGCTCGCCACCGGCGCGATACTGGTCATAGCGACCGGCCAGCGTCGTGGTCAGCGATTTCAGCAACGGCAACTGCAGCTCCACGCCGGCCGCATAGCGGTCACGATCACCGCCGGCACCGATACCGGCGCTGGTGTTCCAGAACTCGCCCGTGCCCAGTCGCGGGTCCGGCCGGTTGCGGTAGCCCTGGCTGCCGGCCTCGACCACCGCCGCCAATGCAGCGTCGCCACCGGGCAGCGCGAACAAACGGCCGTTGACGCTGGCGCTGAAGGTCTGCAGCCACGCCGCATTGCGGCTTTCCTGGTAGCCGGACAGGCCCTCGTATTCGTTCGGGGTCAATGGTTTGAACAGGCGTGCCGGGTCGGGCGCATAGACCTCAACGCCATTGCGTACGCCCAGCTTCGGACCGAGCAGGTATTCGTTGATGCCGGCCAGCAGCACCGGTCGGCGGGTACGGTTCTCGTAACGCGAGCGGCTGTAGACCGCTTCGTAATCCCAACCGCTGTCGCCGATCTGGCCACGTGCGCCGACATTGAACGACCACGAGTTTTCCAGGAAGCGGTTGGCATTGCGCGGCAGGCCGCCGATTTCCTCCGGCGCGAAGCGGCGGTACCAGCTTTCCAGGTTGCCGGTGGTCTGGTTGTAGAAGTAGTTGCGGGCCGAGGTCCAGGTCGGTGCACGCGTGTTGTTGTAGATCCGCGCGCTGCCCACGGCGACATCGGCAAACAGGTCGGTGGTCTCGTTGACGTGGAAGGTCAGCAGACCGTAGCCGTTGAGATTGCGCTTCTGGGTCTGCACGGTCCAGTAGCTGGCGGCGGCCTCGTTGCTGCCGCAGTACCAGCCCTGGCGCGGGTTGTTGGCACGGAACACGCTGCCGCCATAGACGTCCGACGCGGCGTCGCAGCCGTTGACGCCCGGATCGATGTTGCGGCCGGTGGCAGCATTGCGCCGATAGGCGATCGCGGTCGCCTGCGGCGCCTTGCCGGCCGGGTCATCGTCCAGCGAATCCATGAAGTCGCGCTGGCGCGCGTGGATCGCCTTGCGCACGTCGAACTCGAAACCGAACAGGCCGTCCCAGCGCTCGCCGGAACTGCCGCCCACCACCTGCACGCGCTGGTTGTCACCGCCGCCCTGCTGGGTGCCGCCGGCGCGCACGTTCACGTCCACGCCTTCAAAGCGGTCCTTGAGGATGATGTTGACCACACCGGCAATGGCGTCGGATCCGTACACCGCCGACGCACCGGCAGCCAGCACTTCGATGCGTTCGATCAGGGCGCTGGGAATGTTGGCCAGGTTGACAACGTTCACCGAGCCTTCGTAGGCCAGCGGGTAGTCGGCCTGGCGACGGCCGTTGACCAGCACCAGCGTGCGGTTCGGACCCAGCCCGCGCAGATTGATGGTGTTGGCGGCCGGCGTGAACGTATTGCCGAAATCCTCGCCCTGCACGTTGCCGGTGTTCTCGGTCAGCGCGCTGAGGGCGTCGAAGGCATTGCGGTAGCCCTGTGCGTCGATCTGCTCGCGGCTGATCACCGTCACCGGCGAGGGTCCCTCGACACTGGCACGTGGAATGCGCGAGCCGGTGACCTTCACTTCCTGCAATGTGGTGGGCGCGCTTTCCTGCGCGAAGGCCGGCAGCGAGGCCAGCATCAGGGACGACAGCGCGAGCACCGGCGGACGCGGGCGCATCGCCTTGTGGGAGGCGGACATGGGCTTCCTGGGGGAGTGGGCGGGTGGTACGGGAGCCGCAGCCGGTACGACACATAACGATCCCGTAACGAAAGTGTCCTGAATGGGTGGTTTCAACGGAAATGACCAGCCCTGATGGGCTTATGCCTGAACCGAATCAGACGCGTTTACGGCACCACCCCACTTTTGCAATGAATTGCATGGCCTGGCGCGTCAGTGATGCGCATCGTGCCGGGATGACCAACAGCGCCCCTTCCACCCACTTCGCCCCACTACGACCCGTCCTGCGCCGCCACTTGCTCCACCTCCAGGCCACGCCCATCACCCTGCGTTCGTTCCAGCGCACCGACCTGCCACGCTGGCGTGCCTTCGACGACCGTCGCCAGCGCGGCCAACGGCCGTCCTACGGCATTGATGAAGAGGCGCGGTTCCTCGCCAGCGTCTATCGTTCACGCCTGCAGGAAGACAACGACCTGCTGGTGCTGGGTGTGTTCGACGACGTGCAGGGCGTACTGCACGACCAGCTGCATATCCGCCTGCAGTCGCTGCACTCGCGCTGCGCCGAGCTGCAATCGCTGCAGCACCGGCACCCCCATCCGCAGGCGGCACTGCGGGCACTGTGCCCGTTCCTGTTCGACGATGTCGGCCTGCACCGCCTCTTCGTGCTGCTGCCGCCAGGCTGCACCAGCCCGTTTGCCCAGGCGCTGCAGGCCCATGGGTTCGTCCGCGAAGGGATCCTGCGCGACTACCATCTGGACGCGCAGGGATGGCATGACCGTCAGCTGCTGGCGCTGACCGCGTCGGCCTGGCGCAGCTGCCAGCAGCCGATCGGCTAGCGCACCCGCTCCAGTGCCGCACCGGCACCGGTCAAGACCGTGCAGGCATGGTCCTGTAGTTCCTCGCCGCTGGCATCGTTGCCGCTGGCGGCATCCACGCGGGTAGCCAGCAGGATGAAGCCGGGGCCGCCCTGCACCTCGCCGCGCCCGGCCACCACCAGGCTCCACTGGCCCACATCGCCCACGCCGCTCAGGCCATAGGCCAGCAGATTGAGCGGATTGGCGGTCAGTTCTGCACCGGGCAGCAGATAGGCCTGGTACTGATGCCCGCGCAGCGGCACCGCAAACGGTGACCAGCGCGGACCCAGCGCACCGGCATGTGCATCCAGTGCCTGCAGCACATCCGCGCGCAGGCAGTCGACATGGATATGCAGCTGGTGCTGCGAGCGACCGTGCGGCGAATTCAGTGCCAGGCTGGCCACGCTGCGCGGCAGCGGCCGGCCCAGGGCCTGTTCGGTATGCCCGCGCGCCTGCCAGGCGGCCGCAAAATAGTTGGGCACCCCACGCTGGTACAGGCCGTGGCTCTCGATGCCACTGACCTTGTCCAGCGGCATCAGCAGGAACTGGTAGTCACCGTGCGCATCCTTGACCAGCACGTCGCGGCGGCCTGCCGCCGTCTCCACCCGCAGGCAACTGCCACGCGGTCCTTCCACCGCCTTGCAGTCACGCTCGATCAAGCGCCACAGCGCATCGGAATGGGCCGGCGGTGGAGGTGGCGCGCTGGCGCAGGCGGACAACAGCAGCAGGGACGACAGCAGCAAAGGGCGCAGGGACACGGCAGCAACTCACGGAACAGGCACGGCAGACGGCGCCGCGCTGCATTCTAGCCAGTGCAGTGCTGCAGTCAGTAGGTGCCGAACGGCACTTCAACCACGAACGGGGCCTCGCCGTCGCCGCCCTGCAGGGTGTAGCGGTCCAGCGCGCCATCATCATCGGCGTGCGGCTGGCGCTGGAAATGCAGGGAATAACGGTTGTCGCCCAGCAGGACGGCACTGCCATCGTCCTCCAGGGCGGCGCCCTCGGGGATCAGCAGCCCACCCAGGTCGCTGTAGGCCCCGGGCACATCGGCGAAGCCGTAGTCTGCCAGTTCGTCCACACGCTGCATCGCATAGACATGCGGCAGATAAGGACGCGCCGGGCTGCGGCCATTGCTCAGGTCGGTCACCCAGGCCTGCGGCAGGTGGTACTGCTCGCGCAGCGCGGCCACGCCCAGCGACGGGCTGGCCACCTGCAGACAACACACCGCCCGCTTGCCTTCACGGTCGAGGATGGCGAAACGGTCGCCGCGGGTCGCCGCCTGCGGCAGCATGGCGAAGGCCAGATTGCGCTGGGCCGGCGCGTAGCCGGCCTCGGTCTGAAGGTTGCGCCACGCGCCGAACACCGGCGTTTCCGCGGCTGCGGCCGGCACTGGCTCGGCGGCAGTGGCGGCACACGCCACGGCCAGCACCGATACTGCAAGTACCGTCATCGCCCTGCGCTTGTCGCGGAAACTGTCTGCCGTCATACCGTATCCAGCACCTGCACCGGAATGGCCCGGCCTGCCCGCTGGCGCGATGCCAGTCATCCCTCCCACTATGCAGTGGCTACGCCGTGCCGGCAATGACCGGGGCGCTGACGCCTTTCGCGCGCCGGGTGCTATCGTTCCGCCCATCTTCCCTGCGCAGGAGCGCTGCATGTCCGCCTTCCGTCTGTCCCTGTTGCTACCCGCGTCGGCCCTGCTGCTGTCGGCCTGCGTCAGCACCCCCGGTCCGCAGGTCAAGGGTACCGGCCACTGCGACGCCAGCCAGCTGGGCTGGGCAATCGGCCAGCCTGCCAATGAGCCCAACATCCGCCGCCTGTCCAGCGAAAGCGGTGCCGGCCTGGTCAACCCGATCGGCCCCAACACCATCACCACCAAGGACATCCGCCACGACCGCCTGCGTGTGTACGTGGACAAGGACAACATCATCACCGCCACCCGCTGCGAGTAGGCGCTGTAGAGCCGAGCCCATGCCCGGCTGCGCTTCCGTGACAGCCGAGCGCAGGCTCGGCTCTACAGCTCAGGGCTCGGTATACCCCGCGCAGTCCGGCAGCGCCTGGTCGGGGTGGAACACCCCATCACTGAAGCGGAACAACCGCGTGTAGCTGCAC
The DNA here is from genome assembly GCF_059369855.1 of Stenotrophomonas sp. YJH_SMC_138. Classification (NCBI taxonomy): domain Bacteria; kingdom Pseudomonadati; phylum Pseudomonadota; class Gammaproteobacteria; order Lysobacterales; family Lysobacteraceae; genus Stenotrophomonas; species Stenotrophomonas sp. YJH_SMC_138. The sequence continues at coordinate 114,594 of NZ_JCAFTB010000007.1, forward strand.
GCCGGGTCCTGCTCGGTGCGCAGGTCCTTCTTCTTCAACGGCCCCTTGGCCAGCGAATCCTCGAAGCGTGAGACACCGGCCGGGAACCGCGTCGCCACCGTCTGGTAGCGCAGCACCGGCATGCCCCCGGCGGCGGTATCCAGCGCCAGCCTTGCCGAGAACCCGTACTCGTCGTGGCAGGCACCGGCGCGCTGCTTCATGTCCTGCTCGCTGAAACAGGCGCGGATCATCGCGTTGCCCAGCCATGGCAGGGTCAGCACGTCGTCGTCCACCTGGATGTCATCCTGCAGGTGACGCACGCGCGCCAGCTGCAGCGTGGACGCGTCGGCACCACCGCCTGAGTACATCGTGCTGAATTTGACGATACCGCCCACCAGCACGTTCTGGCGGGCGCGCTGCCGCGGGTCGCTCACTGCCTCATCGCTGCCAACGCCAGGCGCAAGCCGCACGATCCACGGCCACAGCGAAAGCTCGCTTTCCTGCGGCACGTCGATGCTGACGTGGTGGACGTGCGGCTCACTTTCGCCGGCCTCCCGTTCAGAGACTTCCAGCGTCGTCGGCCGATCGCCGTCCTCGGCCACCGGCTGCACACGCACGCACCAGGCACGATCGAGGGTGCAGTACTGCATGCGTGCTTCGCCCTGCCCTCCCTGTTCCAGCACCTGCCCCAGCGGCTCCATCACGTTGCCGGCGGCGTCGCGCTGCTGCGGCAGGATCGCGGACTGCGCCAGCACCAGCAGCGGTGTTGCCAGCAATGCAGCGCACAGGGTCGCGCGGGCAACGATGGTGGGCATGGGCGGCTCCTGCGTACGGGATTCCGATGGTAACCGCTGTCCGGGTGGGGCTGAGCCATGCTCGACGGCTGTCTGTCGGAAAGAGCAGCCGAGCATGGGCTCGGCTCTACATCATCCGCAGTCGCAGCCACCCCACCCTTTTTCCTTCGAGGTCTGGCCGATGCCCGGATTGAACGTATTGCTCGGGTCCAGCTGCCGATAGAACCCGGCCAGGGCCGGCTTGGCCGGGTACAGGTGGCCGACATTGTGCTCGGCCGGATACTCGGCGCCGCGCTGGTCCAGCAGCGCCCACATCGCGTGCTCGATCGCCATCGGGTCTTCGCCCTTGCGTGCGATGTAGTCCTGGTGGAACACATGGCACAGGAAGTGCCCATAATACAGCTTGTGCAGCAGGCGGCCATCGATATCGGCCGGCAACTGCTCGAACCAGTCGGCATCATCGCGGCGCAGGGCGATGTCCAGCGCCACGATATCCTGCACCTGGTCCCGATGCACTTCGCGGTAGCGCACCGCCGCGCCGGCCACCGCGAAGCGATGCAGGAACGCCTTGCGCCCCTCATCGGCCGTGCAGTGGAAGTAACCACCCTCATGATCGGCGAAGAAGCCGCGCAGCCAGGCCTCGGTTGCCGCCGCGTCCTGTGCGGAGACCTTCAGCAACAGGTGATGCTCGTAGCGCTGGCGGAATTCACCCATGCGCCTGGGCAGGTGCGAGGGCAGCAGGCCGGTCAGCACCTGCATCACCCGGTCGGTCACCCCGCGCAGGCCCAGCCGCTCGAACCATCCATCGACCCGGCTCTTCAATGCGAACGCGGCGGGCACACGGGAAGTGCCGAGGCGGTCGATCAACAGGAAGCTGTCCTTGCCGTAGCGCTCGCCGATGTCATAGGCATCGCGGTGGATGTACTCGCCGGCAATCGGCAGGCGCTCGAAGCCGGTCAGCAGCTGGCGCCGGATCGTAGTGAGGCTGTCGGTGCGGTTGCTGCCGATGTAGAAGACCTCAGCGGGCTCCTTTTCGAAGGTATCCAGGCGCACCGCGAACACCGCCAGCTTGCCGGCCGAACCGGCCGCTTCGAAGTGGCGGCTGGGGTCGGCGTTGAAGCGTGCCGGCGTATCGGCATCGACCCGGCGCACTTCCTCGGCGTAGCGTGGATCAGACGCGGCGCGGCCATCGCCGTCACCCACGTCCTCAGCGGCATAGTCACCGGCCTGCAGGCGCTGCAGGATCTGCTCGGGCGTATCACCCAGCGCGATGCCGAGGTGGTTGACCAGCTGCAACTGGCCCTGCGCATCGACCTGCGCATACAGCGCCAGCTCGGTATAGGCCGGGCCACGGCGCACCAGCGCGCCGCCGGAGTTGTTGCAGATGCCGCCCAACACCGAGGCGCCGATGCAGGAGGAGCCGATCACCGAATGCGGTTCGCGGCCCAGCGGTGCCAGGGTCTGCTCCAGGCGGTCGAGCGTGGCGCCGGGCAGGCACAGCACCTGGCGGCCCTCGTTCAACAGCTGGATGCCGGTCAGGCGCAGCGTGCTGACCAGCACGATCGGGCGCCCATAGTCGTCCCCATCCGGGGTCGAGCCACCGGTCAGGCCGGTATTGGCCGCCTGCAGGATGATCGCCGCTCCGCCCTGCACCGCTGCCTGCAGCACATACCACAGTTCCAGCAAGGTACCTGGGCGCACCACCGCCAGCACCGGGCCATCGCCGAAGCGGTAGCCACGACGGAAGCGGCGCGTGGCCTTGTCGCCGGTCAACACATGGCGGCTGCCGACCGCGTCGCGCAACTGCGCCAGCACGGCGTCATGGCCACTCATGGCAGGTTGACCAGCGAATCGCGCCCGATGTCGGCGATGCGGCGCGCGCCGGTCAGTGTCATCGCCACGCGCATCTCCTTGGCGATCAGGTCCAGCAGGTTGGCCACGCCGGCCTCGCCCTGCGCGGCCAGCGCATAGACGAAGGCGCGCCCCAGCAGCACGGTATCGGCCCCCAGCGCCAGCATGCGCACCACGTCCAGGCCGGTACGGATGCCCGAATCGGCGAGGATCTTCAGGTCGCCCTGCACCGCATCGGCGATGGCCGGCAATGCACGTGCGGTAGACAGCACGCCATCCAGCTGGCGACCACCGTGGTTGGAAACCACGATGCCATCGGCACCGAACCTGACCGCATCGCGCGCATCATCCGGGTCGAGGATGCCCTTGATCACCATCGGGCCCTTCCAGAACTCGCGGATCCACTCCAGGTCCTTCCACGAAATGGACGGATCGAAGTTGCTGCCCAGCCAGCCGATGTAATCCTCCAGCCCGGTCGGGTTGCCGCGGTAGGTGGAGATGTTGCCCAGGTCATGCGGACGGCCGAACAGGCCGACGTCCCACGCCCAGTGCGGATGGGTGACGGCCTGGCCGATGCGGCGCAGCGAGGCATTCGGGCCGCTCATGCCGGAGTGTGCATCACGGTAGCGCGCGCCCGGCACCGGCATGTCCACGGTGAACACCAGCGTGGTCACGCCGGCGGCCTGTGCCCGCTCCAGCGCATTGCGCATGAAGCCACGGTCGCGCAGCACGTACAGCTGGAACCACATCGGCCGCTGGATGGCCGGTGCCACTTCCTCGATCGGGCACACCGATACGGTGGACAGGGTGAACGGGATGCCCCGGCTGTCGGCCGCGCGCGCCGCCTGCACTTCACCGCGGCGGGCATACATGCCGGTCAGGCCGACCGGCGCCAGCGCCACCGGCATTGCCAGCGTTTCGCCGAACAGCTCGGTTTCCAGGCTCAGGTCGGACATGTTGCGCAGGATGCGCTGGCGCAGCGCGATGTCGGACAGGTCGGAAACGTTGCGCTTCAGCGTGTGCTCGGCATACGCGCCGCCATCGATGTAGTGGAACAGGAACGGCGGCAGCCGGCGTTGCGCTGCGGCACGGTAATCGGTGGAGGCGGAGATGATCATGGGGTCAACCGTGTGGGGAAGGCAGGCGCGAGGCCCGCGCACGCCGGGCTTCGTTGTCATCGAGCGTGCGCAGCGTGGTGTGCACGAACTCGAGGTGGGCATGCGCGGCGGCGCGCGCGCGTTCGGGGTCGCCGGCCAGCACCGCATCCATCATTTCGCGGTGCTGGTCGGACAGGGGCGAGAAGGTCCTCGCCGAGGTGTAGAGCTTCTCGCGGCTCTGCGAGATGTTGGTCTGCAGCAGTTCGAACAGGCCGCGCATCACCTGCAGCAGCACCAGGTTGTGGGAGGCCTCGGCGATGGACAGGTGGAAGGCCGCGTCAGCCTCTGCTTCACCGGTGGGGTCGTCCTTGCCGTGCGCGTCCATCATGGTCTGGAAGGCCTGCGCGATGCGCATACGGTCCTCATCGGTGGCTCGCAGCGCCGCATGCCAGGCAGTGGCACCTTCCAGCGCGTGGCGGATCTCCAGCACGTCAAAACGGTATTCCGGGTCGCCCTGGAACAGCGGCAGGTACGGCGCCAGCGGTTCATCCAGCGCCTGCCGCGCGCGCGCCGCCGGTTCGGCCACGTAAGTGCCGCCACCGATGCGTGCGGTCAGCAGGCCCTGGCTGGCCAGCTGCGCGATCGCCTCGCGCAGCGCGGTGCGCGAGACCCCCAGCTGCACCGCCAGGGTGCGCTCGGCGGGCAACCGGTCGCCCGGCCGCAGCCGCTGTTCCTGCACCAGGCCGCGCAGCTGCGCGGCCACCCTGTCCGAAATACGTTGCGTGCTCATGGCGCCATTGTGGCCCGAAGCGCACAGCGGGTGGTCGGCCAGCCATGCATGGCTCAGGGAATCATCCAGGTCAGCCAGTAGGCCTGGGCCAGGGTGATCAGGCCGACCATCGTGGTGAAAATCAGGCTGTGCTTGACGGTAAAGCGGAACAGGTCCGACTCCTTGCCGGCCAGGCCGACCGCCGCGCAGGCAATGGCGATCGACTGCGGCGAGATCATCTTGCCGGTAACGCCGCCGGTGGTGTTGGCCGCCACCAGCAGCACGTCGGATACGCCGATCTGCTGCGCGGTGGTGGCCTGCAGCGCCGAGAACAGCGCATTGGACGAGGTATCCGAACCGGTCAGGAACACGCCCAGCCAGCCCAGGAACGGCGAGAAGAACGGGAACGCATCGCCAGTGTGTGCCAGTGCCAGCGCCAGTGTTGCCGACAGGCCCGAGTAGTTGGCGATGAAGGCGAAGGCGAGCACCATGCCGATCGAGTAGATCGGCATGCGCAGCTCACGCACGGTTTCGCCGAAGGTCTGCAGCGCCGAGCGGGCCGGCATGCGCAGTGCGATGATCGCGATCACCGCCGCAAGGAAGATCGCGGTGCCGGTGGCCGAGAACCAGTCGAATTTGTAGATCGCCTCATAGCTGAGCGGCGCGTCGACGATCGGCGGCATCTTCTGCACCCTCTGGTCCAGGCCCGGCACCGGGAGCTTGAGCACCCAGCCTTCCAACGGGCCGCCTGCCGCGAACAGCGACTTGAACGGCTTGATGCTCCACAGCGTGACCATCGCGGTGAGGATCAGGAACGGCGACCACGCCTTGGCGATCTGGCCGACGCTGTAGCGTGGTGCCTCCAGTGCCTGCGCGGCCGCCTCGGCGCTGGTTTCGGTATCGAAGCGGAAGATCCGTGCCGGCTTCCAGCGGCGCAGGAACAGGGTCAGGCACACCAGCGACGCCAGCGAGGCGGTGATGTCCGGCAGCTCCGGGCCGATGAAGTTCGAGGTGAGGTACTGCGCGATGGCGAACGAGCCACCGGCCACCAGCACCGCCGGCCAGGTTTCCCTGATGCCACGCCAGCCATCCATGATGGCCATGATCCAGAACAGCACGATCACAGTCAGGAACGGCAGCTGGCGGCCGGCCATCTGGCCGATCTCGAATGCATCCAGGCCGGTGACCTGCCCGGCCACGATGATCGGAATGCCCATCGCACCGAACGCCACCGGCGCAGTGTTGACGATCAGGCACAGGCCGGCGGCATACAGCGGCTTGAAGCCCAGCCCGACCAGCAGCGCCGCCGTGATCGCCACCGGCGCACCGAAGCCGGCCGCGCCTTCCAGGAAGGCACCAAACGCGAAACCGACCATCAGCATCTGCAGGCGCTGGTCTTCGGTCACCGACAGGATTGAAGCGCGGATGATGTCGAACTGACCGGTCTTGACCGAGACCTTGTAGAGGAACACCGCGCCGATGATGATCCAGGCGATCGGCCACAGGCCGTAGACGAAGCCGAAACCGGCCGCGCCCAGCGCCTGGCTCAACGGCATGCGGTAGAACAACAGGGCCACGCCAAGCGCGATGGCCACGGTGATGGTGCCGGCCAGCCAGCCCTTCATGCGCAGCACCGCAAGGGCAACGAAGAAGAACGCGATCGGCAGCAGCGCGATCAGGCTGGACAACCACAGGTTGCCGGCGGGGTCGTACAGGTGTTGCCAGGGCTGCATGAAGGCTCTCGACTGGGGCGGGATGTGCTCCACCGCAGGCGGTGGGTCGCCATGGCTGTCGATTATTGGTCGTACCAATAATGATTTCGATCAGACCACTTGCAGCGGATTTAACCGCCACTCCGGCGAGGAACCTATTAGACCATAGGGCTATATGCCATATTGGTCCGACCATTCAGTCCGCATGGTAGTGCCGGCCGCTGGCCGGCAATTCGAGATTCCCTACGAGATCCGTTTCTCCAGCCGCCGCATCACCGCCAGCACCAGCACGCAGAGCACGCTCACCCCGATGGCGATCACGTACTTGCTGATCCCCACCGCAATCCCGATGGCCGCTGCCATGATCAGCGAGCTGGCCGTGGTCAGGCCGCTGACTTGGTCCTCGCGTGACCCACGCAGGATGGTGCCAGCGGCAACGAAGCCGACACAGGCCACCACCGCTTCGATCAGGCGCACCGGATCGACCTGCAGCAGGTCGCGGTAGCGCTCCTGCTGGAAATGCTCGGCCACCGAGTCGCCGAGGCCGACGATCAGCGCAGCGGCCCCCGCGATCAGCATGTGCGTACGCAGGCCAGCGGCGTGCTTGCCCATCTCGCGCTCGACGCCCAGCACGCCGCCGAACAGCATCGCTGCAGCTACGCGCAGCAGGATCGAGACATCCTGGGTGAGTTCCATGGTCAAGCTCCGGGGTTTTCCCGGAGCGTCGCGTGGCCCCCGTGGCACAGAGGTGAAGGCCACGCCACAGTCCGTTCACCCGGTAGCGCCGGGCGACACCCGGCGGCACCGCACCCTGCGTTCAACGCATCACTGCGCCAGGTAGCCACCATCGATGGCATAGTACGCGCCGGTCGCAAACGAGGCGTCGTCGCTGGCCAACCAGGCCACCAATGCCGCCACTTCCTCGGCCGTGCCCAGCCGCTTCAGCGCGTGCCGTCCTTCCAGCGTGGCGCGCACCTTCGGGTCCATCTTCTCCAGCAGCGGCGTGCTGATGAAACCCGGACCCACCGCGTTGACACGGATGCCGTCGGCCGCATGTTCCCACGCGGCGGTCTGGGTCAGCCCGACCACGCCGTGCTTGGCCGCCGCATAAGCGGTGGAACCGGCATAGCCCACCTGGCCCAGGATCGAGGCCATGTTGATGATGCTGCCGCCGGTTCCAGCGGCCCGCATTGCCTGGATCTGCGCACGCTGGCACAGGAACACACTGGTGAGGTTGACGTCGATGACCCGCTGCCAGCCCTCGATCGGATAGTCGCCGCTGCTGGCCGCCGGCCCGCCGATACCGGCGTTGTTGACCGCCACATGCAGGCCGTCAAGTTCCTTGACCGTGCGCTGCACCGCCGCCTCCACCGCTGCATCGTCGGTGACGTCCAGCGCGATGCCGATGGCCTGTGCGCCGGTGCTGCGCAACTGCGCCACGGTGGCATCCACCGCATCCTGCTTGAGGTCCCAGACCGAAATACGGGCACCGGATGCGGCCAGCGTCTGTGCCACGGCCAGGCCGATGCCCGACACGCCGCCGGTCACGATCGCGGTCTTGCCGGTCAGCTGGTAATCAATCATCTGCATTCTCCATCGGTGGGGGTAGCGATGCGGCGCGCGGCCGCCAATCCATCACCTTACGCCGGCCGCTGTGACGAGCAGACCAACAGCCTGTCCGCGGATGATCGTTCCAGCAATGAAACCTCAACCGAAGTTCATGTAGGGAATCAAGTACGGATATAGCGGCAAAACGCTGGCGTATGTCCGGCACTCCGTTCAACTTGGCCGTAATGACCAATCGGTTTGACCGTATTCAAATCCCCTGCGAATGATTCGCAGCGACAATGGGAAACGTTTCCAGTTTCTTCGACACATTCCTTCCAACCTGGCGTTTTCCGGCCTTCCAGGCTGCCCGCTACGCGGGGCAGCACATGGGCTCATGGCGCCAGCGCCTCCCCCTCCTGTACGTGCCGAGCGATGTCCCGATACTTCACCTTTGCCGATTACCGCCGCTTCGGCCAACGCCACGGCTTCGATTACCGCGCTGATCCGGAACACCTGCGTGACGACCAGTGGGCCGGCCGCGGCGAAGTCAACGAACAGTTCATGCGCGGTGGCATGAGCCTGATCGCCTCCGACGTGCATAACCGGTTCCCCTATGTGGCGACCACGCAACAGCGGCCCGGGCTCGCCATCCGCGTGATGCTGCAGGGTCAGGTCGACGTGCGTATCCCGCGACGCGGAAGTTTCACCCTGCGTGCCGGCACCGCGATGACCGCCCACCATCGCGACCAGATCGAGATGACCGGCGCGCACCCCGGCGAAACGCGCCTGCGCGGGGTCAGCGTGATCGTGCCGGGTGGCATCGACGCGGATGTTTTCCAGATGCCACAGTTGGAAAAAGCGCTTGGCACGCACCTGGAATGCCGCCACTGGGCCATTCCCCACGCCATGCTGCCGGTGCTGGGCCAGTTGTTCGACAGCCCGTGGCAGGACGGCATCGACGCGCTGTGGCGCGAAGGCGTGGCATTGCAGCTGCTGGCCCTCGGCCTGCAGGCCGAGGATCTGCAGACCGACCCGGTGCGCACGCTGCGTGCCGGCCAGCGCGAGCGCCTGGAACGGGTACGCAGTTACCTGCATGACGACCCCAGCCATGCACACAGCCTGGTCGAGCTGGCCCGGCTGGCCTGCATGAGCCCCAGCTCATTGCGCCGCCATTTTGCCCAGCAGTATGGAAGTTCGGTGTTCGACTACCTGCATGAACAGCGCATGCGCCATGCCGAACAGGGCCTGCGCGAAAACGGATGGACGGTTGAGCAGGCCGCCGCCGCCAGCGGCTACCGCCACCCCAGCAACTTCGCCGCCGCGTTCCGCAAGCGCTTCGGCCTGGTCCCCAGCCGCTGGCGTACGGGCCCCTCGAAGGTGGGGTGAGGATCCCCGCTCCGGTAGGTGTCGACCTTGGTCGACATGCTCCTGCACCGTCGCGGATACCGGCCAGCGGCCGGCACTACCAAAGCCGCCTGATTCGACATGCCATGGCTCAGCCCTGGCAGGTGTCGACCTTGGTCCACACGCTCCTGCATCGTCGCGGTAGCCGGCCAGCGGCCGGCACTACCAAAGCCGCCTGATTCGACATGCCATGGCTCAGCCCCGGTAGGTGTCGACCTTGGTCGACATGCTCTCGCGCCGTCGTGGATGCCGGCCAGCGGCCGGCACTACCAAAGCCGCCTGATTCGACATGCCATGGCTCAGCCCTGGCAGGTGTCGACCTTGGTCGACACGCTCCTGCATCGTCGCGGTAGCCGGTCAGCGGCCGGCACTACCAAAGCCGCCTGATTCGACATGCCATGACTCAGCCCCGGTAGGTGTCGACCTTGGTCGACATGCTCTCGCGCCGTCGCGGATGCCGGCCTGCGGCCGGCACTACCAAAGCCGCCTGATTCGACATGCCATGGTTCAGCCCTGGCAGGTGTCGACCTGGGTCGACACGGTCCTGCACCGTCGCCGATGCCGGCCAGCGGCCGGCACTACCGCCGCCGGGCATCGCGCACCCGGCGTACCTCATCAACCTCAATACACCGGCAGATCGATGTAACTGGCCTGCGCTGCGCTGTGCCAGACCCGCTGCGTGGCCTTCTGGTAATCGCCCGGCTTGGCCAGGTAGATGTTCGGCACGTAGGTCTGCGGATTGCGGTCATACAGGGGGAACAGGCTGGACTGCACCTGCACCATCACCCGATGGCCCTTCTGGAAGGTGTGGTTGGCGTTGGGCAGGTCGAAGCGGTACGGCAGCACCTGGTTGGCGGCCAGCGGCTTCGGATCGCTGAAGCTTTCGCGGTAACGGCCACGGAAGATCGCCAGCGACACCGGCAGCTCGTAGCCACCCATCTCCGGCGTCGACGCTTCCTGGTCCGGATACACGTCGATCAGCTTCACCACCCAGTCGCTGTCGGTGCCACTGGTCGAAGCCTGCAGGTGCACCACCGGCGCGCCGCCAATGCGCAGCGGCGCGGTCAGCGGTTCGGTGATGAAGGTCAGCACGTCCGGGCGGCCATCAACGAATCGCTGGTCCTTGACCAGCCAGGTGGTCCACATGTCGCGGTCGCCGAAGCGGACCGGGCGCGGCACGAACGGTACCGGCTTGGCCGGGTCGGACACGTATTCCTCGAAGTCCCCCTCGCCCGCCGCCGGTGCCTGGAACGCCAGCTTGCCGCCGGCGCGCAGGTACAGCGGCTTGCTGCTGGCGGCACAGCCCTTGTCGCAGCTGCGCGGCCAACCCTTCAGGCGGTCCCAGTGGTTTTCGCCGGTGTTGTAGATCAGCACCGGCGGCGTATCGGCCTTCGGCGCGCCATCCACCAGGTACTGGTCGAAGAACGGCTTGAGCACATCGCGACGGAACTGTAGCGCGGTATCGCCATCGAACTTCAGCGCACCCAGCTCGCTGCCGCCGTAGTTCACCTGGCTGTGCCGCCACGGGCCCATCACCAGATAGTTGCGGTTGTTGCCGCTGTCGCGCCCTTCCATCGCCTGGTAGGCGTGGTTGGCACCCCACATGTCTTCCTGGTCCCACAGGCCCTGCAGCCACATGGTCGGCACCTTCAACGGTGTCTTGGCCATCACCGCGTCCAGCGCCTGGCCCTGCCAGAAGCCATCATAGGCCGGGTGCTCGACCAGCTTCTTCCACCAGGTCAGCTGGTCCACGCCGGTGAAACGCGCGTAGTCACCGGCCGAACCGAGGCGCAGGAAGGTGCTGTAGTCGTCATAGCCGAGGCTGGGCAGCGGCGTGCCCTTGCCGCGCTTCTCGGTCTGCATTGCGAAATAGTTGAAGTTGACCTGGCGGAACGCACCGTAGTTGAGCCAGTCGTCACCCATCCAGCCATCGACCATCGGGCTCTGCGGCGCGGCCACCTTCAGTGCCGGGTGCGGGTCGGTCAGCGCCATCACCACGGTGAAACCCTCGTACGACGAGCCGAGCATGCCGACCTTGCCGTTACTCTCCGGCACGTTCTTCACCAGCCAGTCGATGGTGTCCCAGGCGTCGGTTGAGTGATCCACCTTGGTGTTGTTCAACGGCCCGCGCAGCGGCCGGGTCATCACGTAATCGCCTTCGGAGCCGTACTTGCCACGGATGTCCTGGAACACGCGGATGTAGCCGCCGTCGACGAACACCTCGTCGCCCTGTGGCAGCAGGTCGCGCATGCGCGGCGAGTCACTGCGGTTGGCACGGCCAGCAGCGTCGTAGGGGGTGCGGGTCAGCAGGATCGGGGCATTGCGGGCACCCTTGGGCACCACGATCACCGTATACAGCTTGGTGCCATCACGCATCGGCACCATCACCACGCGCTTGTCGTAGTCACGACCGACATCGGGGGCAACGAAGGGCTTGCCGCTGATGTCCGGGGTCATCGGCGGGGTATCGGCGGCCAGCACGGCGCTGGACAGGCAAAGGGCAATGGCTACAGCGACGGCACGCACACGCATGGACAACCCCTCCCGGCAGGAAAGCTCCAAGCCTACTCCTGCCCCGAGCCATGAAGTGTGTGCGGGCTTTGCATTCTGCGGTGGATGCAGGCAGGACTGATGGCACATGTGCCTGCGTTGCCGCTGCGCTCGCCGGCGACCGGTAGTGCCGGCCGCTGGCCGGCAACTTCATGATCCTGCGGCGCGTTACGCGGTTGCCGGCCAGCGGCCGGCACTACCGGTCAGGCTACCGGCACTTCATGCAAGGCCAGCCAGCGCCAGCGCCCGGTTTCCTGCCGCAGCACCGCCAGTGACTCCCGCCATGCAGGCGTGCCGCCATCGAGCGAATGCCCTTCGCGATAGCGCAGCACCGCCAGCGGTGAAGGCGCTTCCACCGCGTGCACGGCGTCGATGGAAATCCGCAGCCCGGGGCGCGCCCCGTGACCGCCCGCGAACAACGCCTGCACGGCTTGCCGATCCAATCGGCGACCCGCGATGCCGACCATGCTGAAGTCCGCGCTGAAGTGCGCCATCAGATCCTCCAGCGCATCGGCGCCGACATCGGCACGGAACCAGGCCTGCAGCTTGTCGTGCAGGTGGTGGATTTCATGTTCTGCGGTGGTATCCATCAGATGTTCTCCGGTTGCGAAAGGGTGAGCAACTGCGGCCGGCGCAGCAGCGCCATCGGCAGCAGGGTCAGTACCGCGGCCAGACCCAGCGCCATGCCGGTGGCGTGGGCCGGCAGCCATTGCATGGCCAATGCCAGCAGCAGCGCGATGGCCGCGGTGCCCAGGCAGAAGCTGAGCTGGCGGTTGAGGTTCCAGAGTGCACTGGCATCGCCCAATGCTTCGCCCTCGACCCCATGGAAGGCCAGCGTCTGCGCGGTGCTGCTGCACAGGCTGCCGCCGGCGCCCATCAGCGCGAACAGCAGCCCGGCCAACGCGAAGGCCGGCTGCGGCAGCAGCGCCATCAACAGCAGGCCGCTGGCCTGCAGGAGCATGCCCGTTCGCAGTACCGTGGCCGGGCCGAAGCGCGCCAGCAGGCGCTTGCTGGCCGTGATCGCAATGGCCGAGGCCAGCGCCCAGGGCAGCATCAACGCGCCGATGCGTGCCGCGCTGTAACCGGCCTGGTGCAGCTGCAGGGTACTGACCAGCTGGCTGCCGATGAACACACCGGGCACTGCCAGATAGACCAGCATCGCCAGGCGCAGGCTCCGATGGGACAGCAGCGACCAGCGCAGCAGGGGCTGCGCCTGCTGCCGTGCATGCCGCAGGTGGGCCGCCGCCAACAGCATTGCGATCAACAGCAGTACGGCACCGGCGGCCCGATGGCCGGGTTCACCCAGCCAGGTCAACGCCAGCAGCAGCGCGCCCAGCGCCAGCATCGCGGTGGACAGCGCATAGGCCTGCAGGCGCGGCGCACTGCGCGCGCCATCGGCCGGCATCCAGGCCAGCACCAGGCTGATCGCCACCACCGCCAACGGCAGGCTGGCCCAGAGCACGCCGCGCCAGGACAACCACTGCACCAGCAACCCGCCCAGCGCCGGCGCCAGTGCGGGCACCAGCAGCGCCACCAGCAGGATGCGGCGGGTCAGCGCGCCACGCTGGTCCGGCGTGCACTGTCGGTACGCTGCCGCCTGTGCCACCGGAATCAGCAGGCCGCCGGCCAGCCCCTGAAGCAGGCGCCAGCCCAGCAGCCAGCCGATACCCGGTGCGGCGCCGGCCAGCACAGCGGCAACCGCGAACAACAGCAACGCCACCAGCAGCAGGCGACGCTCACCACAGCGCGCGGCCAACCAGGGCGCCAGCGGAATCACCACGCTCAGGCCCAGCATGTAGGCGGTGCCCACCCAGGCCAGGGTACCGACATCAGCGTGCAGTTCCGCTGCCAGTGCCGGATAGGCCACCGTGGCGATGAACATGTTGACCAGATCCAGGGCGAACACCAGCAGGAAGATCGCCTCATGGCGCAGGCGGGGGGACGGCATCGGCGGCGCTCCAGCAAGGAAGCGTCCAGCATGCCGTCCGGGCTTTGTTGGAAAAACACGACAACACCTGCAACACTGTCAAATCTGTTTTGACAATGAATCGCCATGGTCAGCCTCGATCGCTTCGATATCTTCCGTGCCGTGGTCGAGGCCGGCAGCCTGACCGCAGCGGCCGATCGGCTCGGCCTGAGTCGTGCGGTGGTCAGCTTCAACCTGAAGCGGCTGGAGCAGGAGCTGGGCGTGACCCTGCTGCTGCGCAGTACCCGCCACCTGGCCCTGACCGACGCTGGCGAACAGTTCCTGCAGCACTGCGTACAGGCGCTGGATGCCGCGCAGGCGGCAATCGATGCCGCGCGGCGCGACCAGCACCAGCTGCAGGGTGTGCTGCGCCTGACCACCACCCCAGAGTACGCGCAGCTTCGCCTGATTCCCGCACTGGAAGCCTTCCGTGCGCGGCATCCGGCCCTGCAGCTGCACCTGTCCACGTCTCCCGCGCCGGCAGACCTGATTCCCGAGCGCTTCGACCTGGCGATCCGTCTCGGCCGTCTGCCCGATTCGGGCCTGCATGCCAGTGAACTGGAATGGCACCCGCTGTGCGCGGTGGCGGCTCCGTCACTGCTGGCACGCCTGCCCTCTGCCGATGCGGCCAACGACCCCGTGCAACTGGGCACCCTGCCCCGCCTGGGTTACCCGCGCCTGGCCGACGTGCCGGTGGTCGCGCCCGACGGCAGCGATGCCTTGTTTGCCACCAACCCGGGCAATGCAGTGGTGCGCGTGGATGGTGCCAGCAGCCTGCGCGCCTTCGCCGTGGCCGGCGCCGGGGTCACTGTGCTGCCACGCTGGCTGATCGAGGACGACCTGGCCCAGGACCGCCTGCGCCCGGTGCTGCGCCAGCACCGCTTCCCGCAGCAGAGCGTGTACGCGGTCTACCCGCACAGCACGCAGCCCTCGCCGAAGGTGCGGCAGCTGATCGATTTCCTGCGCGGGTGGTTCGCCATATGAAAAGGGGACGGAGGGGATTAAGTCGTTTATGCATAAACGACTTAATCCCCTCCGTCCCCTTTTTCAGGCACGGCCCTTGCGGGCCGTGCCTTCAAGCCTCAGCGCAGCACCTGCTCCACCAGCTGCACGTCCACCGTCTGCAGCGGCTCGGCGGCGTTGCGCGACAGCTGCACCTGGTAGGTGCCACCGTCGATCTTCCACTGGCGCGCCTGTGCATCGTAGTGGGCCAGCGTCTTCGGCTCGGCTTCGATGCGGATGCGGCGCTGTTCGCCCGGCTGCAGGGTCACCTTGTCATAGCCGATCAGGCGGATCGGCGTGGTGCTGCCGGCCGGCAGCTTCAGGTACAGCTGGGCCACGTCGGCACCGGCGCGCTTGCCGGTGTTGCGGATGTCGACGCTGGCGACCAGGCGCGAACCTTCCACGCTCACCTTCAGGTTGTCATAGGCGAACGAGGTGTAGGACAGGCCATGGCCAAAGGCGAAGGTCGGGGTCAGGCCCTTGGCCGCCATCCACTTGTAGCCGACGTTGGCGCCTTCGATATCGAAATCGAACACATCACCGAACGGCTTGGCCGGCTTGAAGCCGAGGCCGTCGATGTGCGGGCGCGGCAGCTGCGATTCGTCCGTCACCCAGGTCACCGGCAGGCGGCCGGACGGATTGACCTGGCCGGTCAGCAGTGCGGCAATGCCTTCGCCACCGCGGATGCCCGGGTACCAGGCCTGCAGCATCGCCGGCACCTGCGCCAGCCACGGTGTGCGCACCGGGCCGTTGGTTTCCAGCACCAGCACGGTCTTCGGGTTGGCCTTGGCCACTGCCGAGATCAGGGCATCCTGGTTGTCCGGCAGCTGCATGTCCGGCAGGTCCACCGATTCGGCAGCCCACTGCGTGGCAAACACGATTGCCACATCCGCCTGCGCGGCCGCCTTGGCCGCAGCAGCGGCGTTGGTGCCATCGACATACGTGATAGTCGTGTCCGGGCGCGCCGCACGCAGCGATTCCAGCGGCGAGGACGGATGGAAGATCACCGGGCCCGGCCAGGTGGTCGGCATCACGCCGGGCACCGCGTTGGTGCCCTTGGCGGTCACGCCCACCATCGATGAACCACCGCCACCGATCACGCCCTTGTCGGCATGGCCGCCGATGATGACGATGCGCTTCACGCTGTCGGCCAGCGGCAACAGGTTGCCCTCATTGCGCAGCAGCACGCTGCCCTCCTCCACCGTGCGCTGGGCAACGGCGAAGCCGGCCTCGGCATCCACCTTCTGGTGCTGCGGCGGGTTGTCGAAGTTGCCATGCAGGAACATCGTGCGCAGGATGCGCGCCACCATGTCGTTCAGGCGCGCCTGCGGCACCACGCCGCCATGCACGGCCAGGCGCAGCGGTTCATCGAAGAACACCGCCGCGTCGAACACCTCACCGGCCGACTGCTGGTCCAGGCCGGCCAGCGCAGCCTTCGAGCCACTGTGCACGCCACCCCAGTCGGACATCACGAAACCGGGGAACTTCCATTCCTGCTTCAGCACCTGGTTCATCAGGTAGCCGTTCTCGCAGCCGTAGGTGCCGTTGATCTTGTTGTACGAGCACATCGCCACGCCCGGGCGACCGGCATCCAGCGCGATCTCGAAGGCCAACAGGTCCGACTCGTGCATGGCCTGTTCGCCAATGCGCACGTCGTGGAAGTTGCGACGGGTCTCCATGTCGTTCAGCGCGAAGTGCTTCATCGAGGAGATCACGTGCTGGCTCTGCACGCCCTGGATCAGCGCGCCAACCATCGAGCCGGCCAGCAGCGGGTCTTCGCCGGCGTACTCGAAGTTGCGGCCGTTGCGCGGGTCACGCTGCAGGTTGACGCTGCCCGACAGCAGGATATTGAAGCGCTGCTGCCACGCCTCGCGGCCCATCGTGGCGCCACCGGCGAAGGCAACTTCGCGGTTCCAGCTCGCTGCGGTGGACGGGCCCGATGGCATCGCCGTGGCGAAGTCGCCCGGGCGGATGCCCCCCGGATTGGTCACGCCGACACCGGCATCGGCCGACTGCTGCGACGGGATGCCCAGCCGCGGTACGCCCGGCACGAAGCCGGCCGAACCGACCGCACCTTCCGGCAGCGGGCCGCCGTCCTTGCCCAGCCCGAAGTAGCTGTGCAGCATCTGGAACTTCTCATCCTCGGTCATCGCCTTCAGCAGCAGCGCAGCGCGCGCATCGGCGTTGAGCGTGGTGTCCATCCACGGCGTGTCGCCGTGCTTGTCGGCGGCATAGGCCAGGGTCAGCAGGGTGGCACGCAGCGTGCTGCCTTCCACCTTGAACGGCGCGCTGCTGGCGGCCTGGAAGCCGTCGCTGAAATAGCTGGCATCGGCTTCCAGCGCCACACGCGCCGGATCGAAGCCTGCGGCCTTGGCCGATTCACCGGCCACCGCGCCGAGCAGCACCGCCGGTGCACCCAGCCGCGAACGGGTGACCAGCGCCGGCAGCTGCGCCGCACCTGCACCGGCATCGGTATAGACCGCCACAGTGTGGCGGCCATCGTCCAGGCGCAGGTAGTTCAGGCCCGGCTGGTCGGGGCCGGATTCAGCGGCGATCGGCAGCCGGGTCAGAACAGCCTGGCCGCGCTGGGTCTGGCCATCGTCCTTGCCGGCGGCAATGAAGCGGTACTCGTAGCCCAGGCCATCGGCCAGCACCTGCAGCGGATCGACCTGGCCGATGCCGCGCTGCACCTGGCGCACGCTCACCGCGTCCACCTTCAGGCTCTTCAGTTGCGCGGCCAGCGCCGGCATCGCCTCGGCGTGGGGCGCCTGTTCCAGGGTCAGCACAGTGAACGCGGCCGGGTCGGCCCAGGCCGGAGCGGCCAGTGCGGCAGACAGGGCCAGAGACAGTGCAAGCGGTTTTGTAAACGTTTTCATCGGCAGGCGTAATTCCGTTGCCAAGGCAATCGGTCCAGGGAAAGTGCCGCCGAAGGGTGCAGCGTTCATGCCGCGCAGGGGTTGCCAGGCAACGCCCCGCAGGCCGATGGACGGGCCGGTCTGCGCGCGGGACCCTCCTCCCGGCGTGACAACCTGCCTGCCCGGGCCGCGCAGGGCGACCCAATCCTGTGAAGATTGTGCGAGGGCGTTCACACCTGTCAACAGGACCTAAGTCACAGGGGCAACCCGGCCAATGGTTATCAGGCCATCACTGGCGGTCATCAGCGCGCCGCGCGAGGCTGCTGATAATGGAGATCCCTGGCCACGAATCGAGCCCATGACCGTACATCGCGACTTCGATCATCTCTGGCGCGACCGCTGTGACACCTCCAGCCAGCGCCCGCCGCGCGTGCTGATCCGGGTGTTCGTGGCCCCGGGCGAGCTGGAGCGCAGCGTGGCGTTCTACGAGCAGTTGCAGGGCGTGGTAGCCGATGCGGGGTTCCCGTTCCCGGAAGCCGGGCTGCGCCTGGCGATGGTCGGCGCCTTCCTGCTGATCGAAGGCAGCCAGGCGGCACTGGCCCCGTTCACCTCGACCACGGGGACACTGCTGGTCGATGATGTTCGGCCCTATCACGACAAACTGGTCGCCGCCGGCGCCGAGATCATCTTCCCGCTGCAGGTAGTCCCGACCGGGGCGGCGTTCAACGCGGTGCATCCCGATGGCACCGTGGTTGAATACGTGCATCACCGGCCGGATCCGAACGGGCGCTGAGGGGGCGCACGGCCGGGCAGCGCCCGGCACCCGCGGTAGGCAACCTCAGAAGCAACAGCCGAAGCAAAAGCGGGCTTCCTGTGGGTTGGCGGGGTAGGGCCGGTTGCGTTGACGCCGTGCAATCCGTCTGTCGAAATAATCGATTTCGATTGAGATTCATCCACGCATGGCATGGATCTACAATCCCTCAATGTCCTCCCCCACCCTGCCCTGGAATGGCACGTTGCTGCTGGATGCTCACGTGGCCGTGCTGCAGGGTCATGCCGGTGACAGCGCCGCGCACGCGCACTACGCCCATCAACTGCTGCTCAGCGACGGCGCAGCCTGGCAGGTCGAGGTCGATGGCGTGCAGCAGCAAGGCCAGCGACTGTGGCTGCCATCATTCCAGCCGCACGCGATCCTGTTAGCGCCAGAAGCAGGCTGCACGGTGTTTCTTGAGCCGACGCATGCCAATCCCGCACAGATCCAGCAATACCTGCACGCACTGCCGGGCAACGCGCTGGAACTGCACGGCTGGCTGCCACGGCTGAGCCGCCCGCAACCGCTGGACCGCCGCGTGCAGGCGGCATTGGCCCGTATCGCCCAGCACCTGCCCGGCCCGGTGCCGGCCGCCGATATCGCCGGGGCGGCGCACCTGTCGACCAGCCAGCTGCACCGGCGTTTCCAGTCTGATCTGGCGGTGACCCTGCGCGGCTGGGTGCTGTGGCAGCGGCTGCGCCGCGCACTCATGCATCATCTGCGCGGGCACACCCTGACCGACAGTGCGCATGCCGCTGGATTCGCCGATCTGGCCCATCTGTCGCGCAGCCTGCGCCGCATGTTCGGTATCGGTGCCGCGCAGCTGCAGGGCCTGCAGCTTCAAGCGGCCTGACACGGCCCATCATCCGCGCCTGCGCAGACCTTCCGGCAGCTCCGGCACCTCGCCGTGCGGCAGTTCGCGGAACGGCGCCAGCAGCTGTCCCGGATAATCGCGCGGATAGTCCGGTTGGCTGCCGATGCCGAGGTCGCGCTGCTGCAGCCGATAGCCCGGCGCATCGAAGGCGGTCCCCAGCAGGTGATCCCAGACGGTCAGGAACAGGCCGAAGTTGACGTCGCCAGCGGTGCCGTAACGCATGTGGTGGAAGCGGTGCAGCGGCGCCCACGCCATCACCCGGCCCAGCAGGCCCGGGCGCATGTCCACGTTGGAGTGCTGCAGCAGCAGCTGGATGGCAATGGCGAAGGCCAGCACCGCAGCCACCGGCATCGGCAGGCCCAACAGCAGCAGCGGCAGTACGCCGCCCACTGCTTCGGCCGCCTGGTGCAGCGGATGCTTCATCAAGCCGTTGAAGCCGTACATGCGGGTGACGCTGTGATGCACCGCGTGCAACCGCCACAGCCAGCCGATGCGATGGCTGGCGTAGTGCACCAGGGTAATGCCAAGGTCGGCGCAGACGATGGCCAGCAGTACCTGCAGAACGAACGGCCACTGCAGCGGCCACAGCTGCCACGGAAGGAGCGCTGCCAGCAGCGGCACCGCAGCGATCGACAGCAGGTTCAGGCTTTCGTTGACCAGTGCATGCAGGGTGTCACGCAGACTGTCGCCGTGGTCGTGGTTGAACGCGGGGTCATACGGCCAGGCACGTTCGGCAGCGAACGAAACCGCGATGGCGACCGCCAGCAAGGCCAGCAGCCATAGCGGATCGCCATGGAGGTGGCCGACCCAGACGACGGCGGCGGCAACAAAACCGAGCAGGAACAACGGGGCATACAGGCGGAGGATCCAGTGTTTCATGGGCAACCCGGAACGTGAGGGGCCTGCATGCTGGCGCGGCACGACGGTTGCGCGCTTGAACAAACGGCGCAACCCGCCCCGTCTCGGTGGATATCCCCCCTTTGGCCGACACCGCGTTTCCCCCACCCACGGATGGCGTGGATCTACAATGGCGCCCTCATCGCGCCCGGTACCGGCATGGATTCCTTCAACCTGATGCGCGCCTTCCGCCGCATCGTCGAACGCGGCGGGCTGGCCCGCGCTGCCGAAGACCTGGGCATGTCGCCGGCCGGGCTGAGCAAGCAGTTGCGCGCGCTGGAAACGCACCTGGGCGTGGTGCTGCTGCAGCGGACCACGCGGCGCATGAGCCTGACCGAGACCGGCCACGCCTATTACCGCGAATGCTGCCGCCTGCTCGACGAATTGGACGCATTGGAACGTGGCATCGCCGAACAGCGTGGCGAGGTGGCCGGGCGCCTGCGTGTCAATGCACCGCAGTCGTTCGCACTGAGCACGCTGTCGCCGCTGCTGCCACGCTTCCTTCAACAGCATCCACAGCTGTCGCTGGACCTGGTGATGGAAGATCGCCTGCTCGATGCGGTCGGTGAGGGTTTCGATGTGTCGTTGCGGCTGCGTGCCGAGCTGGACGACTCGCGACTGGTGGCGCGCCGGCTTGCCTCGCTGCAACAGGTGCTGTGCGCTGCCCCGTCCTACCTGCGGCAGCGTCCAGCACCGCAGTCGGTGGACGATCTGCAGGTGCACAGTGTGCTGGCCTACAGCCTGTCCGACTCCCCCGGCAGCTGGCCGCTGCTCGGCCCGGATGGGCAGGTGACCATCACCCTGCCGGCACGCGTCACCGTCAACAACAGCCTGCTGCTGCGCGACCTGCTGGTGGCCGGCATGGGCATCGGCGCCCTGCCCTCGTTCCTGGCGGCACCAGCGCTGGCCCGTGGCGAACTCCAACAGGTGCTGCCCGACCACCGCTATCCGCCACGCTTCGTGCATGCGGTCTATCCCACGTCGCGCCACCTGCAACCCAAGGTGCGTGCCTTCATCGATTTCCTGCACGCCGAGCTGCCCCGCTGCGCCGGCCTGGATTCGTAACCGCCAGCGAAAACTGAGCTGCCCACGGCGCGCTGTTTCGGCCCCGCCGCGCTGCCTAATCTGCCGCCTCCCCTCTCACCGATGGCAGGCAGATGTCTCCCGTTCCTTCCCCCGCCACCGCCGCGCCGGTGGTCGACTTCTTCCACGACGTGGTCTGCGGCTGGTGCTTCGTGCTGGCCCCGCGCCTGCAGCAGGTCTCGGCCGAACTCGGCATCCAGGTGCGCCATCGCAGCTTCGTGCTGCAGGACTCGCGCGCGCAGATGGTCGAGGTGTTCGGCTCGATGGAGCGCGCCAAGGCGATCATCCTGCGCCACTGGACCGACTGCGCCGCGCATGAAGACAGCGCGCGCATCGATATCGAAGGCATGCGCGCACAGGACTTCGAATATCCCTCCGGCTGGCTCGGCGCACTGGCCTGCCAGGCCGCAGGGTTGATCGGCGGCAATGATGCCCATGGCGCAATGTTCGACGCGGTGCAATGGGCGCACCTGCACCAGCACCGCAACATCGGCGACGCCGAAGTGCTGCTGGATATCGCCGAATCACTGGGCCATCCCCGTGGTGCCTTCGCTGACCACATGCGCAGCGACGCAGTACGCCAGCGCGTGCAGGCCGATCGTGCCGACGCCGCTGCCCTCGGCATCCGCTCCATTCCCACCGTGATCGGCGGCAACGGCCTGCGCCTGCAGACCCTGCCGCTGCCGCAACTGCGCCAGGCCCTGGCGCCCCTGGTCGCGGCCTGAGCCGCACCCTCCCCCACCCTGCAAGGAGATTCCCCCATGACCCCACGTATCCTGGCCAGCGCGCTGGCCCTGCTGCTGGCCGGCACCGCGGCGTCCACCACCGTGTCCGCGCACGAACGCGTTCCCTCCGGCCAGCAGGTCGGCACCAGCCCCTGGGGGCCGAAGGACGAGATCGGCCGGCTCAACCTGATCACCGAAGCCTCGCGTGCGGCGATCCTGTCGCGGGTCAGCGGCGGCAAGGCCTATGACCTGGCCACCGACTACTACGTCGGCATGCCCAGCTGGCAGGACGCCGGCGACCCGCACTACCAGTTCTGGATGACCCACACCCCGCGCGGCACGGTGATGGACGACCCGATGGGCGTGGGCGAGAGCATGAACCTCACCCGCAGCTACACCGGCACCGCGTTCTCGATGTACAGCCACACCGGCACCCACATCGATGCGCTGAACCACTTTGGCATCCACGGAAAGATCTGGAACGGCTTCGAGGCCGACAAGCATCTCGGCGATCGTGGCTGGAATGTCACCGGCATCGAGAAATTCCCGCCGCTGATCGCGCGTGGCGTACTGATCGACGTGGCCGCCGCCAAGGGCGTGGACATGCTGCCGGATAGCTACCGCGTCACCCGCCAGGACCTGAAGGATGCGCTGGCACGCCAGCGGGTGAAGCTGCAGCAGGGCGATGTGGTGCTGATCCGTACCGGCCGCATGCGCCTGTTCGAACAGCCCAAGGCCTACATGGCCAACCCGCCGGGCATGGGCCTGGACGCGGCGCGCTTCCTGGTTGAGGACAGCGGCGCGATGATCGTCGGCGCCGACAACCTGAGCTTCGAGACCTTCCCCTCGGAGGTGGCCGACGACTACGTGCCGCTGCACACCTACCTGCTGGCCCAGCAGGGCGCGCCGATCATCGAACTGGTGGCGCTGGATGAACTGGCCCGCGACAAGGTCTACGAGTTCGCCTTCATCGGCGGCCCGCTGAAGATCCGCGGCGGCGATGCCGCGCCGCTGCGCCCGGTCGCGCTGCCGGTCCGCCCGTAACCGGGCCCTGTGGGTGCCGACCTGGCTCGGCACTCCTTTCCCACTTCAGCAACCTGAAACCCGGTCCGCCAATTTCATTAGTAATTCTACTCACAAGGCGAGTAGCATGTCTGGTCTCAGCCCCTGATACCAGCCCGCCGATACTCGCTCCATGCCTGTCGTTTCCGCCCGTTCCTGCCGCTTCCAGCCCGCCCGGCGCCTCCCTTGGAGGACCGGCTGATGGGCGCCGTCGTCGCCCTCGACCGGCTGCTGGACGGCCGCCAGTTGTGGCGCGGCCCGGCCCGCCAGGGGCCGGCCAGCGACCACCTGGCCAGCGGCCACCCGGCGCTGGACGCACGCCTGCCCGGCGGCGGCTGGCCGGCCAGCGGGCTGTGCGAGGTGCTGCAGGCGGCGCCGGGCGTTGGCGAACTGGCCCTGGTCTGGCCGGCGCTGGCCAGGCTGAGCCAGCGCGACCGCCCGATCGTGCTGGTCGCCCCACCCTATCGCCCGCATGCCCCGGCCTGGGCCGCGGCCGGGCTGGATCTGGCCCAGCTGCAGATCATCCACGCTGCGCCGAAGCAGGCGCTGTGGGCGGCCGAACAATGCCTGCGCTCTGCGGCCTGCGCGGCGGTGCTGTGCTGGCCGCACCAGGCCGACGATCGCGCCCTGCGCCGGCTGCAGGTCGCCGCCGACAGCGGCCAGTGCCTGGGCTTCGTGTTCCGCGAGGCGCAGGCAGCGCGCAACCCCTCCCCGGCCAGCCTGCGCCTGCAGCTCGACCACGGCCAGGTAAGGGTGCTGAAGTGCCGTGGCGGCCTGCCACCCGCGCAGCCGTTGCCACTGGCCATCACCCACTGAGGCCGCGCCATGCACTGGGCCTGCCTGTTGTTGCCGCAGCTGGCGCTGGACAGCGTGCTGCGCCTGCAGCCGGACCCCCAGCGGCCACTGGTGCTGCTGCAGGGCCCAGCGCAGCGCCGCGTGCTGCGTGCGGTCAGCCCGGCCGCGCGCGCAGCAGGGCTGCGCCCGGGCATGCTGCTGTCGGCCGCGCAGGTGCTGGTGCAGGACATGCACCTGCACGACTACGACCCTGACGCGGAACAGCACACCCGGCAGCTGCTGGCCAGCTGGGCCTACGCCTACAGCTCGCAGGTCAGCCTCGATTTCCCGCATGCACTGGTGCTGGAAATCGGCGCCAGCCGTGCCCTGTTCGGTGACTGGCTGACGATCGAAAAGCGCCTGCGCAACGAACTGCATGAACTCGGTTTCCGCCACCGCCTGGTGGCCGCGCCCACGGCGCATGCCGCGCGCGTGCTGGCCAACGTCCACGACGGCCTCGGCATCGATGCGCAGCAGCTGCCAGCGGCACTGGCGCAGCTACCCTTGCCGCGCTGCGGCCTGCCCAGCGACGCGGTGACCGTGCTCGGCCGTTCCGGCCTGCGCACGCTGGGTGCGGTGCTCGAGCTGCCGCGTGACAGCCTGGCCCGGCGCTTCGCACCGGAGGTACTGCAGCAGCTGGATGCACTGCGCGGCCTGCCCACCGCGCCGCTGCGCTACTACCAGCCACCGGACCGTTTCGATGCGCGCATCGAATTCGAATACGAGATCGAATCCAGCCAGGCCCTGCTGTTCCCGCTGCGCCGCCTGCTGCTGGACCTGGCCGCCTTCCTGTGTTCGCGCGATGGCGGCGTGCAGCGCTTCGACCTGCATTTCGAGCACGACCTGCTGCCGGCCAGCGTGCTGACCATCGGCCTGCTGGCCCCCGAACGCGATCCTGCGCTGCTGTTCGAGATCGCACGCAACCGCATGGAAGCGTTCGCCCTGCCGGCCGGCAGCCGCGCACTGCGCCTGCAGGCCGAGCAGCTGCCACCATTCGTGCCCGCCGCGCGCGACCTGTTCGATACCCGGCCGGCGCAGGCGATGCCCTGGAACCAGCTGCGCGAGCGCCTGCGTGCGCGGCTGGGTGATGACGCCGTGCAGCCGCTGGCGGTGCAGGCCGACCATCGCCCCGAA
This sequence comes from Stenotrophomonas sp. YJH_SMC_138, assembly GCF_059369855.1. Taxonomy (NCBI): domain Bacteria; kingdom Pseudomonadati; phylum Pseudomonadota; class Gammaproteobacteria; order Lysobacterales; family Lysobacteraceae; genus Stenotrophomonas; species Stenotrophomonas sp. YJH_SMC_138. Next base: position 139,541 of record NZ_JCAFTB010000007.1, read on the forward strand.
CGCGCCAGTGGTACCCAGCCACCGGCCAAGCCCCCGTCGTACTGGCCACTGCGCCCCGGCTGGTTGCTGGACACCCCACAACCGTTGCGTGACCCGCGCCTGCGCATCGTCGCCGGGCCGGAGCGGATCGAATCGGGCTGGTGGGACCAGGCCGACGCACGCCGCGACTACTACGTGGTGGAAACCGCACACGGCCAGCGCGGCTGGGCCTTCCGTGAGCGCAACGATCCGCATGCGCCGTGGATGCTGCACGGCTGGTTCGGCTGAGCCGCCATGCACAGCGAACTGCCCGGCTACGCCGAACTGCACTGCCTGTCGGCCTTCAGTTTCCAGCGCGGTGCTTCGATCGCCGAAGAACTGTTCGCGCGCGCCGCTGGCCAGGGTTACCGGGCACTGGCGATCACCGACGAATGCTCGCTGGCCGGCATCGTGCGCGCCTGGCAGGCGGCGAAGGCGCATGGCGTGGCGCTGATCGTCGGCGCCGAATTCCAGGTCGAGGACGGGCCGAAGCTGGCCCTGCTGTGCACCGACCAGGCCGCCTATGCCGGGCTCTGCCAGTTGATCACCACCTGCCGGCGGCGCGCAGCCAAGGGCGAGTACCGCTGCCTGCGCGAGGACCTGCTCGGCCTGCCCGACGGCCTGCTGTGCCTGTGGCTGGACCGGCAACCGGCCGCCACCGACCTGGAACTGCTGCGCGCCGGCTTCAATGATCGGCTGTGGTTGGCGGTGGAGCTGCACCACGAACACGACGACGCACGCCGCCTGCAGCAGCTGCAGGCCTTCGGCGAACGCCACCGCCTGCCGCTGGTCGCCAGTGGCGACGTGCACATGCACGTGCGCCGCCGCCGCGCCCTGCAGGACACCCTGACCGCGATCCGCCACCGCTGCAGCGTGGCCGAGGCTGGCTGGCGCCTGTTCCCCAACGGCGAGCGCCATCTGCGTCCGCGCACCGCGCTGGCCCAACTGTATCCGCCCGAATTGCTGGCCGAGACCCTGCGCATCGCCGAGCGCTGCCACTTCACCCTGGAACAGCTGCAGTACACCTACCCACGCGAGCTGGTGCCCGAGGGGCATGACCCGGACAGCTGGCTGCGCGTGCTGGTCGAGCGTGGCATCCCCTGGCGCTGGAAAGGCGGCATCGAACCGAAACAACGCGAGCAGATCGAACACGAACTGGCGTTGATCAAGCAGAAGAACTACGCCTCGTACTTCCTCACCGTGCAGGACATCGTGCGCTTCGCGCGCAGCCAGGACATCCTCTGCCAGGGCCGCGGCTCGGCGGCCAACTCCGCGGTGTGCTTCGTGCTGGGCGTGACCGAGATCGACCCGGCACGCAGCAACCTGCTGTTCGAGCGTTTCATCTCCGCCGAGCGCGACGAGCCACCGGATATCGACATCGATTTCGAGCACGAGCGCCGCGAGGAAGTGCTGCAGTACGTGTTCAAGCGCTATGGCCGCGAGCGCGCCGCACTGACCGCGGTGGCAATCAGCTACCGTGGCCGCAGCGCGATCCGCGACGTGGCGCGTGCACTTGGCCTGCCGATGGACCAGGTCAACGAACTGGGCGCGGCGATGGACCACTGGGGCGGCAACATCCCATTGCCGGAAACCCTGCGCGAGCGCGGTTTCGATCCGGACACGCCCTTGATGCGGCGCCTGCTGGCGCTGACCGCCGAGCTGATCGACTTCCCGCGCCACCTGTCGCAGCACCCCGGCGGTTTCGTGATTTCCGAACATCCCCTGTCGACCCTGGTGCCGGTGGAAAACGCGGCGATGGCCGACCGCACCGTCATCCAATGGGACAAGGACGATCTGGATGCCACCGGCCTGATGAAAGTCGACTGCCTGGCGCTGGGCATGCTTACCGCCATCCGCAAGTGCCTGGCCATGCTGAAACAGCATGGCCTGCATGAAGGACGCATGGATGCGATCCCGCCCAAGGATGCAAAGACCTTCGACATGATCTGCGCCGCCGACACCATCGGCGTGTTCCAGATCGAATCGCGCGCACAGATGGCGATGCTGCCGCGCATGCAGCCACGCACGTTCTATGACCTGGTGATCGAGGTGGCGATCGTGCGCCCGGGCCCGATCCAGGGCGACATGGTGCACCCCTATCTGGAGCGGCGCCGGATCCTGCGCGAACAGGGACCGGACGCGTTGAACGACCCGGACAATCCGCTCTACCCACCGCAGCTGGAACGCGTGTTCGCACGCACGCTGGGCGTGCCATTGTTCCAGGAACAGGTGATGCAGCTGGCGGTCGAAGCAGCCGGTTACACGCCTGGCCAGGCCGATGCCCTGCGCCGTTCGATGGCGGCCTGGAAACGCCGTGGCGGCTTGGAACCGCATCGTGAAAAACTGCTGGCAGGCATGTTGAAAAACGGTTTCAGCCGCGAATACGGTGAGCACCTGTTCGAGCAGATCAAGGGGTTCGGTGATTACGGTTTCCCGGAAAGCCACGCCGCCAGCTTCGCCCTGCTGACCTATAACAGCTGCTGGCTGAAATGCCACCACCCGGCCGCATTCACTGCCAGCCTGATCAACAGCCAGCCGCTGGGTTTCTACAGTCCTGACCAGCTGCTGCAGGACGCGCGCCGGCATGGCATCCGCGTGCTTCCCGTGGACGTGCGCCACAGCGACTGGGACTGCACGCTGGATTTCAGCAGGGGCGCGGCCGCGATCCGGCTCGGCCTGCGCCTGGTCGACGGCTGCAATGAAGCGGCTGTACAGGCCATCATGCGCGAACGTGCACGGCGCCCGTTCGACGATGTGGGCGACCTGTGCCAGCGCACCGCCCTGGATCGCCGCCAGCAGGGCCTGCTGGCCGATGCCGGTGCGCTGCGCGGGCTCAGCGGCCATCGCCATCGTGCACGCTGGGATATCTCCGGCGTGGAGAACCGGCTGCCGCTGTTCGACCAGGCCCGCGCCACCGCTGAAGCACGCGTGCCGCTGCCCCTGCCCAGCGCCTGGGAGGACATGCAGGCCGATTACCGCAGCATCGGCACCACCCTCGGCCGCCACCCGATCTCGTTCCTGCGCACGCAGCTGCGCAGCCGCGGCTGCCTGGATGCCGCGCAGCTTGCGGGCCACGGCCATGGCCGTCGCGTGCGCATCGCCGGCCTGGTCCGCATGCGCCAGCGCCCGCAGACCGCCAGTGGCGTTACCTTCCTCACCCTTGAAGACGAGACCGGCATGGTCAATGCCGTGGTCTGGCGGCACCTGGCCGATCGCCAGCACCGGGTCCTGGTCGATACCCGGCTGATGCAGATCGACGGCCGCCTGGAACGCGTCGATGGCGTGCAGCATGTCATCGTGCAGCGCATGCACTGCCTGGATGAACTGTTGCAGGGGTTGCGCAGCCACAGCCGCGATTTCCATTGACGATACACAGCGTCACACAATGAACTGGCCATCGGTCGCCCGCATCCGCTATCGTCGCTGCATCCAAGGAAGGACGACACGATGCCGCGCGCACTGCTGCTGACCACGCTGGTGGTCTCCACACTCGCCCTGCTGGTTTCCGGCTGGACCGCCTGGAGCCTGCATCGCAGCCAATCGCCACAGCGCATCATCGAAGCGCGCGGGCTGATCATCCACGATGGCACGGGCCAACCCCGGGTGATCCTAGGCGCGCCGGTGCCCGACCCCCTCAGCCGGGGCCGTATCCAGGGGCCGCGCGCCACCGCCCTGTCCGGCCTGATCCTGCTCGGCCCGGATGGCTCCGAACGCGGGGGCTATGGCACCAGCGATCGCGGCGGTGAAGCCGTGCTGACCCTGGACGATGCCAATGGCACCACGGAAGTGTTCAAGGTGGTGGCCAACCCGGACCGTGGTGCCAGCCTGATGGTCAAGCACCAGAACAACACCGGCGCCATGCTCACCTCATGGCAGGGCAAGCCGGAACTGATGTTCGTCGATGACAGCGGCCAGTCCTACTACGTGCGCCCGGGCGCCAACGCCGCGCCCTGATCTGCTTCTGTAGCGTCGAGCCATGCTCGACTGCTTCTACCAACAGCAGCCGAGCATGGCTCGGCTCTACAAAGGCGAAGCAACGTCGAGCATCGCTCGACGCTACAGACCGCACACCGCCGCCAGGTCGTCAGCCAGCGGCCGCAGTTGCGCCGCGCCCAGCGCCGCGCAGGTGATGCGCAGGCCATGTGCCGGCGCCGCCACCGCGAACACCTCGCCAGCGCGCACATGCCATCCGCGCGCGGCCAGCGCCAGCACCTGCGGATGGCTGTCGCCCGGCAACGGCAGCCACAGGTTCAATCCCTCCATCGGCAGCGGCGTCGGCACGCCACGCGCGCGCAGCAGTTCCTGCAGCGACTGCAGGCGCTGCTGGTAACGCTCGCCTGCCGAGGCGATCTTCGCCCGCTGCGTTGACGACGCCAGCACCGAGGTTGCCGCGTCCTGCAGCAGGTGACTGACCCAGCCGATACCGGATGCCAATCGCAGCCGCAACCGCATCGCGGTTTCTTCATCGCAGGCCAGCCAGGCCAGCCGCAGGTCCGGGCCGAGCGGTTTGGACAACGAACGCAGCAGCGCCCAGCGCCGCCCATCAAGCGGCAGTACCGAGTGATAGGCCTGCTGCGAGAGCAGCGCATAGTGATCGTCGATCAGCACTGCTACCTGCGGGTACGCCGCCAGCAACTGCCGCAACGCCCGCGCCCGCTTCGCATCCAGGCTGGCCCCGGTCGGATTGTGCGCCCGGGGGGTGAGCAGCACCGCACGTGCACCAGCCTCCAGCGCCTGCCGCAGCGATTCGACCTGCATGCCCTGGGCATCCACCGCCACCGGCAACGGCGCATGACCCGACGCATTGAGCACATTGAGGCTGCCGAGGAAGCATGGATCCTCCACCGCGATGCGATCACCCGGCAGCAGCCACGCCGCCAGCAGGCGCTCGATGCCATCGACGGCGCCATGGGTCAGCTCCAGCGCATATCCCTCGGGGCAATCCGCATCCAGCGAGGCGCGTGCCAGCGCCTGCAACCTCGTGTCGACCGTACCCACGCCATACAGCCGCGGCGCCGCCGGGGTCAGGCGCAGGTTCGGCAGCAGGCGCGGATCCGGGTTGCCACCGGCTAGGTCCTGCAGCGCCAGCCCCGGGGTGCTGCCCTCGCGCGCCAGCGGCGGCGGCAGGCCACGCACCACCGTGCCGCGGCGGCCCGCCGTGCTGGCCAGCCCCGCCGCATCCAGGCGCTTGTAGGCAGCAGCCACGGTGTTGCGGTTCACGCCCAGCTGCTCGGCCAGTTCACGCACCGGCGGCAGCACGCTACCGGCCGGCAGGCGGCCCTTGCCGATGCCGTCGCGGATGCTGTCGAAGATCGACTCGGCGCTGTACCCGGTGATTTTCATTTTGTCCTATGCCAAAATATCTCTTGTCCTGTGCCAGTGTATCCCACCCTGGCCACCCTGCATTGGAGGTGCCCGCATGCCCCTTGCCGCTGCCGACTGGCCCGTCGCCCAGTCCGTTGAACAGATCGCCGCCAACCTGGTCACGGTGCGCCAACGCATCGCCGATGCTTGCGCCCGCGTCGGCCGTGACCCGGCCAGCGTGCGCCTGCTGCCGGTCAGCAAGACCGTCGATGACGCCCGCATCCGCATGGCGGTGGCCGCCGGTTGCCGCGAGCTGGGCGAGAACAAGGTGCAGGAGGCGCAACGCAAGGCCGAGACGATGGCCGATCTTGGCGTGCACTGGTCGGTGATCGGGCATCTGCAGACCAACAAGGCGCGCTACGTGGCGCGCTTCGCCAGCGAGTTCCAGGCGCTGGACAGCCTGCGCGTGGCCGAAGCACTGCAGCAGCGCCTGCAGCTGGAAGACCGCACGCTGGATGTGTTCGTGCAGGTCAACACCTCCGCCGAACCCAGCAAGTACGGCTTGGAACCCGCTGCCGTCGAGGCCTTTGTGCAGCAGCTTCCAGCGTTCGATCGCCTGCGCGTGCGCGGCCTGATGACGCTGGCCATCTTCACCCCGGAGGTCGAGCGCGTGCGTGCCTGCTTCGTGCGCCTGCGCGAACTGCGCGACCAGCTGCAGCGCACTGCACCTCCCGTCATCGACCTTTCGCAGTTGTCGATGGGCATGTCCGGAGACTTCGAAGTGGCGATCGAGGAAGGTGCCACCGTGGTCCGCGTCGGGCAGGCCATCTTCGGCGCACGCGCCACCCCGGACAGTTTCTACTGGCCCAGCAATGGAGCCTCCGCATGAAGCACGCGGTCGTCCTGCAACACGTCGCCTTTGAAGACCTCGGCACCCTGCAGCCACTGCTGTCGGCACAGGGCTGGCAGCTGCAGGTGCTGCAGGCCGGTATCGACGCGCTCGACTCCGCCGAAACCGCCGACCTGCTGGTCGTGCTGGGCGGCCCGGTCAGCGTCAACGATGTTGATCGCTATCCTTTCCTCAACGACAGCATCGCGTTGTTGCAACGTCGGCTGCAGCAGCAACGGCCCACGCTGGGCATCTGCCTCGGCGCGCAGCTGATGGCGCGCGCACTCGGTGCCGACGTCGCCGCCAGTGGCGGCAAGGAGATCGGCTTTGCGCCGCTGCTGCTCACCGATGACGGCCAACGCTCGCCACTGCAGGCCCTGCAGGGCATTCCGGTACTGCATTGGCATGGCGAGGCGTTCGAACTCCCGGCCGGTGCACGTCGCCTGGCCAGCACGCCGGCCTGCCGCCACCAGGCCTTCGCCATGGGCAGCCATGCGTTGGCCCTGCAATGCCACCCGGAACTGGATTCCCGCCAGTTCGAACGCTGGCTGATCGGCCACACCCTGGAGCTGGCGCAGGCCGGCATCGATCCGAACGATCTTCGCGCCCAGGCACGCCGTTACGGTGCACCGCTGGCAGCGGCGGCCACCGCGATGTTCGACCATTGGCTGCAGGAGCTGCCGGAGACACCGCAATGAACTACCGATTGCAGATCCACCGCGATGGCGCCTACTGGGGCCACTTCGACTGCAGCGGCCCCGATGCCATGCAACGCATGGACACCATCGCCGCGCAGCTGCCTGCCGAACAGGGCTTCCAGCTGAAACGGCAGAAAGGTGTCGGCGAAGAGCGCATCCTGTCCAGCAATGCCGACGGCCTGCGCGTACTGGCTTCGCAGATCCAGTACCGCGACATCTGACGATCGTCACGGTAGTGCCGGCCGCTGGCCGGCACCCGAATCTGGCCGGCCAGCGGCCGGCACTACCACGGCTGTTCGCCCGCGTGCGAAGCTTCACGCATGCTGACCCTGCAACGCGGCAGCCACCACGGGCTGCTGGTCGCCCCGCGCTGGCCCTCCACCCATATCCAACTGGAAGAAGAGGTACTGCAACGCCTGCTCGATGCGCAGGCAATGCTGCCTGCCGGGCTGCGACTGCTGCTCACGCGCGGCTTCGAACCCGGCCACAGCCGGCTCGGCAGCTTCCGTCGTGGCGTGCGTTGGCTCGGTATCGCGTTGTTCCGGGCCTGCTATCCGCAACGCCATGATGAGGTCGATGCCATCTTCGGCGCCAACGGCCACGACATCGATGGCCGTCATATCGATGTCTCGCTGGTACTGCACGGCAAGCGGCTACGGCTGCTGCCCGTGGGCGTATTCACCCCGCCACGCTGGCAGGATCGTCGCGTCGCCCGCCATGCCGAAGCGGTCGCGCGGGTGAAGCGCAGCCTGCAGCGCTGCGGCTTCGAGCTGCATTACAACCCCACCGAAGCCCTGCAGATCCACTGCGATTATCGCCCGCGCTGATCTCCCGTCCCGGGCAGGCGTGTCACGCCCATCGATAGATGCAAATGATTCTCTTTTCCTGTAAGGTGCAGCCGCTGCCCTTGCCGCCGCGGGCTGTTCCCTTTCCCAGTTGTCGCCCGCCCCGTGTCCACGCCTGTCGAACCGACGGATGTCGCGCAGCTGTGCGCGGCCCATTACCGGCCGCTGCACGCCCATGTCCGCCGTAAACTCCCGCAACGCAGCGACGCCGATGACGTCGTCCAGGAAACCTGGCTGCGTGTCATCAAGGTCGCCGCCAGCGGCCTGCTGAGCAACGGCCGCGCCTACCTGTACCGCGTCGCCCACAATCTGATCGCCGATCACTACCGGCAACGCCAGCGCCGTCGTGAGGAAGCGCTGGATGACGCCCAACTGCACGCCCTCGCCGACCCTGCACCGCTGCCGGAGCAGCACCTGCTGGACGCCGAACAGCTGCGCCATCTCGACGCGATCATCGCCGCGCTGCCACCGCGCTCGCGCCAGGTATTCCTGCTGGCCCGGGTGGAGCAGATGGCACTGGCCGAGATCGGCCGCCGGCTCGGCATCAGCCGGCAGACCGCGCACGGCCATCTGCTGCGTGCGCTGGTGGCGCTGCAGCAGGTACCCGGCGCATGAGCCCGGAGGCGATCGCGCGCGAGGCCGCGCGCTGGTGGCTGGACGGCCACGACGGCGGCCGCGACGAGCGTGCCTTCAACCAGTGGTACTACGCCGATTGCCGCCACGCCGCGCAGTACCAGCACCTGCAGGCGCTCTGGCAGGCCGGTGATGCCACGCCCAGCCTGCAGCGGCATCAGCGCAAGCGGCAGCGCCGGCACCTGCGCGACGCCGGCACTGCCGTGCTGCTGCTTTGCGCCTTGGGCCTGTATACCCGCCAGGCCGCACCACCGGCCGCGCAGGTGATGCGCACGGCGGCAGGCGAGATCCGTGAAGAGGTACTGCCGGACGGCTCGCACGTGCTGCTGTCACCCGGAAGCGAAGTCCATGTCCGCATCGATGCACAGCGCCGCCAGCTGCAGCTGCAGCACGGCCAAGCCTGGTTCAAGGTAGCCGCCGATGCGCAGCATCCGTTCCAGGTGCATACGACGCACGGCATGGTCACCGCGCTCGGCACGGCCTTCGACCTTGCCGTGCAGGACAACGACAGCGTGGTCACCGTCACCGAGCATCGCGTCCGTGTGGACAGCGGCACCCGCAGTGAGCAGGCCATCGAAGGGCAGCAGCTGCGCTTCGATGGACAGGCACCGATCATCGGCCTGGCCGCCAGCCACAGTGCCCTGGCCTGGCGCGAGCGTCGCCTGCATTGGGTCTCCACGCCCTTGGCCGAGGTCACCCAGGGCCTGGATCGCTGGCATGGCGGCCACACCTGGATCATCGGCGCACACCTGCGCCAGCAGCCGGTCACCCTGCTCGGCAGTGCAGACGGTGCAGCGCGCAGCCGCGACCAGCTGGCCACGCAGCTGCATGTACGCGTGCTGCGCCTGGGCGCGGGCGTGCAGGTGTGGCTGCCGCCACGCAGGGAACATCGCGATGCACCCTGACATCGGCCCTGCCACTGCGTCTACCCAGGATGACGACGCGCCGCGTCAGCCCCTGGAGCTCCCGATGCTGTTTCACCGTCCCCTTGTCCTCGCCCTGTCACTGGCCTGCGCCAGTCCGCTTCCGTTGTTACCTGCCAGCGCACACGCGCAGGCCGCCTCCCGTCACTTCGATCTTCCTGCGCAACCGCTGGCCAGCGCGCTGGATGCCTACAGCCGGCTGACCGGTGTCGATCTGGTGATCGGCGCGGCATTGCCAGGCGGCCAGACGGCGCCGGCACTACGCGGACGGTTCGACGACGCGCAGGCCCTGTCGCGCCTGCTGGCCGGTAGCGGCCTGCGCCCCCGTTTCATCGACGCGCGCCGCGCCACCCTGGAACCGGCGCCGGCCGCCCCCTCCGATGGCAGCCGTCGAACCGGCCCGCTGCGCGTACAGGGCGATATCGCACACGGCCATTCCCCCGGTGCAGGCGCCAGCCAGTATGTCCCGGCGGCCCGCGATGGCTTTGCGCCCGCCGTCGGCAGCGAGCGCGTGGCGATGGCCGAACGCCAGGACGGCAACAGCCTGCTGCGTTCGATGCCCGGCACCCACAGTTTCCACTCGCGCAGCCAGCCCGGCCTGCAGGTCAACATCCGCGGCATGACCGGCGCCGGGCGGGTCAACACCATGATCGATGGTGTCACCCAGACCTTCCGCAACAACGCGGGCCATGGCTCCGGTGGTCCGTTCGCCTACGTCGACCCGTTCCTGCTGGCCGGTGTGGACGTGCAACGCGGTGCGGTCGCCGGTGGTGATGGTGCCGGCACGCTGGCCGGCAGTGCCAATTTCCGCACGCTGGACATCGACGACCTGCTCGGCGAAGGCCGTGACTGGGGCCTGCGTGCGGGCTATCGCCATGGCAACAACGGCTATGGCAGCGGCCGCACCTTCGCCGGCGCATGGCGCCACAGCGAGGACGGCGGTGACCGCCAGTTCGGCCTGCTGGCCGCTGCCAGCAGCAGTCGCAGCGGCGAGTACGCCACGGCACGCGGGCAGAAGAACAATGCCGACCCCGGCAGCCAGCAGCCCAGCAGCTGGCTGTTGAAAGCACGCCTGCAGCCCAGTGACCAGCATCGGCTGGACCTGAGCCACATGCGCTACGAAAACGACTTCTACCACAACTACCCGTGGCAGATTTCCGCACGCAACCAGCGCGCCAGCTACCACTACACGCCCTACACGCCGTGGATCGACCTGCGCGCGACCTTCGCCGGCAACAAGACCCGGCTGTTCTATCCGCCCGTGGAGGATTCCAGCTACATCGGTCGCCGCACCCACAGCAGCCTGAGCAGCTGGACGCTCGACAACACCAGCCGCTTCGACATCGGTGCACTGCAGGCACGCTGGAACACCGGCATCAAGCACCAGTCGGACGTCTACGTGGCCGACACCCCCATCCTGCGCGGCGCCAACCCCCAGGGCCGCAGCCAGCTGGACAGCGTGTTCAGCACGCTGGAACTGCAGTACGACATCTACGCGCTGACTGCAGGCCTGCGCCAGGATCGCTATGGCATCCGCGGCCACGTCCCGGTGTGCTCGGATGTGCCTGGCCAGTGCGCCGAGATCAACGGCGGCGGCATCGACGTGCGCCGTACCCAGCGCGCACTCAGCCCCAGCCTGACGGTCTCGTGGCAGGCCACCGACTGGCTGCAACTGTTCGCCGAAGCCTCGCGTACTTCCCGCCCGCCGCGCGTGCAGGAGATGTTCTTCGAGAAGATCCCGCTGGAAGGCATGAGCGATGCCGATGGCGTGGGTGCCAACCCGTTCCTGCGCCGAGAGCGCTCGCGCAACCTGCAGTTCGGCGCCAACCTCAGCGCCTCCTCGCTGCTGACCGACGGTGACCTGGCGCAGCTGCGCGTCACCCGCTTCGACAACCGCATCCGCGACTACATCAAGCCGCAGTACCTGCTGATCGTGCACCCGCCGGAGGTGGGGCCTTTCGTGGTACCGATCGACAGCGATCAGCAGCTCACTGCCTGGACCGATGCGCTGGACGTGGACGACTTCAGCACCACCACGCGCTGGATGAACCACCCCGGCGTGGTGCGCATGCGCGGTATCGAGCTGGAAGCGCACTACGCCAGCGCGCACTACCACGCCACGCTGAGCTGGACCCGCTCGCGCACCAGTGCGCCTGCCATCGAATTCGTCAACCTGGAAGACATCACCGCCCTGCCCGACCGCTTCTGGACGTTGGATGTCGGCGGCCGCTGGTGGCAGCAGCGCGTGCAGGCCGGCCTGCGCGCCGAATACTCCGGGCCCACCGAAGAAGGCTACGACTTCTTCCAGACCCGCAGGACCGGCGGTACCGGTGTACTGCTCGACTTCTACGCCAGCTTCAAGCCCCAGCCCAACACCACGCTGTGGCTGAACATCGAAAACCTGCAGAACAAGGCCTATGACAACAATGCCTCGATCGACAGCATCTTCAGCCCGATCCTGGACCGCGGCAACGGCCGTGGCCGCACCGTCTCGATGGGCGTCAATGTGGCGTTCTAGCCGCCGCTGGCTGCCGCTGTGCCTGCTCGCACTGGCCGCAACGGCCAGCGCGCAGCCTATGCCCGGCACGGTGATCGACCTGGCCAGCGGGCAGCGCCTGGACGAAGCCGCGTTCGTGAAGCGTGCAGCGAACGCCCCGCGGCTGCTGCTGGGCGAACGCCACGACCTGGCCGGTGACCACGCCGCCCAGCGCTGGCTGCTGCACGCGCTGCAACGGCAGCGTCCACAAGGCGCGCTGGTGATGGAGATGATCGCCAGTGAACGCCAACCGCGCCTGCAGCGGGTGCAGCGCTGGCTGGCCAAGGGCAACCATGCCGATGGTGCGCGCCTGCAGGCGCTGCTGGGCTGGGATACACGCTGGCCGTGGGCCACCTATGGCGGGCTGGTACAGGACGCCACCGCCGCCGGCATCCCCCTGCTCGGCGGCAACCTGTCGCGTGCCGAGGTCGATGCGTTGCTTGCCTCCAACACGTCGGTGCGGTTTCCGATGCCCACCGCCCGGCAACGCCTGTCGGCCGTGGTGCTGGCCCAGCACGCAGACGCCGCACCGATGCTGGAAGGGATGCTGGCCGTGCAACAGGCCCGCGACACCCGCATGGCACAGGCACTGACCGCAGCCCCTGCACCCGCGCTGCTGGTGGCCGGCCGCTGGCATGTACTGCGCGGCACCGGCGTGCCGGGCTACCTGCCATCGGAGGTACCGGCACTGGTGATCGCGCTTGCGTCACCCGACGAAGGCGTCGATGCGGCCGACGCCGATCTGCTGTGGGTGCCGGGCGATGAGTGAACGCGGCCAACACTGGCAGGCGATTGCCATCAGCATCGGCCTGCACCTGTTGCCCTTGCTGCTGTTGGTGCACTGGATGGCCGCGCCACCGTTGCTGCCGCCGCCTGAGCAGGATGTGCGCATCAGCCTGCGCCTGCTGGCACCAGCTACGCCTCCCCAGCCGGTCGAAGAGCGCCTGGCCGACACCCCCAGCCAGGCGCAGCAGGCGCGCGCGTCGCAACCGGCGAAGTCGCCCCCTCCGCCAAAGCCCACCGCCGCGCGCGAGGGCGAGGTGGCCGCCAGCGAGCTCGGTGGCCCTGGCCGGCAAGCCCTGCCGGTCGCCCCGCCTGCGGCCGTGACCGATGCAAGTCCCGCACCGGCATCGATCACGGCCGCGCCGCCCGCTCCCGACGCACCACCGGCGGACTTCCAGGCCGGCGCCGCCAGCGACCAGTGGGAAGCCCGCCTGATGGCGCGCCTGGAGCGTTATCGCTACTACCCCGCCGTCGCGCGCTCGCGCCGGCAGCAGGGGACGGCCTGGGTCAGGGCCAGCATCGATCGCGAGGGACGCCTGCAGGCCCTGCGGCTGGAGCAGTCCAGCGGCCAACCGATGCTCGACGACGCCGCACTGCAGACGTTCCGCCGCGCGCAGCCGCTGCCGCCCATTCCCATGGAAATGAAGGCACCGCAGGAACTGGTGGTGCCGGTGGAGTACTACCTGCGCTAGGCGGCGTAGGCCTCCGCCTCGATCTCGAACAGCATGCCGTCCAGCGCCAGCCGTGGCACAGGAATCAGGGTGCAGGTCGGCGCTGCGCCGTTCGGCCAACGCCGCCGTACCTGCCGGGCGATGATGCCCAGCCGGTCCTCGTCGTGGTCGACCACCAGGATGCGCAACCGTGCGACATCGGCCAGGCTGGCCTGCGCCGAACGCAATGCGATCTGCAGGTTGTCCAGTGCCTGCTCGACCTGTTCCCCGAAGCCGGGGGAGAGATGACCATCGGCATCCTCACCGCCCTGCCCGGCGATATGGATCACCCGGGCGGGAAGGCGCACCACCGCCACGTGCGAGTAGCCGTTGGCCGAGGGGTCGTAAAGCCCCGCAGGATTGAACAGTTCCAGCAGGCCGTGGCCCAGGTCCGGGGTGGTCAGCAGGTTCATGCCGCATGCCTCATGGGGAATGTGAAGCAGTCTGCGACCTCAACCAGAGTTGAGGTCAAACAGATCCGCTGCAACAGTCCGGTCTGCCATGCGCAACGATCGTGCCCACGTGTAGAGCCGAGCCCACGCTCGGCTGCTCAGCGCGAATGGCAGCCGAGCATGGGCTCGGCTCTACCGTTCACGGCTCACGTCCACGCCGGGTCTGCGGTGAAATCGATGGTCAACCAGAAAGTACTGCCCCGCGCATCCAGCCGCACCGCGATCTCATCGCGCATCGCATCGACTTCGCCTACCGACCCCAGCGGCGTGATCGGGTCAGCCAATACATGGATCTCGATGAAGCGCATCCGCCCCATCTTCGCCACATGGCTGGTGAAACCGGCATAGCCACGCTCGGCCACGAACGCCTGCATCACCTGCTGCACGCGCCGGTCCAGATCATCCGGCGCCACCTGCAGCACTTCGCGCATGGCCTTCCACGCGCTGCGCGCTGGCACCGGCAGCATCGCCAGGCTGATCAATGCCAGCACGATCGAATCCAGGTACGGCACCCAATGGTGCCACTCACCACCGTGCAGGACCAGCGCCAACACGAAGGCCAGCACCACTGCCAGGCTCATCAACCCACCCAGCAGCCAGCCACGCACATCCAGCCATAACAGCGCCGAGCGCAGATGCCGCGCCCGCTGCGCAACGAACGCCGCCATCGCCAGGTTGCTGGCACTCAGCAGCGCCGCCCACCACAGCGCGGGCCCGAATTTCACTTCGTGCCCGCCCGTGGTCAGGCCGATCACCGCGTTGGCCAGCGCATACACGCAGGCCAGCGACAGGATCACACCACCCAGCGCTTCGACCATCGGCTCCAGGTGCCAGTAGCCGTACTGAAAGCGCGGGCTTTGTTCCCGCGCCACCAGCCGCAGCACCGACAACGACACCAGGGTCAGGGCGACGTCGACCAGGCTGTACACGCCGTCGAACAGGATGGCCTGCGATCCCACCAGCAGGCCACCGCCGAAGCCGACCGCGCTCACCGCAAGGGTGACACCGATCGAGAACGTCAGGATGCGTTGCTCGCGCGCGGTATCCATCGTTCGCCGATGAGCCGACCGTTACGGGTCAGGCCTTCAGCACCTCCACCTTGTACGAGACCGCATCACCCTCCTGCTCGATGATGAGCCCGTGCACGTCCGATTCGAAGCCCGGGAAACGGGCGTTCTGCTCGCGGGCGATGCGCAGCGACTGGATGATCGGCTCGTCGCTGTCGCCGAAGCGCTCGCCCGGCATGATGGTCGGGATGCCCGGCGGGTACGGCACCAGCATGGTCGCCGCGATGCGGCCACTGATCTGCTCGATGTCGACCCGCTCGATCTCGCCCTTGACCAGGTGGTTGTAGGCATCGGCCGGGGTCATCACCGGCGTCGGCAGGTCCACGTACATCTCGCGCATCACCTTGGCCACGGCAAATTCCTGGTTGAACGCATGCAGCGCGTCGCACAGGTCACGCAGGCCCCAGCCGGCGTAGGCATTCGGATAATCGGCGGCCAGCGTCGGCAGTGCCTGGCTCAGCGGCGCATTGCGGTCGTACAGTTCCTTGAACGCCATCAGCTCGGTGACCAGGGTGCTCCACTTGCCCTTGGTGATGCCCATCGAGAACAGGAACAGCACCGAGTACAGGTTGGTCTTTTCCACGGTGATGCCGCGGCCCCACAGGAACTTGCTCAGCACCGCCGCCGGGATGCCCAGCCTGCCCATGCTGCCGTCCATTGCCAGGCCCGGGGTCAGCAGGGTCACCTTGATCGGATCGATCAACACATAGTCGTCAACCAGGTTCTCGAAGCCGTGCCAGTGCGCGTCCGGCCGCAGGTACCACTCCTCGCGCTTGGCCACCAGCGGTGCCGGCGTATCGCCCTTGTCCAGGCTGCGCTCGACCTGGGTTGGCTGCCACACGCTGAACCACCAGTCGTCGCGATCGAGATCATCGCGGACGTGCAGCATCGCGCGGCGGAAGGCAATTGCCTCGTCATGCATTTCCTGCACCAGCGAGCGCCCGGCATCGCCTTCCATCATCTTCGAGGCCACGTCACAGGCGGCAATCACGCCGTAGTGCGGGCTGGTCGAGGTGTGCATCATGAACGACTCATTGAAGCGCTCGGCATCAAGGTTGCGTTGCGCCGAGTTGCGGACGTGGATCATCGACGCCTGCGAGAACGCAGCCAGCAGCTTGTGGGTGGAATGCGTGGTGAAAATGATCGCATCCTGCTCACGCGGCTTGCCCTTGGCCATGCCGTAGTGGTTCTCGTAGAACGGGTGGAACGCGGCGTAGGCGTACCAGGCTTCGTCGAAATGCAGGAAATCAACTGCGCTGCCGATCTCGTCGGCGATCTTCTCGGCGTTGTAGCACAGGCCGTCATAGGTCGAGTTGGTGACCACCGCGATGCGCGGCTTGGAGCCGGCCTTGTAGGCCTGGCTGGCCAGCGGATTGGCGGCGATGCGCTGCTGCAGCGACTCCGGCGTGAACTGGTCCAGGCTGATCGGGCCGATGATCCCGTGCGCATTGCGGCTGGGCGTGAAGTACACCGGCACCGCACCCGTCATGATCAGCGCGTGCAGCAGCGACTTGTGGCAGTTGCGGTCAACGAACACCACGTCGCCGCGGGCCACCGTGCCATGCCAGACGATCTTGTTGGCGGTGGAGGTGCCATTGGTGACGAAGAAGGTGTGGTCGGCACCGAAGTTGCGTGCCGCCTCGTTCTCGGCATCCTTGATCGGGCCGGTGTGATCGAGCAGCGAGCCCAGCTCCGGCACCGAGATCGACAGATCGCTGCGCAGGGTGTTCTCGCCATAGAACTGATGGAATGCGCGGCCGACCGGCGACTTGGTGAATGCCACGCCGCCGGCATGGCCCGGCGTATGCCAGGAATAGTTCGACTCGGCCGCATGATGGATCAGCGCCTTGAAGAATGGCGGCAGCAGGTTCTTCATGTAGTCTTCGGCCGCGCGCATCACCTGCCGCGAGATGAAGCTCTTGGTGTCTTCGAACAGGAAGATGAAACCGTGGATGTACTTGAGCAGCTTGCTCGGCACCTTCTCGATGGTGCGGCGCTCGCCGTACAGGAACACCGGCAGATTGGCACGGCGTGCGCTCTGCTCGCGCAGGAAGGCGGTCAGGCGCTGGAACTCGCCATCCACCTCTTCGCTGCCATCGATCGAGATCAGCACCGCCGAGGCCGCCACGTAGGTGCGGGCACCGGCCCGGGCGTCATCCAGGTTCAGCCCGCACAGCACGCGCTGGTCGTTGCTGCGCAGCTCTTCCACCAGCGCACGGATCAGGATGCCACCGATGCGCGGCGACTCGTAGTCGTTGTCGATGACAATGACCGGGTAGTCCAGGGACTTGAAGTACACGTTGATTCTCCTTGTCGAACTCAGGAATGCCGGGCGCCGGCGCTGATCGCCGAGGCCTCGCGGGCGCGCTGCCGCTGCTGGCGGCGCTCCTCGCTGAAGAAGGGATAGAACACGGTGATGAACAGCACGAACAGGAAGGCGTACTGCACGATGGTCCCCGACGAGCCGTAGATCGCCCACAGGCAGTACACGACGGTCAGGCTGGTCAGCGTCCAGAACGCACCGGTGTGGACCAGGGTGTGCGAACGCTCGACCACGAAGTAGCACGCCACGCACGAGTAGATGTAGGGCAGCAGGGTCAGCACCACGGCCGCCGACGTGATCACGTCGAACTGGGCCGACGCGGTTTCCGAGGTGGAGGTCACCAGCACCGCCAGGGTCATCAGCACCGCCACGATCAGCACGCCCTTGACCGGCACGTCGTCCTTGTTGGTCTTGCTGAAGATGCTCGGGAACAGGCCGTCATCCGACGCTGCCTTGGCACTCTGCGCGGTCAGCAGGATCCAGCCACCCAGCGAGCCGGCGGCACCGATGAAGGCGCACAGGCTGACCAGCGCGCCGCCCCAGCCACCGACCGCCTTGGCCGCCGCCAGCGCGAACGGTGCGTCGGACACCTGCAGTTCCGCGTTCGGCACCATGCCCATGATCACCGATGAACTGGCGATGTAGGCGATGGCAGCCAGGAACACGCCGGCCAGCGTCGCGCGGGCGACGTTCTTCTCCGGATTTTCGACCACACCGGCAGTCACCGATGCAGACTCGACGCCGATGAAGGCCCACAGGGTCAGTGCCGCAGCGCTCGAGATCGCACCGAAGTTCGACTCGCCAGACACGTTGTAGGCGCCCTTGAAGATGTCGGCATCGAAGAAGAACCAGCCGAAAATGGCGATGCCCAGGATCGGCACCAACGCAAAGCTGGTGGTGACCGTCTGCACGCGGCTGACGAAGGCCGGACCGATCACGTTGGCAAAGCTCAGTGCCCACACCAGCACCAGCACCGCGATGCAACGCACCAGCGGCTCGGACAGGATCGGGAAGAAATAGCTGAAATAGCCCACCGCCGCGATCGGAATGGCGACGTTGCCGATCCAGTTGGCGAACCAGTAGATGGTGTTGGTCTGGAAGCCCATGTACGGCCCGAACCAGTCGCGCGCGTAGGCATAGGGACCGCCCGCCTTGGGTGCGAGCTTGCCCAGCTTGGCGAACACGAAGGCCAGCAGCAGCGCACCGGCGGTGGTGATCAGCCAGCCCCAGATCGAGGCGGTACCGATCTTGGCCAGGCTGGACGGCAACAGGAACACGCCTGAGCCCATCATGTTGCCGGCGACGAGGAAGGTGGCTCCGACCACCCCGATTTTCTTTGCTTCTGCCATGACGATCTCCGGTACTGGCATGAGCCCGGCAGCACCGGGCGTGGGGACGGTTACGCTGGCGTACGACCGCTGGCGTCTATTTGATGAAGTTGTATTGCAGGCTGCCCTGCACCCGGACCGTGTCGCCGCGTGCGCCGCCCTGCTGTTCCAGCCGGCCGTACAGCAGCTCCATGCCCATCGTCCAGGACGGCGCCGGGCTCCAGATCATGTTGAACACGCCGTAGCGGCTCTGCCGGAATGCATCAGCGGCGAGTGCGGCGTTGCGCTCCAGGGTCAGCTGGCCAAAGATCAGGTTGGAGCGCCACAGCGCGGACCAGTAATGGGTGTAGCCGACGAAACCGCCGTGCAGGTCCAACGCGGCGAGGCGGCCATCGGCACCGACCACCGCGTCCAGTCCGGAGCCGGTAAGGTCGGCGGTGTAGCGACTGAGGCCGCGCCCGCCGAGTACGCCGAACAGCAGCAGGTCGCGCTCGCCCACTGACGCCGAGCCGCTCAGCTGCAGGCCACCGGCCATGCGCCGGTCGCGCTCGCCATCGCCGTCGTAGGCCAGGCTGCGTGCCACCGCGCCCAACTGCAGGTGGCCCCAGTCGCGCTCCAGGCGCGCGGCCACGGTCACATCGGGCAGGCGGTTGACTGCCGTGCGAGCATCGCTGGCGCCGGCGAGTTCAGTCTTCGGGTCTTCAGCGGCGACGGTCAGGGTGTTGCCCTTGCCTATCGCAAAGCTGTGGTGGATGCCCGCCACCAGCAGGTATCCGGC
Organism: Stenotrophomonas sp. YJH_SMC_138; assembly: GCF_059369855.1. Classification (NCBI taxonomy): domain Bacteria; kingdom Pseudomonadati; phylum Pseudomonadota; class Gammaproteobacteria; order Lysobacterales; family Lysobacteraceae; genus Stenotrophomonas; species Stenotrophomonas sp. YJH_SMC_138. The sequence goes on from NZ_JCAFTB010000007.1 coordinate 158,828, forward strand.
ACCGCCAGGCCCTGCGAAATCCAGTGTGTCCGGCAGGCTGTCCGGGTCCATGAAGCTGGAGTAGCCATAGCCGGCATAGGTGTTGCCAAGCTGCCCATAGGCGTGTCGCAGGCGGAACTCATACCCCTCACTGCTGCCGAAGAAATCGTTCTCCAGGTAGAAACGGAGGTTGCCGTGCGTGGTCGGGCGCCGCGCCTCGAAGCTGAAGCGGGTCTGCTTGGCGTGGATGTTGAAGTTGGAGACATCGCGATGGCTGCCACCCACCGGCATCGACGACGGAATGAACTGATCTTCGTCACCGGCCGCACGCGAATCGGCAATCGCATCGAGCTTGGCGTAGCCGCCGATGCGGATCACCGTATCGGTGCCTGGAATGGCGAAGAAGCCTTTCAGATCGGGGTCGGTCGGACCGGCTGCACTGTCGGGACGCGACGCCGCCGTTGAGGGATCGGCCACCGATTCGCGCTGCGGCAGCACCGGTTGCGCCACGCCCGGCACCTGGGTCGGGTGCAGCATGCTGGCGCTGCCGCCCGCCGTTGCTGCCGGGGTCGGGGCCTGCGCCACGGCGGCAGGCGCTGAGCCCTCGCGCTGCTCAAGCCGATCCAGGCGCTGCTGCATGCCTTCCAATGCCTGGCGCATGGCAGCGATTTCCTGCCGCAACGCCTGCGCATCTTCCTGGCCATGCTGCTGCGCATACGCTGGCGCGATCGCCAGTGCGGTCGAACAGGCCAGACTCAGTACCGCCAAGCGCATTGCATCCTCCCTGGACAAACATTCGCAGCGCGCTGGCCGGATACAGGCGCACAGTGCCCTGGCCTCGCGTCGCCGTTGCTGGAAATGCGGATACTGCGTTGACGACACCGGCCAGCCTGCATCCGGCAGGCAACAGGACGATGACACTGCCCTGCCCGCACCGGTGTCGAGCCCATCAAGGCCGCGCTGCCAGAGAGGTGGCGACCGCAGCGGTCTGGGTAACAATCGGGGAGTGAGAGTGTCGTGAATGGCTGTGTCGACCGCCCTGGTTCAAGGCATGTCTGGCGCGGCATCCATGGCGCGTTGACGCTGTATTCCATGCGTCAACAGGCTAATCCGCCTGTCGTTTTTGACCTTGATTGGAATCAAGGCGCGATGCTTGATGTCAGTCACGATTCAGATGTGACGACGAACAGCTGCCGCGCAGCCCTGCTGCCCTCTCCGCCCGCCGCAGGAGCGCCGAAATGCAACAGGCCCGCATGCTGCCATGCGGGCCTGTCGGTTACATCACGACGTTGGCGGCGATCAGCGCGGACCCAGCACCGTCTGCAGGTCGGCGCCCTGCGGCAGGCCCGCGCGACGCTGCACCTGCCCTTGTGCATCCTGGAACAGGATGCCCGGCGTGCCCTGGAAGCCCATCTCGATCATCAGGACCTGGTTGGCATCAAGCTTGCCTGCGATCTCGCGGCTGATGCTCGGTAGCGCCTTGATGCCGCCACGGTCGAACTGGTGCTCATTCTCCAGCAGCGCCGCGCTCGGATCACGCGCCGCGAGGATGGCGGCGGCCTTGGCCGGGCTGTCCTCGCGGATCACGCCAACCATGATGTGGCGCAACTGCACCTTGCCGGCGTCAACCCACGGACGCGCCGCTTCCCAGAACTTGTGGCAGTACGGGCAGTTGGCATCGCTGAAGGTATAGACCACACGCGGTGCATCGGCCTTGCCGTCACGCACCCAGGCGCTGGCTTCCAGCTTGGTCCACATCTTGGCCGACATCGGTGCAGCGACCAGCTTCTCCACCGCCTCGGCGGCCACATCGTTGCCTTCGGCATCGAACAGGCTGCCCACCAGCACATGCTTGCCGTCGGCGGTCACGTACGCGGCGGCGGGCTGCTGCCCCCCCACCACGCCGGCGAAGCCACGCAGGCCACCCGGTGCATCAAACTCGGCAACGACTTCGAAGCCGTGCTTCTCGATGCCTTTCAGCACTGCGGGACGGTCACCCTTGGCCGCGGTGGCCGGAGCGCCGGCGGCCGGCGCTGCCGCCGTCTTGCCCGGCGGGGTCTGGGCCTGGCTGCAGGCGGCCAATGCCAGCATGACCGGCAGCAACAGCACCGCCGGAGCGATGCGCAGGGAAGTCGACAACATGGGAACTCCGTAATGAGATGCCCGCGCAGGCTACCGCAGCCGGCGCAGTTTGTGTTCAAGACCCGCCGCCGTCAGTTCGCCAAGGTGCAGTTCACGCAGGCGACCTTCGGCGTCGAAGAACAGCGTCGACGGATAGGCCTGCACACCCAGCACGGTTGACGCCGAGGCGGTATCGTCCAGCAGCACATTGCCCAGCCGGAGCTGTTCGGATGCAATGAAACCCTTCACTTCGTCCAGGGTTTCCCCCTGGTTGAGGAACACGAACTGCACGTCGGTGTGGGTCTGCTGTGCGGATGCCAGCACCGGCATCTCGCGCCGGCAGGGCCCACACCAGCTGGCCCAGAGATTCAGCACCAGTGGCTTGCCCCGGAACTGCTGCAGGTCGATCACGCGCCCCTGCAGATCGGCCACCTGCACCGCCGGCAGCGGCATCCGCTGCTCCTGCCAGGCTGACAGCAGGTGGCTGCCCACCACCCACGACACCACGCCCACCAGTGCGCCCGCCAGCACCGGCGCACGCAACGCGCGCCAGAGCCGCAGCCGCCAGGTGCCCCACGCCAGGCCCGCAGCCAGCACGACTGCAAGGTGATACCCACCGTCGGCGATCTGCAGGATGCTCCACGGGGCCTCACGGTAAAGCGCGAAGTTCAAGGCGACGAAGCTGATGCGTCCGCACAGCAGGCCGATCAGCAACATGTCCAGAACCAGGCTGGCCGCGGAAGGCACTGCCATCCCGTCTTTCCGACGCGGCCACAGGCGTGCTACCGCCATGGCCAGCAGCACGCACATCAGGATCAACACCACCGGCATCGGCACCGGTCCCACACTCGACATCAGCCCACCTGCCCCATCATCCGTTACCTGCATGGTCGAAGCGTCGCGCCCAGGTTGCAAGCGCGACGCCGACTGCAGGCATCAGGCCACGCTGCGCGGCATCTGCATGCCGGGCGCCGGTTGCAGCCCGCGCAGGCTGCCTGCCACCGATGACAACAGCGGCCGCTCGCGCCGCTTGTTGTTGACCAGCCGGCGATAGTTGGCCGGCGTCATTCCAACAATGCGCAGGAACAGGCGACGGAATGCGCTCTGGTCGGCATAGCCCACGCCCCAGGCCACTTCATCGATGCCCGCCCCCTGCTGCAACAGCGTCTGCGCCTTGGCGATACGCAACCGCTGGCAATACTCGATCGGGCGCAGGCCGGTGGCCTTCAGGAAGCGCCGCTGCAGGGTGCGCGGCTCCAGCCCGGAAATCTCACAGATCGCACCGAGCGTGGCGCCGCGCGCAGCGGTGGTATGCAGCCAGCGTTGCGCCTTCAGTACATCGCGATCGCCGTGGGCGAAGTTGGCACTGAAACGCTCGAGATCCTGCTGGATCGCCGCCGGAACCGTGATCCCCAGCTGCTGCGCCACGGAACTCGCCACGCCCTGGCCGTGCAGCCGGTACAGCAGGCGCAGGGCGAGGAAGCGCCAGGCCTGGGAACCGGCCACCGTCAGCAGGTCGCCGTCATCGACCAGCGCGCGCTCGCTGGGTACCCAGCTGGCCGACTGCCCCTGCAGGCCCGGATGGCGCCCGAGGTCCGGACCACTGACGGTGCGCCCAGCCAGCAGACCGGCGCGTGCCAGCATGCTGACACCGTCGCTGGCGGCAGCCAGCAGACTGCCACCGTCGTAATGCGCGCGCAGCCAATCCAGCAGCACCTCATCGGCGCGCAGGCAGACGCCCTGGCTGATCTGGCCAGGCACGGCGATCACGGCGGGGATGTCCGCCTCGAGCATCTCCGCGCCGGCAATGCGATGCACGCCGGTCTGGCTGGCCGGCACGATCCAGCGGGTCACCAGGACACGCTTGAACGGACGGCGCTGCTGCTGGGCAAGCCGGTTGGCGACATGTGCCATCTCGGTCAGCACGGAGGCGGCCGACGGGTCGCCTCCCGGGTATTCGACCACCGCGACCTCGACGAATCCTTCGTTCCTGAATCCTTCCACAGACCATCTCCTCGGTTCGTTGCAGGCCGTCCAGCGGCCGGTTCAGGCGCAGGGTAGGAACTGCCACGACGGTGGGGCTATGAAGAAAGTTGCAAAGTGCGCTGAATGCGCCGTCAGCGACGGGACCTTGACCCTGGACCAGACTCAAGGCTTCACAATGAGCGGCAGCATCCGCAGGAATCCGCCATGAACATTGGTCAACTGGCACGCCAGGCCGGCGTGCCGATCGATACGGTGCGCTACTACGAACGCCAGCAGTTGCTGCCCACGGCGGCACGCTCGGCCGGGGGCTACCGCATCTTCGGTGAGCAGGACCTGCGCCGGCTGCGCTTCATCCGCCGCGCCAAGACGCTGGGCTTCAGCCTGGAAGAAATCGCCGAACTGCTGGCGCTCAGTGACCGCCACTCACAGGACATGGGCAGTGTGCGCGACACGGCGCAGGCCCGACTGCAGGACATTGCACAACGCATGGCCGAACTGCAGCGCATGCACACCGCGCTTTCTCAGCTGGTCGACGCCTGCCCCGGCCACGGCACGCTGGATCAGTGCCCGATCCTGGCGGCGCTGACCGACGACGCGGCATAGCAACGCGCGTGAAGAAAAGTGCAACAAATGCTTGCCAACCCCCGGGGGCAAGGCTATTATTTCGCTCCTCAGCGACGTGGGGCCATAGCTCAGCTGGGAGAGCGCCTGCATGGCATGCAGGAGGTCAGCGGTTCGATCCCGCTTGGCTCCACCAATCTTTCGGCATTAGGCCGTCGAAAGGTCGCTAAAGAACATTGATGAGAATTGCGTCCCCATCGTCTAGAGGCCTAGGACATCACCCTTTCACGGTGGCGACCGGGGTTCGAATCCCCGTGGGGACGCCACTCATCACGAACAACGAGGACCCGGCCGATAACCGGGTCTTTTTTGTTCACCGCCTACCGGCATTCAGGTTGTGGCGTTGCGGTTCCCCTGCCCTCGTGGCGATGGTCGAACCGGAACGAAAAAAGTTCAAAAAAAACTTCCACAAACGTGAACACGCAGGTATGATAGGCGGCTCGGTAACACGGGGCCATAGCTCAGCTGGGAGAGCGCCTGCATGGCATGCAGGAGGTCAGCGGTTCGATCCCGCTTGGCTCCACCACTTTCGACATTAGGCCGTCGAAGGTTCTACAACTTGAAGTTTTTCGTGCGTCCCCATCGTCTAGAGGCCTAGGACATCACCCTTTCACGGTGGCGACCGGGGTTCGAATCCCCGTGGGGACGCCAGTTTCAAAACGGACTCTGCTCCCGGCAGATCATCCGGAGTTTCATGGGGCCATAGCTCAGCTGGGAGAGCGCCTGCATGGCATGCAGGAGGTCAGCGGTTCGATCCCGCTTGGCTCCACCACTTCGACATTAGGCCGTCGAAGGATCTACAACTTGAAGTTTTCGTGCGTCCCCATCGTCTAGAGGCCTAGGACATCACCCTTTCACGGTGGCGACCGGGGTTCGAATCCCCGTGGGGACGCCAATTCTTGAAAACCCCGACTCCGGTCGGGGTTTTTCTTTGCCTGTGATTCCTGGGAAGGCCCTATCCACGCATGGTGTGGATGGCTTCACCCCGATTACAGCTCAGAACCGCCGATACATCCCGATCGATGCCGGCGCCGTGGGCGCGAAACCAAACTGTGCGTACAACCGATGCGCCTCGCCATCGGCCAGCAGGCTGACGTACGCCGATGGCGGCAGGTTGGCCTGCATCCAGCCATCCAGGCGCCGCATCACTTCCTTGCCCAGGCCCTGCCCCTGCAACCGCGGCAGCACCGCGATATCACAGACCTGCAGGTGGCAGCCGCCATCGCCGACGATACGGCCCATCGCCACCAGCTCAGTGCCCTGGTAGGCACACACGCCGAACAGCGTATTGGGCAGCGCGCGGGCGGCCGCTTCCCGGGCCTTGGCACTGAGGCCTGCAAGCACGCGCAACCGGCAGTAGTCCTCGACCGTGGGCACGGCTTCGCGGAACTGGCAGGTGATGGAATCAGTCATGCGGCATCTCCAGATGGGTCGGGCTATCCTGCCGCATCCACGTCGCAGCCGCTGCGACCCAGGCCCCCAGAGTCCCATGTGCTATTCCGCCCTGATCCGCGCTGACTACGCCAAGCTGGTACGCGAGTTCGGCGCCATCCTGTCGCTGGAGGAGTTCGCCGAACTGTACGCACACGATCCAGGCAAGAAACGGCCGAAGACGCCGAAGGCGATGGATGACGGGTTCGCCGGTGCGCGTACCGAACAGGGCCGGGCCATCGTGGCGAAGATCCAGCAATGGCATGCGCAGGAGCAGCAGGCGCTGGAGGCTGAACTGGTCCGGCAGCGCGAACGACGCGATATTGCCCACGCCACGCTGGCCACCCGGCCCACGCAGAAAGCGCACAATGACCTGCGCGTGGCCGGTAACCGCATCGAGCGCGCGCAGGCCCGGCTGGACGACCTGCATCGGGTGCAGCTGCTGCCGCGCGACAACCGCATTTTCCCCGGCACCTACGCGCCGGTGATGGTCAGCGAGAACGGCCGGCGCGTGATCAAGCCGATGCGCTACCAGTGCCGGTTGCCGGACAAGCCGGCGCGCAACGACGTGCTGTACCCCGGCACCTACAACGCGCGGCGCGACAGCCTGGAAGGTTACTGGCGGGGTGCGTTCGGACTGCGCCACGGCGTGGTGGTGGTGCAGGCGTTCTACGAGCACGTGCCCCGCCACGCCATCGCCGGCCGCAGCCTCGGTGCCGACGAAAAGGAGCAGGACGTGGTGCTCGAATTCCGCCCCGATCCACCCCGCGACCTGCTGCTGGCCTGCCTCTGGGCGGAATGGGAAGGACCGGAAGGCCGCCTGCTTTCGTTTGCCACGATCACCGACACACCGCCCAGCGACGTCGCCGCTGCCGGGCATGACCGCGGCGTGGTGCCGATCCGCAGGGAACACCTGGACGCCTGGCTCAACCCCGAACCGGATGATCTGGCGCGCCAGTACCGCATCCTCGATGACCGCGAGGAAATCCGTTACGTGTACGAGGAAGCGGGCTGAGCGCCGGACGCGAATGAAAAACCGCGCGTGGGCAGGGCTCCTGGATCAGGGATTGCCGCCGCGCATCGCAGACGTGAGGATTCAGCCCCCGCAGCTTCCCCCTGCCGGTGCGTGGCGAGCGGCTCAGGCCTTGGCGCTGGAGCGTCCCACCGCACGCGCCAGCGCCCGCGACAGATCGGCCGACAGGTACGGCTTGACCAGCAACAGGCCGGCCAGCATCGGCGCAGGCAGCTGCTCGGCCAGCATCCCGGTGGCCAGCACGAACGGAATGCCACGCGCCGAAAGCGCTGCAGCCACTGGCTCACTGGTCTCGTTGCGGGCCAGCCGGTAATCCAGCAGGGCCACGTCAGGAGTGCTCTGCTCCAGCAGCCGCAGGGCCTCGGACACACTCGCGGCAAGCCCGACCACAGTCGCACCGGCATGCACCAGCTGCATCTGCAGCAGGGCCGCACTCATCTCGTCGTTCTCGACCACCAGCACCCTCAGGTCCTGCAACACTGTCATCAGCTACCGCTCCTGGAGGCAATTGCACGTCGGGAGTATAGCTACCAAGGGGCCAATGCCGACAGGAACCGCCCTGATAGGCTCTCCTACTAGGCATCTCCTGCCGACCTCGGTTACACTCGCACGCTGCCTGCCGGTGTGGCGGAATGGTATACGCAGCTGACTCAAAATCAGCCGGGGGTGACCCCATGAAGGTTCGAGTCCTTTCACCGGCACCACTGCATCAAAGGCCAGGTCCATGACCTGGCCTTTTGCATTTCCCGGACCGGAGCGCCGACACTGGCGAGGATGCCCCAGCATGCCCCTCCCACGCTTGCCGACATACTGCGCGCCCATCGCCACGTGCGGGGGCAGCCCCGCGACGTCTGGACGTACGCCCACGTCAACGCCGTCGTGTCACCCCGCTGAAACGAAAATGTGACAGCCGACAAGGTTGCGAATAGCACTAGCGCACACTTTTCTTGCCAGCCTCACCTACTTCTGCCTATCGTGATCCCAGCCGGATCTGGGGGCGGGGGAATGCATGACGTTGCGTGCGGCACTGTTTTTCATGGTCACGCACGCGCTCGTCATTGCCTTGATCGGCCCGCAGGACCCGGTTGGCTCCTACCTGATGCTGATCACCGCCCCCCTTCTGGCCGCTCTGGCCTGCGTGCGACGCGCGCGCGACAGCCAGGCGGCCTGCAAGTGGCGAACGCTGGGCGCTGCCGTCGGCCTGTTCTCGCTGGCCCTGCTGGCCCTGCTGTATCGCAATGTGGCCGGCCTCAGCCCTGCGCAGATGACCGCCTCGTCGCTGATCCTGTATGTGTTCTACCGGATTCCGCTGACCTACGTGGCCGCCAGCCCAGGCGGCGGCAACCGCTGTATCCGTGCGGTGGACCTGACGGTCATCGCGCTGCTGTGGTTGCTGTACTTCGTGCATACGCGGGCGATGGCACACCTCAACACCGCATTGTGGACGCAATGCCTGCACACCCTGAGCAACGTGCAGAACAGCCTGGTGTTCTGCTTCGCGCTGATCCGCTTCCTGGCCGAGGACAATGCCGACCGCCGCGACTTCTTCCGCACGTTGACGATCTACGCGCTGGGCTACTTCCTGATGGCGCTCTACATCAATACCTGGCAGCCGCAGGTACCCGATGGTGGCTGGGGCGACCTGCTGATCAGCGGGCTGTTCGTGCTGCTGGCAGTGCTGGCCGGCAGCACGTACCGCCCACCGGCGGTGGCTGTGCCGCGCAACCTCCGCCGCATCGTCGATGCCGGCGTGCCGCTGATGCTGCCGTTGCTGCTGATGATGGTGGCGCTGCTGGTGGCACGCCTGCAGCCGACCCTGGCCACCGTGGGGTTCATCGGTGCCATGCTCGGCCATGCCCTGCGCAGCGTGCTCACCCAGGTGCAGATCCAGCGTGAGCGCGACGAGCTGGCGCTGCTGGCCCGGCGCGATCCGTTGACCGGGCTCGGCAACCGGCGCAACTTCGATGAAGCGCTCGGCAGCGCGCACGGCCGCGCCCGTCGCCAAGGCGTGGGGCTGGCGGTGCTGATGATCGATATCGACCACTTCAAGCGACTCAACGACACCTACGGGCATCCGGAAGGTGATCGCCGCCTGCAGGCGGTCGCCGCGATCCTCGACGGCTGCCTGCAACGCGGTGATGATCTGCTGGCCCGCTACGGCGGCGAGGAGTTCATCGCCGCCCTGCCCGCGCCCGACATCGGCCACGCCCTGGGCCTGGGCGAGCGCCTGCGCGCCGCCGTGGAAGCCGCCGCCCTGCCCGCCGCCCAGGCCCACGTGACCATCAGCATCGGCGTGGCCTGGCAGGCCGCGCATGATGAGGGTGACCCGCGCAGCCTGGTCGAGCGTGCCGACCAGGCCCTGTACCGGGCCAAGCATGCCGGCCGCAACTGCGTGCACGCCGCCCCGGCCGTCGAGGCCGGGGAACAACACGCCGACCGCCGCGCCTAGACCGCGCGCAGCACCGCCGCACCATGCAGGTGCCCCGCCCCACCCTGCACGCGGAAGCTGGCCACCGTCTGCAGCAGCTGCGCCGACTGTTCTTCCATGCTGCGCGCCGCGGCCGAAGCTTCCTCGACCAGCGCGGCGTTCTGCTGGGTGCCCTGGTCGATCAGATCGACGGCATGGTTCATCTGCTGGATGTCGTCGCTCTGCTGCTGCGCGGCCGTGCTGATCTCGGACATCAGGTCGCTGACCCGGCGCACGTTGACCACGATCTCGTCCATGGTGCGGCCGGCGCTCTCAACCTGCGCGGTACCGGCACCGACATTGGCCACCGACGCATCGATCAGCTGCTTGATCTCCTTGGCGGCACTGGCCGAGCGCTGCGACAGTTCCCGGATCTCGGTGGCGACCACGGCGAAGCCACGCCCGTGTTCGCCCGCACGCGCGGCTTCCACCGCGGCGTTCAGGGCAAGGATGTTGGTCTGGAAGGCGATGCCGTCGATCACGCCGATGATGTCGACGATGCGGCGCGAGGACGCGTTGATCACCGCCATGGTTTCCACCACTTCGTGCACTACGTTACCGCCGCGCGCGGCGACATCGGCGGCACCACCAGCCAGCTGACTGGCCTGCCGTGCGTTGGTCGCGGTGCGCTGCACGGTCTCGGCCAGGCCCTTCATCGACACCGCGGTCTCCTCCAGCGACGCTGCCTGCTGCTCGGTGCGCTGCGACAGATCGCTGTTGCCCTGCGCGATCTCGGTGGCACCGACGGCGATGGTGTCAGCGGCGAACTTGATCTGGCCGATGATCGCGGCCATCGCCTCGACCAGCGAATTCACCCCTTCGCACAGCTCGGCGATCGGCCCGTTCTTGTCGGCGGTGGCCACGCGCCGGGTCAGGTCGCCCTCCTTGGCGGCCGCCACCACTTCACGGGTCTGCGCCACGGCACGCTGCATGGCCTGGTTCTCATGCACCTGCGCGGTGATGTCGGTGGCGTACTTGACCACCTTGAACGGCTTCCCGTTGAGGTCCAGGATCGGGTTGTAGGACGCCTGGATCCAGACCTCGCGTCCGCCCTTGCCGAGGCGCCGGTACTGGCCGGCATCATATTCGCCACGGCCGAGCTTTTCCCAGAACTGCCGATACTCGGCACTGCTGCGATACTCAGGTTCGACGAACAGCGAGTGGTGCTGGCCACGCACATCATCCAGGCTGTAACCGGTGGCAGCCAGGAAGTTGTCGTTGGCCGACAGGATGCGGCCATCCATGCTGAACTCGATCACCGCCTGCGACTTGTCGATCGCCGCCAGCTGGCCGGCCGAGTCGGCCGCCTGCAGCTTCTGCGCAGTGATGTCAGTGGCGAACTTGACCACCTTGTACGGACGCCCCTGCCGGTCCAGCACCGGGTTGTACGAGGCCTGGATCCAGATCTCGCGCTGGTTCTTGCCAAAACGCCGGTACTGGCCCGCGTCATATTCGCCACGACCCAGCCGCGCCCAGAAGTCACGGTATCCGGCGCTGCGCGCCTGCTCGGGGTCGACGAACAGGGAATGATGCTTGCCCTGGATCTCTTCCAGCCGGTAACCCATCGCCTGCAGGAAGTTCTCGTTGGCCTGCAGGATGGTGCCATCGAGGGCGAACTCGATGACCGCCTGGACCCGGTGCAGCGCCGCGACCTGCGCCTCCAGCTCGGCACGGCCATCGGCCGCCGCCTCGACGCCGCTGCGGTGCTGCGGTGCCAGCGCGCCCAGCAGGGCGCGCCACGGCGACCAACGGGTATGCAGCTCGGCCGGCGCCTGCGCGCCCGCCGTAAAGCCTGGAATGAGCATTGTCTGATCCTCGGTGTCCGGTAAGCGGTTGCGACCCGACGGGCGGGATGCCCGGCGGCAACTTCAGTTGCTTGGGACTACAGGTACCGGCAGGCACCCCTCGAGCGGCTGGCAAGAACGTCTGGTGCGGGTGCGATCGGCATAGGGAGCGGCGGAACACACAGCGCGGGCCGCCCGTCGGGGCAGCCTGGGGTCCTGCAGCGGGCGACTTGAGCGGGATCCAGAGGGAATATCGGCGATGCGATCGGTGGCTTTAGCCGGATTCCGCGACGTCCGTCGCATCTTCAGATGCTGCTGCAGGGATGCGGTAGACAATCGCGATGCACTTCACATTCTGCTCACGCGCGACAGGGGCACCGCCGAGCGGTTTCGCCAGGTGCCGGCTGGGCAGGTTCTGCTCGGCACCGGGTGTCGTCAGGGCATATGTCGCGCGTTGTCGCCGTCACTGGGCATAGCCTTGCCCGGCACGCGGATGCAGTTCAAGCGGAAAAGGTTTGCATGACCAACGGGAGATCCGATGGCAGATGAAACTGGCCAGCATGCAGCGAACCGCAGGACGCTCACTGACACGGAGATCGCATGTTCCCACGCCTGGCCAGTTTCCTCATCCTGGGCCTGTGCAGCAGCGGCGCCTTCGCTGCCGACGCCACCTACCGCCCCAGCTTCCATCCCGACCAGCTGAAGGGCCCGCCTGCCGGGCGCCCGAACGAAGTGCTGGTACTGGGCACCCCCCACTTGTCCGGCCTGCCCAAGTCCTTCCAGCCCGCCTTGCTTGAACCGTTGCTGCAGCGACTGGTCGCCTGGAAGCCCGAGCTGATCGCCACCGAAGACCTGTCAGGCCTGCAGTGCGATTTCATGCGTCGCTACCCGGCACGCTATGCGGAGAGCGTGGCCACCTACTGCTTCGACACCACCGCTGCGCAGGCTGCGACCGGACTGGACGTGCCTACGGCGAACACCCAGGCCGAGCACCTGCTTGCGACCTGGCCGGACGAGCCGACGCCCGCCCAGCGTCGTCGGCTCGCAGCATTGTTCCTGGCAGCGGGTGAACGCGGCTCGGCGCAGGTGCAGTGGCTGCGCCTGCCTGCGTCCGAGCGCAAAGGCGGTGATGGACTGACACCTGCCCTGGTCGAGATCCTCGAAAAAGGCCTGGTTCGCCGCAATGAAACCCACCTGATCGCCGCCGAGGTCGCCGCCCGCCTCGGGCAGGAACGCCTGTGGGCCGTGGACGACCACACGGCCGATTCGCCCACGCCCGCCGAGGATGAAGCGGCGGCCAGCGCGGCCATCACCGGTGCCTGGAACAATACGCACTCGCGCGCGCGGCGGGAGGCCGATGAACGCCTCGTGGCCGATCTGGACAAGCCCGGCGGCGTCATGGCGCTGTATCGGGACTACAACAGCCCGGCGGCGGCGATGGCCGCCTACCAGAGCGACTTCGGCGCGACGCTCGTCGAGCCGTCCTCCAAGGCGTTCGGCCGGATGTACGTCGGTTACTGGGAAACCCGCAACCTGCGCATGGTCGCCAACATCCGCGACGTGCTGAGCCAGCATCCTGGCAGACGCATGCTGGCCATCGTGGGTGCCTCGCACAAGGGCTACTACGAGGCCTACCTCAATCAGATGCATGACGTGCGGCTGGTCAGTGCGGACACGGTATTGCGTTGACGGGAACAGGTGCCGGCCATGCGCCGGCGCTATCCTGCAAGGCCCGATTCGCAGGTGCCGACATGCTGAAAGTGATCGCCGAGGATTTCATCCATCCCGATGCGGTGGACACCGTGCTTCCCCTGTACCGGGAGCTGGTCGCGTGCACGCTGCGCGAGCCGCTCTGCCTCGGCTATGAACTGTTCGTCGACCAGAAGGATCCGGGCCACTTCATCTTCATCGAGCTGTGGCCCGACCGCGCCGCGCTCGACCTGCACTGTGCCAGCGAACACTTCCAGCGCCTGGTGCCACAGATCAATGCCTTCCAGTGTGCGCCGTGCCGGTTCCTGCTGATGGATGCCGTGCGGGTGTAGTGCCTGCAGCGGGATGCACATGATCGCTGCGGCCATGCCGCCACAGCAACAGGCAGGCCGCAACCGTGCAGGACAGGCTCAGGACCAGCAGCGCGACCGCACCTTGCTGCAACACGGGCAACAACGCCCGTGCGTGCAGGTCGCCGCGCAGCTGTTCGGCGCGTAGACAGGCGGCCAGCGCCAGGCACCAGCCGATCAGGGCCGGAATGAACTTGCGTACCGCAACCGGGTTCCAGGCATTCATGGAGGTTACCTGCGTGAGTGGAGTGCGCGCAGTATTCGCGCGCGTCCTCTCACAGGCTGAGATCAGTCCTCCGCGGCGTCGGGATCGTCACCCGGAAGCTGGGACAACTCGCCCTGCACCTGCACGTTGTTGCGCCCCATCGCCTTGGCCCGGTAGCACTGGGCATCGGCCGCAGCCACCGCCTGGTCCACGCTCATGCCGCCGGCCAGCGGCGCGATACCGATGCTGGCACCGATCCGCAGCCGGTCCTGGTCCCACGGAATGGACAGCGCGGCCAGGGTGTGCAGCAGCTCGCCCCCGATGCGGGCCGCACGCCGCGGCGTACAACCGGACAGGATGACCGCGAATTCGTCACCGCCCAACCGCGCCACCACGTCCGAATCGCGCACGCCATGGCGCAGCACGCTGGCCACCGCCCACAGCACGGCATCGCCGGCCAGATGGCCCCAGGTGTCGTTGACCGGCTTGAAGCGGTCCAGATCGATGTACATCAGCGAGGCAGCCTGGCCGGTGCGCTCCACGCGGGTGATCGCCTGCTGCAGGTGTACCTCGAAACCGCGGCGGTTGCTCAGTTCGGTGAGCGGATCGATCTCGGCCAGGTGGCGGGCTTCGCGCTGGCGTGCCCGCTGCTGGGTGTCGTCGCGCAGCACCCACACCGCGCCGCGCACGTGGCCTTCGTCATCGCGCAGCCAGGCGCGGGTCAGGTCCACCGGCACCGTTGCCGTGCCCAGGCGCAGCAGCAGGTCGGCGTGCAGGTCCACCGCGTTGCTCTCCGGGTCCAGCAGCACCGTCACATCCAGTACCGAGCCGGGCGCGTACTCGGTGGTCAGCGCCAGCACGTCCTGCACCTTGTGCCCGGCCAGCGACAAGGCGCCATCACCGGCCAGGATGCGCACCGCAGCCGCGTTGGCGTAGTCGATGCGGCCATCAAGGCTGACGCTGAGCACCAGGTCGGCCACCGCATCCAGCGTGATTCGGCTGCGTTGTTCACTCTCGAACAGGCGCTGCTCGCTGCTGCGTTGGGCGGTGATGTCCTGGATCTGCGACACGAAATGCAGCGGTTCGCCATGCTCGTTGCGCACCAGCGACACCGACAGCCGCGCCCAGATGATGCGGCCGTCGCGGTCGAGGTAGCGCTTTTCCAGGTGATAGTGGCTGCGTCGCCCGGCCAACAGGTCCTGTACCAGAGCCAGGTCGGTCTGCAGGTCATCGGGATGGGTCAGGCGCTGGAAATCGACCTGCAGCAGCTCTTCTCGGGGGTAGCCCAGTATCCGGCACAGCGCGTCGTTGACATCCAGCCAGCGTCCTTCCAGCGACACCAGTGCCATGCCCAGTGCGGCGGAGGTGAACGCGCCAGCGAACTTCTCTGCCGAAAGTCGTGCTTCGGCGCGTGCCTGCAGGATCTCGGTAATGTCGATGGCCATGCCGACGTAGCCGATGCGCGTTCCATCGGCACTCTCCATGCGGCTGATCGACAGGCGTACCTGGCGTGACTGGCCATCCTTGCGCAGCAGCGTCCACTGCCGCGAGTAGGTCTGCCCGTCGGCACGCGCGCTCAGCGCCTCGAACACGCCGGGAAGATTGCCATCAGCATCAGCCAGCGGCTGCAACCACGCTTTCAGTTCGGCTGGATCGTGGAAGGCGTCGAGCCGGCGCTGGCCGACCACCTCCGCCGCGCTGTAGCCCAGCAGGCGCTCCGCCCCCGTGTTGAACAGGGTGATGGTCCCATCGGTATCGGTGGCGATCACCGCCACCTCATCGGACGCATCGACCACGGCCTGCAGGCGCTGCCGGGTCTCGGCCGCGTCCTGCCTTGCCTGCTGCAGTTCGGTGACATCGGCATGGGCACCGGCCATCCACAGCGGCTTGCCCTGCCCGTCCCATTCAAAGACCCGGCCACGGTCCTGGATCCAGATCCACTGGCCGTTCCTGTGGCGCATGCGCAGCAGGCAGGCGTAGTTGTCGCTGCGCCCTTCGAAATGGTCGTCCAGCGCTGCATCGGACAGCGCAATGTCATCGGGATGGACCAGCTTCAGGAACGTCTTCTGGCAGATCGGTTCCAGCTCATCCAGGCGATAACCGACAATCTCGGCCCAGCGCGCATTGACCCGCATCTCGCCGGTCTGCACGTTCCATTCCCAGGTACCCGCAGCGGTACCGTCGATGATCATCGCCAGCCGGCGACGCTCTTCAGCCAACGCCTGCAGGCGGCGCTCCAGCAGTCCATTGCCGTGGGTGCCCTGGCCCGGCATCACTCCGGTCCCCTGCCGGCACGGGCAGGCGCCGACCGCAGCGAAGCACTGCGGCCTGCAACGAAGACGGCGGGTCGTGCTGGCGTCATGGTCCTCCCCAGCGACAGCGGGGAGGCCAAACGCCCCCCTCAGGCGCAAGTGTGCGCAATCACGGGGAAAACCGACAAGTCCCCCACCCCGGATCAACCGTGACGGGGGGCACGATCCTCAGCTGCGCTTGGCCCGGGCAAAGGCCTCGGCCAGGGCATTGTTGGCCGGCGGCGCAGACTGGGCCGGACGGCCGCCAGCGCCCTGGCCGCGGTTCGGTCCACGGTTCTGGCCGCCAGCGTCACGGCGCGGCCCTTGGCCCTGGCCCCGCTCATCGCGCTGGCCCGGGCGGCTGGTGGCCTGGCCCGGGGTATCGTCCAGGCGCCGGGTCAGGGCGATGCGCTTGCGCGCCACGTCCACCTCCAGCACCTTCACCTTGACGATGTCACCGGCCTTGACCACGTCGCGCGGGTCCTTCACGAAGGTATCGGCGAGCGCCGAGATGTGGATCAGGCCGTCCTGGTGCACGCCGATATCGACAAAGGCCCCGAAGGCGGCCACGTTGCTGACCACGCCCTCCAGCACCATGCCCTCGCGCAGGTCCTTGATGTCCTCGACGCCCTCGGCGAAGCGCGCCGCCTTGAACTCCGGGCGCGGGTCGCGGCCCGGCTTTTCCAGTTCCTTCAGGATGTCGCGCACGGTCGGGACGCCAAAGGTGTCGTCGGTGAACTGTTCTGCCTTCAGGCCACGCAGGAAGCTGCCGTCACCGATCAGCGCCTTGATCGGGCGCGCGGTGCTGGCCACGATGCGCTCAACCACCGGATAGGCTTCGGGGTGTACCGCCGAGGCGTCCAGCGGCTGGTCGCCATCGGCGATGCGCAGGAAGCCGGCGCACTGCTCGAAGGTCTTCTCGCCCAGGCGCGCGACCTTCAGCAGGTCCTTGCGGCGCTTGAACGGGCCGTTGTCGTCGCGATGGCGCACGATGTTCTCGGCCACCGTGGCCGACAGGCCGGACACCCGGGACAGCAGCGCGGCCGAGGCGGTGTTGACATACACGCCGACCGCGTTCACGCAGTCCTCCACGCGCGCGTCCAGCGCCCGCGCCAGGCGGTACTGGTCCACGTCGTGCTGGTACTGGCCGACACCGATCGCCTTGGGTTCGATCTTGACCAGTTCGGCCAGCGGGTCCTGCAGGCGACGAGCGATCGATACCGCGCCACGCAGCGACACGTCCAGCCCCGGGAACTCCTTGGCCGCGAACTCGGAGGCCGAGTACACCGAGGCGCCCGCCTCGCTGACCACGACCTTCTGCAGCTTCGGGTTGGCGGCAGCCTTGATCGCTTCGCCGGCCAGCTTGTCGGTTTCGCGGCTGGCGGTGCCATTGCCGATCGCGATCAGCTCCACGTTGTGCTTGGCGCACAGCTGCTTGATCGTCTGCACCGACTGGTCCCACTGGCGACGTGGCTCATGCGGGTAGATGGTGTCGGTGGCGACCAGCTTGCCGGTGGCATCGACCACGGCGATCTTGCAGCCGGTACGGATGCCAGGGTCCAGGCCCAGCACAGTCTTCGGGCCGGCCGGTGCGGCCAGCAGCAAGTCCTTCAGGTTGTCGCCGAACACCGCGATGGCTTCGGCTTCGGCCTTTTCGCGGGCCTGGTTGAACAGGTCCAGCAGAAGATGGGTGTGCAGCTTGGCGCGCCAGGTCAGGCGGCAGGCATCCAGCAGCCAGCGGTCGGCGGCACGCCCCCGGTCGGCGATGCCGGCCTTGCGTGCCACCCGACCCTCGGCGTACTGGTGGCCCGCTTCGGCATCGCTGCCCGGGTCCAGTTCCAGGAACAGGATCTCTT
This sequence comes from Stenotrophomonas sp. YJH_SMC_138, assembly GCF_059369855.1. NCBI lineage: Bacteria > Pseudomonadati > Pseudomonadota > Gammaproteobacteria > Lysobacterales > Lysobacteraceae > Stenotrophomonas > Stenotrophomonas sp. YJH_SMC_138. The sequence goes on from NZ_JCAFTB010000007.1 coordinate 176,662, forward strand.
CGCGGCGCGCGCGGAACAGCGCCAGCAACCGGTGCGAGGGAATCTTCGCCAGAGATTCGGCATGTTCGAAATAGTCGCGGTACTTGGCGCCTTCGGTTTCCTTGCCCTCGGCCACGCGGGCACGGATCACGCCGGTCTCGCCCAGCCAGGTGCGCAGCTCGCCAACCAACGCGGCATCTTCGCCCCAGCGCTCCATCAGGATCGCGCGGGCGCCTTCCAGCGCGGCCTTGGTGTCGGCCACACCCTTGTCGGTATCGACGAAGGTGGCCGCGAACGTCTGCGGGTCCTGCGTCGGATCGGCCAGCAGGCCATCGGCCAGCGGCTCCAGACCGGCCTCGCGGGCGATCTGGGCGCGGGTACGTCGCTTGGGCTTGTAAGGCAGGTACAGGTCTTCCAGCCGGCTCTTGGTATCGGCGGCCAGGATGTCATTGCGCAGCTCGTCGCTGAGCTTGCCCTGCTCGCCGATGCTGGCCAGCACCGCCGCACGGCGGTCCTCCAGCTCGCGCAGGTAGGTCAGCCGGGTTTCCAGGTTGCGCAGCTGGGTGTCGTCCAGGCCACCGGTCACTTCCTTGCGGTAGCGCGCGATGAACGGAACGCTGGCGCCCTCGTCGAGCAGGCCGACGGCGGCGCGTACCTGGGCGGACTGGGCACCGATCTCGTCGGCGATGGTCTGGGCGATCTGCTGGGCGAGCGCGCTCTGGGCGTTCTTGGCGTCGTGCATTGCTTCAGGTCTGAGCCGCGTTACGGGAAGACCCCATTCTGGCAACCGACGACGGAGCCGGACAAGGCATTGACAGGGGACGGGGTTCAGCGCCGTAGCCGGAGTGGACGCCGGCATCCTGGCAAAGAGCGGGCCCGGACTGGCCCGGGGCTGGGATGCCGGCGCGGGCGCGCGATGGTGGGCGCGCCCTGCCGCGTGTTGCGAAGGTCAGCGGTAGTGGCGGGCAGCGCGCTGCATGACGATCTCGTCACGCATGCCTTCCAGGGCCATCAGGCGGACCTTGCCGACACCCTGCAGTTCCATGAACCGCTCCGTGTAGAACTCCGGCCCCAGCGCGGTGTCGGCGCGGGATTTGCTGAAGCCGTAGGGCACCACGCCCTTCTCGCCATCCTTGCTACCACCGACATAAAGAACGATTGCCATGTGATGTATTCCTCCAAATTGCTACTGCGTACTGCACTCGATGAGCGATGCTGCGAGCTCATCGGGGGAGAGCTTACCGCGTCGAACCTGACTGGAACGTCACGAAGGCTAATGACGATCGGTTGCATGCAGATGACTGCGGGATCGCAGCAGAATGCTTACGGATCCTTAACTTCCGGCTAACGAATCCGTTGGGGATTCCCGCCAACGGCGCAGCCCCTCGTGGGTGGTCGTGTAACGCGTTTGATGTGATTGGGCCGGGCGAGGTGGGTGCGCGGGACACGCCGTGAACCCGTCCCTGGGGGCTCGATGGCGCCATCCATGGCGCCAACGGTCCCGCGCACCCACCCCGCCCGACCCCCGACAGTTTTCGGGCACGTCCAGCCACGGAAAAGAAAAAAGAAGACCAAAAGCAAAAGCGGAATGGCCGGCTCGCTTCTTGTAGAGCCGAGCCCACGCTCGGCTGCTTTCCGGCCAGTCCGCGAAGCCGAGCGCAGGCTCGGCTCTACACGAGCAAGCGCAGCGCGCGACCCGCTTCTGCTGTTCTTTATCTCTTCCGTGGCTGGACGCGCACGGAATCTGTCAGCGGCCGGGTGGGTGGGGGTGGCGGGGTATCCGCGGCATGGGTCGGGCGCATGCGCCCAACGAGTTGGGCAGGACGCCCAACCCCGGTCTTGCCGTGTGCGCAGGACAGCGCACACGTGCAAGCCGCGGCCAAGCCCCCCATGGATGGGTTCACGGCGTCCCCGCTGGCCCCACCCACCCGGCCAGCCCCCAGGAAGCAGGCATTCCGCGACCAAGCCACGAGGGGCTGCGTCGTTGGCTGGAAACTACGGCCACCAGCCGTGCCCGAACCGGGCGAAATGATCGGCCGCCCGCTCGAACGGATTGCGCGCACTCACCCCGCCACACAGCAGGTACACCGGCAGGTACAGCGGCCCCAGCACCATGTACTGGTAGACATGCGCACGCTCATGGTCGTCGAGCCGGATCAGCGGCTCCACGCCCCACCCCGCCTGATGCGCGTAGGTCCGGCAGGAAATGCCAAGATCGTGGCCCGTGTGCAGGATCACATTGCCCAAGGTGATCGCCCCACCCGGCCCCCACGGCCAACGGTCGAACACCAGCGCGCAGTCACGCCGGCTCCAGCGCAATGTCGCGCCGCCGAGCATGCCGGCCAGCCCACCCATCAGGCCGATCAGGGTGTTGGGCAGGGTCCACACCGCGCCCAGCACCTGCAGCGCGCGCAGCCAGATCGGCCAAGGCCGGGAGGCGGTGTTCAATCGGCCTCGTTCGGCATCAGCAGCCACAGGATCAGGTAGACCAGGATGCCGGGGAAAGCCGCCGAGGCCAGCGACAGCAGCACGTAGACCACCCGCAGAAGGGTGGCATTCCAGCCGAAGCGATGGGCAATGCCACCCATCACGCCGGCGATCATGCGGTCGTTCAATGAACGCGACAGTGTCTTGGGCGTGGTGTTCATGGCGGCGGCTCCGGGCAACGGACAGGGCAGTCGAGCGTGGCTCGACTCTACACCCTGCCCATGTCTACGGCGTGCGGTGACGCAGCGCCTGCAGGCGCGCACCGAACCAGGTGGCTGCGGTCTGTTCAGACTGCCCCGGGCACTGGATGCGATAGGGTTTGCCGCTCATGCTGCTCTGGCTGGCGGCGCGCTCGATGAACTGCTCGGCGCTGTCCACCATGTCCTTCTTCAGCAGATAGTCGTACTTGCGCTGCAGATGCGCGCGCGCATCGCCGCCGTCGTACCAGCTGCCATTGCGCTGGAACCGGCACTGGGAGCCGTCCAGGCTGGCGATCAACTGGGCGATCTCCCGCCGTGCATCCGCACTGGGTGCGGCCTGGGCAAGGGGCGCTGCCAGCAGTACCGCAAGAATCAACAAAACCCGGTACGTCATCATCCCTCCAAGTCAGTCGAGCAGGGCTCGACTCTACAGGTCGCGCGTCTTCAGCCAACCATCGATCGTGGCCGGCACTTCGCGCTGCGCGCGCCCGGACACGTAGATGCCGATATGGCCACCGCGGAAGCTGGACTCGGTGTAGTCGTCCGTGCCCAGGCGCCCGCGCATCGCGCGCGAGGCGTCCGGCGGCACCAGATGATCCTGCTCGGCGTAGATGTTCAGCACCGGCAGCGTCACCTGCGACAGGTCCACTGCTTCCTCGCCGATCCTTACCGTGCCCTTCATCAGGCCATTGGCCTGGTAGAACTGCTTGATGAAATCGCGGAACGCCTCGCCCGCCAGGTCCGGCGAATCGAAGATCCACTTCTCCATGCGCAGGAAGTCCTCCAGCGCCGCCTTGTCATCGAGGATGTCGAGCAGGCCGACGTACTTCTGCACGTTCAGGCGGAACGGCTTGAGCATCAGGTAGCTGGCGTTCATCAGGTCGGCCGGGATGTTGCCCAGCGTATCGACCAGCAGGTCCACGTCCACCTGCCGCGCCCAGTGCGAGAGCATGTTGTCGGCGGTCTGGAAATCGACCGGGGTGACCATGGTGATCAGCTTGCCCAGCTTCTGTTGGCGCAACGCTGCGTAGCAGAGTGCGAACACGCCGCCCTGGCAGATGCCGAGCAGGTCGACCGGGCCACCACTGCGCACGCGCAGCGCATCGACCGCTCCGTCGATGTAGCGCAGCAGGTAGTCCTCCAGGGTCTGGAAGCGTTCGGACCGGTCCGGGTAGCCCCAGTCCAGCACGTACACGTCCTGGCCCAGCGCCAGCAGCTTCTGCACCAGCGAACGGTCGGCCTGCAGGTCGACCATGTACGGCCGGTTGACCAGCGCGTAGACGATCAGCAGCGGCGTGCGCCGGGTCGGCGCCTGCTCACCGACGAAGCGATACAGCACCACCTTGCCGTCGCGCCAGACTTCCTCGCGCGCGGTCACGCCATAGTGCACGTCTTCCACCTGCGGCAGCAGCTTCAGCCCTTCCATCAGCTTGCGCTGCATGGCCAGGCTCTCCTGCATCAGGTCATCGGCGTTGAAGCCCAATGGTCCCTTCATCGGTCACGCGCCCGAGCGGAAGCGCGAGGTGCGGCCTTCTTCGCAGATGTCTTCTTTGCAGATGTCTTCTTCGCAGGCGCCTTCTTTGCCGGCGCGGCCTTCTTCGCGGCCTTGCGCGCAGTTGGCTTCACCTTCGCCGGCGCCGGCTGCGCCACCGGATCGACCTCAGCGGTTCCGGCCAGCACAGCCACCTGCGCCTGCAGGCGGCGCAGGCTGCGCTCCAGCTCGGCGATGCGGCGGTGTGCGGCATCCATCTCGCTCCGGGTCGGCAGGCCGATCCGTTCACTCATCTGTTCCACCTCCCGCTGCAGGCCGGCGCGCAGGCGCATCTGCGCGTTGCCCAGCGAGGCGTACACCTGCTGGAACGGTTCGGACATGGCGACCTTGGCGTAGGCCTCCTCGGCAACTTCGATCCACAGGTCGAACATCGCGCGGGCGCTGGTCAGCTGGCTGCCGGGCTGTTCGTGCTCGGCCAGGCGCTGCTCGAACAGCGCAAAGGCTTCGTCCAGTGCCTGCTTGATCTGATCGACATAGGCGCGCGAATGCTGCTGGTATTCCTCCTGCGCACGCAGCAGGGCCTGCCAGCGCGCCTGGTGCTCGCGGCCGGGGCCGAATGCCGGGCTCTGCAGCCACGGGCCCGCCTGCAGCTGGAACTGCTGCAGCCAGGCGGCGAATTCGGGTATCGCGGCGCCGGCGTGCGTGCTGCCACGGGCGCCCTGCAGCATCCACTGGAGCATGCCGTCGCCCTGCCCCTGCACCGCCTCGCGCCAGGCCTGGGCAACATCGGCACTGCTGGCGTCGCGGCCCGCAAACCGTGCGGCGACCTCCTGCATGGTGCCGTACCAGCTGCCCGCCTGTTCGCGGAACCGGCGCACGGCATCTTCCGGCGCGCCCTGCGCCTGCTCGGGCAACAGCTGGCCCCACCAGTCGAACAACCGCTGCCAACTGCCGGGATCGTCACCGGCGGGTGCGCCGGGCGTGCTCGCATGGCGCAGGGCATCGCCCCAGGCGCCGAAATACTGCCGGGCCAGGGTTTCGAAATCGCTGCTGCCGGTGTCGTGGGCCGAGCTGGTCATCGCAGGCCTCCGCAGGGCTGGCTCATGGCTTGGGAATACGCAGGGTCTTGCTGATCATCAGCGACCCGGACAGGGCGAACAACAGCACCATCGGGTGCAGCTGCCACGGGCCGATCTGCCACTGGCCGAACCAGATATTCTGGCCGATGGCATCGGTGCCGGCGGCAATCGCCAGTACGATCACCAGCACCAGGCTGGTCGGGATCGGGGTGCCCTCGAAATACGTGACCTTGCCCTCGTCGCCGGCGAGCGCCTCGGCAGTGACGTTGTAGCGTGCCAGGCGGCTGACGCCGCAGCAGACGAAGTAGCTCAGCACCAGCCAGTCCCATCCGCCCTGCATGCCGCAGGCATAGGCCAGCGCCGCCGGCGCCACGCCGAAGGAGATCACGTCGGACAGCGAGTCCAGCTCGCGGCCCAGGGTGGAGCTGGACTTGCGCCAGCGCGCGATGCGCCCGTCGAGGGCGTCGAAGATGAAGGCCAGCGGGATCAGCGCCATGCCGAACAGCAGATAGCCGCGCTCGCCGTCCTGCAGGAAGCGCATCGCGGCAAAGACCGCACCGGTGCCGCAGAAAGCATTGGCCAGGGTGAACCAGTCGGCCAGCTGGAATTCGCGCAGCATCGAGAAGTGACGTTTCATGGGGTCTCACGGAGCATCAAGGCCCACAGGTTACCGCGAGCGCCGCCGCTGGCGACAGCGCTGGCTCAGCCGATCCTTCACCGCCCCCTCACCCGTCGTCACCGGCGGTGAATTTTTCGCCACCCATCTTGACAGCCTAGGGGGGTGGCGCCTGTCGGGGCTTATCCACAAAGTTGCCCACGCGTAATCCACACCCCCTGTGGACAACCAGATCTCACCGACTGCGACGGTGGACATTTCCTCATCACTCTTCCGCGGGGTTTCCCTACTTCCCAAGCCGCAGAGTCGGCGCTATGGTCACCGGCGGGCCCGCCGCCGCGTCCGATTCCTGGTGACGGGCGGCGATGATGCCGGATGCTTCCACCTGCCGCTGGCGCAGCGGCCCTGAAGTGGTAGAGCCGGCCGCTGGCCGGCTGCCCCGACCGTTCCGCGTTGCCGGCCAGCGGCCGGCACTACCCAGCCTGCACCCGCCGCCAGCGCTCGAAACAGAACACCTGCATCACCAGCATCGCCAGCAACCCCAGCGGCCACGCCCACCACACGCCGGCCAGCCCGTGCTGCGCCTGCATCCACATCGCCAGCGGCAGCTCCAGCAGCAATACCGCCGCCATGCCCAGCAGCGCTGGCCGCCATACCGTGCCACTGCCGCGCATCACTCCTACCAGCACGGTGCTGCCGCCCATCGCCAGCACGCCCCATGCCACCGTGCGCAACTGCAGCGTCGCCAGTTCACGCGCTTCGGCAGCCACCAGGATCAGGCCGGTCAGCCAGGGCGCAAGCGCCATCACCAGCAGCACCACTGCACTCAGCATCGCCAGTCCAAGCAGCACGCCGGTGCGGGCGATGGCCGGCAGCCGTGCCTTACGCCCTGCACCCATCGCATGCGCCGCGAGGATGGTGGCGGTAATGCCCAGCGACATCGCCGGCAGCTGCACCCAGCTCATCAACTGGTTGACCGCACCGTAGGCGGCCGTGGCCGTGTAGCCGTAGCGGTTGATCCAGCCCAGCAATACGATCTCGGCAATGGCCAGGCTGAGCATCTGCAGCGAAGACGGTACGCCGATGCGCAGCATCGCGCGGATGAGCGCGCCATCGAAACGGATGGCACGCAACTGCTCGCGCCGTGGCGCCAGGGGATGTCCTACCCGATGCCAGCGCCACAGCAACCAGCCCAGGGCCAACAATGAGGCAAACGCCGCCGATACAGCCGCACTGGCCGACCCCAGCCGCGGCAGGCCGGTCCAGCCCAGGATCAGCAGCGGCGTGCACAGCAGGCCGACCACCGTGGCCAGCAGCAGCGCCTGCAGCGGCGTCTTTGCATCGCCCACTGCGCGGCTCACGGCAGTGGCCAGCCACAGCAGGAAGAACACCGGAGCCGCCAGCAACAGCACGCGCGCGTACACGATGGACTCGCCGAGGATCGCTGCCGGCGTGCCCAGTGCCGCCAGCAGCTGTGGCGCGAAACCGCCGCCCAGGGCCATCACCGGCACCGACAACAGCAGGATCAGCGCCACCGCGCTGCCGGCCACCGCGCGCACCTGTTGCGGGCGGCCCGCGCCCCAGGCCTGGCCGATCAGCACCATCGCGCCCGTGGCCAGGCCCATCACCAGGGCCAGCAGCAGGAAAAAGACCGGGAAGAACGCCGCGGCCGCAGCCACCGCCTGTGTGCCAAGCAGGTGGCCGAGATAGATGTTGTCCAGCGTGCCTGCGGCCAGCTGCAACGCATTGGTCAGCAGCATCGGCAGCAGCAGCGTCAGGTAGGTGCGCCACAGCGGGGGTGCTGCCGGAGGTGTCGGATGTACAGGGGGGCTCATGGGATTCTCTGGGCAAGGCGCCGCCCTGCCCGGCGTTTCCGCCAGCAAAGCAAGCACAGGGGAAGCGGGCCGCGGCCCGCGATCAGATGACGCCGTCGCTCAGCAACGGCGCGATGGCTCAGCCGTCAGCGTCTTCGAACGCCAGCCGCAGGGCGTGGTCGCGCACATCCCTGGGCCAGGAATGCAGCGCCGCTTCCAGGCCCGCGCGGTCATGCGCGAACAGCACCCGAATGGCCTCCTCGAAGCCCGGCAGGTCACCGGCGATGGCCTGCAGGAAGTGATAGGTACGCTCGCTGTGGCGGCGCTGCCGATCCTCGTCGGCACCGGCACGGCTGGCCGCTTCCACCAGCCTGCGCAGCACCACCGAGGCCCCACCCGGCTGTTCGGCCAACCACGCCCAATGCCGCGGCAGCAGCGTCACTTCGCGGGCGACCACGCCCAGCCTGGGGCGGCCACGGCCACGCGGGGTTGCGGGCGCCTCTCCGGCAGTGACGTCGGCACCCGCCTCCACGGCGGAGGGAAACGCTTCGGTCACCCGCGCCAGCAGCTCTGTGTCGCTGCCGCGCGTGTCGAAATCGCGGGTTCGCCCGCTGGCGTTGTCGAACACCAGCAGCGGACCGGCTGCGTTGTCGGCACGCAGCTGTTTCAACGCCAGCGCTGCCACTTCCGGGGTACCGGAAGCGACCAGGCGATGGCCGTCGAAACAGCTGAAGGGAGGAAGTCGGGACACAGGCATGGCAATGGCATCAGAGGCGATGCGCGAATATTGCCCGGGTAATTTCACCGAGTCAATATTATCCGGGTATTAATTTGCCAGAAGAGCGTGCCAACCAAGGTTGGCACCCACCCGATTCGTCACCTCACAGCCGGCTGTAGGACCAGCTGACCATGCGGCCGTCCTTGTACGGCATCACGCCGTGGAACGGGCGCGGGTCGGCGTCGAACACCAGCGGCAGGAAGTTGCGGTCGCCCTCCCACATCGGCAGCGTGTCCAGCTTGTCCAGGTCCACCCACTCCAGCGTGCCTTCATGGTTGCCGCCGTGCGGGGTGCCTTCGAAGGTATCGATGACGAACACGAAGCCCAGCCAGTCTTCACCGTGCTTGCCGAAGCCCGGCCAGCTGAGGGTGCCGCGCAGGCGCATGCCGGTGCAGTCGATGCCGGCTTCCTCGGCGATCTCGCGACGCATGCTGGCTGCCACGTCCTCGTCCGCTTCGATCTTGCCGCCCAGCCCGTTGTACTTGCCCAGGTGGTGGTCACCCGGACGGGTGTTGCGGTGGATCATCAGCACCTGGCGACGATCAGGCGACAGCACGTAGCCCAGGGTGGCGACGATCGGGGTGTACGGCATGGGCGGCATCCAGCGGCAGGTCAGCCGTGGATTATGGCCGATCAGCGCACCAGCGACAGGCGGCGCTCGGCGGGTGTGCCTGCGCCATCGGGATCGCGGCGCAGGGTGGCCACGCCGTGACCGCGCTCAGCCAGGTATTCCAGCCACTTGCCGAGGAAGGTGTTCATCCGCATGCGGTGGCTGATCAGCTCGGCCGGCGGCGGGTACAGGCCCATCGTGTCCTGCCAGCGGCGGCCGACGTAGCAATGGGTGGTCTCGGCCTGGCGTGCGTCACGGTAAAGGCGCACATACGCCGAGGGATCCGGCTCACCGGTGACCGGGTCGGCCAGGTCGTAGGTCAGGCGCAGCTCCACCGTGTAGCGGTGGCACTCGATCACGTCCAGGCGTACGTCCAGGCCGTCGCCGATCGAGGAAATGTAGCTGCCCGCCACCAATCCGGCCGGTTCGAACAGGCGCACCAGATGGCGGTAGTTCTCCGCGTACAGGCCCATGAGCCAGCTCAACCGGCTCAGGCGGGGAATACGTTCGGTGCGGGGCGAGGCTTGGGCCATGGGTCGATCCTACACGTTGGTGCTTCAACGTGGGGGCGCCTCAAGCCACAGCCAACCCGACAACGACGATCCCCGTGTAGAGCCGAGCCCATGCTCGGCTGCTGTTCGGGAAGAACCCGGCGGCCCAGCCGAGCGTGGGCTCGGCTCTACAGGGCGAAGTGCGGCGCGCCGGAAAGGCTCAATACAGCTCGCGCTGCAGCCCCAGCGTGGCCAGCACCTTGCTGGAAATCTCCTCGATCGAGGTATGCGTGGTGCTCAGGGTCGGGATCCGCTCCATGCGGAACATGGTCTCGGCCGCAGCCACCTCGCGCTTGCAGGTCTCCAGGTTGGCGTAGCGCGAGTTCGGACGGCGCTCCTGGCGGATCTGCTGCAGCCGGTCCGGATCGATGGTCAGGCCGAACAGCTTGCGCCGGTAATTGCGCAGTCGCGGCGGCAGGCGATCGCTTTCCAGGTCTTCGTCGGTCAGCGGGTAGTTGGCCGCGCGTACCCCGTAATGCAGGGCCAGGTAGATGCAGGTCGGCGTCTTGCCCGCGCGCGACACCGCCACCAGGATCACGTCGGCATCGTCGTAGTTCACCGCGATGCCGTCGTCATGCGTCAGGGCGAAGTTCATCGCGTTGATGCGACGGTGGTAGGTATCGAAATCGACCATGCCGTGGGCCTGGCCGACCCGGGCCAGGCGCGGGCTGGCCAGTTCACGCTCCAGCGGCTCGATGAACGGCGCGAACACATCCAGCATCAGCGCCCCGCTGTCGGCCAGGATCAGGCTCAGGCTCTGGTCCACGCAGGAGTTCACCACGATCGGCCGGACCTGGTAGCGCTCCCCTGCCGCCTGGATCCGGGCACAGGCTTCACGCGCTTTTTCGGGGTCGTCGACAAACGACATGCGGTCGGTAATGAAGCTGAACCCGGAGAACTGGGTCAGCAGGCTATGCCCAATGGTTTCAGCGGTGATACCGGTTCCATCGGAAACGTAGAACACCGGACGGATGGTCGACATGCGCGCTTTTACCCCCTACGAAGCTTAAAAAGGCCGCCAGCACAAGCTTGTGCCGACGGTGCTCTGCCCGGCATCATATCGGCTTCTTCCTACGGACGCGGCCACTCAGCCCGCCTCGGGCGATGGCCAAACGGAGCATCGCGCTTGAACGAGAACATCCTGTGGTTGCACGAACTGCGTCTGGCCGATCTGGCCCGCGTAGGCGGCAAGAATTCGTCGCTGGGCGAGATGATCGGCAACCTGGCCGGTCTGGGCGTTTCGGTGCCGGGCGGTTATGCCACCACCGCTGAAGCCTTCAAGGACTTCATTGCGCACAACGATCTGTCCAAGCGCATCTTCGACAGGCTGGCCACGCTGGACGTCGAGGACGTCAACGCGCTGACCGCCGCCGGCAAGGAAATCCGCAGCTGGGTGATCGATGCGCCGCTGCAGCCGCAGCTGGACCAGGACATCCGCACCGCCTACGCCAAGCTGAGCGCCGACAACGGCGGCGGCGACGTGGCCGTGGCCGTGCGTTCCTCGGCCACCGCCGAGGATCTGCCGGATGCGTCCTTCGCCGGCCAGCAGGAAACCTTCCTCAACGTCACCGGTGCCGACGACGTCGTGCACAAGGTCAAGGAAGTGTTCGCCTCGCTGTACAACGACCGCGCCATCGCCTACCGCGTGCACCACGGCTTCAAGCATGAGGACGTGTTCCTGTCCGCCGGCGTGCAGCTGATGGTGCGTTCGGGCGTCGGTTCGTCCGGCGTGCTGTTCACCCTGGACACCGAGTCCGGCTTCCGCGACGTGGTGTTCGTCACCTCTTCGTTCGGCCTGGGCGAAATGGTCGTGCAGGGCGCGGTCAATCCCGACGAGTACTACGTCTACAAGCCCACCCTGCAGGCCGGCAAGCCGGCGATCCTGCGCCGCTCGCTCGGCAGCAAGGCGATCCGCATGGTGTATTCCGATGTTCCGGGTGAGCGCGTCAGGATCGAGGACACCCCGGCCGAGCTGCGCAACACCTTCTCGATCAGCGACGAGGACGTGCAGGAACTGTCCAAGCAGGCGCTGGTCATCGAAAAGCACTACGGCCGCCCGATGGACATCGAGTGGGCCAAGGACGGTGTCAGCGGCAAGCTGTTCATCGTGCAGGCGCGCCCGGAAACGGTGAAGTCGCGCAGCCACGCCACCCAGATCGAGCGCTTCGCGCTGACCGAGAAGGGCGGCAACGTGCTGGCCGAAGGCCGCGCCGTCGGCGCCAAGATCGGCTCGGGCGTGGCCCGCGTGGTGAAGACGCTGGACGACATGAACCGCGTGCAGCCGGGCGACGTACTGATCGCCGACATGACCGATCCCGATTGGGAACCGGTGATGAAGCGCGCTTCGGCCATCGTCACCAACCGTGGCGGCCGTACCTGCCACGCCGCGATCATCGCGCGCGAGCTGGGCGTGCCGGCCGTGGTCGGTTCGGGCAACGCCACCAAGGTGATCGAAGATGGCCAGCTGGTCACCGTCAGCTGCGCTGAAGGTGATACCGGCTTCATCTACGAAGGAAAGCTCGGCTTCGAGCGCACCACCACCGATCTGGGCAACATGCCGCCGGCACCGCTGAAGATCATGATGAACGTGGCCAACCCGGAACGTGCCTTCGACTTCGGCCAGCTGCCGAACGCCGGCATCGGCCTGGCCCGCCTGGAAATGATCATCGCCAGCCACATCGGCATCCACCCGAACGCGCTGCTGGAATACGACCGCCAGGATGCGGCGACCAAGAAGAAGATCGACCAGAAGATCGCCGGCTACGGTGATCCTGTCAGCTTCTACGTGGACCGCCTGGCCGAAGGCATCGCCACGCTCACCGCCTCGGTTGCACCGAACCCGGTGATCGTGCGCCTGTCGGACTTCAAGTCCAACGAGTACGCCAACCTGATCGGCGGCAGCAACTACGAGCCGCACGAAGAAAACCCGATGATCGGCTTCCGCGGCGCCAGCCGTTACGTCGACCCGAGCTTCTCGGCCGCCTTTGCGCTGGAGTGCAAGGCCGTGCTGCGCGTGCGCAACGAAATGGGCCTGGACAACCTGTGGGTCATGATTCCGTTCGTGCGCACCCTGGAGGAAGGCCGCAAGGTCGTCGAGGTGCTGGAACAGAACGGCCTGAAGCAGGGCGAGAACGGCCTGAAGATCATCATGATGTGCGAAGTGCCGTCCAACGCACTGCTCGCCGACGAGTTCCTGGAGATCTTCGACGGCTTCTCGATCGGCTCCAACGACCTGACCCAGCTCAGCCTGGGCCTGGACCGCGACTCGTCGATCGTCGCGCACCTGTTCGACGAACGGAACCCGGCAGTGAAGAAGCTGCTGTCGATGGCGATCAAGGCCGCACGCGCCAAGGGCAAGTACGTCGGCATCTGCGGCCAGGGCCCGTCCGATCACCCGGATCTGGCCGAATGGCTGATGCAGGAAGGCATCGAGTCGGTGTCGCTGAACCCGGACACCGTGGTCGATACCTGGCTGCGCCTGGCCAAGCTGAAGGCCAACGGCTGATGCCGTAATGGGCTGACGTCGCTTTCATCGACGTCCGCACATACTGCTGCCGCACGCAAGCCCCGCCTCTGCGGGGCTTGCTGTTTCTGGCGTCCGTGCACGCCACGCGCACCTCGCGCCTGTCCCTCAGCAGCAAAGGAACTCCCGCATGATCGCCGCCGCCCGACCCGCCCCCGCCGCAACGCCCTGGTTCCACTCGCTCAACTGGGAGCGCCTGCTGGAAACCTACGGCGTACCGTTGCTGGCCGCGATCGTGGTGCTGCTGGTGGGCCTGTGGGTGGCACGACGTCTATCCAATGCAATGCCACGGGCGACCGCGCGCATGGGTGTGGACCCGATGCTGGGCAGCTTCCTGCGCAACGTGGTGTATGCCGCATCGCTTGTGATCGTGGTGGTGCTGGCGATCGGCACGCTGGGCGTGCAGATCACCCCGTTGCTGGCCGTGCTCGGTACCGCTGGCCTGGCCGTCGGCCTGGCATTGAAGGATTCGCTGTCCAACATCGCCTCGGGCGTGATGCTGGTGACGCTGCGACCGTTCCGTGTGGGCGATGTGGTCACCGTGGCCGGACAGACCGGCACGGTGCGCGAAGTGCGCATCTTCCAGACCGTCATCACCGGTGCCGACAACCAGCACACCACCATTCCGAACACGCTGATCACTGCCGCACCGATCATCAACCTCACCGCCGAACCGACGCGCCGCGTCGAACTGGTGATCGGCATCGGCTATGAAGACAACATCCAGCTGGCGCGCGATACCGCGCTGGCGTTGATGAAGGCCGACCCACGCGTGCTGCAGACACCGGCACCGGACGTGGTGGTGTATGAGCTGGGCGCGCACGCCATCAACCTCGGCATCCGCTGCTACGTGAAGTCGGCCGACTGGTTCGGTACCAAGGTCACGCTGCTGGAGCAGCTGAAGCTGGGCTTTGACAAGGCGGGCATCAACATCCCGTACCCGCAGCAGGACATGCACCTGTACCTGCACGGCAAGGATGGCGGGGTGATAGAAGCTGACGCGCTGGTGCGCGACAAGCCCTGATCCATGCCGGTAGTGCCGACCAACGGTCGGCACCCACCCATCGGCGATACGACATTGGAATGCCGGCCAGCGGCCGGCACTACCCCTCGCCCACTGGTAGTGCCGGCCGCTGGCCGGCAGCGTCCAGGATCAGGCCGCGACGCTCTCTTCCAGCGTCGGATAATCGGTGAAGCCCGCCGCGCCACCGCCAAAGAATGTCGCACGATCCGGCGGATTCAGCGCCGCACCGGTACGCAGTCGCTCCGGCAGGTCCGGGTTGGCGATGAACGGGCGACCGAAGCCGATCAGGTCAGCCCAGCCTTCAGCCAGTGCCTGCTCGGCGCGTTCGGCGGTGTACTTGCCGGCGTAGATCAGCGTGCCCGGGTAGACCATGCGCAGCGCCTGCTTGAACGCCACCGGCATCAACGGTGCATCGTCCCAGTCGGCTTCGGCGATGTGCAGGTAGCCCACGCCCAGCTCACCCAGCAGGTGCGCCGCGGCCAGATAGGTCGCCTGTGGCGTATCGTCCACCGCGCCCTGCAACGTCGTCAGCGGCGCCAGACGGACACCGACGCGGTCACCACCGGCTACGGCCGTCACCGCCTGCACGACCTCGCGCAGGAACCGCAGCCGGTTCTGCAACGCGCCGCCATAGCCGTCGGTGCGCCGGTTGGCCTGCGAGTCGATGAACTGGTTGATCAGGTAGCCATTGGCCCCGTGCAGCTCCACGCCATCGAAGCCGGCGGCCAGTGCATTGCGGGTGGCCTGTGCATAGTCGGCGACGATGCCCGGAATCTCGTCTTCGCGCAGCGCGCGCGGCATCGAGTGCTGGATCATCTCGCCCACGCCCGCTTCCGGGCCAGCGCCTGCAGGGTCGACAAACACCTTCACGCCTTCGGCCAGCAGCGCCGACGACGACACCGGTGCGGCACCACCCGGCTGCAGGGCCACGTGCGAGACCCGGCCCACATGCCACAGCTGGGCGTAGATGCGGCCGCCAGCGGCATGCACGGCATCGGTCACCCGGCGCCAGCCCTGCACCTGTTCCGGGCTGTGGATGCCCGGGGTCCAGGCATAGCCCTGGCCCTGCGGGCTGATCTGGGTGCCTTCGCTGACGATCAGGCCAGCACTGGCACGTTGGGCGTAGTAGGCGGCCATGTCCGCGGTGGCGACGTTGCCGTCGGCGGCACGCGAGCGGGTCATCGGCGGCATCACGATGCGGTTGGGCAGGGTCAAGGCGCCCAGGCGGTGGGGAGTGAACAACATGGCGGCGATCTCTTGCGGGGGGGGACTGCCGCAAAGGATGGGGATGCCAGCTGCCAGGCAACAGGCATGTACTGGCAAAACAATTGTTCCCCCAAGGCAAGGATGACCGGCCGGGGGGCAGAGCCCCTTCCTGCGGAACGGGATCCGACCCCGCGCGCAACCGGGGTCGGATCCCTTTGCAACGCAAAGGGCTCCGACCCCGAAGCCGGTTACAGCGTGGGCTCGATCAGCACGCCGCCATGCGCCACGCGGTCATAGCAGGCGCGCACCACGTCTTCCCCGTACTTCAGCTCCAGCCGACGCACGATGAAGTGGCCGCGCGCCATGTCCTGGTAGTAGTCGGTGAACATGGTATTCAGTGTTGCACCGGCGGCGGCACCGACGATCGGCACCGCCTGCGCAGCGAATTTCTCGGTAACCACCACGCCGAAGCGCGCCGCCACCTTTTCCACCATCTTCGCCAGCAGCTTGCCAGCTTCCTTTGGCGCCACGCCCAGGGTCAGGTCGCGGCCGGTCACCACGCGCCCGGCCAGCTCGGCCGACAGGTGGCGCATCACATCCGTGGTGAAGCCGCGGGCCAGGTAGTAGCCGGTCTCGCTGGCATCATCGCGCGGCGAGTTGCCGCCCAACGCGAACACCTCCAGGCACGCCTGGCGGGTGCTGAACTCGGACAGGTCGAAGCCCTCGCTGCGGGCCACGTCGGCCACCGCACGCATCATGATGGTGGTCGACACCGGCAGCTCGATGAACAAGGCCGCGAAGCCGAAGGCCCCACCGACCGCGCCCGAGGTGGCCGCCGCCAGTTTGTGCCAGCGGGTGGACGCCCCCTTGCCGGGGGTGTTGTCCATGCTCCACAGCGCGGCCTGCGCCGATTTGCTCAGCGCCGCCTGCACAGCACCGTGGATGCGGTTGGAGACCGAGCTGGGCAGCGCCTTCACCGCGAACTCCAGCGGCGTGCCGACCAGGTTGGCCATGCGCGCGGTCAGGGTCGGCGCTTCCAGCAGGGCCACCGCGCGCTGCAGGTCGGACCAGTCGCGGGCGTCATGGGCGATGTCGCGGGGGAGCAGGATCGGCTCGTTCATGGCGCCGATCTTAGCGCCAGGAAGTTGAACGGTTCGTCGCGGGGTACGACAGAGGGGGCAGAGCCCTTTCCGCAGGAAAGGGATCCGACCCCGGCGCCTTGCCGGCCAGCGGCCGGCACTACCCGTTGGCGTGTCATCCGATAGCGCCGGGCCATGCCCGGCGTCGTTGTTCAGGCAACCGGCAGCCCCGACAGCGCGCCCATGAACTGGCGGTAGTGGCGCAGCTCAGCGATCGAATCGTGCACGTCGCTCAGCGCAGTGTGGTTGCTGTTCTTGCCGACGCCGGCGGCCACGCTCGGCGCCCAACGCTTGGCCAGTTCCTTCACCGTGGACACGTCCAGGTTGCGGTAGTGGAAGTACTTCTCCAGTCGCGGCATCTGGCGGTGCAGGAAGCGGCGATCCTGGCAGATCGAGTTGCCGCACATCGGCGACAGGCCGGCCGGGATCCACTGCGCCAGGAAGTTCACCGTCTGCGCCTCGGCCTGGCCCAGGGTGGTGGTGCTGTCCACCACGCGCTGCCACAGGCCAGAGCGGCGGTGCTGGTTGCGGTTCCACTCGTCCATCGCTTCCAGCGTTTCCAGCGGGTGGTGGATGGCGAATTCCGGCCCTTCGGCCAGCACGTTGAGCTGGGCATCGGTAACCACGGTGGCGATCTCGATGATCGAATCGTTGTCGGTATCCAACCCGGTCATTTCCAGGTCGATCCAGATCAGTCGCTCGTTGGCCGCGCCGTTGTCCGCCATGTGTCGCCTCGTTGCTGGGCAGGCGCGCGGCCTGCCGGTGATGGAAAGAGGCGCCCATCATACCGGTTCGCCCCCTCAGGCCTCGCCGGCATGGTCTTCCAGCAGCAGCGGCGGCTTGCCACGCTTGGCACGGAAATAATTGGTCAGGCGCATGCTGGCCTCCTTGGCCAGCACCCCACCGTGGATCTCCACCCGGTGGTTGTGGCGGGCATCGCCCAGCAGGTCGAACACGCTGCCGCAGGCGCCGGTCTTGGGGTCGCTGGCGCCGTAGACCAGGCGGGCAACGCGTGCATGCACGATGGCCATCGCGCACATCGCGCACGGTTCCAGGGTCACGTACAGGGTGCTGCCGAGCAGCCGATGATTGGCCAGCCGCGTGCCACCGGCCCGCATGGCCACGATCTCGGCATGCGCACTGGGATCGTGCGAAGCGATGTTGAGGTTCCAGCCCTCGCCCAGCAGCTGGCCATCGGCGCCCACCAGTACCGCACCAACGGGGATCTCGTCGTACTCGCGCTGCGCACGCTCGGCCAGCGCCAGCGCATGGCGCATCCAGTGTTCATCGGCGTCGTGCACCGGTACACCCAGGGCGTCGGTCATGGCGGTTCTCGCGTGTCTGCAGGGCCAGGATGGCCGCCGGGGCCGCATTGTACGCCCGCGGCCGTGCAGGCGCCGCTAACGCGCGTCGAAGCGCTCGCGGGCGGCGTCCAGCGCCGGGAAATTGTGCTCGGCCCAACGGTCCAGGGCGGACAGCGTGTCAACCAGTCCACGTGCGACCTCGGTCAGCCGGTATTCCACATGCAGTGGCTTGCTGCCCCGCTCACACCGCTCGACCAGGCCGTTGCGCTCCAGCTGCCGCAGGGTCTGGGTCAACACCTTCTGCGAGATCCCTTCGATCTTCCTCAGCAGCGCGCCATTGCGTTGCGGGCCCTGCGCCAGCGCCGGCAACAGCAGCATCACCCACTTGCCGGAGATCAGCGCCAGCGCATCGCGTGCCGAGCAATCGGCGGCATAGACATCGCCCGGATAGGCCATGGTTACCTCAAGGTGCGTAATTGCCGGGGCATACCGGCGCCGCGAGGATGGTCGCACACTCCTCGAACACCTCGCCCCATGCGCGCCCTGATCCTGCTTGCCCATCCCGAACCCCGCTCGTTCAACGCCCACCTGGCCGCACAGGCCGCCGAACAGCTGCGGCATGACGCGCTGCAGGTGGACGTGGTCGACCTGTATGCAGAGGGCTTCGATCCGCTGGAAGCGGCCCGCCATCATTCAAGTCGCCTGCAGCCCGGCCGTTTCGATGCCCAGCGCGAACAACGCCACGGCGCCGAACAGGGCCGGCTGCCCGCCGATGTGCAGCGCCATCTGCAGCTGCTGCAGGCCGCGGATCTGGTCATCCTGCAGTTCCCGCTGTGGTGGTTCGCGCCGCCGGCAATCCTCAAGGGCTGGCTGGATCGCGTGCTGGTCTACGGGCCGATGTACAACAGCCGCCTGCGCCACGAGCACGGCGCGATGCGCGGCAAGCGTGCGTTGCTGAGCGTCACCACCGGCTCATCGGCACGGGCCTGCGCTGTCGACGGCCGCGAGGGAGATACCCGGTTGTTGCTGTGGCCCTTGATGTACAGCCTGCGCTACGTCGGCTTCGACGTGCTGGAGCCGCATCTGGTGCATGGCGTGCGTTCCGGGCTGGCAGCGGAGCGCGTGCAGGCACACGACGAGGCACTGGCTGCAGCAACCCACTACTACCGCGAACGCCTGGCGCAATGGCCGCGGTGGCCCACCGTGCCCTTCAATGACAGCGGCGATTTCGAGGATGGCGTGGTGCTGCGCGCGGAGGCCACTGCCTACAGCCCCTTCATCCGCCATCGCAACACCGGATGAATCCACGCCTGCGCGCTGGGTCGGGACGCGCCATACTACGCGCTCTTTGCAAGCACCTTGGTGAACCCATGACCACCCTCCGTCCCTCGCGCGCCGACGACGGCGCCGCCCTCGTCGACCTCTGGCGCCGCGCCGTCGACGCCACCCACGACTTCCTCAGCGCCGAGGACCGCCAGGCCATCGATGCCGAAGTCGCCGGTTTCCTGCCGCAGGCTGCGATGACCGTGGCCGTCGACGCGCAGGACCATCCCCTTGGCTTCATGCTGAT
This sequence comes from Stenotrophomonas sp. YJH_SMC_138, assembly GCF_059369855.1. Taxonomy (NCBI): domain Bacteria; kingdom Pseudomonadati; phylum Pseudomonadota; class Gammaproteobacteria; order Lysobacterales; family Lysobacteraceae; genus Stenotrophomonas; species Stenotrophomonas sp. YJH_SMC_138. Next base: position 196,034 of record NZ_JCAFTB010000007.1, read on the forward strand.
CGACGGCACGCACATGGAAGCGCTGTTCATCGATCCGGACGTGCGCGGCACCGGTATCGGCCGGCAGCTGCTGCAGCACGCGCTGGCCCTGCATCCGCAGCTCAGTACCGACGTCAACGAGCAGAACGCGCAGGCCGTCGGCTTCTACCAGCGCATGGGCTTCGTCGAAACCGGACGTTCACCGCTGGATTCGCAGGGCCGCCCGTATCCCCTGATCCATCTCCGGTACAACGGCTGACATTCGACGGATGTTCGAGGCCCGCCCCGATCATCAGGCCGTGGCCTCGAATGCCGGCGAGTACTGCACCTCTCCCTGCGCCATCGGTGGCCGCAGGCACAGCGCCTGGAAGTACTCTGGCGGCACACCCGGCAGCACCAGGCCCGGCTCGGCGCGGAATCCGAATCGACCGTAATACGCGGGTTCTCCCAGCAATACGCAGCCCTGTGCCCCCTGCTCACGCAATGCGCCGAGCGCCGCGTGCATCAGCGCCCCACCGATGCCCTGCCCCTGCCATCCGGGCAGTACCGAGATTGGCCCCAGGCCAAACCAGCCGGTGCTGCCATCGCTGATCGTCACCGGCGACAAGGCAACATGTCCGACGACCTCCCCGTCCTTCTCGGCGACCAGCGAAAGACTCAGCGCTCCACGCGAACGCAGTGCATCCACAATGAAATGCTCGGTGTGGCTGCTGTGCGGGGCTTCGCGGAAGGCCGCCTCGGTGAGTGCGTGGATGACCGCGTGGTCTTCGCGGGTTTCAGGGCGGATCGTGCAGTTCAAGGACAACACCTTTGATGAAGTGATGGACATGTGAATGATCGATTCCGGTCACGGATTCAGCTGCGAACCTGCGTCCGGCGTCAGAGCCAACGCGACGATCGGATGCCCTGTGCGGCAAGCGATCTGCCGGCGGCGCGCCCCGGGAGCGTCAAAAATTCGTCTCCAAGGGGTGGCACAGGGCTCCCGGCACGTTCCATAATCGAGAAACCTGCCACCCAGGAAGGATAGATGGACATGGACGCACGATGCAGGATCGGGCCATGGGTGTAGCGCACCTCGCACACAGGGGACGGCCGCTGCTGGCAGTGCTCGCCCTCGTCCTGCTGGCGGCATGCTCGCCCTACGCCGATGCCGAGCGCGACGTCGCCGCGGGTGGACGCGGCCTGGCCAAACTCAACCCGGCGCCGAAGCAGGCCTATGAGCTGGTGCTGACACTGAAGGGCGCGCCAGGCCCGTTCGCGGTTGTTGAGGGCGTGGCCCAGTATGACGTGAGCAACTACGGAGACTGCGGGAGGGTCATCTGGTCCACCGGCACGGCCAGCCGCATCACCAGCCAGGAACCGGTGGAACTGGGCAGGACGGGCGAGAACGAATACCGCGGTACGTTCTACCTCGACCGCATGCAGGACCAGGACTATTACGATCGCGGTACGTGCCACTGGACGCTGACCGGCGTTGGCGCGATGTTGCGTGCCACGACCGGCGAAGCTGATACGCGATTCCTGACGTTCATCGACAAGAAGCGCATGGACGCGGGATCGCCGTTGACTCTCTACTATCCGAAGACTGCTTATCCCCGCGCCGAGCTCGCTGCCAACTTCCCTGCCAGCGGCAAAGAAGATCCGTCGGCCTACAAGGAGGAACTGCGCGACGCGCTGTTCTCGACCACAACCACTGTGCGGACGCTCGCGCCATGAGCTGCCAGTGCCACATTTCCCCCTACACACCAGGAGGCCGACATTGCGCCACAAGATGATTCCGTGCCTTGCTCTGCTTCTGTTGACCGCCTGCCATCCGGAGACCGCCATGAACCAGGAACGTGCCGCTGCTGAAGCCGATGTCGCCCAGGGTGGGCGCGGCCTCGCCAAGCTCAACCCCAGCCCGCGCAAGGCCTATGAACTGGTGCTGCGCCTGAAGGACGCCCCAGGCGATTTCGCGGTGGTCGAAGGTGTCGCGCAGTACGACGTCACCAACGAAGACCAGTGTGGCTATATCGAGCCGGCCACCGGCACGGCTGCACGGATTACCAGCCAGGAACCGGTGGAACTGCGCAAGGTCGCTGATGGCGAGTACCGGGGCACTGTATACATCGACCGCATGCTGGATGAGGATTACTACGGTCGCGGTGTCTGCAAGTGGGAGTTCACCGGTGCAGGCGCGATGCTGAAGGCGACGGGGGCCGAGGGCGAGACGCGTTTCCTTTCATTTATTGAAGCAGCGCCATTCGTGAAAGGCGAGACCGAGACTCGCCACTATCCTCGTTCGGACTATCCGCGCGTGAACGAGATTCCTGACTACGGCGCAAGCGGCCAAGAAGACCCCACCAAGTTCCGCCCTGAGCTGCAGAATTCGCTGTTCTCGGCTTCACTTGAAGCCAATGAGGTCCGCCAATGAGCCTCAGCAGCCAAGACTATGCGGGTATTTCCGACGACGTGTACAAGGACCGTGCGGTCGGTCGACGCGCTCCCGGCAAGGAAGAGCTCGTAGCGATCAACGGGCATGAGTACAAGATCCTCGAGCACGTTGATAATCGATTGAACGGTTATCAGGGAACGATCTACCAGCGAGTCGACACCAATGAAATTGTCGTCGCACATCGCGGCACCGAACAGATCGCCCGCGATGCGATCCTGACCGATGGTGGCATGGTTGTCGCCCGCACCAACGTCCAGGCACCGGACGCCATCGCGCTGACCCAACGCGCCCTGGCCTACGCCAAGAAGGAGGGGCAGGATCTCGGACAGCGCCCACCCGAAGTCACCGTCACCGGCCACTCTCTCGGTGGCGCGCTGGCCCAGATCACCTCGCACCATTTCAATGTCAAGGGCGAGACCTTCAACGCCTATGGCGCGGTCAGCCTCAGCTACCGCATCCCGGAAGGCGGCAACACCATGATCAACCATGTCATGGCGTCCGATCCGGTCAGCGCGGCGTCGCCGCACTTCGGCCAGGTGCGCATCTACGCCCGGCCAAATGAAATCAGCACGCTTGCCGCGAACGGCTTCAGCAATCACTCGTTGCGCGCCCTGATCCCTGACCGGCCGATCATCGCCGCAGGCAGCTCGTTCGGTGCGCACAAGCTGGGCAACTTCCTCGGCGACGGCTCGGTGCTGAAACACCCGGAAACGCAGAAGCTGGCAAAAGACAACGCCAGGATGATCGAGGAGTACCGCGACGACGTTGAATCACTGCGCCGTGGTGTCACCCGCGCGGCGCGGGGCATTCCGGGCGGCGCCGTCGATCTGTACGACCACATCCGCGGCCCGCTGCAGCCCGGTGAGCCGGCACGCCGCGAAGCGGAGAAGAACGGCCATCACACCAGCATGCTGCGCATGGACGATGCCAATCACCTAGGCAACCCGCTGTTCAACGACGCGATCCGTGGCGTGCATGCGCAGGACGTGCGAGTCGGCCGCGTGCCGGACGTGATGAGCACGCAGCTGGCAGGCAGCCTGGCCGCCGAAATGCACGCGGCAGGCGGCAAGCGCATCGACGAGGTGATGATGAATGCCGATGCCTCGCGCAGTTTCGCCGTGCAGGGCCAGGGCGGTGACCCCGCCCACCTTCGCGTGTCGGTGGATACGGCGGTGGCGATGAACACACCGCTGGAGCAGAGCAGCCAGCGCATCGACCAGCAGGCCGCTGGTCAGCGCCTTGCGCTGGAGCGCGACCAACAGCTGGAACAGCAGCAGAATCAGACCCGCAGCCTGCAGGCCTGATGCCCGCGCGGGAGCCGGCTATCCCGGCTCCCGCTGTACATTGGGACTCTGGTTCAGGGGCTGGAGGCTGCCACCGGCAGTGATGCTCCGGCCGTCACGAACAAATCCGGCCCGGAATCCGGGAATCCACCACAGGCCCGATCGCCGGGTGCCACCGGATCACAGGGCCACTGCGCCCGCGCAACCTTCTCGCGCAGCTCGAAGCGATCACCGGTCCAGACCACGAACGCGATGTGCTCGCGGTTCCAGTCACCGTAGGCGCGCGGACCGCCCTTCTGCGCCGACTCCGGGTACTGCACGAACCAGCGCATCGCCGGGCCGTACTGCAGCTTGCTGTGGTCCAGGCTGATCCGGCCCTCACGCGAGAGCTGGCGCGCACGATCAGCTTCCACCTGCTGCGGCATGGCCGGCATGGCATCGGCGGTCACATCCCTCGGCGCCGCATCCCCGCGGACCTGGTACACACGCTGGGCTACATAGGCCTCGCGGCAGTCGCCCGCTGGCACGCGCACGGGCTCCGCGCCGTACTCCTCGCGGTTGGCGACCCGGTCACCGCAGGTGAACGGCGCCGACACCAGATAGAACGTGCTGTCGGCGTCGCGTCCTTCCAGCGAACGCACCCAGATGTCGCCCATCCGCACGATGAAGTCCGGGCGCTGGCCGTAGCCCGGTACCGCCTTGAACCACGCCTTCTGCTGCACCTCACGCTCGCGCCAGCTGCGCGGCAGGTGGATGTCCTGTTGGGGCAGTGCGACCAGCAGCGAGGCCAGATGCGCCGGCATCGTGCCCTGGCAGGCGCCGATCAGCAGCTCGCCCTGGGTCGCCAGCCGCCCGGCCAGATCCACCGGGCAGCGGGCACCGAGCGCACGCTCGGTCGCCTGCTCGGACGGCAACGGCACGATGGCCAACGCGGGCGGTGCCGGCGCTACCGCCGGGACCGTTGGCTCGACGACGGCAGGCGGTGCGGCCACAGGCGCCGCCGCTACGGGCGGAACGGGCGCAGGCGCCGGTTCCGCAGTCGGCGCCGGTTGCGCGTCCACCACAGGTGTCGCAGGAGGTGTCACGGCAACCGGTACTTCAGGAGCCGGTGCCACGACCACAGCTTCGGCCGCCATGGGTGCTGCAACGGGCGCCGTCCCTGCAGGCGCGTCAATGGTTGCCTCGGCAGCGGGGGGCGTCTCCACGGCGGGTGCCGCTGCTTCCTGAGCCTGTGCCGACGCTGCGGCAAGGCCAAGTGACAGCAGCCAAAGCGGCGGCAGGCGGCGCACGGATGCATTGCAGCGGGCAGCGGCGTGCCGGGCATTCGAGGGAACGATTCGCATGTGGTGTCCTTACGAGTGGGTTTCCATGTCGGCGCCACAGGGCGCCACGCGTCGTACGTAAAGCGCCTGCGGGCACCCTGCCCGCCGGCATCAGGTGTTACAGGGATCGAGAACGCTGCTCCTGCTCGCGGGCGAGCGCAGCCGCCGGGTCCTGCTGGCCGACGCTGGCGGCCAACTGCTGGCTGCTCTGCGCCAGCGGCTGCTGCGCCGCCTGCTCGCGATCGACCGATGCGCGCAGCATGGCCGGATCGCCCAGCGCACCCTGCACCGCAAACAACGTGCGGCTATCATTGCCGGCCAGCAGATGATCGATACGCGACATTCCGGCCTTCTGCGCGCTCAACGCCAGTGCGCCGGCGGCATTGTCCAGCTCCTGCCCAGTGCGCAGCCCGCTCTGCGGCCCCATCTGCTGCAGGTGCTGGCGCGCCCCCTGGAACAGGCCGTGTCCCGGCTCACCCGGCTGCGACATGTCGCGCAGGGTGGCCTGCTGGGCCGGCGCCCCGACTTCGCCCCGCTCCAGCCGCGCCATCACATCAGGCGTCAGCTTCTGCTGCCACACATCGAATCGCTGCTGGCGGGCCTCGATGCCGTTCAGCCCACCATTGATCGCGCGCGTCGCTTCGCGCACATCCTCGCGCGCCGCCTCCGGTACCCGCGTCTGCCACTGCCAGACCGCAATACGGCCGGCGTGCTCGGGCTGCGCAGCCAGTTCCGGCTGATTCACCAGATCCAGATCCAGCGCCTTGCCGGCACGCTCGTAATTCTCCTTGCCGACCAGCGGCAGATAGCCACGTCCGTGATACTTCAGTGCATCACCAGGCGCGTCATTGCCCATGCGCCCGCCATACATCAATTCGGCCAGGTTCTCCGGGCGCCCACGCAGCGCCTCCTGGCGGGCGCTCTCAAGCGCGCCATTGCCATTGCGCCACGCCGCTTCCACCGGGATCTGCGAGATACCCCGGGTGAAGTTGAAACTCTCATTGAGCCGGCTCAAGCCACGGGACTCGTGCCCGGCCTGCGCCATGAAGTTGGCCAGTTCCCGGGACGAGGTCATGCCGGCCTCCGTGGCCTGCCGCAATAGCTGCGACTCTCTATCCTGCGACACGGTGAAACTCCTGCTCGATCATCGTTGGGTACTCCCGCCTCCTCACAGGCATGGCACTCAGGGCAAGCTCACGTCGGCGACGACGGACGGATCGAAATCCTCGAACCGCACCCGGCCAAGTTCGGCCACCGAGAAATCGCGCGTATGGGTGGCCTCGGTCTCGGTGTCGACCACCCTGCGCTGCACGCCATGCACCCAGCAGGCCTGCTCGGCGGGTGCATAGCGGAAGGTGTAGACACTGCTCCAGCGCTCGCGGCTACCACCATTGGTAATCACGCTGAACGCGCCGTCCTCGATCGTCACGTACGCGAAGGGATCGCCGGCGATGCCACCACGGGTGGAGCACGGCACCAGCTTGTCGTTGCGCGCGGCCAGCTGCCATCGGCCTGCGGCGTCGCCGAGCAGCAGCAACAGCACCCGGTTGGGACCGTGCTCGCCGGGCACCAGGCCGTCGGGCGCCGGTTGATCGATCACCAGCAACTGGTCGTCGACGCCATTGCCGGTGAGATCGCCGCGTACGGCTTCCAGCAGGTTCGCGCCAGACGGAACGAACGCCAGGGCATTGTCCATGTGCGTGCCACTCCCCTTCTCCATCCCCTGCAACTCCTTCAATCCCGTCCTGCCAGTATCCGAGCGGAAGCTGGAACCGGTGCAATGCACCATGCGCGACCAGCGTCCGCCATGCCGGATGATAGCCCTGAGCCCACGGCGACCGCGACGGTGGCATGCGTCATCCGCAACGCGGGTGATCAGAGTCCTCATGGACGGAAAAGCTCCTGCGTTCGATGGCACCGATGCGTCGGGATTTTGACGCGCACGCAGCTTACTTCGAGGAGGCGGGGCTCGTCGAAGGGGGCTTGGGATGAAAAGCGCACTTGATCACAGAAAAAGCGCGGTTAACGTGAATGGATGCCTACTCGCCCCTGACGTCACGCACGGCGCTGAAGTGTGCCCGGGTTTTTACGGCAGAAGCTGCACCGCCACATGCCTGCGAACTTGCCATGGGGGCCCTCCGCGTTGTCTGGAAGAACCCGGCTGCCAATGCGAGGCGCATCAGTAACAGTGTCGTGAGGATCAGGCCCATGCCGCCCAGCTGTACCACCTATGCGGGCATGCGTTTGTTGAAGGCAGCGGTCAGGAGGTGCTTCTTCACCATTGCCGTTGTCCAGAGCGAAGCCGATGCCAAATCACTATGTCCCAGGCGAGGGCACCCCATACAAGTGCATCCAGGTGGCTAGTGACGACACCCAACATTACCACCTAGATCGGCTGTTCCAGCTCCCCATAAATGAGATGGCCTGCCTTTCAGCAGGCCATTCCCATCATGCAACGGCCGATTCAAGGATCCCGCCCATGATTCGACTGGCATAGCTCAGAGAGATTCAAATATTGGCTCAGCACAATCCGTGTACAACACCTTGCATTGCCCTCCACCGTTCTTCGCGCAGTAGGACAGAACCCGACTGGTCGCCTCCTCTCTTGAGCCGGCGACGGAAATTGAAACTATTCCCCTACTACCCGGCTCAGGATCTGCATATGCGACGCACTGGTTCTTGTACGTTGTATCGATCTTGCAGTCTTTCGCCCCGTGTGTCGCGCACCGAGCAAGCGCTTCTGAGACAGCTTCTCGCTTTGAGCGCCTTCCAACGGAAGCCCCCATATCGCCCGTGCTTGCCGCCCCCGCAATTGCCCCCCAAGTCTTGATCCAACGTCCAGTAGCAATAGGACCGCTCTGCGCGCCTTCAGCACCGGAGCCCGGAATAGGTGCGCATCCACCTACGCCTTGACCGCCAACCGGGTACTGCCCTGGCGGACAACGCCCTTCCGCTTTCGCCTCACCCGTCATAAACAAACATAGGAGCAAGCCAGCAGGAATGAAGGGCAATGTGTATTTCACACTTTTACTCCGTTACGTATTGAGGCTATTGATTGCCGGGATGTGCAGCTCTGAGGCCGGTTTCGACAACCCTGGTGGAATCTGACGACGGAAGAGTTGAACGCGCAGTCGCATGACGATCATGCGCACCACTGTCTTGGCCGGACTGCCCCTTCTCCGGAGCGGCCGGCGTGTAGTAGCTACCCGGCGGCTGCCCGCTCGGACCCGGTGCCTGAGCCACCGGGCTGCCACCTATCTGCGAATATGCCATGAAGCTACCCAAGGTGCCCTGGAAGAACATGGCCGCCATTGGGGCGCAGTCAGAATCAAGGTCGTCAGGATCAATCCCATGCCGCCCTGCTGCATCGCCTGACTGGTCATACCGTCACTGGACGCGCCCATAAGCGGGAACTTGTTCACAAGCGCCGTCATCCAGAACGAAGCCGACACGCGGATCACCATGTCCAGCGCGATCGAGACCATCGCCGCCAGCACCGCCATGGAGAACATGGTTCCAATGCCGTAGAACAGCCATCGTTGGAACAACTGCTTGGTCTGATCGAACAGCAGACACAGAATGAACAGTGGTCCCAAGCCAATGAACAAGGCCATGGCGACCTCATACAGCAGCAACATTGAACCTGCCGTCACCGCTGGTCCACCCGTGCCCAAGCCGATGAACCACATCGCGCGGGTCTTGTCAGCCTGCAGCTCGGGATCATTGAGAATCTTGATGCCAGCGATGCTCGAAAGTGCCACCTGCATCCAGGCAAAGCTCTTGTCGATCTGCGCCTCGGGCTTCTCGTCTTTGCCGGTCACAACGTGCGTGATCAGGCCCTTCACGTCTTCCGTCAGGAATTCATGGAGGTCGCGACCGAACATGCCCATGCTTGTCGCCACCGCCACGATAAGGGCGGCGCGCGCCATGTTGGTCACCAGGATCATCATCGAGTCCCGGCTGCGGCCGGTGACGATCCGATAGCCCTGTACCACTTTCCCAGCACAGTAGAAGAACACTTGCCCACTAAACAAGGTGCACGAGTCGCAATGCAACCCTGATGAAGTCGTTCTCGCTCAACTTCTCGCCGCGCGGCTTCTTCAGCCGCGCGTTCTACCCCAGGCTCTTGAGCAGCTTGGCTCAGGTACGCTCATACCATCAAAGATGTTACGGCAGTCATGAGACTAGAACGACTCAAAGATCGGCTCAGAACAATCTGTATAAAGAACTTTGCACTGGCCGCCACCGATGTCCGCGCAATGGGACAGGACTCGATTTGCAGCCTCCTCCTTGGAGCCTGCAACCGAATAGGAGACACGGCCCTTACTCCCCTTCTCGGGATCAGCATATGCAACACACTGGTTCTTGTAGGTAGTTCCGACTTTGCAATCTCTAGCGCCATGGCTTGCGCAACGGGAAAGCGCCTCGGACGCAGCTTCCTGCTTTGAACGCCTTCCAACCGAAGCCCCCATATCACCTGTGCTTACTGCGGTTGCAATAGCTCCCCAGGTTTTGATCCAGCGGCCAGTCGCGACCGGACCACTCGACCCTGCATCGCCTCCATTAGAGCCCGGTATTGGCGCACATCCACCAACCCCCTGTCCGCCAATCGGATATTGTCCGGGCGGGCAGCGCCCCTCCGCTTGGGCATCTTCTGTCACAAGCAAGAACAAAGCAGAGCAAATCCAAAAGAGGGAGATCACAATGCGCTTCACGTTAACTCTCCAAATACGCCTGAATCACTATCTACCAGGATGAGCAGCTCGCTGGCCAGTTTCCGCAATCTTTGTCGCATCCGACTGCGGCAATGTCATGCGGCTCGTTGACTGACTACTGTAGTCACCGGAGTCGACAGTTCGTCCCTTCTCTGGCGTCGCTGGCGTGTAGTAACTACCCGGCGGCTGCCCGCTGGGCCCCGGCGCCTGTGCCACCGGGCTGCCACCTATCTGCGAATATGCCATGAAGCTACCCAAGGTGCCCTGGAAGAACATCGCTGCCATTGGGGGAGCGGTCAGGATCAGGGTCGTGAGAATCAGGCCCATGCCGCCCTGCTGCATCGCCTGGCTGGTCATGCCGTCGCTGGAGGCGCCTTCGAGCAGGAACTTGTTGACCAGGGCGGTGGACCAGAACGCGGTCGAGACACGGATCACCATGTCCAGCGCGATCGATACCATCGCTGCCAGTACCGCCATCGAGAACATCGTGCCGATGCCGTAGAACAGCCATCGCTGGAACAGCTGCTTGGTCTGGTCGAACAACAGACACAGAATGAACAAGGGACCCAGGCCGATGAACAGCGCCAGCGCGACCTCGTATAGCAGCAACATCGCACCAGCGGTGACGGCCGGACCGCCCGTGCCCATGCCGATGAACCAAAGCGCCCGTGTCTTGTCCGCCTGCAACCCCGGATCATTCAGGATCTTGATGCCATCAATGCTCGACAGCGCCACCTGCATCCACGCCAGGCTCTTGTCGATCTGGTCTTCCGGCTGCTGGTCCTTGCCGGTCACCACGTGGGTGATCAGGCCTTTGACGTCCTCGTTGAGGAATTTCTGCAGGTTGCTGCCGAACATCGCCATGCTGGTGGCAACACTCACAATCAACGCCGCGCGCGCCATGTTGGTCACCAGCACCATCATGGAGTCGCGACTGCGGCCGGTGACGATCCGGAAGCCCTGGATCAGTACCCACAGCGTCATCAGCACCAGGGCAATGCCACCGACCCAGGACATCATGCGCCCCATCAGGTCGATGCCGTAGTCACTGATCCTGTCGCGCAGGTAATCCATGATCAGCTTGAAGAAGACGAAATCGCCGATCGACTGGACACGCACAGCGTAGCCCAGCAGATCCTGCAATCCGCCTGAGAAATCAAAGTTGGCCAGCCACCTGATCGTCATTTCCACAATCCCTTGGTAATTCCGTTACTGCATGAAATGCCGCATTGCTTTGCAGCGCATGTCTACGTATTAGCGGCCTGCGATCACTTGACGCTGAGCGCGGCCTTCAGTGCGGTGGTCTTGACCATGTCGCTGATCAGCTGCTTGGTCGGGTCCCCCTTCAATGCGGCCTGCGCCACCACCTTCTGGTTGGCCTCCATGACCTCGATATAGGCATCATAGGATTTCATCCGTGCTTCCCAGCTCTGGGCAAGTGCGGCAATGTCATTGGCGGTGCGGAGCGATTCGCTGTCGGCACCCTGCACGGTGCCCTGATCGTTGTTGGTCAGGCGGATCTTGAGGATGCGGGTCAAGGAGTTGTTGATGCGCGGAACGGTCTGGGTCAGGAAATCGATCGCGTCGTTGTACTTGCGGTTCTGCATCATCCGGATGTTGACGCAGATCTGCATCTGCTGCTCCTTCACATCCGCCTGCGGATTGAACACGAACACCTTGAAGGCGGACTCCAGGCTGAAGTCCAGCGCCTTGCCGCAGGTTTCGGCAACCAGATAGTTCGGTGCCACCGGCACCAGCGGCGCGCTGTCGGGCATGCCGAAGCTGTTCACCGCCGCCTGCACCTGGATCAGCGCCTGGCGATACTGCTCCAGCGTGCGGATCCAGCGGGTGTTCTGCTCGACGTACTCGGCCGCGTCCTGCGCTTTGGCCGCGTAGACGGTCGCCTCGGTCTTGTAGGTGTTGATCTGATTGAGCAGGTGCTGGATGAGGCTGGTACCGGTCTCCTGCACGGGAATCCAGGCGCTGACATTGCCGGTGCCGAGCGCCATCATGGCTGCCACGGTCATCGCTGCAAGACGGGGCGCGCGGCGGCGGGGCGAGGAAGCTTGCTTGGTATTGTTCATATCAGTCTCCATTGATCGGAACTCGTAGTCTTCGGGCAGGCCGTCTCGCGGATCAGGTAACAGTGTCGCGCGCTGCGACAGCCGCCTTGCCCGAGCCCTTTCGATTCTTGTAGAAATCTTCAAGCCACTGTTCCGGCGTCAGCTCATCCACCGTCACCCGTGCGCGTACCGCAGCTGTCTGCAATACCCGATGCATGATGTCGATGTTGTCAGTGGACGCCGAGATCACCGACAGAATGTCATCCATGCCGCGCAGGTTGAGCTGGCACACGCTGGACGCGTGACCCTGCTTGACCAGGAAGCAGCGCGAGCGCTCGTCCAGGGCAGTGACCACCTTGAACTCGGCCTCGGTCAGCTTCAGGCCGTCCATGTAGTCGCTCTTGCTGGCGTTCGGGTTCGGCAGCAGGATCAACGTGGCAGTCTGCTCGATCAGCGCTGCCGAGATGTCGCTCTTCAGCGCGTCCTCCGGGCTCTGCGTCGCGAAGATGCCCAGGCCATTCTGCTTACGAATGGTCTTCTGCTTGTTCTTCGCGAACTCCTTCAGGCCACCTTCGCCATCCAGGATCTTCCAGAATTCGTCCATCACGTAGATCAGCGGACGACCATCGATCAGCGACTCCAGGCGGTGCAGCAGGTAATTGATGACCGGCACGCGCACTTCGGGATTGTCGATGATGTCGGTGTAGTCGAAGCCGATGATGTTGGCCTTGCTCAGATCAACGGTCTCGACCGGATTGTCGAAGACCCAGCCCAGCGAATTGCCCGAGGTCCAGCGCCGCATGCGCGCGTAGAGGCCATCGTCACCCATGTTGGGCAGGCTCTTCTGGAAATTGGTCATGCTGCGCAGATGCATCGGCGTATCGAGCATGCTTTCCACCGCGCGATAGATGTCTTCTTCCTCGCGGGCGCTGTACTCACGCTTGCCGGCCAGCACCTTGATCAGGTCGGCCAGGAACTGCACGTTGGCTTCGTTGTTCTCGCACTGGAACGGGTTGAAGCCGGTCGGCGCGCCGTTCTCCAGGGCCAGATAGTTGCCACCGCAGGCGCGCACGAAGATCTCCGCACCACGATCCTTGTCGAAGAAGAAGATGGTCGGTGACGGCTCGTACTTCTGAACCTGGCTGAGCAGGAAGTTGATCAGCGCGGTCTTACCGGTACCGGACTTGCCGATCACCATGGTATTGGCGATCGCCTTCTCGCCCAGCGAGTTTTCCGACGGATGGGTCGCGTGGAAATTGAAGTAGTACGGCTGGCCGTTGGTGGTCTGCAGCGTGGTGACGCAGTCGCCCCACGGGTTGTTGTGCTGCTTGCCGGTCGCGAAGTTGTGCAGCGGCGACAGGCCCAGGAAGTTCAGCGAGCTGACATTGGCCAGGCGGGTACGATAGCGCCAGTTGCCCGGCAGCTGCGAATAGAAGGACGAGGTGACCGCAAGGTCTTCCTTGGTCGACACGAAGCCGGCGTTGGACAGCTCGGCGCGGGTCGATGCGACGTTCTGCGATAGCTTGGCCTGAGTGTCACCGTAGACCGCCATGATGAAGTGGTATTCACCCAGCACGAAGTTGCCGGACGACAGCTGATCCATGGCCTGGTCGAGCTCGACGATCTGGCTGACCGCCTTGTCGCCGGAGGAGATCATCATGCCCTTGGTGCGATCAAGCACCTTCAGCGCGTCCTGCCGCCCCATCGGGCTGAACGAATGGGTGATGACGTACTCGTAGTCGAGGTACTTCAGGCCGTTGAGGATGCCCGGGTAAGTGCCCTCGGCATACTCCTTGATGTTCAGGATGGCGCCGTAGTGATTGGCACCATTGGGGGTATTGATCGCGAAATCGCCGGTCTTGGCCGAGAACATATGGCGGCTGACAGGCAGGTAGTCCTTGATCGGTGCCGACAGCACCGGCACCGGCTCGTCGATGCGATTGATCAGGTAGCCGAACAGCTCCAGCGTTTCGGAGAACACCACGCCGTTCTTGGCCTCGTACATTCCCAAGCGGTATGGCGCATAGTCCCGGATGACGGCCTCGACGTTGCCGGCCAGCTCCATCAGCTTTTCGACCGCCTGCTCCTGCTCGGCGCGCAGCTTGTCCACGTTCGCCGACTTCTCTACGAAGCGCTTACCCGCCACCACGGGGCGGTAGATCATGGTCAGGTACAGCTCGTTCTGCATGATGCGCTGTGAGGACAACATGCCCATGTACTGATCGGACACATCCTGGTTGAAGCGCTGCTTGTAGTTGCTCTTGCCCTTCAGGGTGCGGCGACGACGGATGTCGTGCACCCAGAAGGCGACGTTGACGAAATCCGGCGCGCGCAGCGTCTGCAGCAGGCGGTTGAACGTGTTGTGGCGATGTTCGAGCTCCCACTCCTCGCGGCCGACGAACGGCAGCCCTTCCAGATGCCAGGTCAGCAGGTAATCGCCGCCCGTGGTCTTGACCACGTTCGGAGCGACATGCGACGACAACGGAATGAACTCACTGATGGAGGTGTCAGGGCTGAACATACGACTGCTTCCAAAGAGGTAGTGCCAAGGAGTTACAAAAGACCCGGCGGGCGCAGACGCCCGCCAGGCCGGATCCGGACCTCAATCCATTCGGGCCGGCTTGTCGCGGTAATGGTTGGGGTTGAATACCCACATGCCATCGTGTTCCTGCACGTTGCGGACTTTCAGCTTGAACATCAGGCGCAGGCCCAACAGGCGGAAGATCATTTCGTCACGCTTGGCCATCTGCCGCATGATGAAGACCGCCACCGGAATGGTGAGCAGGAACCAGAAGTTCGTGTACATGCTGAGCAGCAGCAACCCACCTGCCACCATGAAAAATGGCAGGTAGGGGACGCCCAGGAACATCGCTGGGCGCGTGCAGCCGCGGAACACGACGTTCTTATGCACTGTAGTACTGGATCACGTGGTTGATCAGGTAGGAAGTGCTGGTGCCACCACCGCACTTGCCGTCGCTACCCTCGCCCAGCAGCATGCGCGCAATCTGGCCGGCGGCACCGATCAGCACGCCACCGATCAGGATCGGCGCGACGTCACCGATGCGCTTGTGCGCGAAGGCGATCTGGTAGCCGGCGAAGATCACCGCAATGGTCACGACGGCGATCGAGGCCATGTTCAGCAGGCCGTTGATGTTGGAGAAGAAACCGCAGACCTTCTTGTCGGTGCCGCCGAAGTCGGTGCCGGTTGCGAACACCTGCGGGGCGAACAGTGCGCCAACGAAGATCGTGGCCATCAGCAGGGTCTTCAGCGTGCGCTGGGCCTGGACGAGGTCGAGATTGGATCGCTTCATGGATTGATTTCCTTGTTGATGGACTAACACAACTGAATCGGCCAGCCGGGGGACTGGCCGCACCACGACTTCGTCAGAACACGAAGGCCGCATCCCCTGCGGGAATCTGCTGCACCGGCGCAGCCTGCACCGGTGCGTTGAATGAATTGTCGCCACCGGCGACAGGCTGGTTGCGCTCGCTCCAGGGCCGCAGCATCACTGGCCCCTCATTGCCGGCGCCGGCAGCGCCTGGCAACTGCTGCGGCATGGCCATCGCCCGTGCAGCACCCTGCTGAGGCAGCTGCTGCGGCATGCCGCCGGCCTGCTGCTGCGGATAAGCGCCCGCCTGGGCCGGCTGCGCCTGCGGCTGCATCATCCGATCCACCGAACCCAGTACCACCTTGGACAGTGCCTGGTCGGCGATGTTCAGGAGGCTGCCCCGCGCCATCGCCCCGCTGGACGGGTACACGACATAGGCGCGTGCGGGATCTTCCGACGGCACGTACACGGGGCCATTGGATTGAGCAACGATGCGCGCCTGCGCCGGCGAAGCCAGCTGCGGGTGATGCTCGACCTTCACCGCGCGGCGCTCCCCCCGACTGACCACGTCGATCGGTGCGACACCATTACTGGCGACCTGCTGCCCGCGGCGGATCGAGTCGTAGATCTTCTGCACGTAGCCATGACGGAAGCCGGTCTCGAAATTGCCCGAGTAGTAGCAGCTGAACGACTTGCCCCAGTCACCACCGGAGCGCTTGTAGCACTCGGCGAGGATGCGCGAACCGGCCTGCAGGTTCGGGCACTGCTGGAAGGCCTTCTCGTAGGAATCCAGGCCGTACTTGCCCAGGTTGTAGCGATTGACCTGGGCCAGCCCGATCGAGAAGTTGTAGCCCTTCTCTTCCAGCATGCGCACCGTCGCCAGTGCTTCATCCAAGGCCTTGGGCTGGCGCACCAGTGCACCGCCAACCACGCCGATCGCGTAGGGATTGCGCGACGATTCGACGTTGATGACGTGCTGCATCACATCCATCGACACGGCCATCTCCGGGCACGCCATCATTTCCAGTCCTGGCAGCATCCTTCAGCCCCCCTGCCCCTGGGCACGCCCAGGATTGAAGTCGATGCCGGTGATGTAGCGCGAGCCGGCATGCGCCTTGATATGCACGACGATGTCGATGGTCATCATCAACAGTCGCTTGATCACGTTGAATTCCAGGCCCGAACCTTCGGTCGAGGCCTTCACCATCAGCGCCAACTGGTCCCAGGTCTGCTCCGGGCTGCCCGCATGGCAGCTGGTGATCGAACCCGGATGACCGGACGCGCAGTTGCGGATGAAGTAGAACGCCTCGTCACCGCGCAGCTCGGCCAGGATGATGCGTTCGGGCTTCATGCGCAGGCAGGCTTCCATGCAGCTCTTGGCGCTGACATTGCTGGTGCTTTGTCCACCCTTGGAATACAGCAGGTGCACGACGTTGGGCTGGGTCAGGAACAGTTCGCGCGCGTCCTCGATCGTGACCAGGCGCTCGCTGTCCGGGATATGATTGACCAGCGCTTTCATGAAGGTGGTCTTGCCGCTACCGGTCGCACCGGATACCACGATGTTCTTGCGGTACATCACCGCACGCCGGAAGAACTCGGCGTACTCGCGCGAATGGCGCAGCTCCAGCAGCTCACGATCCTGCTCGCTGATGCTGCCATCGGTTTCCAGGATCTGATTGAAGAAGCCGTCTTCGTGATACTGGCTGAGCGACTTGGTGTGCTTGGACGGCAGACGGATGGTGATCGACACCTTGCCTGCATCACATGCCGGCGGAATCACGAACTGCGCACGCTGGCCAGTGGGGAACGTGAGCGACACGACCGGATCGGCATCGGTGATGCGCTGGCCGGTGTTGCTCTCGTTCACCACCGCCGTGCAGAACTGCCGGGCCCGCTCGAAGGTCAGGCTCGGCACGTCCACCCGCTGCCACCCCGCCCGGGTTTCCAGGTACAGCTCACCGGGACGGTTGATGCAGATTTCCGTCACTTCCGGAGACGTCATGTACTCGGCGATGCCCAGCACTTCGTACTGATAGCGCAGGAAATCGCTGGAGACGAGGGCGAGGGGTGACACTTCGGCGTCCATGATCGTTCGTTGGGTTACCGGCGGGGGTGCAGCACGTTGGTGAAGTCGACGTCCTTGGCGACGTAGACGTTCACGATCGTGCCCTGGTTGATGGTGACGGTCGGCGGACGACGGTTGCTGCTGAGTGCCTCGTTGGCCAGGCGCTCCATCGTGCGTGCGGTAGCACTCTCATAGGGCGACTGCACCGTCATGCCGTTATTGGCGATGGTGGTGGTCTCCGGACCGTGTTCGGCGGCTGCGTACTTGAAGGCATCGGAAATCAGGCTGATCATCAGCGCCGAGGCGATACGGCTGCCCCAGTGCGCGCTGTACTGGCCCGGATGACCGGCGCCACCCAGCTGATCCACGCCCGGGCTGGACATCGCAACGTCGATGCCATTCGGAGTGGTGATGCGATCCCAGATCACTTCCACGCGCTTGCCCATCGGACCGCCGCCGTAGGCGCCATAGATCTTGGAGCCCTTCGGCAACAGCAGATTACGGCCATTGATCGAGTACACAGGCTCGGTCAGCAGGCACGAGGTATAGCCGGCGAGATCGGTGATGATGCGGGTTTCCAGTACGCAACGCAGGTAGGTGCCACGCACCAGCAGCGCATCGGGGCTCTGGATGTAGGTGGCGCTGGAGACATCCTCGACGTCCGGGCCGCGGCGAACCTTTGCCGGCGCCGCCTGATTGTTGGGCAGCTGGGCCAGCATGGCACGGGTGTACTCATCCATGCCGCGGCCGCCATTGCTCCCGTTGCCATCCTGTCCATCACCACCACCCACCCCGCTCCCGGAGCCGATGCGGCGGTCCAGCAAAGTCGGGCCACGGTCCATCTCGCGCGCCGAATCGGACTGGGGAACGAACAGCGGGGTGGAATCCAGCGGCGGCGGCGGTAGCGGCGGCGTCATCGGAATCGGATCAACCGGTTGCATGGCCTGGGAGGGCACCGGACTCGTCTGCACGGCGTCCGGCAGAGTCGGCGTAGACACGCGCGCAACGTCCGGCACCTTCTGCACAGCGTCCTTGTCATCCTGGCCCTTGCGGAACAGCAGGAAACCCATGGCCACCAGCAGCACCACGATGCCGCCCAGGAACAGCAGCGCCTTGCGGTTCAGCCGCTGCTCTTCGGCCGAGCGCAGCTGCGGCGCGGCCGCATCCAGATCCGGCGCAGGCTCGGCCTGGGTCGTGCCGAAGTACGGGTTCGACTGCGCGTCCGAAGCACCCTGTGCGCCGTACGGGCTCTGGCTCTCGTCGCGTCCGTTGTTCGGGTCGTTTCCGGGAGTGTTCTGCTGGCTCATTTCTTCACGTTCCTTCGCAGGCCGACGACGAAGTCGCCGTGGCGGATGACCAGGTACGGGTGTGTCCCGTGCACGATCAGCGTATTGCCTTCAACCGTGGTGTTGACCACGAAGTCTTCACCGTATTCTGTTTCACGACCAAACACCGCCGGGAAGATGCCGGTCTTGTACTCCGGCGAATTCGGCAGTTTCAGGTAGGTGAAACGACCATCGTCATAGGCGTTGACCGGGATCAGCCACCCCATCTTCTTCGCCTTGCTGGTCGAATAGGAGTAGTTGAAGTTGTACTGGCGGTCCTTGGCCAGTTCCGAGCTCAACAACGGCTTGGCCTCTTCCTCGACCGCTTCCTGGGCGACGCCGAACACGGTGTCGTTCGGATAGACGAAGGCGATCTTGTACTGCACACCGGCACGACGGGCCTGTTCCAGCTGGCGCCAGTCGGTGGCCACCACCTTCAGCTCGAAGATGTAGGAATGGGTCTCGGTGCGCACCATCATGTTGGTGTCGACGTCGACGTTCTTCGGCTTGAGGTAGAACACATTCTCGCGACGGGTCAGTTCCCAGCCGCTGCTGAAGCCGGTGCTGTAGTCGAGGATCTTCTCGTTCGGGCTCAACTCGATCTGGGTGGTCAGGCCCAGGCCGGTGCGAACCGGATAGATACGGTCCTTCTCGTACTCGTAGTGGTCAACCGCCTGCGCCATCGCCGCTGCTGAGAACAGCAACGACAACATCGACAGCAGCGCCAGCGCGCTTCCCCTGATATTTCGACTACTCATCGGTTGCTTGCTCCATCAGCAGTTCCGGTGGAATTGTTCTGCGCCGGCCTCATGGCCGGCTGTCCGGGCATGGCCTGCCCCGGCATTGCTTGCCCCTGCACCGGCTGACCCGGCATGGGTTGGCCCTGTACCGGCTGGCCCGGCATTGCCTGGCCCGGCACCTGGCCGTTGACCGGAGCCGCGACCGGCTGGCCGGTGGCCGGATCGATCATCGTGGCCGCCGCAGGATTATTGGGATCGTAGACACCCTGTGCCTGCTGCGCGGCCTGCGCGGCCTGCTGCGCCTGTGCCTGCATGGCGCCGTCATCCGGCACCGGCACGCCACGCGAGTAGTCGTTGTCGACGCGGTACTCGGTGACCTGGAACGCCAGTGGGTTCAGGATGCGATCCTGTTCGGACAGCGCCAGGTTCTGGTTGTAGCTGAAGCGCATCGTCACCAGCTGGTTGTCCAGGTAGGTAGAGACGCCGGTGCGCTTGTCCAGCAGGCTGCGCTGTATGCGCACCGAAGCGCCGCGGAAGCTGCCGTTCGGCTCGGCCCCCAGTGGCGTGATGCTGAGGATCTTGACCCGGATGGCGCGCTCGCGACCGTACATCACGAACGGGTTCTGCGGATTGTTGCCCGCATAGCGGACACGCATGGACTGCGCCACCGGATCGGTGGACATCACGAACACCAGTTCCCAGTCACGCAGGCCCATCACCGCCGAGTCATACGATTCGCGCGCGAGCACGTACTGGGCGACGTTGCTGCGATTGATCGCTTCGTTGGTGGTGATCGTCTCGCCCTGGAACGTGCCACTCAACCGCGCGACGGTCGCCGTACCCGTGTAGGCATCGGCCATGACCAGGAACGGCACCTTTTCCTTCAGCGGCAGCATGTAGTAGTAGCCGCCCGCCAGTGCGAGCGACATCAGCAACGAGCCTGTGGCGACCCACCACGCACGCCGCTCGCTGCGGCGCGCCATGTCGGCCACGGTGATCTCGTAGCTGACCGCCTTGGCGACCGACTGCTCGACCTTGGGACTATTGCCGGGATCCTTCTTGCGGAACATGGATTCTTCCGTACTGCTGAAACATCAATGGGCGTGGCGCCCCTGCGACAGGCGCGGGGAGCGGCACGTTCGATGATTTCGAGGTGGACTCAGGTGCCGCTGTTGGAATCAGCGCCCTGTGCCGACGCGGTCGGCGTCGAGCCAGCGCTCTGCACAACGATCTGGTTGCCAACGATGGAGACGGAGATGCCCTGCGCTGCATAGGCCGCCGTCAGATCGATCACGGCCTGCTGAGCGTTGGTGGTGTCGATGCTGGAGACCGCGCCGTACAGGGTGAAGTCCGAGCTCAGGCGGTAATCCAGCGTGCGTCCGGAATCCTTGGCCCAGCGCTCGAGCATGGCTTTGAGCGTGCCATCCATCGGCGAGGCCTGGTAGACGTAGCTGGAGTACAGCGGGATCTCGGTGGGTGCCGCAGCAAAGCGGTTGACCGGCTTCCAGCGGCCTCCGAAATCGGGAGCGGACTTGGTGGCGCAACCGGCCACCATCAACGCCGCCACTGCGGCGATGGACATTTTCGCGATAAACGCCTGATTCATACGGGCTTCACTTTGACGTACGAAAAAGCAGTCCCGAGCATTGGCCCCCTGGTCGTCCGGCGCTGCGTCGCGCACGCCGGAATCGGAGCGACGCACTGACTGGCAGCACACCTGCTCCGGCTCCCCTGCAGCCAACGGCTGCCAACCAAGTCGCGGGGCCGCCAGACACTGCCGACGACACACCCGCATACCTCACCAACGTCGAAACCATCCTTGTTTCATGGCACAAACTCCTGGCCACCCTGCTCTACAACATCTGCCATCCATCACACATTTCTGAACGACATGCACAGGGTCGCACAACCACGCGTCAATTCCATGTCAGACAAGTCTGAAAATCCATGAACAAATGCCAAATTCTTGACCGAAATCACGAATTCACATTCTTAACTACGAATGGTGATCACAAATTCAGCGACGTGAATTAGACGTTCAGCATCGGAACGTCCACCTTCGGCAGCAACCTCGAGGTGAAGTAGCGATCCTTGTAGTACCGGATCTTGTCGCACTTCACCGGGTGAGGTATCCCCTCGTACAGGAACACCTCCATGTCCGGCCCCATCGCCTTCAGCTCCTGCGGCAGCATCAGCGCGCGCCGTTCCTCGGTGAAGTTGTGGGTCTTCTCGCGGGCATGGGTGACGTTCTTCCTGCGCACCGTGGTGTAGCCCAGCATGTCCGAGTAGTCGTTGGCATCCTGCTGTTCGCGCGGCGCGTACAGGATCTGCAGCGCGTGGTTGGTGATGATCGTGCGAGAGACTTCCCGGCCGTAGGTGGCGTCGAGTTGGGACATGCTCTGGATGATCGGCAGCAGGCGGATGTTGTAGCCGGCCATGTAGGAGACCGCCGAGGCGATGATCTCCACTTTGCCGATCGAGGTGAATTCGTCCATCAGCAGCAGGCACTGGTACTTCAGGTCCGGGTTGGACTTGGGCAGTTCCTTGGTGTTGAGGTTGATCAGCTGGCTGAAGAACAGGTTGATGATCAGCCGGCTCTCGGCCAGCTTGTTCGGCTGGATGCCGATGTAGATGGTCATCTTCTTCTTGCGGACGTCGGTCAGCAGGAAGTCGTTGCTGCTGGTGGCCTTGTCCAGCACCGGGTTGATCCAGGGATTGAGCGGCTCCTTGAAGGTGCCCAGGATCGAGGCGAAGGTCTCATCGGCCTGCGACAGCATGTTGGCGAACGCCGAACGGGCATTGGCACTGAGGAACGGTCGCTCCGACAGGGTCTTGAGGTACTTCTTCAGGTCGGTGCCGTCGCCGGAGGACAGACGGTACACCGCACCGAGCGTGGGCGTGCCGGCGCCGCCCGGGAAACCGCTGCTGCGCTCGTCGTCCCAGTTCTCGAACAGGTACAGGGTAAAGGCCATGAACGCATTGCGTGCCTGGCTGACCCAGAACTTCTGGTCCTCGGCCCCGTCTGGGTACAGCATCGCGGCGATGCTCATCAGGTCCGACACCCGGAAGGCCGGATCGTCGGAGACGTAGCTGAGCGGGTTCCAGCGGTGCGTGCGCCGGTCCTCGGCGAAGGGGTTGAACAGGTAGATCTCCTGGCCCTGGCTGGCGCGCCAGCCGCTGGTCAGGTCGAAGTTCTCCTGCTTGATGTCCAGCACCACCAGCGATTCGCCGTACTCCAGCAGGTTCGGGATGACCACGCCCACGCCCTTGCCCGAGCGGGTGGGCGCGGCCAGGATCACGAACTGCTGGCCATCCAGGCGCACCAGCTTGCCGCCATGGCTGCCGACCACGATGCTCTGGCCGGTCTTCTTGAACATGCCGTGCTTGGCCAGGTCGGCACCGGTGGCGAAGCGCGCGTCGCCGTGCAGCGAGCGCTTGTCCTTCTTCAGCAGCAGCACCAGGCCGGCCACCAGCAGCACCAGCAGGGGCAGGCCGAAGCCTACGTAGCCCGCCCATTTGATCTTGCCCACGAAAGGCGCGACCTGCGGTTGGCCGATGGCGTGGACGTACTGGTAGTAGGTGTTCCAGGTGAACAGCTGGGTGTCCAGCCCCAGGAACAGCAAGGTCAAGTAGCCGGAGAACACGAAACCAAGCAACAGGGTCGCCAGCGTGATGATGGCGATGAGCAGATACTTCTTACTGGGCAACACCCGAATCCTCCATGATGCGCACGCGGCGCGACGGCCTAGCGGTGGCGCCAGCGCGACGCCTTCTTCCGCAGGTGGTTCTCGTTTTCCAGCCCGGGCTCCTCGCCCTCTTCACGCACCAGTTGCAGCAAGCGTTGGCGCGCTTCGGCCAGTGATATCAGGTCGGTCAGACGATCCCCATCGTCGGCGACGACCGCATGGCCGACCACATCGCCGGGAGCGTACACCGGCTCGTGGGACACCGCTACCAGCTGGTAGCGGCCACGGGTTTCCAGCACATGCCTGAATTCCTGCATCGCACTCCTCCTTGTCGGGGCAACACTGCGCCCCCTGCCCCGCCATCATGCCGGTGGCAGCGTCATGGGCGCATCCACAACCGCTGCGGCTTCTGCGCGAAACTGTGCGCGGATATCCAAGGAGACCGCAATGGACTGGGTAGCACTTGCCCGTACGCTGGCCACCGAGGCCCACGCGGGGCAGATCGACAAGGCCGGCCAGCCTTACATCGGCCATGTGGCGCGGGTGGCGGCTGCGGTGTGCGGCGACGATGACGCCGAAGTGGTGGCCTGGCTGCATGACGTGGCCGAGGACTGCCCGGCGTTTGACGCGCGGATCGAGGTATTTCCCGCACCGCTGCGCGAGGCGGTGCAACTGCTCAACCGCGATGCAGCACCCGACGCGGACAGCTACTACGCGCGCATTGCCGCCCACCCGCTGGCACTGAAAGTGAAGCGCGCCGATCTGGATGACAACGCCGATCCGCAGCGGCTGGCAATGCTCGATGCGGCGACGGCCGCGCGCCTGCACGGAAAGTACGCTCATGCCCGGGCGGCGCTGGGCATCTGAGCCGGACGCGACGAGGCGCGGCGGGCCGGCGTGTCACCGATCAAACGCTGATTTACCCTGAGTGCTGCTGCTCCTGCTGCAGTGCAGCAGTACAATGGGCGGCTCCCGCCCCCCATCGCGCCCCCGCATGAGCCCCAACTCTTCCCTGGCTGCGCGGCTGACGCCCCGCCAGCGCACCCTGATCATCCTCGCCCTTTCACTGGGTGGCTTCGCCATCGGCACCAGCGAGTTCGCCAGCATGGGCCTGATGCTGGAGATCAGCCGCGGCCTGTCGATTTCCGAAACCCAGGTCGGGCATCTGATCAGCGCCTATGCCATCGGCGTGGTGGTCGGCGCCCCGATCCTCGCCTTCGTCGGCGCCAGCTTCCCGCGCCGCAAGCTGCTGCTGGCACTGATGGGCTTCTACGCGGTCGGCAACCTGGCCAGCGCGCTGGCACCGAACTACGGCACGATGCTGGTGGCGCGCTTCGTTGCCGGCCTGCCGCATGGCGCCTACTTCGGCGTGGCGATGCTGGTGGCCGCGGCGATCAGTCCCGCAGGCCAGCGCGGCCAGGCGATGTCACGCGTGCTGCTGGGCCTGTCGATCGCGATCCTGGTCGGCAACCCGCTGACGACCTGGCTGGGTCAGCAGCTGAGCTGGCGCACCGCCTTTGCCCTGGTCAGCGTGCTGGCCATCGCCACCGTGGCGATGATCGCGCGCTTCCTGCTGCCGGACCCGGATGAAGTACGCACCTCGCCGATGCGCGAGCTGCGCGCCTTCAACACGTCCCAGGTGTGGCTGGCGCTGGCGATCGGCGCGGTCGGCTTCGCCGGCATGTTCTGCGTGTTCACCTACCTGGCACCGACCCTGGTGCAGGTCACCGGCGTGGCCGAATCGTGGATGCCACTGGCGGTGGGCGTGTTCGGCATCGGCGCGATCATCGGCAACATCGCCGGTGGCTGGCTGGTGGACAAGTTCCACTTCAAGGCCGCCGCCGTGGTGCTGCTGTGGTCGATCGTGATGCTGCTGCTGTATCCGCTGGCCGCACAGTCGGTGTGGACCATCGGCCCGATGATCATCACTGTCGGCACCATGGGCGCACTGGCGGCGGTGCTGCAGACCCGCCTGATGGACGTGGCCGGTGAGGCGCAGACGCTGGCGGCGGCCTCCAACCACGCCGCTTTCAATACTGCCAACGCACTCGGCCCGTGGCTGGGCGGCATGGCAATCAGCGCCGGCTTCAGCCCGGCCAGTACCGGCTATGTCGGCGCGGCTACCGCGATCGGCGGCCTGCTGCTGTGGTGCGTGGCGGTGATGCTGGACAAGAAGCGCAGCACCGCCGTCGTCGGCAGCCACTGAACATTGCGCCGGATCGTCAGTTGCTGCCTCTGCGGCGACGGCGATCCGGTCGCAGCAACGCTGTATCGCCGGCCACCAGGGTCGGCCGCGCCAGCTCACCGCGCTTCACACGGTCCAGCACCCGCCGCGAATTGGCTGCACAGTCGATGCCGTCCGGCCGCGCCTGGATGTCCTCGATCAGGGCCAGCAGATGCGCCCGGCTCTCTGCCAGCCGCAGCTGCAACGCTTCGATGTCAGCCACCTTCTGCTGCAGCATCGTGATCAACGCCTCATGCTGCCACTGGCCCATGTCCGGTGGCAGCAGGGCGCGGATCTCTTCCAGGCTGAAGCCTGCACGCTGCGCGCCCGTGATCAACTCCAGCAACAGCACCGCCTGTTCCGGATAGTCGCGGTAGCCATTGGCCTGGCGCTGCGCCACCAGCAGCCCCGCGTCTTCATAGAAGCGAATGCGCGACGCCGCGAGGCCCGTGAGGCGGGCCAGCTCACCGATCTTCATCTGCCTGAATCCTCGCCATGGGAGTCTGTTGACCTTCAATAAAACTTGAAGGTTAGCGTAGCGCCATTCCCCTGTCCTGGAGCTGTCCGATGTCGCTGTTCTCGCCCCTGGCACTACCCTCCGGTGCCATCATCCGCAACCGCATTGCCAAGGCCGCGATGGAGGAAAACATGGCCGACGCCGACCACGCGCCGTCCGCTGCACTGCTGCAGCTCTACCAGCGTTGGGCCGATGGCGGCGCAGGACTGATCATCACCGGCAACGTGATGGTCGATGGCCGCGCCATGACCGGCCCCGGCGGCGTGGTGCTGGAAGACGACCGCCACCTTGACCGCTTCATCGCCTGGGCCGAAACGGCACGCTCACGGGGCGCGCAGATGTGGATGCAGATCAACCATCCCGGGCGGCAGATGCCGGCCGCACTCGGCCAACCGGCACTCGCGCCGTCAGCCGTCGCCCTGGAGATGGGCGCGCTGTCCAGGCAGTTCGCACCGCCGCGGGCGATGACCGAGGCGGACATCGAAGAGGTGATCGCCCGCTTCATCCGCAGCGCCGAGCTGGCCGAGCGCGCCGGGTTCAGTGGCGTGCAGATCCATGCCGCGCACGGTTACCTGCTCAGCCAGTTCCTGTCGCCGCTGTCCAATCGCCGCGACGACCGCTGGGGCGGCAGCCTGCACAACCGTGCGCGCCCGCTGCTGGAGATCGTGCAGGGGGTGCGCGCCACCGTGTCGCCCACGTTCGCGGTGGCCGTGAAGCTCAATTCCGCCGATTTCCAGCGCGGTGGCTTCTCGCCCGAGGATGCGCGCGCAGTGGTGGAAATGCTGGCGCCGCTCGGCGTGGACCTGGTCGAACTGTCCGGTGGCAGCTACGAAGCACCGGCCATGACCGGTGCCGCGCGCGACCAGCGCAGCCTGGCCCGCGAGGCCTACTTCCTTGAGTTCGCGCGTGAGATCGCCACGGTGGCAACCATGCCGCTGATGGTCACCGGTGGCATCCGCCGTCGCGCCGTGGCCGATCAGGTACTTGACAGCGGTGTGGCCATGGTCGGCATCGCCACCGCGCTGGCGATCGAGCCGGATCTGCCCCACCGCTGGCAGCAGGGCCGCGACCCGGTGCCGACACTGCGCACCATCGACTGGCGCAACAAACCGTTGGCCGCCAGCGCACACATGGCCGCAGTGAAGTACCAGTTGGCGCGGCTGAGCAGGCTCCGGCCCACGGCGCCGGGTGTTTCGCCCGTCTGGGCACTGCTGCTGGCACAGGCGGCCGCAAAGTGCCGGACCCGCCGCTACCGGCGCTGGATCGGTGCACGCGCAGGAGGATACTGAGCGGGCAGGCTTCTCATCACCGAATCGATGCTTCACCATCTGCATGATCGGCGGCAGCCCGTCGCCGGTCGCAACACGCAGAAGGAACCCTCGTGGCAGCAGGACCAACCAGGAACCACGAAAAGCTGCTCGATGACCTGCTCTCACTGGGCCGCAACTGGGCGCTGGCCATTGCCATCGCAGGTGCCGGAGCTGCGGTCCATTACAGCGAGTCGGTCTACGAAGCAGGCATCTGGCGCGACCTGCTGCCCACGCTCTGCTTCCTGGTCGCCATCGTCTGGATCGTGCTCAGCATCATCCGCTTCGACCTGACCATCCAGCAGCACTTCGAGCGGAAATTGTCACGCTGGCTCAGCCGTCTGCTGTATGTCGGGCTGCTTGGCACCGGCATCACTGCCGTGTTCTTCGTCACCGAACTGGCGGACAACAATCACATCGCGCGGATGTGCGACTCGGTGGCCAATGAACCCGGCAGCCGCATCCACAGGTCGGCCGAGTGCCAGCGGCTGTACCAGCATCGCGCGGCGTACCGGCAGCGTCTGGAATCGGCCGAGGGTGAGTTCGACTGAACGGGCTTCATCGCGGTCTTCGCGCGCGATGAACACATTTCGTGGATGTGCATTTGGGCACAGTGCAGCCGACGCCGCGCTCTCGGCCCGTACCGGACCCGCAATGCCCCCCCATCGCGCACCTGCCCGCCATGATGCCATCGCCTTGCAGGCCGGCATGCTGGGCAGCGTGTTGGGCGTGGCGCTGTTCAAGGCCATCGCACTGTCTGCGTTGGCGACGGGTTCGATGATGGGTATCGGGCTATGGGTGATGGCCTGCGCGCTGCTGGCAGCGTGGGCGCTCGCAGCCTATCTGGCCTGCCTGGCACTGAGCCGGCGCGTGTTCGTGCTGATGCTGGTGCTGTGCACGGTACTGGTGATCTGCATCGCCTGACGCCGGCAGGGGCCGGACTATCGCGCATCTGTTATAGGATAACAAGTGCGGTTGGTCCGATTGTGCATGCCCGGTGTCACGGATTTGAATTCCATGGCCATCCCGGCATCACCCGAGGCCCCCCCATGAACCTGCAGCCCCCGCTCCGCGTGACCCTCATTGCCATCGCCCTCGCATCGCTCAGCGCCTGCGCCACCTATGACGACAGCAACATGCATCAAGCCTGCCAGGAGTCGCCGCACCTGAAGGACCTGCCGCCCGAGGTCGCTGCCCGCGAGAGCCGCTGCAACAAGGGCATGGAAGTGTGGTCGAGCGAGCGCAAGGGCAGTGACAAGCCGCTGGACCTGAGCGGAAAGAAGAACAATCCCTGACGAAGGTGCGCGCCCGGTTGCCGCGCCTGTCTTGATCGCGCCCATGCATCCGGCTGACTGCTCCATCACAGCCGGCGCGCGACGATGAGGTCTCCCCACCCTGTCGAGACTCAGATGCCGGACACTGCCCACCCTGTCATTCGCGCGTTCGAGGCCGTGTTCGATCTATCGGGCAGCGTGCAGCGCATCACTGCGCTCACGGTCACCTGCCGGCATTGCTCGTCGACCAGCTCTGCCAGCGAAGACAACCTGGTGCAACTTCCGGGCGGGGCGTTGTTCCGTTGTGACGGGTGCGGCTGCCATCAACCGGTCAGCCACGCCCGCCTGTCGGACTGGCAACCGGCGTCGTTGCTGGGTATCTGAGGGCCGCCACGTGGAAATGACTGCGGAACAGCGGAAAATACTCCAGGCAATCGCCGCTGCAGAGCCGGTGCGCGGCGATGCCGCAACGTGGGCGGTGACCGCCGGATGGGCGGTACAGGCGGAAGACGGGGATATCGATCTGACCGAGGCTGGCCGGGATGTGCTCACCGCGCAGGCAGGTCGTAAGGGCTAGACCCGCCGATCAGGCCAGCTTCGCCTCCCTTCGCGCTGCGCCGCGATAGCGGCAACCTGCTGAACAAAGGGTGCATCCCTGCCACGTCAACGGCGAAGTGGCGAGGCCCTTCATGCCCACGGTGTGCAGGGCGTCATGACATGCGCTCGGCTATGCTGCGCCACCTCCCTGCGCCAATGGCGGCCATGCATCCTTTTCCCTTGCCAGTCTCTGCACCTGATCAGCTCGCCTACCGACTGCTGCAGGACAGTGACTGGGCCCGCTCGGCCACTGCCGCAAGCGCACCCGCCGAACTTCGCACCTTGCTGGCGATGATCCTGGATTCGCCGGAACCCCTGTGGCTTGCCTGGGGCAAGGAAGACAAGGCGTTCTTCTTCAATGATGCCTATCTGCCGATGCTGGGGGAAAAGCTGCACGGCGCGATGGGCAACCGTCTGGAGGATGTCTGGGCGGACGTATGGCCGGACGTGGTGCATGCCGTCGACGACGCCTTTGCCGGCACCAGCCGCAGCTTCAAGAACATGCCATTGATGATGGATCGCGACGGCACGCTGCGCGAAACTTTCTGGACGTTTTCCTATTCACCGCTGCGCGTCGGCTGCGGCAGTGTCGCCGGTATCCTGTGCGTGGTCAGCGAGCAGACCGAACGGGTGATCGAGCGCGACCTGCACAGCCGCCAGGTCGCGGCGATCACCGAGCAGGCGCGGGAGGCCCATCTGGAACTGGTGCGCGCCCGCGAGCAGCTGCGCCAGTCGCAGAAGCTGGAGGCGATCGGCCAGCTCACCGGCGGTGTGGCCCACGACTTCAACAACCTGCTGCAGGTCATCACCGGTTCGGTGGACATGCTCCTGCACACGTGGCCGTCAGACGACACCCGGCGCCGCTACATCCAGGCCATTGCCACAGCCTCGGACCGCGCAACCAAGCTGACCGCGCAACTGCTTGCGTTCTCGCGTCGCCAGAGCCTGTCGCCGGAGGTCTTCGATCTCTGCGAGAGCGTGCACGCGCTTTCGGACATCATCACCACGGTACTGGGTGCACGCATCCAGGTGTCGTTGACGTTGCCCGGCACGCCATTGCCGGTGCTGCTGGACCGGACCCAGCTGGACACTGCATTGATCAACATCGCGGTCAACGCGCGCGATGCGATCGAGGGACACGGCAGGGTGACCATCGAGGTGGAGCAGGTAACCGCGGTGCCTTCGGTGCGCTTCGCCGCGCCGATGAAGGGCGACTTCGCCGCGATCAGCGTGACCGACACCGGAGCAGGCATCGACCCCGCCGTCGTCGACCGCATCTTCGAGCCCTTCTTCACCACCAAGAGCGTCGGCGCCGGAACCGGCCTCGGCCTCAGCCAGGTGTTCGGCTTCGTCAAGCAGTCGGAAGGCGAGGTGGACGTGCAGAGCCAGGCGGGCGCCGGTACCCGCTTCACCCTGTACCTGCCGCTGGCGCAGGCGAGAGAAATGACGGAACGGCCGGCGACGCTACCGGGGCTGCAGCATGGTCACGGTGTCTGCGTGCTGGTTGTGGAAGACAACGTCGATGTGGCCGAATTTGCCGTCGGCGCCCTGCGCGAGCTCGATTACAACGTGGTACTTGCGCACAATGCGGACGAGGCCCTGGCGGAGCTCGAACGGGATGCCTCCCGCTTCGATGTAGTGTTCAGCGACGTAGTGATGCCTGGCATGAACGGCCTGGATCTGGCCCGTACCATCCGCAGCCGCCTGCCTGGGCTTCCAGTGATCCTTACCAGCGGCTACAGCGAACTGCTGGCCCGGGACCCTGGCCATGGCTTCACCCTGCTGCGCAAGCCTTACTCATTGAAGCAGCTGGCCTCGGTGATGACCGAAGCCGGGCGCTGCGCGCAGGCCGTGGTGGCGTCGCCCTAGCGGGCGGTCACCGCAGCGAACCGAACCAGCGTTCCAGCGAAGGCTCCAGCCCCGACGTGTCACCGCCAGCATCGCAGGCCCAGGCGACGATACCGTCGGGGCGGACCAGCACGGCGCCCAGTCCCAGCGTGTCGCGCGCCGTGGACATCACGCAGGTGACCGACCGCTGCCAGCGCTCAATGATCGGACCGAGCGAATCGCCGGTATCGAGCCCCAGCAGCACGCCCTGCCCTGCACGCAGCAGCTCTCCCATCCGACGGTCATCAGCCAATTGGACGTCCGGTGCGCTTCGGCCAACCCGCGGATGGCTGCCGTCGAGCACCGGTGGCGGTGCTACACCCCACAGCCGCTCGGCGAGATAGGTGGCACCGTCGCGGGTCGCGGCCAGGTCGGCGATGACCGCCGCCAGCGCGCGCGACCCGGGGCCTGGCCGCATCAACGCCACCTGCGCACGTGACCAGTCGAGCACCTGCGCGCCGATCGGATGGCGCTCAGCCTGATAGCTGTCCAACAGCGACTCTGCCACATCACCTCGCACCACCGCGGCCAGCTTCCACCCCAGGTTCATCGCATCGCCGATGCCGAGGTTCAGCCCCTGCCCGCCCAACGGCGAATGCATGTGCGCGGCATCACCGGCCAACAGCACGCGGCCGCTGCGATAGGCCGTGGCCTGGCGCGCGGCATCGGTCCATGTGGTGGCCAGATGCAACGCCGTGATCGTTGCCTCTCGCCCGGACACACACCGCAGCAGCGCCTGGGCGGTGTGCCGGTCCAGCGGCGTGCGATGGCCGGCGCCACCGTCGAAATCGGCCAGCGCCAGCATGCCCGGCGGATTGAAATTGCACATGCCGTGTTCGGTGAACTGACGCCCCGGGACGAGCACCGACGGGTCTGCCAGTTCGACCAGCAGCGTGTGCCCGGTGAACTCCGGCGCCGTCCCTGCGAACACGAACCCCGATTGCTTGCGTACCGTGCTGCGGGCGCCATCGCAACCGACCAGCCAGCGGCCCCGCATCAGCCCGCGACCGGTCTGGACCACCATCTGTGCTTCGCGTGCGTGCACCGCCTGCACCGTGCAGCCACGCTCGATCTGTACACCCAGTGACACCGCACGCTCGGCCAGCACCGCCTCCAGCGACTGCAGCTCGACCGCCATCTGGGTGGGCACCGGCGTCGGCAGGCGATGGCGCCAGCGCGCACTGTCCACGTTGTCCAGCGCAAAAGGAATGCCGGCGAAGTGGCCGCCCAGCGGCCGCGGTTGCGCCAGCCAATGGGCGGTGCCGGGCGGCGGTGCGCCGTTGTCCGGCTTCAGCACCTGACTGGCGGCAACCGCATCCAGCAGGCCACGTCGATCCAGGGCCTCCAGGGTGGGCGCGTTCAAGCCGCGCAAGCCAAAGGGCAGGCGTTTCAAGGGTGTCTCGGGCGACGCTGCCTGCTCCAGCAACAGGACCGAACAGCCGGCCTGGGCCAGCTCGCAGGACAGGAACAGGCCGACCGGGCCGGCCCCGGCGATGACGACGTCGTACAACATGGGATTTCCCTGTGAGCGCCGGGCCGGCGCTCTGGCGACGCCAATGTTACACTCGGTATACGTTTCCACAAGTGAACCGCCCATGATCCCGCCCCGGGGCCGCCGCGAGCAGCGCAAGACCGAGACCCGACAGACCATTTCGGACGTCGCCACCGAACTGATCATCCGCCGCGGCTTCGAAGCCGTGTCCATGTCCGAGATTGCCAATGCGGCGGGGGTCTCGCGCAAGACGGTCTTCAATTATTTCGCCAGCAAGGAAGACCTGGTGTTCGACCGCGATGAGGAGGCCCGGACCCTGCTTCGCGAAGGCATGGCGGCGCGCCGTGGCATGGCCCCGCTGGCCGCCTTCCAATCGCTGGTGCGGGAGCTGCTGGACAGCGGCCATCCGCTGTTACGGATCAACTCCGGTGCAGCGGCCTTCTGGGCAACCGTGGCCGACAGTCCGGTGCTGGTGGCGCACGCGCGACGGCTGCAGGCACAGCTGGCCGACGACCTGGCCCAGCTGATGGCCGACGCGGCCGGTCGGCCCGCGCAGGACGCGGAGGCACGCCTGGGCGCAGCCATGCTGCTGGCGTCGATGGTGGCCGCCTATGAGAGTGGACTGGCCAGCCAGCAGAGGGGCGAGGATCCGCGCCAAGCGATGCTGCAGCTGATCGTGCGCGGTGGCACCGGCGTGCTGGTGGCCTTGGCCGGCACCCCATATACCGACCCGGGCCTGCGTCCATAGCGCAATCGGGGGATAGGTCACGAAGCGTTGCAAATGCTAATCTTTCTCATTTGCAGCCCGTCCCGACCCCCTCATGCCGCTTCCAACCCCGCTCAAGCACGCCCTCTGCCTGGCGCTGCCCCTTTCCCTGGCTACGCCTGCACTGGCCTCCGAGGCCTCCGCTGACACCCCGAAGGACCTGGACAAGGTCGAAGTCCGCGGCCGCGCGCAGACCCTGTACCGCGCCAACGATGCGGCCGTCGGCACCCGCACCGATACCCCGTTGGAACTGGTGCCGCAGTCGATCCAGGTCGTGCCGCGCGAGCTGATCGACGACCAGGCCGCGCGCCAGGTCACCGATCTGTACCGCAGCATCAGCGGCATCAGCTTCTTCAGCTATGCCGGCGTCACCCTGCGCGGGTTCCGCCAGGAGAACGTTCTCTACGACGGCCTGCGTGGTGATCCCTATGCGGGCTTCTCGGTGCCGCAACTGTTCAATATCGAACGCGTGGAAGTACTGAAAGGTCCGGCCGGTGCGCTGTACGGCGGTGGTGATGCGGGCGGTGTCATCAACTATGTAACGCGCAAGCCCAAGGCGCGCGCCGAACGCCGCATCGAGCTGCAGGCAGGCGACAAGGACTTCCGCGCCGGATCGATCGAAGGCACCGGCCCCTTGAATGCCAGCGGCAGCATTCGCTATCGCGCCGGCCTGTATGCCGACAGCGAGCAGGGCGTGCGCTGGAATGCCGACAGCGAAAGCGTGATCGGCGATGCCTCACTGGCCTTCGATGTCGGGCAGACCGGCGAGCTGGTGCTGCAGTTCACCGACATCACCCAGAACCTGGGCGGCAACCGCCTGCGCGGCGTGCCGGTGAACGATGCCGGCAGCTTCCTGACCGACCGCCGCTGGAACCACAACGAGGCCAGTGACTTCCTCGACATGCGCGCCAAGGTCGCACTGGCGCAGTATCGCTTCGCACCGCGCGACAACCTGGACGTGGACCTTGCTGCGCGCTGGTTCAGCAACAACGAGCACCAGATGTACCACGAGCCGATGGGGCTGATTGATCGTGACCGCGACGGCGTGGCCGAGTGGATGACGCGCCAGCTGCGCAACCAGATCCGTGACAACACTGCCTTCACCGCCAGCGGCAATGCCGTCTGGCGGATCAACACCGGCCGTATCGAACACAAGGTGCTGTTCGGCGCCGACGTGTACCAGCTCGACGCCGACTTCACCGCGCAGACCGCCAACAGCGCCGACCTGGCACGCGGCGCCGGCCCGGTGCGCGGCATCGACCTGTTCAACCCGGTCTATGGCGCGAGCACCTGGCATGACTACAACCTGGCCGCCCTGCCGTGGCGCAGCACCGCCACCCGCAGCAAGCGCTACGGCGGCTACCTGCAGGATGAGCTGGCACTGGGCACGCGCTGGCATGTGCTGGCCGGGCTGCGCTGGGATGGCTTCAAGGATCAGGACCGCATGGGTGGCGGCAGCGTGGATGGCAACGATCTCAGCTGGCGCCTGGGCAGTACCTTTACCGTCCGGGACGGCGTGAACCTGTACGCCAACATCGCCAGCGGCTTCGTGCCGCAGAGTGCCACCAACCAGAACCCGGCGGCCGGCGGACCGTTCGACGCGGAGCGCAGCAGGCAATGGGAAGTCGGCCTGAAGTCCCTGCTGGCCGACCGTGTGACCCTGAACATGGCGGCCTACCGCATCGACCGCAGCAACATCGTGCAGGCCACCGGCGAGGTGATCGGCGGGGTAAACCAACTCGCTGCACTGGGCCTGGTACGCAGCACGGGCATGGAACTGGACCTGCTGGCCGACGTGACCGAGCGCTGGGTGGTGAACCTGACCTACGCCTACAACGACGCATGGGTGAAGGATGCCGGACCGAACGGCATCACCAATGCCTCCGGCGACCGCTTCGCCAATGCGCCACGCAACAAGCTCGGCCTGTGGACGCGCTACGACCTGCCGTCGATCAACTCGGCCATCGGCTTCGGCGCCGACCATGTGGGCGAGCGTGTCAGCCTGGATGGGCAGGCGGTCAAGGCATACACGGTATTCGACATGAGCTGGAAGACCACGTGGAAGCAGTGGCAGTTCCAGGCCAACGTCAAGAACCTGTTCGACAAGGTGTACGCGGCCAGCGGCTTCATCGAGCGCAACGGGCATTTCCCGGGCGAGCCGCGGCGGGTGTATGTGCAGGCGGCTTACAGCTTCTGACACCGCGCAGCAGAGCGTGCCAAGGGAGGTGGCAACCCACCTCCCCTGCCCAGGTCAGTGCGAGCAGGACACCAGCATCGAGCGGGTGGCCATCTGGGTAGAGGTGAAGCCGTTCCTGTTGCCCACCGCGATGGCATTTCCTTCATCGCCATCCTTGCTGAAGACCACATAGCCGCCTGGGCACATCTGCCCGGCCTTTTCGTAGCAGCCACTCCAGGAACTGGAACCGCTGCAGTCGATGGAAACACCACGGCGGCCATCGGGGGTGACGGTCATTTTGGCAGTGGTGCAGCCACTCAAGGCGGCAACCAGCAACAGCGGGACGAACAACTTCATGGGCACTCCAGGGGTTGGGGATCAGCGAACGGGCGCCAAGGCTGGAGTGCGCGGATTGCGCGAACCTTGCGCCGGGCGGCCCGCGCCGCAGCGGGTGTTGCGGCGTCACCGGCAGGCCCCGAAGGAACGCCATGTTCACGCAATGTTCCTGTAATACGGTGCCGGCGCTTGCCGCCCGCCTTATGCCTCCTTCCCGCCTGACGCCTGCCGATGCACATCCTGCTGATCGAAGACGAAGCCGAACTGGCTGCCACCCTGAAGTCTGCCCTGCAGCGGGAGCGCTACGTCGTGGACCTGGCCAGCACCCTGGCACTGGCCCGCCAAGCAGCACTTTCCGGATCACACGACCTGGTGCTGCTGGACCGCACCCTGCCCGATGGTGACGGGCTGGGGCTCATTCCCGTGCTGCGCGGGCGCAATCCGGGGGTGCCGATCATCGTGCTCAGCGCACTGGGACAGTTGCCGGACCGCATCGCCGGCCTGGATGAGGGCGCCGACGACTACCTGGCCAAGCCCTTCGCGCTGGAAGAACTGTTCGCGCGGATCCGCGCGGCCGGGCGCCGGCCGAGCGGCATGCAGGTGGAGCCGGTGAGCATCGGCCGGCTGCTGTTCGACCCCACCTCGGGCGAAGCCAGCGTGGGCGGACAGCGACTGGAGCTTCCGCGCCGCGAGATCCGCGTGCTGGCGGCCCTCGCCCGCCGGCTGGGCCGCACCGTG
Source organism: Stenotrophomonas sp. YJH_SMC_138 (assembly GCF_059369855.1). Taxonomy (NCBI): domain Bacteria; kingdom Pseudomonadati; phylum Pseudomonadota; class Gammaproteobacteria; order Lysobacterales; family Lysobacteraceae; genus Stenotrophomonas; species Stenotrophomonas sp. YJH_SMC_138. The sequence continues at coordinate 232,289 of NZ_JCAFTB010000007.1, forward strand.
CTTCGCGAATCCATCGAGATGGCGGTGTACGGCTTCGACGACGGCATCCATTCCAACACGCTGGACTCGCATGTCTCACGCCTGCGGCGCAAGCTGGCCGACGCGGATGCGGGGGTGGAAATCCATGCCATCCGCGGTGTCGGCTATCTGATGCGGGAAACGAAGTAATGGCGCTTCGTCCCTCACTGAAGCGCCCGCTGATCGTCAAAACCCTGATCTACCAGCTGCTCGCACTGCTGGTGGCCTTCTTCGCATTGCTGATGGTGCTGGTGCGTGTCGACAGCGGCGGCTACTACACCATCCAGACCTTCGCCCCGGTGGCGGCAGAGGCCGTTCGTCGGGACAGCAAGGGCGAGCTGTATGTGCAACGCACACCGGCGCTGGACGAGCTGCTGAAGATCGTCCCCGGCGCGTGGTTCATCGCCGAGGATGAGCAGGGCCAACATGTGACATTCGGCCACGTTCCGCCCGCCTACGCCTCGCTGGTCGGCGCCCTCGACGGCATTCCCTATGGCGACCTGCGCGGACGCGGCCGCAACGACGGCCTGGCCGTGGTGATACGCCAGCACAGCGGTCCGGCCGGCAAGCTGACCATCATGGCCCATGGCGAAACCGATTCGCTGACCTGGCAGATGGCGCTGGCCGCACACATCATCACCCTGCCGATCTTCCTGCTGCTGGGCCTGGCCACCATCATCCTGACCCCGATCATCGTGCGCCGCGCCCTGGCTGGCGTGGAGCGCATCGCGCAGGAAGCCCGCAACATCTCTGCCAGCCGTCGCGGCATCCGTCTGACAGAGACCGCCGTACCGGTGGAGATCGCACCGCTGGTGACCGCGGTGAACGAAGCGCTGGACCGACTGGACGAAGGGCACGAACGGCAGCGCCGCTTCATCGCCGCCGCCGCCCATGAGCTGCGTACACCGATCGCCATCCTGCGGGTGAAGATCGATGCCACCGACGATTCCACCTCACGCAGCCTGGCGGTGGAAGTCGCTCGGCTGGCAACGCTTGCCGAGCAGCTCCTGGACCTGCACCGCATGGAAGCCGATGGACCGAAGGACTCCCTCAACCTGGCCCGCGTGGCCAAGCGGGTCGTCGCCGATCTGGCCCCCCTGCTGATCCAGTCCGACAAGACGGTCGCCGTGGCAGTGGAACCGAACTTCCCGGTGCTGGGCGAGTCCGGTGCCATCGAACGGGTGCTCTCCAACCTGGTACTGAATGCCGCCGAGCACGGTGGACGTCATATCATCGTGCGCGTGCAGGGCAGCTGCCTTGAGGTGGAAGACGATGGACCCGGCATTCCAGTCGACCAGCGCGAACGCGTGTTCGAGCCTTTCCAACGCCTGCGGCCCCGGCAGACAGGCGCCGGATTGGGATTGAACCTGGTGCGGCAGGTGATCGACCGCCACGGCGGCCACGTCACGATTCTGGATGCGCCCGGTGGTGGCGCCCTGATCCGCGTCGAGTTCCCCTCGCATCCAGGCGTCACCAGCGCATTGGCGCCGGAGTACTGAGCGCATCGCTTCCACGCGGATGACTATGCGCGGATGACTACTGGCTGTCCGCGCGCCAGGACTGCGGTTGATGCGCAAGGTTGCGGCAATGTTCGCTGCCCAGCATCCAGGTGAGCAGCACAGCAGGTGCTGCGTCCGGAACTGACAGGAAGCCTGCATGTGACACAGGGAGCTCCTCCACCGCCCTCTTCCACCCCTGCGCCGCCGCCTCGGAATACGCCCAGCCTGACCGCCGCAGCATGGAACTGCCGCGCGCATGCAGGCCGCGCGCGTGGGTTGGAACACTGGCCGCACTGGCTGCGGATGATTCCCGAACGCGAGCGGGCCGGCGTGCTGATCCGCCTGTTCGCCGCGCTGTTCCTGCTGCTCCCCGGCCTTGCGCTGGTGGCTTCCGCGTATCGGCACGCGCATGCAACGGCCACTGCCGTGCTGGTGTTCGTCGCCGTGCATGCCGCACTGCACATGCTGGCCGTGTGGCGAGGGGCTGCACTACGCCCAGCTCCCCCGCTGCTGCGGACCCTGGATACGCGCGCAGCCGCCGTGATGCTTGCTGCCACGTTGATGATCATCGCGATCGTCGCCGCCACCGCAACCCTGCCGGTTGCGGTCTGCACCGTGCTGCTGGTCGGCGCGTTGTGCCAGCTTTCGACCCTGCCCACGCCGGCGCAACGCCTCCGCCACGTGCTGTTGGCGCTCGGTAGCATGATCCAGTTCATCGCGATGGCACTGCTCACGCAGGGCATTGCCCACTGACACGCCTGCACCATCGCAAGGTTCGCGCAATCCAGCGCATCGAGACTCGACCACCATCCACACCTGTCACCCCAGGCGTGCATTCCAACAGTCTCGAGGATCCACGATGCCCTGTCTCTTCCGGATGCCGCGCCGATGAGCGCCACACCGCGCAGCCGCCGCCGTGTGCTGATCATTGCTGCCGCACTCCTCTGCACAACGTTGGCACTCTTCGCCTGGCTCCGGCCCGTACCACCACCGAAGCTGCAGGTGGCACCGGTAACCCGGGGCAACATTGAACAGGTCGTTGAAGCCACTGGAACACTGAAGCCCTCGCGGCTGGTGAGCGTGGGCGCGCAGGTCTCCGGCCGCATCGAGGCCCTGCATGTGAAGCTGGGCGACAAGGTGAAGGCCGGCGATCCGATTGCCGATATCGATTCGCGCACCCAGCGCAACGCATTGCTGAGTGCGCAGGCAGCACAGCGCACCGCGCGCGCCAACCGCGATGCGCTGGCCACCGACCTGCGCCAGTTCGAGCTGACATTGCATCGACAGCAGCAGCTGGTGACCTCGCAGTTGGTGGCACGCGCCGACGTCGATGCGGCCAAGGCCAAGGTCGATGCCACCCGGGAACAGATCGCCGCGCTGGAAGGTGAGATCGTGCAGCGGCAGACCGCCGTGGATATCGCACAGACCAACCTCGAGTACACCCGTATCACCGCCCCCACCGACGGCACCGTGCTGGCCGTGGTGGCGCGCCAGGGGCAGACCGTGAACGCGGTACAGAGCGCACCGACCATCGTGATGCTGGGCAACCAGGACGTGATGACGGTCTACGCGGAAATCTCCGAGGCGGATGTTGTGCACACGTCCGTTGGTCAGGAAGCGTACTTCACCATTCTTGGCGACGCGGGACGTCGCTACAGGAGCACGCTGCGCGACATCGCCCCGGCTCCGGAATCGATCACCCAGGAAGACGCCTCCGCCCTTGCTTCACCCGCGACCGGCGGTGGCAGCCGCACCGCCATGTACTACAACGGGCAGTTCGACGTCGCCAACGCCGATGGCCGCCTGCGCAGCTACATGACCGCGCAGGTGCGCATCGTGCTGGGTCGCGCCGACAACGTACTGACGCTGCCCTCCGCTGCGCTCGGTGCACGCGCGGCCGATGGCAGCTACAGCGTACAGGTGCGTGGCGCGGACGGGCACGCCCATGCGCGCCGCATCACCATCGGGCTGGACGACCAGATCCAGGTGGAGGTACGCAGCGGCCTGAAAGAGGGCGAACAGGTGGTGCTGGCGCAGGCCCGGGACGAAGCCGCTACCGCACACGCGCCGTCGAAATGAGCACATCCACCACCGCCCCTTTGCTGCGCGTACGCGGCATCCGCCGCGAGTTCGCGGCCGGCGAACAGACCCTGGTCGTGCTCGATGGCGTGGACCTGGACATCCACGCAGGCGAACTGGTGGCCATCGTGGGCCAGTCCGGCTCGGGCAAGTCCACGTTGATGAACATCCTCGGCTGCCTCGATCGCCCTTCCGCCGGTGCATACCAGATCGCCGGACGCGAAACCGCTCAGATGTCGCCCGATGAACTGGCCGAACTACGCCGCGAGCACTTCGGCTTCATCTTCCAGCGCTATCACCTGCTGACCGACCTGACCGCATTGGGCAATGTAGAAGTGCCAGCGATCTATGCCGGCATGGCGGGGGCCACCCGCCGCGCCCGCGCGGCCGAGCTGTTGGCGCGGCTGGGCCTGAGCGAACGTATGCAGCATCTGCCTGGCGAGCTGTCAGGTGGCCAGCAGCAGCGTGTTTCGATTGCGCGCGCACTGATGAACGGCGGCGCGGTGATCTTCGCCGATGAGCCGACGGGTGCGCTGGACACCCACTCCGGCAGGGAGGTGATGAAGATCCTGGGCGAGCTGCATGCCGAGGGCCACACCGTGGTGCTGGTGACCCACGACATGGCCGTGGCCGAATATGCCCAGCGCATCATCGAGGTCCGCGATGGCCGGGTTGTCGATGATCGCGCCACGGGCAGGGTCTCTGCCGTGGATGGGTCAGCGGCGGCCCCGCCGCAGCGCGGCGGTGGCAGCGGCTGGCAGGCGGTGCGTGACCGCTTTACAGAGGCGTTCCGCATGGCCCTGCGCGCAATGAACGCGCACCGCATGCGCACCTTCCTGACCATGCTCGGCATCATCATCGGCATTGCGTCGGTCGTCTCCGTGGTCGCGCTGGGTACCGGCGCGCGCCAGGCCATCCTGTCCAACATTTCCTCGCTGGGCACCAACACCATCGAGATCTATCCCGGGTCCGGCTTCGGCGACCTGCACTCGACGCGGGTGGAAACGCTCACCCCCGGCGACAGCGTGGCCCTGGCCGGGCAGCCGTTCGTGGACAGCGCTACACCCGGCGTGGCCACCACCGGCACCGCGCTGCGCGGCAACCGCTCGGCCAGCGTGCAGGTGCAGGGCGTCAGCGAGCAGTACTTCCGCGTGCATGGCCTGCAGCTGGGCGAAGGTGCCTTCTTCGGCCCGGCCGCCGTGGCCGGCTACCAGCAGGTAGTGGTGATCGATGCCAACACCCGCGCCCGCTTCTTCGCTGCGGTGGACAATCCCATCGGCCAGACCCTGCTGCTGGGCAACGTGCCGGTGCGCGTGGTGGGCGTGGTGAAGAAGGACGCCGGCGCGGTCGGCGATGCCTCGCTGCTGCGGGTGTGGCTGCCCTACACCACCACCATGGCGCGCATGCTCGGGCAGAGCCACGTTTCCAGCATCACCGTGCGTGTCTCCGATGCCATCAGCATGGAGGCGGCCGAGCGCGCCATCGGACGATTGCTGGCACGCCGCCATGGCAGCACCGATTTCTACATGAGCAACAACGCGCAGATCCGCCAGTCCATCGAACAGACCACCGGCATCCTGACCATGATGATCAGCTCCATCGCCGCCATCGCGCTGGTAGTGGGCGGAATCGGAGTGATGAACATCATGCTGGTGTCGGTGACCGAGCGAACACGCGAGATCGGCGTGCGCATGGCGGTGGGCGCGCGGCGCAGCGACATCCTGCAACAGTTCCTGATCGAATCGGTCCTGGTCTGCCTGCTCGGTGGCGTGCTCGGCATCGGCGTGGCCCTGGCATTGGGGGCAGGGTTGGCGCTGGCCAACGTGGGTTTCAGCCTTGTGTTCTCCGCCAATTCGATCCTGGCCGCCTTCGCCTGTTCCAGCCTGATCGGTATTGGCTTCGGCTTCCTGCCAGCACGCCGCGCCGCGCAGCTGGACCCGGTCGAAGCACTGGTTCGATAGCCAGTGACGTTACCTGCAGTGACGGCAGGTTCGCGCAATGTCTGCGGGCTCTACTGGAGCTACCAACAATGTCCGCACAGGAGCTGGACGATGTCTCTGAAGCCAGGAAGAACCGCACTGCTGCTGGCAGCGGCTGCACAACTGATGCTGCTGTTGCCCTACTCCGGCGACGCGCATGCGCAACGCGGTAACCGCTACAACCCGCAGTGGGACCAGGACTACCGTGACCGCGATCGTGATGCATGGGAGCGTCGTGAACGCGAGCGTGAGCGTGACCGGGAACGTGAGCGCCGCCACGATGCCAAGACCACCGGTGTGGTGGTGGGCGTGGTGGGCGCAGCCGTCGTGGCCGGTGTGATTGCCGCAGCCGCCAAGCGCGAACGCGAGACCCGCGAACGCGCCGACTACTGCATTCGCCGCTACGGCAATTATGACCGCCGCAACGATACCTATCGCGGCGCCGACGGCTACACCTATCCCTGCCGCTGACCTGCACATCTCAAGGACATACGACCCATGAAGAAGACCGCTCTGTTGATCGCATTGTGCGCCGCTCCGCTGGCCTCCCAGGCCGCGCCGGCTGACCCGAAGCAGGCCTACATCGATTCCACGTTCACAGCGATGGACACCAACAAGGATGGGCGCGTCGACAAGGCCGAATACACCAGATTCCAGCAGGGGCGCTTCAGCAAGCAGGCCGATTCGATCGACGCCGCGTTCAGTGCCATGGACACGAACAAGGATGGCAGGATCAGCAAGGATGAAGCCACGTTGGTGCCGGAGATTGCGAAGTACTTTGCGGGCCTGGACACCGATGGTGATGGCTATCTGTCGCTGAAGGAGATGCAGCAGGCCATGGTGGCCGCGCAGACGGCAGACGCCCCGGCGAGGTAGCGCCCCGGTACTGGATGCCAATCCACATCGCCTTGGTGGGTGCCCACCCTGGTGGGCACGGCTGCGTCACCGCGCGCCAGGGCCAGAATGCCCACCAAAGTGGGCGGCTACCGCAGCGGTGAAATGGCATCCACCCAGGCGGACATCTACCCGGCTGGTACGCGTCGGTCGCCAAGCGAACTCAGCAATGCCCGCGCACCGAGTTGCAAAGACCGCGTGAGGCGAGGCTGCGACAGGCCGGGACCCTAGCCCATCCGTATCGCCGGGATGTCGCGCGCCTGCGCATCGACCTCCTGCTGGCGCTGCGCGTGTGCCTGTTCACGATCCGCACCGACTGCCTGCAGGGCCTGCAGTGACTGCTCGACCGGCGTCTGCACCGCCCGGTCCGTGGGCATGGAGGCCCGCAGATGCGCCGGATCATTCAACTCGCCCTGCACCACGAACACGTTGCGGCCGGCCGGGTGATCGGCAGTCCGCGCGCTCAGCAGCACATGGTCGGCGCGTTCGAGCTGGTTGTGGCGCGCCAAGGCCATCACGCTCGCCACCAGGCGCTCGCTGTTCTCGTCGTGGGTACGCCCGGCGCCGGCATCGATCGCGGCCACGCCTTCGCGCACCTGCTGCATCAATGCGTACTCACGGTGGCCGGGTCCAATGTCGGCCAGACGGGTCGCTACCTGCGCGGGATCCGGCACGTCGTCCACGGCTGCGGTCAGCGGGCTGCGGGTGATGGTCCGGTACGGGTCGTCCGGGTGGAACTGGGTACGTTTTTCCTGCCGTTCCAGACGAACGTCCCGCGCGTCGTTGAGTTCAGCGATGCGGGCCGGATCGGTGATCTCACGCATCGACATGTGGCCACCACCCGCGCTGACACTGGCCCATTTCCTGTCCGCTTCGAAGTACATCGCGTAGTAGCTGTTGCCACCGATGACGTTCGGATCGACCGCCGAGCGCCCTTCCAGTGCCTGGGTGGCTTCCAGCACGCTCAACCGGGTCAGGTATTGCCCGCCCTTCGTCCATCCCATCTGGCTGATGGCATCGACGCTGGTGTTCCCTACGCGCGGGCCTCCGGCGTAGTCATTGTTGAGCATGTTGGTCCAGATCTGTTCCAGCTTCTCGGGGCCGCTCTTCTGCTCAGCCGCCTGCAGCAACACGCGCGGCGTCCAGCAGTTGGGATCGAGTTCATGCCGTTCGAATGCCCGGTCGTGTGCCAGCATTACATCCTTGCCGGGAAGATTCAGTGCAAATTCGGGACGCCCCTGCTCCATCCAGAACAGGCGTCGCTCCAGGTCCTGGCGCAGAAGCGTCTGCCCAAACATCTCCCATTGCCGCTCGCTCAGCTGCGCATCGGGAAAGCCGGAGCCCTTGCCTTCCTGATCTCGGGCGTAATCCTGTGCGTAGCTGTTTGCAACGCGGCCTGGCAGGCTGTCGTTGCGAACAACACCCAGCGCAAGCGTGCCATAGCCATCCGCATTTGGCAGCTGCGACAGATAGTTCCAGTACAACTCACGGTTTCCGGCCTTGGCATAGCTGGCCAGAATCCTGAGATTCTCTTGCGTCAATCCGCCCATCGCCTGCTCCTGAATGCACTCACTGCCGGACGCGGGAGCGCGCGAGAAGATCCCGCACCGCATCTTCCATCCGCTTCCAGTCCGCCAGGAAGGCCCGCTTGTAGTTCAGCGAGATGGAAAGCTTGTTCTCCACATCCGAGAAATAGTGGAAGCACCCCGCAGCGGCTTGCCCTTGCTCACTGATGACCTGATCGCCCTGCAGGCGAACGCCATCCCCCCGAAACGCCGTGCTTTCGCATTTGATGAATGTGGTCAGGCTGCCGTTGGGAGCGCGCGCGATGTACCAGTCATCTTCATAGGCAGGATTACGGGTGGGCGGTTTTCCATAGCGTGCCTCGTATTCCTTCGAGAAAATCCCCATCCTCGTTTCATCAATGGCGTAAGGCGTCAGTCCCATGACGTCGGGCCGCGCAATACGCAGATCGAGTCGATCCCGAGGATCCCCTCGCTCCACCGATCCTTCCTCGGCGGATGCCTGGTTGGAGGACAATCGCTCCAATGATGTTTCGATTGGCGCACGATCGATGTAGTCGATCGCCACAGCAATTTCCTTCCGGAAATCATTCGTACGCGGATTCGCCCGGGCACCCGGCGGCGTCGGCTTCATGTCCGGCCACTCGATGACCAGCGTCACGCCCTCGCCGGGCCACGGTGCGATCTGGCTGTCCAGGTAGTTGGCCGGAATGCGGAAAGTGTTCGGCCCGAGCTTCACGTCCACG